>JAPLIB010000033.1 GCA_026389335.1 Cyanobacteriota bacterium | reverse complement strand
GTTGGCCAACAGATGGGGGCAATCCGGGATCAGGAGAACAGCCAGCTCAACAGCAGGAAGCCAATGCCGGCCAGGCGTCAACTAGATGGGTAACAATTTGCATGAGTCAACGCGCCCGCCTACGTAGTTGACACCGGGCAGGCTGTGGTCCGGCTGCTGATTGCCGCTCAGCACCCGGAAGCCAGCATCCTCGTAGCAGGCCCGCTCAATCTTGCGGGAGGAGGGGATGCCGACGCTGTAGGCGTACAGCAACAGCACTGCCAATCGCTACGCGGAAGACTTCGTCTATATCTTAGGAATAAACCCCTTCTCGCCCCTGGGATCCTTATGGCGTGATGGTGCCAGGAAGGCTTCGAAATCGAGCTCGTTCGGCAGCTCGAGCATGAAAAACACCAGATGATCCGCCGGCAGCCAGTCCACCGGCGACGATGGTTGTCAGCAAAAGGGTCTGCTCAGGAACCCAGGGGCGGAAGCTTTTGGGCTTGGCCATGCCCCACTTTCTCACCCAGATCCATTGGTGTCAAAGCGATTTGGGCAGATCAGCAGGCGTCTGTGGAGAAGCTGGGGGCTGATCTATGGGCAACAGGCTCCTAGCGAAAACCGGCTCAGCACCGAACAGCCTCAGGGCAACCGGCTGACCCTGGAGCCGATCAGCCCCAGAATCCCGGATCCTGCCATCCACGCTTCTGGACTGCCTGATCCGTCCCACAAAAAAAGCGGACCCGTCCGGGACCGCTCGATGACCAACCCTATCCTATGAACTTCTGTAACGCTTCCGTGGATCCTCCGCTCGATTGGGGCGAACTCAGCGCCACTTTGCCCAGATCCGCTCCAGAGACCGGCGGAATTCGCCCTCGCTAATGGGCCTGGCAAGGTCTCGCTTGCTCAGGGTGCGGCTGATCCACCAGACCTGCAGCTCCCCGAAAGCCAGGACAACCAGACTCAATTGCTTAACCCCAGTTCAGGTGCGCGGATGGCGTCGTGCGCCATCACGACCGTGACATCACCTGGAAGCTGCGCTGCGGACCAGACAGGCACCGGAGCACATCAGTGCAACCTGGATCGGTACCGGCTGGATCATGGAGCTGATTGCGACAGGCAGCCGTGACTGTGCAAGCCGTTCAAGCCACCCACCACTTCCTCGCGAGCCTGAGCACCACACCAGAAGCCTTGCTGCAACTGGTGCTTGATCGCTGGAGTATCGAGGCTTGGCACTGGATTCTTGAGACCCAGCTCCATGAAGACGACCACCGCTATCGAGGCAACGGCGCCGGAGCGATGGTCACGCTGCGGACGGCAGCCCTCAACCTGCTCCGATTGTCGGGATTTCGGTCAATTCGGGCCGGCATGCAGGCGGTGATGCACGACTTCACGGCGCTGCTGGCCATGGCGACGAGGCAGCCCAACGCTGAACCGATTTAATCCTTTGAATCAGCCCTGGGTTCCAGTGTTGTTGGGCGGACACCAAGTTCTATTTCAATCGCCTCAAGCTCTGCCTGGTCCGCTTCACTCCTTTCCTCTTGGGAGGACACTAATAGGTCTTGAATTTTCGCGATGCCATTGGCCTTTGTCATGTCATTGCAGACCTTGATCAGATCAGGGCCAATGCGCTTGCCAAAGTGCACCATCATTGACAGGTCGAACGGCCGCAGATACTGGAAGCCGCTCAGTCCGATGAAGAACTGCAGATAAGGTGATTCTGTAATCAGCTCCACTGTCTCCCGATCCGTGGCACCCAGTCATTGTTGGATGTATGCCGCACCAAAGGCCATCCGGAATGGCTCGGCAGGGGCCCCTGTCTTGGCGCTGAACAGAGGCGCATAGCGGCTTGCTAGAGGTTTCCATGGAATCAGACCAGCAAGGCCCAGCCAGCGATCACCTGGATCAAGCTTCCCTCCAAAAGGGACACAGAACGCCTCAATCGATAGCCGCCCAGCACTCCGAAACATGTACATTGTGGCGATAGCAGGTTATTCCAAGCCACAAATGGCTGGCTACGCCCCATCTGAGCTCGAGATAGTCGCTGGAATCAACTGCCCCAAAGCGGTTCCGAGTTCCTCCGCAAACCCTAAATAGCCAGGCGAGAAGCTAATTGGCAAGTGGGGTCCTAAGCAGTGCCTCAAGACGACGCACTTGGTCATTTTCGTGAATGAAATGGGAGCTTCCTGGAGCCGGGCCAATCTCGGTAAGATATTGCATGAAGGATGAACTTTGGTTGATTCCCCATTTCGGTGCATCCACTACGAAGGCAACTTTTTCCTGATCGGTTGGCTGCATACCTGGCCGGAATTCACCCACGCGCTCACCAACGCTTAGAAAGTAGCCACTGATGTCGGATGCTGGATTTTTCTGTTCTCCAGGCTTGGCCGCCCATACGAAGTCGACCTCTAGATTCTCATTGGTATTGTTGTAAAATCCATGCAAGTAATAATGTGGGCCATAATAAAGGCTGTTGTCTTTGGTCGTAACAGTCTGCGCCCTTGCGCCGGGATGGCTGCCGGTATTTGGGATTTCCTTAAGAGAAGAATAGGATGTATTAGGATCACAGAAAATAGTGATACCACCTTTTGGAAAATAAAACCATTCGTCCGTCAATGTATGAATGTGGGGAATCGGCCCTGCCCCTGGCGGAATAATGGCTTTGGAAACTGTAAACGCGCCATTTGTGTCCTTGCCAGTCCGCAAAAATGTGAAGTGCTCTCCTGCTGGACCAAGTACTTTGGGGGGGTCAGCAAGTTGTTGAAAGGTGGGGAGCTTGTAGTGAAGCGTCTCGGCAAGCACGGGACCCGGTAGCCATGTCACGATGACGATCAGAACACTGGCAGCAAGTGTGATGAACCAATTCATGATTTTAAGTATTCTCAGGTCATTGTAGGAGGTTTTGTGCTGCATCACGGCCTTTTAAGAGTTCGCTGAAAAACCCAGTCACCTCTGCCAGAATTGGGCGGCGCGGCCCATTCGTTGAAGCGAGGCCAAAAGGAGCGCAGCAGCTCCTTGTTCTCCTACGTCACGATCGAGGAGCGGATCCCGGCCAGCCATCTGCTCAGGCGAATTCGCAGGTTCGCGGATAAGGCCCTTGATCGGCTCAATCGCAACTTCTGAAGATTTTATGCCCTGGAAGGGCGCCCAACAGCTCCACCGGAGCAGCTGCTGCTGGAGCGCTCCACTGCAATCTGCTGTTGCGCTGGTTCGTGGGCTTGAGCTCCGACGATGCGCGATCTGGCATCCGACCACATTCACCATTACATCGGCCGTAGGCCGATCGTGGCGGAGCCACTGAACCGTGATCGGCTCCGCAATGACGACGGGATGGGGCTGTTCCTGGAGAAGCTGATGGCTGCTCCGGAGGTCAAACCGCTACTCAGCGATGAATCACTCCGCAGGAGTAGCCAGCGATGGAGGCGGCATGAACAACCAGCTGCCCAGAGGTGTGCCCAAAAGGGCACAACCAAAGCAATCAAGACAGGCAAATAATGCCGAAATCAGGCTGCTTGAGGACCGGATCGGCGCCGATTCGTCTTTTTGAGCCGGAAATCAGCTCATGGCTGTGGGAAACTGGCCCGTGGGCTGGTCTTTCTGCAAACTCTTAAGCCCCCTTGTCCCCGGGCTGGCAGGGGTGCAATGGCTAATGCCGCAGGCTGCAACAGCAGAGGTAGCAAGGCCTTCAAAGGGATCAACGGGCCTGGATGGACAACAGCGTCAGGTCATCGAATTGCTCGGCACCGTCTCGGTGACAATTCTGGGCCTCAATCAACTTCTCGAGCAGCTGCGATGGTGTCCATTCAAGCGAGCTGCGTTGGGTCACAAACTCCACGATGCGGTGATTTCCGAAGCCAACACCAACTGGACTCCTACCGTCAGGCAGTCCATCGGTAAAGGCCAACAGCAGATCACCGGCGAGGAAGCGGGAGTGATGCACATGGAATGGGCTGCCGCCAAAGATTCCGACGGCCGGGCCACCCAGTTCAAGTTGGCTCAGCTGACGTCCCTGCAACAGCAGAGGCTGTTCATGGCCAGCTACAACGTAATAGAGCTCTTGCTGCGAAGGGTCATAGGCAGAAACAAATACGGTGGCGAACATACCGGTTGAGCCGTGATTGCTTACCATGTATTCATTAACAACAACCATAGCCTTCGCCAGGGTCTGATGTGCGTTGTGGCTGGCTTCCCATTCATTGCCAAGGGCCAAGCGCAGCAAGGAGCGAAACACAGACATGTACAAGGCAGAAGGTATGCCCTTATCACAGACATCCGCGACCACGACAAAGGTCACGCCATCGATCAGGATGGCGTCGTACCAATCCGCTCCGATCTCATAGGCAGGCTCGTAAAAACTAGCAATGTCAAGGCGGTCAGTGCGGGGGAGATTTTTGATCAGAAAACCTGCTTGGATCCGACGCGCCTCAACAAGTTGAGCATCCAGGGCCGCATGATGGTTACTTTCCACCAGATAGTCCTGCAGCCGCTGGGAAGCTTGGTTCACATAGCCAAACAACCGACCGAGGTCATTGTGCTCCTCAGGCAAGGGGTCCCCGAATTCACCTTGGCTGATGGCAGCCAGCTTCCTGCCTACCTGATCAATCGGACGGGACAGCTGACCACAGATGCGATAAACAAGGGCCGAGACAAGAACCAGGGCAATGGCAAATCCTAGTAGAAGCGACCTGGATAAGGTATTTAATAAGAAGGTTGCCGAACGGTCATCGACCAGCACCACCGAACGACGACCGGATCTGTTCTTGATAATCGCGACGGAGTAGTGGATGCCATCCACAACAACATGGGTCAGCTCGGAGGGTCTTCTTGAGTTGAGGACAGCACTGATCAAGGGCTGCCAAGGACTGGACTTGATGGCGGCCACATCGAGGTGAGCCACCTGATCAACAGACTTATGATTGGGATCAAGCTCAATAAATTCCCCATTGGGATAAACCATCAGTGCGGCCCATCCGCGGGAATAAGCTGATCTTGCGCTGCTGGGGTCATCAAGATCAATTAAATGGACCGCATCATTTCCTCCGGCGGCAGCTTTGATGAGATTGACAGCACCACTTAGCCAGCCGAAGCGATCCAGTTGCAGACAGGTACCTAGTAAGCCGTTGCCCCTACCAGCGCCGCTCGTAGGGCTAGCTAGCAGCGACACAGTTGTAGCCAGGCATGGTGTGCTGGCTGTTGGCGTAACCAACAGGGATTGCGACTTAATCTGTAGAGCCGATGGCCAGTGGAACTGGGAGCGAAGGGACATCAAACTCCCATGACTGCCGAGCCCCGCCAGCATCGGACCAACAGATTCGGCGATCCGGCCATCCTGACTGATATAGAAGAAGCTATAGTTCGGGAAGAGAGCATGGCCTTTAAGGAGAATGTTGCGGACACCCGCAGCATTCAGCCGGTCGAGTTGGGCGCTGAATGCAAGCAATTGCAACTGCTTGACTTGAAGCATTTCCCAATTGTTGATCGCATTGTTGATTGCACTCACATCCCAAATCAATTCCTGTCGCAGCCTGTCATCGACTCTGACGCGGGCTTGATGTAGGGCCCATGTGGCTGCGCCCAAAGAGATCGGCACCACCGTGAGCCACATCGTTAAGGCTAGCTTTTGGTGCAGATCAAGCTCGGTCCAAAGCTTTTTCTTCAGCTTTTCCCTTAGCCGTGAAAAAAATTCCGACACCAAGATGGTTGATCACTTGGGCCAAATTAGCATGTCAAGCCAGGTAATGTCGTTGCTTGGACATAGAGGCACGTCTTAATCGCCCTGTCAAAATCGTTCCTCGGGAGAGATTCTGCGATCAAAGTGATGGCCGCGGGTGCGCAGGTTCTGGCAGAACAGAAGGGAGCATTTATTAACAGGAGGAACGGCGACTAGTCCTCGACCGGCCACCGTGCTCCACCACCTCAATCGCGACACTGCTCCCCCTGCTCACCCGCCGCCAGGCTCTCGAAGTAATCGGCATCAGCGCCTCGTTTGCGGGAGCCACTGCGAGGGGCTGCGAAGGGTGAGGGCTTGCCTGGCGTGCTGGGCGGGGAGTTGAACGGCGATTGGGCGGTTGACCCCTGCTGCTGCCACTCGTCGCTGTGTTGCTCCTGAAGATGGCGGTTCTGAATCAGCAGCTGTTGTTGGTTCTGCTCGTGCTGAATCAGGCGGCGCTGTTCCTGGTGCTGGAGCCGCTCCTGCTGCCAGAGCAGGCCCGCCTCCAGCACTGCTTCCACGCCCTGGCGCCATTCCGCCCGCACCGACAGCGCACTGCCCTTGCGCTGGGCGGCGGCAGCCTCAAGAAGGCGATCGCCCGCTGCTGCCAGGGCTGCAACGGGCAGGGGTGCCGCGTTCACTTTGCCCGCAATCTGCTGGTCAAGGTGCCCAAGAGCAGCCAGGACATGGTGGCTGGCGCCTGGCGCTCGGTGTTCGTTCAGCAGAACGAGCCGGCGGTGGAGCAGCAGTGGAATCAGGTGATCACGATGCTCACAGAGAAGTTCCCAGAAGCGGCCGCCCAACGCAGGCCGATCAAAAGCCTGCCTCACCCTCAATCTTCCTCGCCACTGAGCTGCCGGATGTAGTCCTCATTTGATGTGCCGGTGCGGCGTGAGCTCAAGCTCAACATGCTGTAGCGCAGCTCCTCCCAGGCCATCTCCAGTTCTGTCAGCAGCGAAAGCTCACTGCTCGGACGTCTGGCAAGGCCGGCGAAGCCGGCGGCAAGGGCAAGGCAGGCAACGCTGGTGCGAACGATGTCGCCCAGCTGGGTCCAAGGACTGGCAAGTGGGGCGGCGCTGCGGACTCGTGCCAGGCGTGTGGAAGCCTGATCGAGCAGATCCTCCATCCGGCTGCGCAACACTGGCAGTGGCAGGCTGCGATCGGCTGCATCGAGGTGGGGCCCCTGCAGAGCAGCCATGCGTTGCTCCAGTTCCGGGATGCTGCTGGCGCTCTTGATCACCTGGCGCATCTGCTGCAACTTCTCCGTGTCACGGCGCAGGCCGCCACTGCTGGCCAACGCCTGGCTGTGTTGGTATTGCAGGGTGGCTGCGGCCAGCAGCGGAGCGAGGAGCAGATAGCCGAATGCCACAACGGTTGCAAACTGGGCGGCCAGGCGACAACGGTTCACCAGCAGCGCATCGCCAGGATCGAGACTGGCAGCGAAATGAAGCAGCACAAGGCCAATCAGGGGAATGGGGGAGGCGTTGATCAACACCCCACCGACCCGCAGCTGCCAGGCGGCATCAAGCAGGCGGACCGGCAACAACGAAGCCGACAGGATCGTGAGAAACAGTACAATCAACATCAGCCCCGCTAAAGCGATGCCGCAGGCGGTGGGAGAGGGCAGCAAACGCGAAAGGCTGGAGCTGCCAGACATCGAGAGGTATCAGGACAGAGGATAAAAACGGTTGACAAAAGTGACAAAAAGCCCCTCTCAAGCTGAGAAGGACTTGCTGATTTAACGAGACTTGATTCAGGCCGATGTCTTAATCCTGCGCCTCAGCCGACGACTCCAGCCGAAGGCGGCACCAGCGCCGAATAGAGGCAGGGGGCCTGGGACCGATGCCTGATTCGGCGCGGTAAAGACAAGGGAGTTGGTAGGAGCATTGCGGGACTCATTGATGTCAAATCCACCACTATCCAACAACTGAGTGCGAAACAGCGATTGATTGCCCAAGCGCAGCGAACTGGTGCCGTTCACATAAAATATATTTACTCCAGTTACCTGGCCTCCTGACACATCAAATCCATCCCCAGGAGAGACGTAATTCGCATCAGTAAAAACTGGCCAACCTCCAGGAGGCGTATTTGTTGCCGAGGCAATGGTCAGCGCAAGCCCGGTTCTTTGATTGTTGGTATTGTCAATCAGGCCATCAACAATACCGGTGACTGTTGCCGGATTGTTTGGGGTTCCAGTTCCAGAAAAAGTGAAGTTAAAACTGAGAGCCGATGCGGCTCCGGCATGGAGGGAGGACATGAGCAGAGCTGCTCCGAGGGCGGCGCGACCAGTTCGGTGCTTGAGGCGACTAATCCTTGACAGCTTCAACAAAGCCTGGCCTGTCTGAGGAGTCTGGGAACCTTTGACTTCTCCCGGGCTAAGGCTCACAGACCCCAGGGCCACCGCGGCGCCGAGGACGCCCTTGAGCAGGGGGATGGGGCGCCCGCCTGGGCGGAATGCTTGCGCAGAAATCACGGCTGAATGGTGGTAGCCAAAAGATCCCACCAATCTTTTCTGCCGCCAGCGGCCCTCTCCGGCCCCGGGCGCTGAACTCCACCCAATTGGGGCGAAATTCGTCGGCGCCTGTGGCCGGATGCCCACAGGGGCGGCTCAAGCAGTAGCGCCGCCCACTGCTGGAGTAACAGATAGGACCGCAGCGGGCCAGTTCAGCGACCACCAAGGCGTGCCAGTCCCAGCTGCAGGGCCTTGGCCACCGCCTGGCCGCGGCTGCCGGCGCCAAGCTTGCGGCGCAGCGACTTGCCGAGGCTGCGGGCGCCTTCGTAGCTGATCCCCAGCTGCTCGGCCACCTGTCGATCGCCGAGGCCCTGCACCAGCAGTTCCACCATCGCCAGCTCGCGGGCAGTGAGCTGCGGCGGCTCATCCCGCCAGGGCTGCCGCTGCACCGAAGCGGCCTCCATCGCCGCCAGTACCGCCGCGGAGCGGAAGCGCTGGCCGATGGCGATGCTGCGGCTCATCGCCACCACGGGCTTAGCGGCGGTGAAGCAATCCGACTCCGACAGCACCGCATCGGCCCGGGAGCAGCCGACCGCCACCAGATCGTCGAGACGAGGATCGACGATCAGGATCGTGCGGATGTCGTCCACCAGATCGCGGGCCGCCTCCACCAATGCCAGGCCAGAGCCCTGCTCCAACTGGTTGGTGGTGATCAGCAGACCCGGCCGGGTGCGGGCCAGACCCTCCAAGGCCTCGGCTTCGGTGGTGACCATGAAGGCCAGCCGCTGCCGGGAAAGGGCCATGTTGTGGAAGCCCAACATCATCAGCCGGCTGGCCGAGGCCAAGCCCGCCTGCAGGCGGATATCACTGCTGAGCACCCAGGTGGCCGCATTGGAATACCTCCTGGTGGTTTGCGAGAAGGTGGACAGCAGATCCAAGGAGGATGAATGGGCGACCGCCGCCGGAAGTCTGACGTGGGAGGGCCTCAGCGGCGCCCTGGAGCGGGGCCGCCATCCGGGCCGGCAGCTGCAGGGCCGTGGCGGCGGGAGAGGAGAAGCGCAGGGAACGCAGGCGGAACGTCCGGCCCGTGCCATTCACGGGCAAGGATGTGGGCCTCATTGACCAGCGCCACCGGCCAAAACCACGAGCGGGCCGTACTGCGGCAGCTGCTCGGCGAACTGGATCTCGATGGGGTCCGGATCCAGGCCGGGCGCCCTGGCTGAGAATCGCTCACCTTCACCAACAAAACCACCAGCAACGGCTTCGGCAATAACCTTGTGGTTGGCGTCTACGCCAGCGGCACTACTGTCTATGCCGCCACCTCCAACGGCCTGAGCATCTCCACTAACGGCGGCTCCACTTACACCAGTTATACTACTTCTAGCGCCTGGCTAGCAACGACGTGCGAGGTGTCTACGCCAGCGGTAACAGTGTTTACGTTGCCACCGCAGGTGGCCTCAGCGTTTCCACTAACGGCGGTACCAGCTACACCAACTACACCACCGCCGACGGTCTGGGCAATAACTTCGTGCGTGGCGTCTATGCAAGCGGCAATACCATCTACACCGCTACTTATGGCGGCGTCAGCCTTGCCCAGCTGCCTGTTCCAGGCCCTATACCGGTAATGGGAGCTGGTGCGGCCTTCGGCTGGAGTCGCCGGCTGCGACGCCGGCTGCGTCACAACACTTGTGCCGTAGTCCCTCCAACACCATGAGCTACCAAGAAGCTCTAATCCAGCTGGTGCCGAATTTATTCGCTGTTGATGCCTTTTAGGTGGCTGAGAAGCTTGTGCTAGAGTCACATTATATTTGCATCACTTTTGATGACACGCCTGGGTGCGATTTTCCGGGCCTCGGCTCTGGCATCAACAGCTGTGGTCATCGGCTTCACTGTCGCCACCCCCGTCGCCCGAGCCGCCCCGCTCACCTTTACCAATAAAACTACTACCAACGGTCTGGGCAACAACAGCGTCGAAGCCATATACGCCATCGGCAGCACCGTTTACGCCGGCACCGTTGGCGGTCTCAGTATTTCTACCAACGGCGGCTCCAGCTTTACCAACTACACCACCACCAACGGCCTTTCAAGCAACAATGTTAAAGGCGTCTATGTAAGCGCCAGCACGATCTATGTAGCCGCCCCTTTTGGGGTAAATATCTCAACTAATGGTGGTTCCAGCTTTACCATCACCAACGCTGGCAATACCAACGTGATCAGCGTATTCGCCAGCGGCAACACTGTTTACGCCGGCACCGGTGGCGGTCTCAGTATTTCTACCAACGGGGGCTCCAGCTTCACCACCCCCTACACCACCACCAACGGACTGGGTGGTAATGTTGTCAACAGTATTTACGCCACTGGCGGCAACGTTTATGCCGCCACAGATGGTGGCTTGAGCATCTCCACCAACGGCGGCTCCAGTTACACCAATTACACCACTGGCTTGGGTAGTAACTTCGTGTATGGCGTGTATGTCAGCGGCAGCACCGTTTACGCCGCCACTTCTGGTGGCCTCAGTATTTCCACCAACGGCGGCACCAGCTACACCAACTACACCACTTCCAGCGGCCTGGGCAGTAACAACGTGCGAGGTGTCTACGCCAGCGGTAACAGTGTTTACGTTGCCACCGCAGGTGGCCTCAGCGTTTCCACCAACGGCGGTACCAGCTACACCAACTACACCACCGCCGACGGACTGGGCAATAACTTCGTGCGTGGCGTCTATGCAAGCGGCAATACCATCTACGCCGCTACTGATGGCGGCGTCAGCCTTGCCCAACTGCCTGTTCCGGGGCCTTTACCGGTAATGGGCGCTGGTGCGGCCTTCGGCTGGAGTCGCCGCCTGCGACGCCGGCTGCGGCGTAACACTTGCGCCGTAGCCCCTGTATCCCAGGCTTGATCAAGGTGAGTCATCCCCGTGATCCCAGGACCCTTTTTTCCAGCCACGCCAGTCTGATCAGCAGGGGCCTTGAGGTCCTCGTGTTGCTCACAGTCCTCGCTGGCTCCATTCCCTTGGCCTTGGCCCAGCCGATCTGGTGGCTGCGGCTTTCCGACAACGCTGTCGGCCTGGCCCCCGTGATCCTGCTGGCCGTGATCCTGTTACGGCTCAGTTCAGTGTTGTCCGCAGGCGACCCAAGCGATCTCCCCATCCCCGGCCGCAGTTTCCGCACCGCCAGCCGCTGGGCCATCCTCTACGCCCTGCTCATTCCCCTGCAACTGATCGCCTTCATCTGGCTCTGGGTTGACAGTGACAGGCAGGTCAGTGCCCGCATCCTGCAGGGTGAAAAAACGCCTCCGCCCTTCAGCGGGCCGTGGCGAGCAGCACCTCCGACGCCGACCTGCAGGCCCTGCTCGCTCGCAGCAACGCCGGTCCTTTCCCCCCTATCACCGCCGGATCTCTTGCTGATCACAAGCAGCAGCTTTCCCAGGCAATTGAGGCCAACGGCGCCGCCTTCAGCACCAACCTCAGCACCGAACGCACCGAGATGCTGAAGAACTCCATACCAGGAACCCTTCGCGTTCTGCTCGGTGCCCTGATCGTCAGCGCCATTCTCTTCACGATCACTCGCCAGCTTTGAAGGCCCGCTCTCCAGAAAACCCCAATACCACCCCAGCCAACTCCAGCCCAACTCAGCCTCTCCCCCCTCCTCCAACACCTGAGACGGTCTCCGGAAACCCTCACAGGCATTTTCACAAAGAGCCCCCACAAATAATCCTCTGAATCACCCCGCCAATAATTCCCAGCCAAATCAACTGCTACCACCCAATCTTGATGCAGCTGAGACGAGTAGTGATTGTCCTGGCTTCTGGCATCAATCGCATCCTTTTCCCACTCGCACACGATGCTTTGGAGAGTTGAGATTGCGAAGTTCTGGGCTGCTTGCAGAGAGGGGATTTTGCATCTGGGCTGGACGCCCGAGAGCCCCTGAGTTTTGTCGCCTTGTGCTGTGGATTTAATGTTAAATGCTGGAGATTATGCTTTTGGTTCTTTGGAATTTCATTTGGGTACTGGGAGTCTTGTTTCTTATGCTGGTTTTGGCCGTCCTTGATTTTTTTTGGGGGGGAGGTGTTCGTCCTTGTCTCCTGGCATTTCTTCGCCACTGACCGGATTACCAATGAGCAACTCACCACTGGAATCACTCGGCTCACTCTGGAAGCTTCGGCGAATCCAGGGCTCAGCCCGAAAGTTAAAAATCTTATTGATGGGATGCTTCGGCAGCTTCAGGAGGTTGAAGCAGAGGTTTTTTGATGGGTTGTCAGGAGCAAAAACGCCACTTGCTACCTGCTTGCGGTCGGGAAGCTATGGGTGAAATCTCTCACATGGAGCCATCAAAAACTTGCCAACAAACTTGCCAACAATTTCAAGCGCCAATACAGGCGGAAAACATAGCCTTAAGCGCTAAGACTGTAGCACAGCTTGCCATTTCAGCAGCACGATACGCCAGAAATACAAAAAGGCGGCACCCAGATTCGAACTGGGGGTAAAGGATTTGCAATCCTCTGCCTTACCACTTGGCCATGCCGCCGACCGGGGAGCAAACTCCCAGCTGCGGATCGTATCAGCCATCGCATGCCCACGCCGTCCTCGCGCCGTCTGCTGGTTCTGAGCAACGGCCACGGCGAGGACCTGATCGCCCTGCGGATCCTGGAGGCCCTGCACCGTCAGCAGCCCGCCCTGGAGCTGGCGGTGCTGCCCCTGGTGGGGCTGGGCCAGGCGTTTGCCGCGGCCGAAACGGGCGGCTGGCTGCAGCGGCTGGGCCCCAGCCGCCACCTACCCAGTGGTGGGTTCAGCAACCAGAGCCTGCGGGGTCTGCTGGCGGATCTGCTCGCCGGACTGCCCCTGCTGAGCTGGCGGCAGTGGCTGCTGGTGCGCGCCTGGGGCCGCAGCGGCGATCCGATCCTGGCGGTTGGTGATCTGCTGCCACTGCTGCTGGCCTGGGCGGGCGGCGGCCCCTATGGCTTCATCGGCACCCCCAAGAGCGACTTCACCTGGGCCTCGCCACCGCCGCGGGGCTGGGGTCGATCGCCCCTGGCCGACGGCTATCACCGCGCCAAGGGCAGCGAGTGGGATCCCTGGGAGTGGGCCCTGATGGGCGCGCGCCGCTGCCGGCTGGTGGCCGTGCGCGACCGCCTCACCGCCCGCGGCCTGCGCCGCCATCGGGTGGCAGCCTGCGCCCCGGGCAATCCGATGATGGATGACCTGGCACCCCAGCCCCTGCCGCCCTGCGTGCAGGCCAGAGCCAGGCTGCTGCTGCTGGCCGGCAGTCGCATGCCCGAAGCCCTGCGGAATCTGCGGGGCCTGCTGGCGGCCCTGCCCGAAGCCGGAAGCGCACCGGAACTGAGCGTGCTGCTGGCCACAGGCTCCAGACCCAGCCCCGGAGAGCTGGCGCCCCTGCTGCAAGCCGCCGGCTTCGAGCCGCTGACCGCCAGCGACCAGCGGCTCCTGGAACTGGGGGCCGCGACCGGCTGGCGGCGGGACCGCCAGGAGCTGTGGGTTGGCCCTGGCCGCTTCGGACGCTGGGCCACCTGGGGCGACTTGGGCTTGGCCACCGCCGGTACCGCCACCGAACAGCTGGTGGGGCTGGGCATCGGCGCCCTGTCCCTGCCCGGGCCCGGGCCCCAGTTCCAGCGGGGCTTTGCCCGCCGCCAGAGCCGCCTGCTGGGCGGCGCCGTGCTGCCTTGTCACTCGCCCGCCGAGCTGCGGCAACGGCTGCTGGCCCTGCTGGCCGACCCGCTCCAGCGGCAGCGCCTCGGCCGCATCGGCCGCCGCCGCATGGGGCCGGCCGGCGGTAGCGAACGGCTGGCCGCCCTGATCGGCAGCCAGCTCCTGGGAGGAGGATGATGGAACTCGAGGATCGCCGGTGCCCCAGGGCGTCCGGTCCCCTGTCCCTCGGCCCTCACCATGCCCGCCATTCCCGACCGCCACTACAACGCCGCCTGTGGTCGCCTGGCCAGTCAGCTCGGCCTCAGCCTCGCATCAGCCCGCCGCAAAGTCGACGTCCGCGCCGTCAAGGACGGCATTCGTGACACCAACGGCAAGGTGGCATTGGCCGGCCAGATGGTGGAGGAAGCCCAGGCCAGTGGCGTCGATGCCGGCGCCATGCTCACGGCCCAGCTCGGCACCGTCGGCAGCGACGAGTACTTCATGACCGAAGACTGAACCTGGCGTTGCCCCGGCTGGCGTACTTGTCCCTGCGCAAGGCCTCCACAGCCTTCAGTGCTCGAAGACCTGGCCGAAACGCTGGCGGTCGAGGCTGGCGAACACCGGCACACAGCCGAAACAGCGCTGGGCCAGCTCCCAGCGCTCCTCGCGCCGCAGCATCGTTTCGAGCCGATCGCGGGCCGGCAACAACCAGCGCACATCACCGGCGGCATAGGCGAGCTGGGTGTCGCTGAGTTCCTCCACCCGGCCCCAGTCCGAACTCTGGGCCTGCTTGTCGAGCTCCACCCCCACCAGCTCATTGACTACATCCTTGAGGCCATGGCGGGGCGCATAGGTGCGGGCCAGGCGGCTGGCGATCTTGGTGCAGAAGATCGGATCCACAGCGATGCCCAGGTTCTCCGCCAAAGCCGCCACATCGAAACGGGCGAAGTGGAACACCTTCTCGATCGTCTGATTCTCCAGCAGCTGGCGCAACCGCGGCGCCTCGCTCTGGCCGCGGGCCAGGCGGATGCAGGTCACATTGTCGGCGTCATCGCAGATCTGCACCAGGCAGAGGCGATCGCGCCCGTGGATCAATCCCATCGCCTCGGTGTCGATCGCCAGGGCCCTGGCGCCGCCATACAGCGCCTGCCAGCTCTCATCGAGATCACCGTCGAACACCGCGAACCGGGCCGGCGGAACCGAGGGACCACCGCCGGAGGCAGCCGAACCGGCGCAAGAGGAGGCCTGGACCATCAGGGGGGAACAACACGGGGCTCCACATCGTGGCCCACAGCGATGGCCGGCGGCGGCCGCTCCAGGCCGGGACCAAAGGCAGGGGCTGGTGGCAGGGACTGAAGCCAGCGAGTGGAGGCAGTAACAGCAAGTAGTAGCAGCAAGCAGTGGCGGTGCGTATAGGTGAGAATGCAGGGCCTGAGCCGCCTTCGCGCCGATGTCCACCCTGGCTTCGACCCTGCTGCTCACCCTGCTGCTGGCGGTCGGCCTGGTCTTCTTCCTGCGCGCCGCCAGCAAGGACCGCACCACCGTGGTGGAGGTGCATTCCCCCCGACCGCCCCTGGAGGTGCTGGAGGGTCTGAGCACCTGGCTCGGCCAGCGCGGCTGGGCGGCGGAAGGGGGAGACGCCCAGCGCCAGCTGCTGCGCTACCGGGGTCAGGTGCGCTCCAGCCTGGCCCTGGCGCTGCTGCTCTCATTGCTTGGCGCCGTCGGCGCCGCCTGTCTGGGGCTGGTGCTCTGCCAGCTGCTGCCCCAGCTGGGTTGGTGGCCCCTGCTGCTCACCCTGCTCGGCCCCGGAGCCGGCCTGATCTATCGGCGCCGGGCCGCCCGAGCCGAAATCCTCGAGCTGCGGCTGCTCACCGAGGCCGACAGCGACGCCAGCGGCAGCACCTTGCGCCTGCGCGCCCACCGCGATGAACTGATCGCCATGGAGCTGGAGCTGGGCCCGCGCCTGCAGCTGGCCAGTGACGGCGCCCTGCTGACCTCTCCGATCTGATCGCCCCATGCCGCTGCCCTCCCGGCCGTTGCCTGTCCAACCGTGCAGCGGGCCGAGCTTCAGGCGCCTGTTGCAATCCCTGCGGAGCAACGGTCTGCTGCTCACCGCCCTGCTGCTCAGCGACCTGCTGCTCGCCGGCCTCAGCACCAGCCCCGCCAGCGGTCAGACAGCCTTCGACCAAACGAGCCGGAACCCACCGCCCAGCTCCCGCTGGGGCAACCCAGCCACCAGCCCGGAGAACGACGCCACGACCCTCGCTCCCCTGCCTGGCTTCGATCCGCTCACCGGCCCTCGCAGCCGCCTGCAGCGCGACTGGGTCGGCCTGCGCCGCGTCAGCGCTTCCACCCCGATCCTGCTGCTGGCCGGCCATGCCGACTCCCAGAACATCGGCGGCTCCGGCACCGCCGGCGAGGCGGTGGGTCGCTTTGGCGCCGCTGCGATGTATCCCGGCATCAGCGACGAGCTCTACTGGAACATGGTGATCGCCATCCAGGCAGTGACCCTGGGCCAGCAGCGGGGTCTCAACATCCGCTACTACCGCCCTCCCTTCCGCACGATCGTGGATGGCAATCAGGTGGGCACCAACTGGAGCGTCGGCCGCGACCATGCCGCCAGCGGCGGCTATGCCCTGGAGATCCACTTCGACGCCTACGGTCCCGATGGGGTCGGATCCGGCCTGATCCCGCCGGTGCAGCGGCCGTTCAGCCGCATCGACGAAAGCCTGGCCCAGGAGTTCGGCGGGTATCCGATGGCCTTCCGCGACGTGCTCGGCGGACCGAAACGGGGCATCGGCCTGCTGGAGATCGGCAAGCTGGAGGGCCGGCTGGAGGCCTCGCTGCGCGATCCAGCCAGCCGCCAGCGAGCCGTCCAGGCCATCGCCGAGCGCATTGTTCGCGCCCTGGAGATCGGCCTCGAGCGCCAGAGCCCACCCAGCGCCAGCGCCCCAGCGACCGCCAGCACCGCGGGAACCGCCGACCGCAGCGGCCAGCGCACCGCCGCCCACCAAGGCTTCACCAATCGCAGCACCACCAATCGCACCGCCCAGGCGCGCTGAGGGTGCACCAGAGCTGAGGGCCATCTGGGTTGAGGGCCATCCGAAGGGAGCTCCAGCAGGAGCTAATCCCTCCGGAGCCAGGTCCATCCAACGTCAGTGGCGCCAACGCAACGGCAGGGATCAGGCCTTCGGGACGCCACGGGAGCCGAACCAGGCCACAGCCCCTGGGACCGGCCCAACACCAGCCCCTGCGTACCAACCTCAGCCCACCGCCTGGTGCGGCCGGCAGCGCTCCTCGAGCGAGTCATCCTCCAGCCAGTTCTGCGGCCTGGTGAACACCTCCGTGAGCAGCGCCTCGCGGCTGCCGGGCTCAGGGCTGTAGCCATACTCCCAGCGCACCAGGGGCGGCAACGACATCAAGATCGATTCGGTGCGCCCATTGGTCTGCAGGCCGAAGATCGTGCCGCGATCAAAAACCAGATTGAACTCCACATAACGGCCGCGCCGATAGAGCTGGAAATCCCGCTCCCGCTCGCCGTAGGGCGTGTCCTGGCGCCGCTCCACGATCGGCACGTAACTGGGCAGGAAGGCGTTGCCACAGGCCGTGGCCAGGCGGAACAATTTCTCCCAGTCCTGCTGGATCGGCCCCACCGCCTGGCCGGCCGCCGCCGCCAAGCCGCTGGCATCCTGCCCCTTGTAAAGGCAGCCGCCCGGATCCTGGTAGTCGTAGAAAATGCCGCCGATGCCGCGGGTCTCACCGCGGTGCTTCAGGTGGAAGTATTCATCGCACCAGGGCTTGAACACCTGGAAATAGGCCGGATCAACGCTGTCGCAGGCGCCTTTGAGGGTGCGATGAAAATGCCGGGCATCCTCCAGAAAGGGGTAATAGGGGGTGAGGTCGGCGCCGCCACCGAACCACCACACCGGCCCGGCTTCGAAGTAGCGGTAGTTGAGATGAACGGTGGGGGCGTAGGGGTTGCGGGGATGGAGCACCATCGAAGTGCCGGTGGCGAACCAGCGCTGCCCCTCGGCCTCCGGCCGCTGGCTGAGAATCGAGGGCGGCAGCTGCTCCCCCTGCACCTCGGAAAAATTGACGCCGCCCTGCTCGAAGATGCGGCCCGCCTTGATTACCCGCGAACGGCCGCCACCGCCTTCGGGCCGCTCCCAGCTCTCCTCCTGGAAGCGGCCCTCGCCATCAAGCTGCTCCAGGCCCGCACAGATGGAATCCTGGAGACCCATCAGCAGCGCCTTGGCGCGGGTGCGGGAATCGGCGGGAGGCAGCGCCAGGGCTTCGGCCAGCGGTTCGGATGGCAGGGAGTCGGACGACATGGAATCGGGCGGACCCGTGGCAGCAGATCAGCCCCTCACGTTTTCAGGCCGGGGTGCCCGGGCACAAGCCCTCGAGAGCGTCTGTCACGACAGGCCGGCCTGAACCTTCCTGGTTTCCGCTGCCGCAAGAGGCACGACCAGCGTGTTGAGAGCCTCAGCAGCCCAGGTGCGGCGTTGTCCCCCCCTACTTCTGCGTGGCTGAAGCGACGATGGTCCCCGGGGTTTCAGCCCGTGCTGCTGCAGGCGCCTCTGAACGCCAGGATCCCCTGAGCCGGAGCCTGGGTCCGGTTCTCGACCAGGCAGAGATCCAGCGACACTCCAGTCCCTGCCGCTGGCTGATCGGCAGGCGGCGACAGCCCTGGCGGGTCAGGCCCTCCCTAGGATTCGGCCTCACCGCAGCTCCACCGCGCTGGATGCCTACCCCCGACAGCTCCGCCGCCAATCAAGCTGGCGCTGAACAGACTCCAGCAGACGGTCTTTGCCTCGAACCGGCAGCCGGAGAGCGGCCTGGGGATCCGGACGCCGCGGCCCTGGCAGCCCTGCTGGCCCCCATCCGCGACTCCGGCAGCGACCGCAGCCTGCTGGAGCTGGGCTGGATCCGGCGGCTGCGCTGCCAGGGATCCCGAGCCGTGCTCGAACTGGCCCTGCCCGCCTTCGCCGCCAGCCAGCAGGGCCGCATCGCCGGCGAAATCCGCAGCGCCCTGCTCAGCGCCGCGGGCATCGACGACGTGCAGATCGAACTGGCCCAGTCCGCCGCCCCGGCCTCCAGTGGCCCGATCGGTGGCGCCGGCCATGGCAGCGGGGGGCATGGTCAGGGCCAACTGCCCGAGCGCCAGGGCATTCCGGGAGTGGCCCGGGTGATCGCTGTCAGCAGTGGCAAGGGCGGCGTCGGCAAGAGCACCGTGGCGGTCAACCTGGCCTGCGCCCTGGCCCGCAGCGGCCTGCGGGTCGGCCTACTCGATGCCGACATCTACGGCCCCAACGCCCCCACCATGCTGGGAGTCGCCGATCGCACCCCCGAGGTGCAGGGCAGCGGCAACGAGCAGATCCTCACCCCGATCGAAACCTGTGGCATCGCCATGGTGTCGATGGGCCTGCTGATCCAGGAGAACCAGCCGGTGATCTGGCGGGGCCCGATGCTCAACGGCATCATCCGTCAGTTCCTCTACCAGGTGGCCTGGGGTGAGCGGGATGTGCTGGTGGTGGATCTACCGCCCGGCACCGGTGATGCCCAGCTGAGCCTGGCCCAGGCGGTGCCGATGGAAGGTGTGATCGTTGTCACCACGCCCCAACAGGTGTCGCTGCAGGATGCCCGCCGCGGCCTGGCGATGTTCCTGCAGATGGGCGTCGCGGTGCTGGGCGTGGTGGAAAACATGACCGCCTTCATCCCCCCCGACGCCCCTGAAAAGCGCTACGAAATCTTCGGCCGCGGCGGCGGCGCCCGCCTGGCCCAGGAGGCCGAGGTGCCGCTGCTGGCCCAGCTGCCCCTGGAAATGCCGGTGCGCGAAGGTGGCGACAGCGGCCGCCCAGTGGTGCTGAGCGCACCCGACTCCGCCACGGGTCAGGCCTTCCTGGCCCTGGCCGCTCGCCTCGCCGCCAGTGGCGCCCCAACGACGGCCCTGGCCTGAAGCGATGGCGGTCCTGAGCCCCCGAGTCCGGCGAGGCGGCTACGCCGGATCGGGGACTCGAGGTCGGCGCAGCCGCCTCGCCAGCATCGACTGGATTCTCTGGGGCGTGCCCCTCGCACTCACCCTTGTGGCCGGCATCCTGATCGCCAGCACCCAGCGGCAGGCCGACTATGCCGACTGGTACCAACACTGGATCACCGCCGCCGTGGGGCTGGTTTTGGCCATACAGGTGGCCCGGCTGCCCCTGGAGCGCCTGGCTGCGTTCCGCTGGTTGATCTATGGCGCCACGATTGCCAGCCTGGCGGCCGTACGCCTCGTGGGCACCTCAGCCCTGGGGGCCCAGCGCTGGATCAGCATCGGCGGATTCCATGTGCAGCCCTCGGAGTTCGCCAAGTTGGCGGCGATCCTGCTGCTGGCCGGGGTGCTCTCCCGCTATCCGGTGGAGCGGCCGGTGGACCTGGTGCGGCCTATCGGCCTGATCGCGCTCCCCTGGGCCCTGGTGTTTCTGCAGCCCGATCTGGGCACCTCCCTGGTGTTCGGCGCCGTGCTGCTGGTGATGCTGTTCTGGGCCGGCCTGCCCCTGAGCTGGCTGGTGCTGCTGCTCTCGCCCCTGGTCACGGCGATCCTGGCGGGCGCCTGGCCCTGGGTCCTGCTGGCCTGGGTGCCGCTGATGGGACTGATCGCCTGGCGCTCCCTGCCCTGGCCGCGCCTCGCCATGGCCGCCGTACTGGCGATTCAGGGGCTGTTCGCCGTGATCACGCCCTACCTGTGGCTGCATGGCCTCAAGGACTATCAACGGGATCGTCTGGTGCTGTTTCTCGATCCCTCCAAGGATCCCCTCGGCGGCGGCTATCACCTGCTGCAGAGCAAGGTGGGCATCGGCTCCGGCGGCCTGTGGGGCACCGGCCTGATGCACGGCCTGCTCACCAAGCTGCAGTTCATCCCGGAGCAGCACACCGACTTCATCTTCAGTGCCGTGGGCGAGGAGCTGGGCTTCGTCGGCTCGCTGCTGATCATGGCGGCCTTTGTGCTGCTGGCCTGGCGCCTACTGCAGATCGCCGCCCACGCCCGCACCGACGCCGAATCGCTGGTGGTGGTGGGCACGGCCGCCATGCTGCTGTTCCAGGTGGTGATCAACATCTCGATGACCATCGGCCTCGGCCCCGTCACCGGCATCCCCCTGCCCTGGGTGAGCTATGGCCGCTCGGCCATGCTCGTGAACTTCCTCGCCCTCGGGCTCTGCGCCTCGGTGGCGCGCCGCAGCCGGGCCGGCCAGCGCTGGTGGTGAACCTGCAGCAGCTGCGCCAGCTCCTGGCCGAAGGGGTGCCACCGGGTCGGGGCGATGAAGACAGCGTGCGGCGCCAGTGGTGGGCAGCCCTGGCCACCCTGCAGGAGGACCTGCTGCTGCCCGGGCCTTCCCCCAAAGGCCTCTGGCTGGCGGCGCCATTGCCGGCGCTCTACGAGCCGCGGCTGCTGCTGCGCCTCCAGGGCTGGGTCTGGGCCCCAGCCGGCATCGACCAGCTGCTGCCGGCCTCCGCAGCCCTGCTGCCCAGCAGCCGCGGCGCGACGGCCGCTCCCGGCGCCAGCTTCCAGCGCCTGCCCCTGCGCGACGCCGACGGCACGGACCCGCTGCTGGTGCTGATCACCCCCCGCCTGCAGGTGGCTCTGGCCCTGGAGGGCCCCCCCGAAGCCCGGCGTCTGCTGGTGCGCTTCGATGCCGCCGTGCTCGCCGGCGCCCTGCAGCTGCTCGATCGCCGGCTCGACCACGACAACCCCGCCGGCGCCGCCAGGCTGCGGGCGGCGCTGCAGGCGCTGGGCTGCCTGGAGAACGACCCCGATCTGGCCCTGCGCTTCTGGCCCCTGCTGGCGGAACGGCTGGCCACCATGGCCCCGAGTGTGACCCTGCAGCCGATCGCCAGCCGGCCCCACTCCCGGCCCGCCAGCCCCGGGGCGACGAGCGAGCGCCCCGGCAACGGCAACAGCGCCGAACTGGCCCTGCTCGAAGCCCTCACCCACGAGGTGCGCACGCCCCTGGCCACGATCCGCACCCTGATTCGCTCGCTGCTGCGCCGCAGCGAGCTCACCCCCCTGGTGCGCCAGCGCCTGGAGCAGATCGACGGCGAGTGCAGCGAACAGATCGACCGCTTCGGCCTGATCTTCCTGGCCGCCGAACTGCAGCGCCAACCCGGCAGCGGTCAGGCCCTGACGGCCCAGGAGCTGGCCCGCACCGATCTCAGCCAGCTGCTGGAGCAGATGCAGGAGCTCTGGCAGCGCCAGCTGGCCCGCCGCGGTCTGCAGCTGCAGCTGGCGATCACACCGGATCTGCCGCCGGTGCTGAGCGATCCCAGCCGACTGGAAACCATGCTCGGCGGCCTGATGGATCGCTTCAGTCGAGGTCTACCCAGTGGCAGCCTGGTGCAGCTGAGCCTGCAGCCGGCCGGATCGCGCCTGAAGTTGCAGCTCGGCAGCCAGAATCCCAAGGGTGAGAGCAGCCGCGGCGAGCCACCGCTGCCCCCCCCGGCCGGCAGCACCTCAGCCGGCACCAACACCGAGCGGGTCGGCCCGGTGCTCAGCTGGAATCCCTGCACCGGCAGCCTGCAACTGAGCCGGCAGGCCACACGCCAACTCTTCCACCGCCTCGGCGGCCGCCTCACCGAACGGGGTGGCAGCCATCTCACCGTGTTCTTCCCCCTGGCCGAAGCCGGCCCCTGAAGGCCCGGGCCGGCCGGGGCCGCAGCCAGGCAGCGCCATTTGTCGACGGAGTGTGAAGACTGCCGCGCCCACCCGCAAAGGGTCGAAAACTCGGTGCTAGTTTCCGCCTGAAACGGTCAGCGAGCCATGTCAGCGACTGCCCTCAAGGGTCAACTTCCGAAGTACATCGGCAGCACCGGTGGTCTGCTGAACGCAGCCGAAACCGAAGAGAAGTACGCCATCACCTGGACCAGTTCCAAGGCCCAGGCCTTTGAACTGCCCACCGGTGGCGCCGCCGAAATGAATGAGGGCGAAAACCTCATGTATTTTGCGCGGAAGGAGCAGTGCCTGGCCCTCGGCACCCAGCTGCGCACCAAGTTCAAGCCCCGCATCGAGGATTACAAGATCTACCGGATCTTCCCCGGCGGCGACACCGAGTTCCTCCATCCCAAGGACGGCGTCTTCCCCGAGCGGGTGAATGAAGGCCGCCCCATGGTGGGTCACAACCCCCGCCGCATCGGCGCCAACCCCAACCCCGCCGGCCTCAAGTTCAGCGGCAAAGCCACCTACGAAGCCTGAGCTCTCAGTTTCTGAGCCGTTCCGGCGAGCATCTTTAATGGCGGGGCCGAGGCCCCGCCTTTTTTCTGCCCACCGCCCGATGCCCGGTCCCGTCCAGCCCCCCCATCGCGATGCCTTCCTGGCTGAGGCCGCCCGCAGGTTGGCCGGCGATGACACAGCCTTCGGCGGCCACAACCTGATCCCGCTCTGGAAGCGCTGGCCCGCCGACCTGGAAACGCCGCTCACCACCTGGCTCAAGGTGGGTGCCGGCCGTGGCCATGGCGTGCTGCTGGAGTCGGTCGAGGGGGGCGAACAGCTGGGCCGCTGGAGTTTTGTCGTCAGCGATCCGCTCTGGACCCTCACCTGCCGTGGGGAGCACGGCCAGCGGCTCTGGCGCGACGGCCGCCAGGACAACCTGCAAGGCAACCCCTTCCAGCTGCTGCGCCAGTGCCTGAGCCATCTGCGTCCCGCGCCGGTGCCGGGGCTACCGCCGGTGGGCCAGCTGTTCGGCTTCTGGGGCTACGAACTGATCCGCTGGATCGAACCCAGCGTGCCAGTGCATCCCACCCCGGCAGGCGCCCCGCCGGACGGCTGCTGGCTGCTGGCTGACAACCTGCTGGTATTTGACCAGGTGCGGCGTCAGATCACAGCCCTGGCCTACGTGGATCTGTCGGGGAGTGGCACTGATCACCGCGACGCCGAACAGGCCTGGAACCAGGCGAGCGCCCGCATCGACCGCCTGGAGGCCAGCATGCAGGCCCCCCTGCCGGCGTCGATCAAGCCCCTGGCCTGGCATGACGCCACCGCCGCTGATGTGGCGAGCCAGCTGGTCACCACCAGCACAATGAGCCGAGCCGCCTTCGAGACGGCAGTGCTGCAGGGCGAACAGCACATCGAGGCCGGCGATGTCTTCCAGCTGGTGCTCAGCCAGCGGCTGGAAACCAGCATCAGCGGCGATCCCTTCGATCTGTACCGCAGCCTGCGGATGGTCAATCCATCGCCCTACATGGCCTTCTTCGACTTCGGCGACTGGCACCTGATCGGCTCCAGCCCCGAGGTGATGGTGAAGGCCGAACCGGCGGCGGACGGCACCATCCTGGCCTCGGTGCGGCCGATCGCCGGCACCCGCCCCCGCGGCAACAACGAGCACGAGGACCAGGCCCTGGAAAGGGAACTGCTCGCCGATCCGAAGGAACGGGCGGAGCACGTGATGCTTGTCGACCTGGGCCGCAACGATCTCGGCCGCGTCTGCCGGCCGGGCACTGTCGCCGTGGGCGAGCTGATGGTGATCGAGCGCTACTCGCACGTGATGCACATCGTCAGCCAGGTGCAGGGGGTACTTGCAGCCGACCACGACATCTGGGATCTGCTGATGGCCTGCTTTCCGGCCGGCACCGTCAGTGGCGCCCCCAAGATCCGGGCGATGCAGTTGATTCACGCACTGGAACCGGACAGCCGGGGTCCCTATTCCGGGGTGTACGGCGCCGTCGATCTCAACGGTGCTCTCAACACGGCGATCACGATCCGCACCATGGTGGTGCTGCCGCAAGCCCCAGGCGAAGCAGGAGACGAAGGAGTGGACAAAGGAGTGGCAGCGGCCGAGGGTGCAGCCAGGCGCTGGCGGGTGCAGGTGCAGGCCGGCGCCGGCATCGTCGCCGACTCCAGGCCGGAGGCGGAGTACGAAGAAACCCTCAACAAGGCCCGCGGCATGCTCAAGGCGATCGCCTGTCTGCTGCCGGCAGCCGCCGCCACGGAGTCGCCGCGATGAGCGACCGTCTGCTGCTCAAGGGTTTTGAGGTGGAGATGTACACCGGCCGCCCCGATGGCACGGTGGTCGGTTGCGCCGCCGCAGCCACCGCGGCCCTGGAAGGCTTCGTCACCGAACCGGACAACCGCAACCTCGAGCACATCACCGCCCCGGATGCCAGCTACCGGCGCCAGCTGGAGCTGCTGCTGGAGCCGCGCCGCCGGCTGCGGGCCTGGTTGGCGCCGCGGGGTCTCACCCTCTTGCCCGGCAGCACCCTGAGCCTGGGCGACAGCCATCGCTTCGAGCGCTCCGATCCCAGCAACGCTTACCACGACACGATCGAACAGACCTATGGCACCCGGGTGGTGACCGCCAGTGTCCACATCAACCTGGGCATCAGCGATATGGAGCACCTGTTCGCCGGTCTGCGACTGATGCGCTGCGAGGCGGCCCTGCTGCTGGCGATGAGCGCCAGTTCGCCCTTCCTCGACAACGCCATCACCGGCGCCGACTCCCAGCGCTGGCTGCAGTTTCCGCTCACGCCGCCGCTGGTGCCCCTGTTCAGCGGGCACCAGCACTACATCGACTGGATGCACGAGCAGCTGGCTGCCGCCGCCATGTTCAACGTGCGCCATCTCTGGACCTCGGTGCGGCCCAACGGCGATGACCGGCCCCACAATCTCAATCGCCTCGAGATCCGCATCTGCGATCTGATCGACGATCCCCGCCTGCTGCTGGCCGTGACCGCCTTTGCCGAACTGCGCCTGCATCAGCTGCAGGCGGAACCGGAGCGCCACGATCCGCAGCTGGCCAGCCGCTTCAGCCTCGCCGCCCTGGCGGATCTGGCCGACGCCAACGACCGGGCCGCGGCCCGCAGCAGCCTCACCAGCACCCTCTGCGACTGGCGCAGCGGCGAACCGATTGGGGCCCGGGCCTGGATCGCCAGGGAGCTGAACGCGATGGAGCCCCTGGCGGCAGAACTGGGCCTGAGCGAAGCCCTCGCCCCCCTCGCCTCCCTGCTCCGCGACGGCAACCAGGCCATGCGCTGGCGGCAGCGACAACGGCAGGGAGAGAGCATCACCGCGATCCTCAGCAGCGAGGCTGCGGCCATGCAGGCGCAGGAGGATCGGCTGGAAGCATGGCTTGCGACAGACGCAGCGTGTGCTTTGGGATGATGATGGGTCCCTTCCCGTCCCGTCTGCCCCCATGCGGCAGCCCTCAGCAGCTCCCATGGCCGTGACGCCCACCAGCAATTCAGCTCCGCTCGCCGCGACGGCGAGCATGGAGCCCACACCCCGGGTGATCCGCCTGCTGGCCGAACGGCTGGAGCTGGTGGAGGATCTCTGGCAATCGGTGCTGCGCAGCGAGTGTCCACCGGAGCGGGTCGAACGGCTGCTGAAGCTCAAGCAATTGAGTGGTCCGGTCACCCCGACGGAACTCGCCGACGAAAGCTGTGTCGACACCGAAGGGATCGTGCAGCTGATCAAGGAGATGGATCTGGCCGACGGCATCGCCGCCGCCCGGGCCTTCTCCCTCTACTTCCAGCTGGTCAACATCCTCGAGCAGCACATTGAGGAAGACAGCTACCTCGAAAGCCTCAAGACAGCGACCGTCAGCGGCAGCAACGATCCCTTCCTGCCGCCCCTGGCCAGCCAGAGCGAACCGGCCACCTTCCGCCAGCTGTTCGAGCGCCTGCGGGCCCTGGGCGTACCCCCGGCCCAACTGGAAAACCTGCTGCGGGAACTCGACATCCGCCTGGTGTTCACCGCCCACCCCACCGAGATCGTGCGTCACACGGTGCGCCACAAGCAACGGCGGGTAGCGGCCCTGATCCAGAAGCTGCAGCTCAGTCCGGCAATCAACCCGGATGAGCGCCAACATCTGCGCCAGCAACTGGAAGAGGAGATCCGGCTGTGGTGGCGCACCGATGAACTGCATCAGTTCAAACCCTCGGTGATCAACGAAGTCGACTACGCCCTGCATTACTTCCAGCAGGTGCTCTTCAATGCCATGCCCCAGCTGCGGCAGCGCATGCGCGCCGCCCTGGCCAGCAGCTATCCGGATGTGGTGCCCCCGCGGGACTCGTTCTGCACCTTTGGATCCTGGGTCGGCTCCGACCGCGACGGCAACCCCTCGGTGACCCCGGAGATCACATGGCGCACCGCCTGTTATCAGCGCAAGCTGATGCTCAAGCGCTACATCCATGCCGTGGAGGATCTGCGCGATCAACTCAGCATCTCGATGCAGTGGAGCCCCCCCAGCAAGGCCCTGCTCGAATCGCTGGAGATGGATCGGCTGCGCTTCCCGGAGATCTACGAAGAACGGGCCACCAGCTATCGCAAGGAGCCCTACAGACTCAAACTCAGTTATATCCTTGAGCGACTGCACCTAAGCCAGCGACGCAACGACCAACTGGCCGAAGCCGGCTGGGAATCCCCCGGTGATGGCCCCTCCACCGCGGCCCTCGACACCTCCTTCGGTCTGCCTTCCGGTGGTGTGGGTCTGCAGGATCTGCACTACGGCTCGGTGGACGAGTTCCGCAATGACCTGGAGCTGCTCAAGGAGAGCCTGGATGCCACAGGGCTCAAATGCGAAACCCTGCGTGATCTGCTCACCCAGGTGCACATCTTCGGCTTCTGGCTCGCCAGCCTCGATATTCGCCAGGAGAGCACCCGCCACAGCGACGCCATCGACGAACTCAGCCGCTATCTGCTGCTGCCGATCGCCTACGGCGCGATGGACGAGGAGCAGCGGGTGACCTGGCTGCTGGCCGAACTGCAGACCCGCCGGCCCCTGCTGCCGCCCGCCGCCCGCTGGAGCGCGGCCACGGCGGAAACCTTCGCGGTGTTCCGCATGCTGCATCGCCTGCAGCAGGAGTTCGGACCCCGGATCTGCCGCACTTATGTGATCTCGATGAGTCACACGGTGTCGGATCTGCTGGAGGTGCTGCTGCTGGCCAAAGAAGTGGGCCTGATCGATCCCCTGGCCCAGCGCTCCGAGCTGCTGGTGATTCCCCTGTTCGAAACCGTCGAAGACCTCCAGCGAGCCCCAGCGGTGATGGGTCGGATGTTCGCCGAATCCTTCTACCGGGAGCTGCTCACCAGCAACACCGACAGTGGCCAGCCCCTGCAGGAAGTGATGCTCGGCTACTCCGACAGCAACAAGGATTCCGGCTTCCTCTCCAGCAACTGGGAAATCCACCGGGCCCAGATCGCTTTGCAGCGCCTTGCCGATGAACACGCCGTGGCCCTGCGCCTGTTCCACGGCCGCGGTGGCTCGGTGGGCCGCGGTGGTGGCCCGGCCTATCAGGCGATCCTGGCCCAGCCCAGTGGCACCCTCAAAGGCCGCATCAAGATCACCGAACAGGGAGAAGTGCTGGCCTCCAAATACTCCCTGCCGGAGCTGGCCCTCTACAACCTCGAAACGGTGTCCACGGCCGTGCTGCAAAACAGCATGGTCACCCTGCCGCTCGATAACACCCCCAGCTGGAACCAGCTGATGGAGCGGCTGGCCGCCCGCTCCCGCGACCACTACCGCGCCCTGGTCCACGACAACCCCGATCTGGTGGCCTTCTTCGAGCAGGTCACGCCGATCGAAGAGATCAGCAAGCTGCAGATCTCCAGCCGGCCGGCCCGTCGCAAAAGCAGCACCCGGGATCTCTCCAGTCTGCGGGCCATCCCCTGGGTGTTCGGCTGGACCCAGAGCCGCTTCCTGCTGCCCAGCTGGTACGGCGTGGGCGCAGCCCTGCAGGCTGAGTTGGAACAGGATGCCGATCAAATGGAACTGCTGCAGCTGCTGTACCAGCGCTGGCCTTTCTTCCGCATGCTGATCTCCAAGGTGGAGATGACGCTCTCCAAGGTGGACCTGGATCTGGCCGGTCACTACGTGCGCTCCCTCGGCCGCGAGGCCAACCGCGAGGCCTTCGCGGCGATCCTGGCGTCGATCACCGCCGAGTTCACCCTCACCCGGGATCTGGTGCTGGCGATCAGCGGCCACAAACGGCTGCTGGATGGCGATCCCGCCCTGCAGCTGTCGGTGGAGCTGCGCAATCGCACCATCATTCCCCTCGGCTATCTGCAGGTGGCCCTGCTGCGTCTGCTGCGCGATCAGAATCGCCAGCCACCGATGAGCGAGGGGGCCGGCAAGGCCAGCGATGGCCGCACTTACAGCCGCAGCGACCTGCTCCAAGGGGCGCTGCTCACGATCAACGGCATTGCCGCCGGCATGCGCAACACGGGCTGAGCCCCACCCTTTCCCCCCGGCCAGAGCATCTCCTTCTTGATTCCCTTCCGCAGCCAACCACCCCAGCCCCGCCTGCGGGAGGGCTATCAGCTGCTCCACCAGCCGGCCTGGGATGCCGACGAACTCGACCATCTGCTGCAGGAGTGCGGCGACCGGCCCCGGGGCGCCGGGCGCTGGGGGTTGGTACTGGAGCGCAGCGCCTGGCACCTGGCCGTCCGCAGCGACCAGGACAGACTCGTGGGCTTCATCCGGGCCACCAGCGATCAGGCCCTCAACGCCAACCTCTGGGATCTGCTGGCGGATCCGGCCGACCCGAGCCGCGACGAGGTGATCCAGGCCCTCGTGCAGGCAGCCCTGAGCCGGCTGCGGCGGGAGATGGGCGGCTGCAGCGTCTCCCTGGCCGCCCCACCGGAGGCGCTGCACGCGGTCACCCGGGCTGGTTTCGTGGTGGATCCCGGGGGGATCCGGGCCATGGGACTGAACCTGAAGGAGCCGTGATGGCCCTTGGCGGGCCGCTGCCTGGCCAGGGGCCTTCAACCCTGCGGCTGCCGTTGCGGGAGGGAGCTGTACAACCAGGTCCTGGGGTGGCCGATGGCGTGGACATCAGACACGCCTGGCGCTTGGACGCGATTGCTGGGCAATAGATGGATGCGGGTCAGCACATCAAGATTGATTCACTGCTGTCTCGGCCTGATTCCGGATTCAATCTGCTTGATAGCAGAAAGATCTTCGAATTCAGCCTGGGGATCGATGTGTCAATCACTCCAAGGAGAGAACCAGGCCAAACCATCCATTGAGTGTCCAGATAGCTCCGTGGCGTGCCGATCCCAGACAGGAAGGATGCGACCCCTCCAGCTGCGATCAATCAGCTCCCTGACCACTGTCTCTGGCTTCACAGACCTTTCTGGGTGGTCATCAAGACCCACCAACAGCTGGAGTCGAAGTCAGGCACAGGAGCGAGCCAATCCCGGCCATTTCTTCTGACTTTTCCCGCCACAGAAACTTGGCCTACTGCAACGATTTCAAGCGGGTGCGAACTTGCCCTCGGCTCCACTGAAGCCAGGACCCACGTCGACGACTCAATCTGATCATCTTCACCGTTCCGGCGGCGGAAGATATCAACGAGCATGGAGGGACTCGAACCCCCGACATTCAGAACCGGAATCTGACGCTCTATCCAACTGAGCTACATGCCCAAAACCAGGGAAGCCTGAGAGTCGGTTGCAGCGGATGAAAACTCATCCATGCGACGACGACGCCTGCGGCCATGCCTGTTGGGGGTACCTTAGCCGCTGATCGCCCCAGACCTATCCGGCTGCACCGCCTGGAGCTTCTCCACTTCCGCAATCTGGCCGGGCTGCAGCTGACCCTGGAAGCCCCCAGGCTGCTGGTGATCGGCGCCAATGGGGCGGGCAAATCGAATCTGCTGGAGGCGGTGGAACTGCTCACCAGCCTGCGCTCCCACCGCTGCGCCAGTGATCGGGATCTGATCAGCCACGGCCAACCCGCCAGCCGGCTGCGAGCCCTCACCGGCGACGGCGACAGCCTGGAGCTGCGCCTGCGCGGCCGGGGCGGGCGCCAGGCTTTGCGCAACGACAAGCTGCTGGAACGCCAACACGATCTGATCGGACCGCTGCGCTGCGTCGGCTTCAGCGCCCTCGATCTGGATCTGGTGCGCGGCGAACCCGCCCTGCGCCGCCAATGGCTGGACCGGGTGGTGCTGCAACTGGAGCCGGTCTATGGCGCCCTGCTCAGCCGCTATGGCCGCCTGCTGCGCCAGCGCAGCCAACTGCTGCGCCGCGGCCTGGGCCTGGCCGATCGGGCCGGCCTGCTCGATGTCTTCGACCAGCAGATGGCTCTGATCGGCACCCGTCTGCACCGGCGCCGCTGGCGGGCCCTGCGGCGGCTGGAACCACTGGCGAGCGCCTGGCAGCAGCGGATCGGCGGCTCCGGCGAGCCCCTGGCCCTGGCCTACCGCAGCGGCACCGAGCTCACCAGCGCAGCCGAAGACAGCGATCAGGAACAGCTGTGGCGCATGGCCATGGAGGAGCAACTGCGGCAGCAGCGCCCCCAGGAGGAACGGCTGGGCCAGTGCCTGGTGGGCCCCCATCGCGACGACGTCACCCTGCTGCTGGCCGACCAACCGGCCCGCCGTTACGGCTCAGCCGGCCAGCAACGCACCCTGGTGCTGGCCCTGAAGCTGGCTGAACTGGAGCTGGTGGGCCAGGTGGTGGGCCAGGCGCCGCTGCTGCTGCTCGACGACGTGCTCGCCGAGCTCGACCCCCAACGCCAGCAGCTATTGCTGGAAGCGGTGGGCACCGGCCACCAGTGTCTGGTGAGTGCCACCCATCTCGATGCCTTCAGCGGCGGCTGGCGTTCAGAGTCCCAGGTGGTGCGCGTGCAAGCCGGCCACCTCTGTGGGCAATGAGCGACAGCTTTGGACTTAAGGCCGCCCTAATGCCGCCCGAGACGTATGGTGATCGCTCTGTTGTTGCCTGGACCCCTGATGAACCAGAGCCTGCCCTGCCTCCACCCCAATCCGGGATGGAACGGAGCCGCCCACCAGCCACTCCCCCTCAAAGCCAAGGCCAGCAGCGAGATTGCCCCCCCGCCGAACGTCACTGACGCGGTTGGGAAACATTGCATCCTCGAGCTCTACGACTGCGACAGTTCGCGGCTCGACGACGAAGCTTTCCTCAGGGACACCATCACGACAGCAGCAAAACGTGCTGGTGCCACCCTGCTCAATCTGATCACCCACCGCTTTGAACCCCAGGGCGTCACTGGCCTCGCCTTGCTGGCCGAGTCCCACATCTCGATTCACACCTGGCCGGAATCCGGCTATGCGGCGGTCGATGTGTTCACCTGTGGCGATCACACCATGCCCGAAAGGGCCTGTCAGGTGCTGTGTGAGGAGCTCCATGCGGGTCGCCATAAGCTCACCAGCTTCCGGCGCGAAACTCCGGCCACGATTGAAGGCAGTGAACGCGATCCCGTGCTCACTGCCGCCTGATCCTGCGTTAGAGCCGCCGTTCATCGCGTCCCCCCCGACAGCGGCAAGCCTCGATCAGGCTTTGCCGCTGTCTTTTTTAGGGGCTCAATCGCCGTTGCCCGTCACCGGTTTGGATCAGCTGGTCCACGGTTTGAATCGATGGATCCATGGTTGGCTGTCCTGCTGGCGACTGCTTCAATCACTCACTGTTGGGGAGCCCCCTGATCTGGCTCCGGCGGCTGCGTGGCTTGGGGCTCCACCAGCACCCGGTTGAGCTTGCCGCTAACCAAGCCCTCGAGATCGAGGGACACGGCCGCAAAACCCAGCCCTGAGAAGGCGGCCACCAACTCCTGGCGCCGGTCACCCGCGGCCAATTGCTGCAGCACCTCGGCCAGGCGATCCGCCGGCAGTTCAATGCGGGCCGTTTCGCCCTGGCTGCGCACGCGCAGTGCCCCCCCCCAGCGCTGCCGCAGCCACGCCTCCGCCGCCGCCACCCGCGCCAGCCGGGCGGCACTGATCGGCTCGCCATAGGGGAAGCGGGAGGCCAGGCAGGGCTGGGCCGGCTTGTCCCACCAGGGAAAGCCCAGGGCCCGGGAGATCTGGCGCACGCCGGCCTTGTCCACACCGAGTTCCGCCAGGGGTGAACGCACCCCCTGCTCGCGGGCGGCGCGGATGCCGGGTCGGTGATCACCGAGGTCGTCGCGGTTGACACCATCGAGCACCACGGCCGCCCCCGCCGCCGCCGCGATCGGTGCCAGCACACGATGCAATTCCCGCTTGCAGGCGTAGCAGCGATCCTCGGGATTGGCGGCATAGGCGGGATCATCCAGCTCCGCCGTGGCCAGCTCCCGATGACGCAGGCCCAGCCAGGCCGCCTGGGCCCGGGCCTCCTGGCGCAGATGGGGCGCCAGGGCGGGGGAAACCCCGGTGATCGCCAGGGCACGCTCCTGCAGGGCCTCCACTGCCAGGGCCGCCACCAGCGCACTGTCCACCCCACCGGAATAGGCCACCACCACCTGATCCCAGGCGGCCAACTGCCGCCTCAAGGCCGCCAGGGCCCGCTCGAGCTCGGGGGGGAGCGACTCCAGCAAGGTGAATGGCATGGGGGCGATCCTGGCAAACGCACGGTCCAACCTGGGTAGCATCAGGTTCTGAACACCCAGTCCATGCCAGGCTCAAGCAGCACCCAGACACCGCAACGGGGCACCGGCCGGGGGATTGGCATCCGCACCGCCGCCGGCAGCGAGGAGCGCGACCATGGCCAATTGCACGTCTACGACGGCGACGGCAAGGGCAAAAGCCAGGCGGCCCTGGGCGTGGTGCTGCGCACCATCGGGCTGGGCATCTGCGAACAGAAACGCACCCGCGTGCTGCTGCTGCGCTTCCTGAAAGGCCCCGGCCGCTCCTACGACGAAGACAGTGCAATCGAGGCCCTGCAGCAGGGATTCCCCCATCTGATCGATCAGGTGCGCACCGGTCGCGGCGATTTCTTCACCGCCGAGCAGGCCAGCAGCTTCGACCGCCAGGAGGCGCAGCGGGGCTGGGATATCGCCAAGGGCGCCATCGCCAGCAACCTCTATTCGGTCGTGGTGCTCGATGAAATCAACCCGGTGCTGGATCTGGGCCTGCTGGATCCAGCGGAAGTGGTGCGCACCCTCTCTGCCAAGCCCGCCGGAATGGAGGTGATCTGCACCGGCCGCGGGGCGCCGGCCCAGCTGGTGCAGCTGGCCGATCTGCACTCGGAAATGCGCGCCCATCGCCGCCGCCTGCCGGACGGAGCGGTCGACATCCAGATCAATGGAGCCGGTCTCGATGGCATCGAGATCTACACCGGCGAAGGCAAGGGCAAGTCCACCAGCGCCCTGGGCAAGGCCCTGCAGGCGATCGGCCGCGGCATCAGCCAGGACAAGAGCCATCGGGTGCTGATCCTGCAATGGCTCAAAGGCGGCAGCGGCTACACCGAAGATGCCGCCATCGCCGCCCTGCGCGAGAGCTATCCCCACCTGGTGGATCACCTGCGTTCCGGTCGCGATGCGATCGTCTGGCGCGGCCAACAGCAGCCGATCGACTACGTGGAGGCGGAGCGGGCCTGGGAGATCGCCCGGGCGGCGATCGCCAGCGGGCTGTACAAAACCGTGATCCTCGATGAACTCAACCCCACCGTGGATCTCGAGTTACTGCCGGTGGAGCCGATTGTGCAAACCCTGCTGCGCAAACCCGCCGAAACCGAGGTGATCATCACCGGTCGCTGCAAGAGCCGCCCTGCCTACTTCGACCTGGCCAGCGTGCACTCGGAAATGGTGTGCCACAAGCACTACGCCGAACGGGGCGTGGATCTCAAGCGGGGTGTTGATTACTGAGGCTCTGAATTCCCGTCATTATCGCCACGCTCGATCGCCGCAGGATTACCCCCCGCCAGCAGGCTGTCTTCCTCCAGAATCAGCACCTCCTGGGAGGCGATGAAACGGCCCAGCAGCAGCCCCACCAACAGGGCCACATAGAGAGTGCTGGATACACTCAGCAGAATCACAAAGCGCTCGCCGACAGCATTACCGGGCAGCACATCGCCATAGCCCAGACCGGCAATCGTGACGAAGCTGAAATAAGTGAGCCGATCCAGCAGCAGCTGCTGATTAGCAAGGTGACCCAACAGAAAGCTGCCTGGCTTGAACACCTCCGTGGCGGTCGCCAGCACCCCCCCGGTGAACCCCAGCAGCAGATAGCCGGCGGCCGCCCCGGCCATCACCTGGGCATTCACCCGCGGCACCCGGGCCAGCAGCCGCACCAGTCGCACCGAGGTGATCAGGAAGAACAGCGACAGGCTGGTCAACACCGTGGCCTTCAACGCCGGGAGCTGCCAGCTGCCCCACACCACCGGAATCCAAAGTGTGGTCATCACCAGCAGACCAAACAGGGCATAGCCCCGGTGGCGCAGGGCAAGCCCTTCCTCACTGCCGGCCCGACCCAAGGTGCGGATCGACTGCAGGACCAGCACCGAAACGACGATGGCCAACAGCGCATTGCCAGGCCGATGACCCGTGGCCGTCTGGGGCAACACCAGGATCGGCAGCAGCACCGTGAGCAGCAGCGGCAAGAACTGGCGCTCCAGCCGGGCCAGGCGCGCCCGACTGAAAGCTGGCCGCCGCCGCTCGATCGGCAAGGGGGGCACCGTGCTCAGTACTGGGGCACGGAGGGATCCACCTCCTGACTCCAGGCCTGGATACCACCGGCCACATTCACGCCCTCGATGCCGTGCCGTGCCAAGGCGATCAGCGCCTTGGCCGAGCGCCCGCCCAGCTTGCAATGCACGTAGAGGGTCTTGCCCGCAGCCAGCCGGCGCACCTCCTCCACCGCCTCACCGCTTTCGATGCGATCCAGGGGAATCAACAGGGCGCCGGGAATAGCCGCAATCTCTACTTCGGGAGGATTGCGCACATCGAGAAGCACCAGACCACCGGTATCGCCCGCCAGCAACGCCTGCAATTCCTTGACACTGATGCTGATCACGGCTCCTGCCTCCTCCTGACCGGGAGCGGTGCCACCCACTCCGCAGAACTCCTGATAGTCAATCAGCTTCTCGATCACCGGGCGCTCCGGATTGGGCCGCAACTTGAGCTCGCGGAACTTCATCTGCAGGGCATCGAACAGCAGCAGGCGGCCACTCAAGGTGGTGCCGATGCCGGTGATGATCTTCAGCGCCTCGGTGGCCTGAATCACACCGATGATGCCGGGCAGCACCCCCACCACGCCGCCTTCGGCGCAGGAGGGCACCATGCCCGGCGGTGGCGGCTCGGGGAAGAGATCGCGGTAGTTGGGACTGGCGGCATCGAGATTGAACACCGTGGCCTGGCCTTCAAAGCGGAAGATCGAGCCATACACATTCGGCTTGCCCAGCAGCACGCAGGCGTCGTTGACCAGGTAGCGGGTGGGGAAGTTGTCAGTGCCGTCACACACCAGGTCGTAGCCGGCGATGATCTCCAGGGCGTTCTCGCTGGTGAGCGCGGTCTCGTAGAGATCCACCTGGCAGTGAGGATTGAGCTCGAGGATGCGGGCCTTCGCCGATTCAATCTTGGGCTTGCCCACCCAGCTGGTGCCGTGGATCACCTGCCGCTGCAGGTTGCTGTGGTCCACCACATCGAAATCAACGATGCCGAGACGGCCCACGCCGGCGGCGGCCAGATAGAGCAGCAGCGGTGATCCCAGGCCGCCCGTACCGACGCAGAGCACCGAGGCCGCCTTCAACCGCTTCTGGCCCTCCATCCCCACCTCCGGCAGGATCAGATGGCGCGAAAAACGGGCCACCTCATCGGGACTGAGCTGAACGCCGCTGGTGTCGGGAGGAATCATGGCTGGGGAGAAAGCGTGAACCACTTGCCGCAGCAGTACGGCTGCCTACGGCTCAATCCTCCATTCTCCACCCCAGGCGCCGGTAAGGACTGCCTGGCTGAGCCTCACCCTCCAGCCACCAGGCGGTGAGCTCCTGCTCAGGGGCTGCGGCCAGCCCCAGGATCAGCATCAGCGTCGGCGCGAAGGCCAGCTGGCAATCGATCGCTGAGGGCACCGGCTCGCTGCTGGGATGGCTGTGGGCCGAGCCCAGCACCTGCCAGCCGTGCTGCCGAGCCCAGCGCTGGGCCAGCAGCTGCTCGCGCGGATCAATCGCAAACCGCCGCGGGCGCTCGGCGGCCGGCTCCCAGATGTTGCGACAGGGCCAGATCCGCCGAATCCGCCAGAGGGGCCCATCACGCAGACCCAGCAACAGCCCACAGCCCTCCAGGGGCAGGGCACCGCCCAGATCGGCCCGCAGAACCGTCAGCGCCAGCCGATCGATCCTGATCTCCCCTGGCAAGTAAGGGTCCACAGCGGTAAGTTACCGGCCGTGCCGTACGTGAGTACTTCCCCTCCATGAGTGACACCACCACCAGTGACACCAGCAACGAGGTAATGGAAAGCGTCGCTGGCTCCAAGGCTGCCGGCAGCCAGGCTTCGGGCAGCCCAGCGGATGGGGGCTTTGACTTCAGCGAGCGCTACGGCGAGGTGATCGGCAAGGTCAACGAGACCCTCGACAAGGTGGATTGGACCCAGATGGGGAAAATCGGCAAAGCCGCCGGCATCATCCTGGCGGTGATCGTTGCCCAGATCCTGATCAAGGGCGTGCTCGACACCATCAATCTGCTGCCGATCATTCCGGGCCTGCTGGAGCTGCTCGGCCTCGTCGTGGTGGGCCAATGGAGCTGGCATAACCTCACCACCGGCGAGAAGCGCAACGCCGTGATCGCCAAGTTGCAGGGTGTGCGCAAGGAATACCTCGGCTGAGCTGCACGGAAAAGAGCGGAACTGAGCGGGCCGAGCAGCCTGCCCCGGCCTGAAACGCAAGCCTGCCCCCTTGGGGCAGGCTTTGTTGTTGGCTGAACTCTCTGTTGACCAGAACCAAGGCCCATCCTCCGGCCGCGGCTGCCCAACGTGGGCCGCATCCAGCTGGGGCTGATCCCACCAGGACCGGCCCTGGCGCTGCTGATCAAGACCAGGGCGCGGATCGCGACGGCGCTCAACCCAATCCATTGGGGCCCTGGCCCAGCAAGGTCTGGATCGACTGCTGGGCCTGCTGCCGATAGCCACCGCCGAACAGGTTGGCGTGGTTGAGCAGGTGATACAGGTTGTACAGAGGCCGCCGCTGCTGATGGCCGGCCGGCAGGGGCCAGGACCGCTCGTAGCCGGCGAAGAACCCCGCCGGGAAGCCTCCGAACAGCCGGGCCATCGCCAGATCCACCTCCCGGTCGGCCCGGTGCACCGCCGGATCGAACAGGGCGCCGCGGCCGGCGGACTCCAGGCCGGCATTGCCGCTCCAGAGATCGCCATGCACCAGAGCGGCCTCGGGCTGGTGCGAGGCCAGCCAGATCGGCAGTCGCTCCAGCAGCTCCGCGGCTCCCGGCAGCGCCCCGGAGTTGCAGGCCAGGAGCTCCAGCTGGGGCGCCAGCCGGCGCTCGGCGAAGAAGCGACCCCAGTCGCGGCCCCAGCCATTGGCCTGAGGCGTGGCGCCGATGACGTTGTCGCGGCCCCAGCCGAAGCTGCCGTCGCAGCGATCGTGCGGGGCCATGGCCGCCGCCAGGCTGCGACGGTGCAGAGCGGCGAGGGAGGCCCCAAAGGCCAGCCAGCCAGCGGCGCTTTGCCCCCCTGACTCCAGCTCCAGCCAAGGCAGCACCAGCACGGCCTGCGCCCCCACCAGCCCCAGGGCCAGGGGTTGGGGCACCGTCAGCCGCCTTGGATCGGCCGCCGCCGCCAGGGCCGCCAGGCCATCGGCCTCGGCCTCCAGCAACGCCAGGGCCTCGGCCCGGGTGGTTTTGGCAAACAGGCGGCCACCCCCCTCCAGCTCGAGCCGCCAGGCCCTGTGGATGTCACCGCCGGCGACGGAGCGCTGCGCCTGCAGCGTCACCCCCAGGTGTTCGGCCAGCCAGGGGGCCAGCGACGCGAAGCCGGAACGCCCCATGGCTGCGCAACGGAAACAACGGTTCAGCCTGACGCCCAGGCGCTGCCGCGGCAGCCCCAGCACCGGCCAGCCCCAGCCCCAGCCAGAGGATCCCTAGGGTCAGCCCCAGAATCTGGCCCGCCATTTCAACCGATCCGCCCGAGGCGCCTGCGCCGGATAGCCCCCAACGCCCGGAAGCACCCCGCCCCATCGACGTGGCCGTGGTGGGTGCTGGGATTGCCGGCCTCACGGCCGCCAGCCTGCTGGCCAAACAGGGCCTGCGGGTGGAGCTGCTGGAGGCCCACCACCAGAGCGGCGGCTGCGCCGGCACGTTCCGCCGCGGGTCCTATGTGTTCGATGTGGGTGCCACCCAGGTGGCAGGACTGGAGGCCGGCGGCATTCATCAGCGCCTGTTCCAGCATCTGAACGTGGCGCCACCGGCCGCCGAACCGCTGGATCCCGGCTGCGTCGTGGATCTGGCCGATGGGCGGGCGCCGGTGCGCATCCACCGGGATCCCGAGCGCTGGCGCCAGGAACGCCAGCGCCAATTTCCTGGCAGCGAGAGCTTCTGGCGCCTCTGTGAGGCCATTCATCAGGCCAACTGGGGCTTCGCTGCCAGGGATCCGGTGCTGCCGCCCCGTAGCTGGTGGGATCTGGGGCAACTGCTGGGCGCTCTCAGCGCCGGCAACCTGCTGAGCGGCCTGCTGACCACGGCCAGCATCGCCGATCTGCAGAACCTCAGCGGCTGCGGTGACGATCGCCGCCTGCGGCGCTTTCTCGATCTGCAGCTGCGGCTCTATTCCCAGGAACCGGCGGCACGCACTGCCGCCCTCTATGGCGCCACCGTGCTCTCAATGGTGCAGGAACCCCTGGGGCTTTGGCATCTCCAGGGTTCGATGCAAACCCTGGCCGCGGCCCTGGAGCAGGGGCTGGCCCAGGCGGGTGGCCGGCTGCGGCTCCGCCACCGGGTGCAGCGGATCGAAGCCCCCGGCAAGGACAGAGCCTGGAGCCTGCACGGCGAAGCGCCTGGTCAACGCCCCTTTGTCCTCGAAGCCGACGATGTGATCGTCACCCTGCCGCCCCAGAGCCTGCCGGCGTTGCTGGGTGGCCAGCTCCCCAGCGGCTACCGCCAGCGCCTCGCCCAGCTGCCGGAACCCAGCGGCGCCCTGGTGTTCTATGGCGCCGTCGCGCGCGACCAGCTGCCCCCGGACTGTGCCTCCCACCTGCAGCTCGACTGGGGCGATCCGGGTCCGTTGTTCGTCTCGATCAGCCAGGAGGGCGACGGGCGGGCCCCAGCGGGGCAGGCCACGGTGATCGCCAGTGTGTTCACCCCGGCCCGGCCCTGGTTCGAGGGCGACGAAGCCGGGTATCAGGCCCGCAAACAGAGCGCCATCGCAGGCATTCAGGCCGGTCTCGGCCAGCTGCTGGGCCTGGGGCCTGAGGCATGGCGCCACCAGGAACTGGCCACCCCCCGCGGCTTCGCGGGCTGGACCGGGCGGCCCTGGGGCTGGGTGGGCGGCCTGGGCCAGCAGCCCCTGCGCTTCGGGCCCTTCGGCCTGGCCAGCCGTACGCCGATCCCGGGCCTGTGGCTGTGCGGCGATTCGATCCACCCCGGCGAGGGCACCGCCGGGGTCAGCCTCTCGGCCCTGATGGCCTGCCGTCAGCTGCTGCAGCGCCAGGGGCGGGCGCTGCAGCTCGATCACCCCATCCTCAACACCTGAAGCCCCGCCGGAGCCCCCTTCAGAGAAATTCCGGTCGCAGCCGCGAGGCCTCGGCCAGGGAGGCCTGGAGCTCAGGCCAGCATTCGCCGGCCACCAACTGCTCCAGATCGGCCAGGGCCTGGCGGTACTGGGCGAGGGCCGCCAGCAGCGGCACCCGATTGCCCCGCGCCATCAGGGTGCCCAGCTCCGGGTTGCCGCCCCCGACCCTGGTGGTGTCGGCAAAGCCACTGGAGGCCAGACAACGCACCAGCTGGGGCAACGTTCGCGCCCCGGGATCCAGAGCCGTCGCAGCGGCAGCACCGTGATCAGCGGCCTGGAGCAGGGCGGCGCTCACCAGCACGGGCAGATGGGAGATCAAGGCCACCGCCCGGTCGTGGTCGGCGGCGGCACAGGTGAGCCAGCGAGCGCCGAGGGCCGCGGCCAAGTCCGCCACCGCCGCCAGGGCCTGGGGGTCCGTGCCTTCCGCCGGGGTCGCCACCCAGGGCCGCCCCTGGAACAGGCCGGCCACCCCCGCCTCCACCCCGGCCTGGGCCGTCCCCGCCATCGGGTGCGAGGCCACAAAACGCCCGGCCCGCCCAGGTCCCAGCAGGGAGGTCCAGGTCTGAAGCACCGGCAGCTTCACCGATCCCACATCGGTGATCACCGCATCGGGCGGCAGGGCAGCCAGCAGCTGGGGCGAAGGGTCCAGCAAGCGATCGAGCGGCAGGGCCAGCACCACCAGGCCACAGTCGCGCAGCACCTCCGGCTCGATGGACACCTCGCTGGCCAGGCCCCGCTGCCTGGCCCGATCGACCGTGGCCTGCCGATGCACGAGGGCCCGCACCGTTGCCCCCCTGGCAAGCAGATCGAGGCCAAGAGAACCACCGATCAGGCCCAGACCGACGATCCCCACCGGATGGCGCTGCCAGAGAGCTGTCATCGTCGCTGCGAAGTCATGGCTGCCAGCTTCCTACGATCCAGCCATGTTGGAAGCCAGCGCCCACCGGCAGCTCAAGGCTCTCCTGCAGGGAGAGGGAGCAGAACGCTGGCCGCACCATCTCACCTTGAGCCGGCTGGTGGCCCGCAGCCTGCGGCGTCAGGATCACACCCTGGTGCGACTGGTGCCGGGCACCGACCCGAGCTGGTGGATCGGCTTGCTGGTGCCTCTGGCCCTGGGCGAGACCCCCCTGGCCCTGGTGGTGAGCGATGCCCTGCGCCTGCGCCTGCTGCAGGTGGAATGGCCCCGCCTCCAGGCGGTGGGGCTGTCCCTGCCCTGCTGGCAAGGATCAACGGCGGCGCCTGAGGGTCAACTCTGGCTGCTGAGCCATCAGGAACTGCTCAAGGCCTGGCGCCAGGGAAGCCTGGGACCACGCCAGCTGGTGATTCCGGAAGCCGAAAAGCTGGAGTGGCAGCTGCGCCAGGCCATGGGCATCCGCCTCGAGCCCCAGGACTGGGACCGACTGCGGCGCTCGCAGCCAGCCGTCGAAGACAGCCTGCTGAAACTGCATCAACGCCTGAGCCAGCGCATCTTCAGCCATCCAGGCCATGGCCGTCAGCCGGTGGCGCTGGCCCCGGAGGAGGAGGCGCCCATCCGCCAGCTGCTGTCGCTGCTGGCCCCCCTGCCCGACCCCTGGGACCGCTGGCTGGCTGCCAAGGGGGAAGGCTGGTGCAGCTGGGCCCAGGTGGATCCCCACCTGTTGCAATGGCAGGGTCATCGCCAGCCCCTGGCACCGCTGCGGGAGCTGAAGGGCCTGCTCGGTGGCCGCGGCGCCATTCTGGTGGGTGAGCTGGCCGGATCGGACCGGAGCCAGGGGCCACCCGCCAGCGCCCTCGCCCTGGGGCTGAAACCGGCGGTGACCGTAGACCTGGGCGATCCCCCCCTGGCCGACCCGCTCCCCCTCTATGCGCCGTTGCGCCAGCCCCTGCCGAACAGCCCCCAGTTCGCCGAGCACCTGCTGGACCAGAGCCGCAGACTGGTGCTGGGCCAGGCGGGCCTGACGATCGTGCTGCTCGATGATGCCGACCTGCGCCGGCGCCTCACCAGCGGCCTGGCGGCCGAGTTCGGCAGCCGCGTCGGCCAGGAAAGCACCGCCCCCGAAAGCAATGGTGTGATCTGCTGCCGCTGGAGCTGGTGGCTGGACCACCAAGGCCGGCTGCCCCAGCCCAGCCAGCTGATCGTGGCGCTGCTGCCGATCGCCAGCCTGGAGGATCCGTTGACGGCGGCCCAGGTCAATGAGCTGCGCCGCCAGGGGCGGGACTGGTTCCGGGAACTGCTGCTGCCCGATGCCTTGAATCGGCTGCAGCGGGGCCTGGCCAGCCTGCGGCGCCAGGGCGGGCGACTGGCGGTGCTCGATGGCCGCCTGCGCGCCCGCAGCTGGGGACGGCAGGTGTTCAGCGCCCTTGAGCCCTGGGTCCAACTGAACCGGCTCCTGCCCAGGTGATCGCCCCTCCCGATCCTCCCCGGACACACCGGCTCAGGGGGATCTGGCCCGGGCCTCCAGCTGGAAGCCGCTCAGGAGCACAGCCATGGGGCGAGCGCACCACACAGGCGCCAACGAGCTGGGACCTGCGGACGTGTTGGCGGCTTGGCACCGCCTGACACGGCACACTCGGTGGCCAGCTGTTGGCAGCTGGCCACCTCTTAATGAACCAGATCGCTCCGGGATGGCGCCAATCCCCTGCAGGGAAGGGCTGGGCCCCAACGGCGTTCAACCAGCACCCTGGCAGCGGTCTTTGGCCGCCCATGCTTGGGCCTCAGCTGAGATTTTGCTGTGGTCCGCTGCTTCTGCGCCTGATGAACCGGGCCAGCACCGGCGGGGGGGCATCCAGTCATGGCAGGCACCAAGAGGGCGGGTCTGCCCATGCTTCGGTCCGTCGAGCGACCTGAGCGCGGCGAACCGGCCCCGGAGCCCCCTGCGGCCCTGGCGGAGCAGGGGGACGCATCGCACCTAGCCTGCAGCCAGTTGCCGAAACCACCCCCATGGGGGAAGCCAAGCGCCGCGCCATCCAGGGCCTGCCACCACGCCAGAAGAAGGTCGACAAACCCCTAGACACCTCGCCACGAATCGTGTCCTGGCTGCCGCTCAGCCGCAATCAGGCAGACCGATTTGTTTCGCTCACCACCCGCGGCGCCTGGTTCGGCATCGGCGCCCTGGTGCTCTTCTGGGTCACGGTGCGCTTCATCGGCCCGGCGGCGGGCTGGTGGAGCCTGGCCGATAGCTGAGGTCCCATCAGAGCGCCGAATCAACCCCACCACCCCTGGGTTCAGCGGTCTACGGATGGGGCCGCCACGGGCGACTCAACCCCAGACCGGCAGACCACCCGAAGGCCAGGGGAAACGTGGATCCACTGACTTGGCCCCGTTCCGCTCCGCAAATCGGAAGAAAACCTTAGATTTGACCCTGATGTCCTTCTCGGGTCCCTGATGTTTCCCCGATTGGCCGAGCAATACCGGGCCCTGGTGCGTGATCTGGTGATGAGCCTGCAGGCCCTCGCCAGCAGCCTGCAGAAACGCGGCCATGTCGCCAGCTGCTACGGCTGTGGCGACGGCAGTGACTGTCAGGGGGCCTCCTTTGTCGCCGACCTGGGCGAGAACCACATGGCGCGCTTCCTGGTTTCGGACTTCGGCATCAGCTGGATTGAATCCCGCGACGGCCATGAGCTGGTGAAGCTGGAAGGGGCCGAAGCGATCCAGGAACTGCACCGGGTCGCCGCAATCCTGCAATCCACCCCGCTCCCAGCGAAGGCCGCCGGCCGGCCGGTCATCGATGCCGTGGCCCCGACCCAGCTCGGCTCAAGACCGGAAGCGGCCTGAGACGCAACGGGGGCCAGGCCCAGCGTGCTGTGACCCACCGTCTGTGTTCAGCAGTCTGCGATCAGCCGTGGTCCCCAACAACGCCCCATGCCTTGGTGAGCCGGATTAATTCCGTGGGAGCCAATCTCACGCCCATGCCCTGTCCTGATTGGACTGGGAACCACAAGCTCCGCCAAGCGCCACCAGGCAACGCCGCGGAGCTGGATGGGCCATCAAGTCCCGCGTTGAGCGCTGCAGGTTGATCTGGGCAGGTTGATCTTTGAGGGTTGATCTTTGAGGATTGAACCTTGCGCAGTGTCATCGATGACCCAGCGGCGGGACAGCGCTGGCAGACCGAGAATCGCAGCGCTGGAACCCAGCCCCAAGCGCAGTTGAGGCCCCGGAAGGAGTCCGAACCCGAACCGACCACGTCGAGCCTCGGCCTCACCGGCCAGCCGCCGACTCTGGACCAGCCCAGTGTCATCGCAGGATCGAGCTAACGCTCCCGCAATGACACCGGTGGTGGGGGGCTGGAGAGCCTGGGGGATCGCCTCTGGCTCGCCCTTTTCACGCTCGGGGCGCACGGCGGTCGGCCTAGCTCCCCAGCGGAGTAGCTCAGCCGGCCGTCGGCAGGGTGCCCAGTTCTGCCTCCTCCGCATCAGCATCGGCATCGGCCTCTGAATCGGTATCCGCATCGGCCGCACCAGAGGCGGTGGCGGCGAGCTTGGCGGCGGCGGCCAGGGGCTTCATCGAATTGGCCGTGACCTCCGAACCCTCAGTGAGCTTGCGGCGGGTGAGCTGCTCAATCACCTCCTTCGGGCCAGGGTTCTGCTCCAGCCAGATGATCGTGTTGTCGCGACCCTGGCCGATGTTGTCGCCGTCGTAGCTGTACCAGGCCCCTTTGCGGCAGACCACGCCCGTTTCCTCAGCGAGATCGAGCAGGCAGCCCACGGTGCTGATGCCACGGCCGAAGAGGATATCAAACTCAGCGATGCGGAACGGCGGCGCCACCTTGTTCTTCGCCACTTTCACCTTGGCGCGGATGCCGTATTCCTCCGTCCCGCGCTTGAGGGTCTGGATGCGGCGGATGTCGAGCCGCACGGAGGCATAGAACTTGAGCGCATTGCCACCCGTGGTGGTTTCGGGGTTGCCGTAGGTGACCCCGATCTTCTGGCGCAGCTGGTTGAGGAAGATCACGGTGCAACCGGACTTGCCGATGTTGCCGGTGATCTTGCGCATCGCCTGGCTCATCAGGCGTGCCTGGCTGCCCACCGCCAGATCCCCCATCTCCCCTTCAATCTCCGCCCGGGGCGTCAGCGCCGCCACCGAGTCCACCACGACGATGTCAACCGCACCGGAACGCACCAACTGATCGACGATCTCCAGGCCCATCTCACCGGTATCCGGCTGGGAGACGAGCAGATTTTCGACATCGACCCCGAGGGCAGCGGCATAGACCGGATCCAGCGCGTGCTCCGCATCCACAAAGGCGGCCACGCCGCCGCGTTTCTGCACCTCGGCGATGGCATGCAGGGTGAGGGTGGTTTTGCCGGAACTCTCCGGGCCGTAAACCTCCACCACCCGGCCCTTGGGATAGCCGCCCCCCAGGGCCAGATCGAGGGTGAGAGCGCCGGTGGAGATCGTTTCCACCCGCATGCGGGAGGCGTCACCCAGGCGCACGATCGAGCCCTTGCCAAAGTTCCGCTCGATCTGGTTCAGCACCAGACCCAGGGCCTTGTCGCGCTCGGCGATGGCCTTGGCGTCAGCGGCGGAGGCCGCCTTGGAGGCTGAGGAAGGAGTGGTCAGGGAGCCGGATGCGCCGGATGCGGCCTTGGAATCGGCAGGCATGGAAAAGAGGAGCGATGGAAACAGGCCGCAGGGCAGAAGCTTGAAACCGGAGCCCGACACCAGAGCCGGACGCCGGGCCAGGAGCCGGACAACAACCGGAACCAGCCCGGCGGCCATCCTGCGGCCTCTGGAGAGCTAGTGCCACCGGCGAAGGCCGGCGTACCACTGGCGCATAGTACGGGCGTACTCTAGCGGGTCAGGGCCAGTGCGCCAGGGGGGATTGGAAGGTCGCCGGCTCCAGCCAGTGAAGACCGGCGGCCTCCAGTCCCTGGCGATCGCCCGGGGCCAGATAGCCCCAGGCCACCAGGAAGCAACGCACCGCCTCCAGCCCTGGGGTAGCTCGCACCAGCTCAAGGGTGGGGCGGCGATCTTCCATGAACCAGAGGGGCCGGTGCCGCAGCTGCAGCAACACCTCGGTCTTGCTGCCCTGCTCATGGCCATACAGAGCTGCCGGCTCGAGAGCGGCCGCGGCCAGCAACTCCGCAGCAAAGGCTCTGCCTTTGGTGGTGAGCACCGCCCATGACGCCCCTTCCTGCCCCAGGGCGGCCAGCCGCTCCGGCACACCGGGGAAGAAGCGATGCAGGGCCAGCCAGCCGCTGCGGTCGCTGGCGATGGCCTCACAGCGGACCGACTCCAAAGCCCCCTGAAGCTGCTGGGGGCTCCACCCCCAGCGCTCCAGGGCCGGCTTGAGGGCGCCGTCGTAATCCGCCAGGAGACTCGCCAGATCACCATCGGCCCGGCCCAGCTCGGCCGCCATCAGCACCATCTCCCAGCCGTGATGGATGAGCGGCCGTAAGCGGGCAAAGCCGACAGGGGCGTCCTCGGGCAGGGACAACTGGGGTGCCAGAGCCAGGGCGGCACGACGGGCCGACCACCAGTACTCGCGCATGCCATCCACCAGCACGCCATCAAAATCAAAGACCAGCAAGGGACCCGATGGCGAAGCGACAACCATCGGCTCAGGGAAGCGGATCAGGACCGCAACAAGACTTCAAAACTGGGTCGCTAGGATTCGAACCTAGGAATGGCGGGACCAAAACCCGCTGCCTTACCGCTTGGCGACGACCCATTGGTTGGTCCTCAGAGGAACCAGATTGGTCCACAAAGGAGACCAGGGTTGGTTCGGTCAGAAAACCGACAGGCTCCGGCGACGCCGGTGCCTTGCTAGTTACCCACAGCGGCCGGTCCTTCGTCAACAGGGCTGGGGCTCAAGAGGGAAACACCCGCAGCCGCTGCTGGGCTCCCCGCCCGAATACGGCGCAGCGCAGACGGTAATGGCTGACCAGATCCTCCTGCATGCGCCTGACCCGATCACTGCGGGGCAGCAGTTCCACCGGTCGGCCCTGGGGCAGCACCACCTGCTCCACCGCCAGACGACACTCCTCCAGGGCCGCGAGGTCATCATCCAGCCGCTGGCCAGCCTCGAGGGCATCCGGCACGAGCGGCGGCCGGCGGCGCTCCAGCAACCGCTGGATGGCGCGCTGCAGCTGATGCAGGCTGTCAGATTTGATCACCAGGATCGGCAAGCCGAGGGCCTGGGCCCGGCGCCGCAGCTCCGGATCGCGGCCCAGCTCACCGCGCAGGCTGAGTACGGCATCGGCGAGCTCAGGTTCGGCCACCACTGCCGCCGGTAAGCCACTGCTGCGCAAGGCCTCCTGCAACAGCTGGGGAGGAAAACCGAGCGCGCAGAGACGCAGGGGAGCAGGCGCCGCCAGCGGCGGCGGGGACTGTTGATCCCGGGGTGGCGAGGCGAAGGGATCGGGCAAGGGCACGGCGGCGAGCGGCCTGCCGCCCCGCAGGCCCGAACCCGCAATGGGCGTGACGACCGGGCGGAGCCCAGGGCGAGCCGGGACCGGCACCGCGATCGGGGCCGGTTCCCGCCGCAGCAACTGGCCGTCAACGCCAAGCTCCCGAACCTCCGGGCGAGGGCTCTGCCCGCGCAACAACAGATCCACGGTGCCGGCCACCTCACGATGCACCAACCAGCGATGGCGGCTGTGCATCTCCACCGCCATCGCGAAGGTGGGTTCGGCGGCCCGCTCCAGCACGGTCTTCTGGGTGCGACGACGGCGCGCCTCCTCATCCCCCAGGGTCACCGATTGAATGCCACCGACCAGGTCGCTGAGGGTGGGGTTCTTGATCAGATTGGCGAGTTCGTTGCCATGGGCAGTGGCCACCAGCATCACGCCCCGTTCGGCAATGGTGCGGGCGGCCTGGGCTTCGAGTTCCGTGCCGATCTCATCGATCACGATCACCTCAGGCATGTGGTTCTCCACGGCCTCGATCATCACCTGGTGCTGCAGTTCCGGCCGGGCCACCTGCATGCGCCGCGCCCGGCCGATCGCCGGATGGGGGATATCGCCATCACCGGCGATCTCGTTGCTGGTGTCGATCACCACCACCCGCCGCAACAGGTCATCAGCCAGCACCCGGGCGATTTCGCGCAGGGCCGTGGTCTTCCCCACCCCGGGCCGGCCCATCAACAGCAGCGAATGGCCGGAGTCGAGCAGATCGCGCACCATCGCCACCGTGCCGAACACCGCCCGGCCCACCCGACAGGTGAGCCCCACCACCTCGCCGCTGCGGTTGCGGATGGCACTGATGCGATGCAGGGTGCACTCGATGCCGGCCCGGTTATCCCCACCGAAGGGCCCCAGCCGCTCCAGCACCCCCTGCAGATCAGCACGGCCGATCGGCAGCTCGCCGAGGGCCACGGCCCGGCCGGGATAGCGGGCCTCGGGCAGCCGGCCCAGATCGAGCACCACCTCCAGCAGCTCCTCCCGGGCTGCGGCGCTGGCGAGCTGCTGCTGAACCACATGCGGCAACACCTCAAGCAGGCGATCGAGATCGTCGGTGATGCGCTGGGTCGGGGGGGAAGGCGGAGCGACCAATGGCTTGGGGGGCGAGCGCAACGGGATCGCCGCCATCGCCATGTCCGGTTCTAGCGTCAGTAAGCCGGCTGACGGGGACCCAGGTCAGCATGGCGGCCAGACAGGAGTGGCCAGCCCTGATCGCCTGAGCACCGGCGCCACGCTGCTGCATCTGGGCTGCGGCAGCATGACGGCCCTTGAGCAGGTTGCCGACGCCAGCATCCAGGCGATCTTCTCTGCTCCCAAACCATCGATCAGCTCGAAGCCCACGAGCTACCCATAACCCAGGCTGCGGGACAACGGCTCAGGGCCCACCGCTGCGGTTTCAACCAGGCCGCCCTGGAAGGTCACGCTGGAAGGTCACGCTGGAAGCGGCGGGTGAGCCAGGGCCGCACCAGCTCCGTGCAGATCGCCAGCGCAAGCGGCAGCAGATCAACCTGATCAAGCAGCCGTCCGCCCCGCGTCTGGGCCTGCAGCAGCAGCGGTTGCAGCCGCGCCCGGGCGACGCTGCCGAAGGCCACACCAGCCACGGCCCGCCCCAGGGCTGGATCCAACGAGCGCACCAGGGGCAGGGTGCGCTCGTTGGTGCCGCCCGCCAGCTGCAAAGGTCCCGGCGGCGCCAACGGCGCCACGGCGCCCAGCAACTGCACGGCGGCCCTGGCTGTGCCGGCCCCCACATCGCCGCTCATCGGTCGACCATCGAGCTGCCAGAGCGGCGCCAGCCCTGCCTGCAGCAGCTGCCCATGGCGCTGCCAGAGCTCCTGCGCCAGGGCCTCCGGCGTCGGCATGGGCATGGGCATGGGCATCGCCGGGCCGTCGCCCGCCAGCGTCAGCGCCGACTCCAGCCCACAACTGACCGCCAGCCGCCGCAGCGGCACCCCCGCCGAGCACACCTGGGCCAGCCGCTCGGCGAAGGCCTCGGCACGGCCGATCCGGGTGTGGAGCTCCACCGCATCCGGTTGCAACTGCGCCAGCAGGGCGGCCACCTGGGCGGCGGGCAGGTGCTGCTCCCGCTCCTCGATCAGCCCCAGGGGGCAGATCGGCAGGCAGCGGCCGCAGCCGTAGCAACGGTCGGCCAGCACACCGGGGGCCGCCGCACTGGGGGCCGCCGCACCGGAGGCGCCAGAACCCGGACCCGACAACGGGCTTGATCCCGATCGCGGATCTGGGTCATCGATCCGGCCCAGGCTGGCCGCTGCAGACGGCGGCAGCGGCGGGATCGCCAGGGCCGGACAGACCCGGGCGCAGGGCCGCGCACAGGTGGGGGGGCAGCAAGCCGGATCAAACCAGGCCTTGCGGAAGTGGGGGTCGGCCCCATCGCTGAGGCTCACCATCAGCCAGGGTCTTGCCGCGCCGCGGATTTCGGCCCAGCTGATGCCACGGCGGGCCGCCGCCACCACGGCCGAATCGGCCGCCAGGTCGAGGCAGTGAACCCCCACCAGGCTGTACAGGCCCGCCAGATCCTCGATCGCAGCGAGGTCCTGGTTGCTGGCACCGCCGATCAATTTCACCCAGCGGCCCTGCTCGAGGGCCTGCTCGGGAGGGAGGGGGGAGCGGGCAGGAGCGATGGCGACAGCGCGCAGGGAGGGCCATCATCCCAACCCCTCAGCCCGCCGCTGGCAAAACCGTCGCAGCCGCCTGGGGCAGCCAGCAACTCAGCCGTTGCCGCTGGGCACGGCTTCGACCTCAGCGCCAGGATCAGAGGGAGCAGCACCCTCCAGCTCTAGCTCCATCCCACTCAGGCCCAGCTTGCTGGCGAGCCAAGGGGCTGAAACGCCCCCCAGACCCACCGTCATCAAGATGGTGAGAAACACCAGCCCCTTGAGGGCGCCAGCGGCGGCCACGCCCGCTTGCTCCAGCTCGAGGGCGAACAGGCTGGCCACCGCCGCGGTGACGATGCCGCGCGGGGCTATCCAGCTGACCAGCAGCTTCTCGCGGCCGTTCAACGGCAACCCCACACCCGCCGTCATCACCACCAGCAAACGCAGCAGCATCAACCCCACCACGCACAACACTCCGCCCAAGCCCAACGGGCTCAGTTCGGCCCAGGTCACATCAGCCGCCAGCAACGGGAACAGCACCGTGATCGCCAGCATCGCCAGCTGGGAGATCAACTCGTCGAGGGAGCTGGCCGCGGTGTCGAGGCGCAGCCCCACCACCACGCCAGCACTCACCGCCGCCGGCAAGCCCGATTCTGGCAACAGGGCTTCGCAGCCACTGAACAACAGAAACAAGGTGCCCAGGGTGAGCTGCAGGGAGAGGGCGCCGGCCGCCGGATCAACACCTCCTGATCCGGCCTGGCGCTCAGGGGCCTCAACCTTCTCCAGCACCAGAGCCAGCAGCAGCCCGGCCAGGGCGCCCAGAGCCACACCCACACCGAGCCGCAGCAACAGCCGCCAAGCCACGTCCTGCCAACCGCCCAGATCGCCCAGGGCCAGCTGCAGCAACAGCAAGGCCAGCACCGCGCTCACCGGCTCCAGAATCAGACCCTCCGCCTCCAGCACCCGGCCCAGGAAGGGACTGAGGCGCAGCTGCCGCACCAACGGATTCACCACCGTGGGGCCGGTGGCCAGAGCGATGGCGCCGAATACCAACGCCAGCGGCCAGGGCAGACCGGCGACCCAGTGGGCCAGGGCGGCGCCACCAGCCAGACCGAGCACCGAGCGCACCAGCACCAACTGCAGGACAGACCGCTGCAGATCGCGCCCGGCCAGACGCAGATTGAGGCCGCCATCGAAGAGCACCAGGCTCACCAATAGGCCCACCAGCGGCTCCAGGCCACGCCCGAGCTGGTCCGGCTGGATCCAACCGAAACCGGCATTACCGAGCAGCAGACCGGTGGCCAGCAGCATCACCACGGCCGGCAGTCCGCTGAAGCGTGCCGCCAGCTGGGCCAGGGAACCGGAGAAGAACGACACACCCCAGATCAGAGCCAGTCGTCCCTGTAGTTCAGGTACCAACAAGCTGCTCCAACGGCTGCCAGCGCAGGGCGCGGGAGCCGCCCATCTCCACAACGATCTTGAGCCGCGGTTCGCGGCGACAGAAGCCACACAAAGCGGCCAGTTCAGCGGCTGAGAGCACCTGCCCCTCCAGCAACCAAAGCAGCACCGGTCCCGTGGCCTCAAATTGGGAACCGAGCAGGGGCATCACCCGTTGCACCTCCCCAACGGCCGCTCCCCGTCCCACACTCTGATGACCCAGGTGGGGCGGTCGCACGCCGTGCAGCTGGAACAGAAAGGCTTCCGGATCACCCAGACCCCGGGCCGAAGTCATCTGGGCCCGGTAGCCAGCGGCCCGGAGCCGGCGCAGCAGCCTGGTTTCAGCGCCACCCTCCAGGGGGACATACAGCGCCAGAGCTCCGGAGCGCTCGAGGTCCTGGCGAAAACCGCGGCCGGTCAGCAGCAGGGGCATCGGAGCGTCAATCGTGACAGGGCAGGAGTCTGACAGTTCTGGCGCCAGGAAGGGTGGTAGCAGGGTCATGGGGTACATTGGTTTCTTGTGCTGTTGATCTGTGCCCGTCCGCTAGCCGGGCCTCCAGAGCGCAGCACAGGGATCGTCATTGGTGACGATCTCTCCAGGCCAGTACGGCACCAGCGGCGAAGGAGCACTTCCTTCCCCAGATGGCACCGTCGGGAAACTGCCCGGGTACGTCAGGAATCCACTCCAGACGCGACCATCGGAGAAGTCCCAGCCCGCTGATTCGCCTTCGCTAGCCCCTGACGATCGCCTCGGAGTCTCCCTGAGATCTCCGGCTCGATTTTCATCTTTGCGATTCCACGAATTCAGCTCCCCGCCGTCCGTATCGATGCCTCAGGTATCCGATCGGCGCCGCCATCCAGCTGGCGTTGTTCTCCCTCCCATGTCCATCGGCATTCTTGGGAAGAAACTGGGCATGTCCCAGTTCTTCGACCCCGAGGGCAGATCCATCCCGGTCACCTTGATCGAGGCGGGACCCTGCCGCATCACCCAACTCAAGAGCGAGGCCACTGACGGCTACAGCGCTGTCCAGATCGGTTTCGGTGAAATTCGCGAAAAACTCGTGAACAAACCGGCCCGGGGCCACCTGTCCAAATCCGGCAGCGATCCGCTCCGCCATCTGCGCGAATACCGCGTCGAAGGCGTCGACGGCCTGGAACTCGGCAGCGCGATCACCGTCGCAGCCTTCGAAGCCGGCCAGAAAGTCGACGTCAGCGGCGACACGATGGGCCGCGGCTTCTCCGGTCTGCAGAAACGCCACGGCTTCAGCCGCGGTCCGATGAGCCACGGCTCGAAGAATCACCGCGAGCCCGGCTCGATCGGCGCCGGCACCACGCCGGGCCGTGTCTATCCGGGTAAGCGCATGGCCGGCCGCTATGGCGGCAAACAAATCACCACCCGCGGACTCATCATCCTCAAGGTGGACACCGAGCGCAACCTGCTGGTGGTCAAGGGTTCGGTCCCCGGCAAGCCCGGCGCCCTGCTCGACATCCGCCCGGCCAGGCGGGTGGGCAGCAAAGCCGCGAACTGAGGAGGAGAACCATGACTGACTGTGTGATTCGCGACTGGCAAGGCAAGGAAGCTGGCAAAGCCTCCTTGAACCTCAAGGTCGCCAAGGAAACCTCCGCCGCCAACCTGCTGCATCGCGCCGTGGTGCGTCAGCTGGCCAACGCCCGCCAGGGCACCGCCAGCACGCTCACCCGTGCCGAGGTAGCCGGTGGTGGCCGCAAGCCCTACAAGCAGAAAGGCACCGGCCGAGCCCGCCAGGGTTCGATCCGCACGCCCCTGCGTCCCGGTGGTGGCGTCACTTTCGGGCCCAAGCCCCGCAGCTACGAGCTGGGCATGAACCGCAAGGAACGGCGCCTGGCCCTGCGCACCGCCCTGATGAGCCGCAACGGTGACATCACTGTGGTGAGGGACTTCGCCAAGGGCCTCGACACCCCCAGAACCAAGGAGATCACCGCCGCCCTGGCTCGCTTCGACATCGCAGCCAACGCCAAGGTGTTGCTGGTGATCGATGGCGCCAGCGACGCCGTCAAACTCTCGGTGCGCAACCTTGAGAGGGTCAAGCTGATCGCCGCCGATCAACTCAACGTCTTCGATCTGCTCAACGCCAACAAACTGGTGTTGAACGAGGAAGCACTCGCGAAGATTCAGGAGGTCTACGGAGATGGCTGAACGTTTTGCAGGCCGGCTGGCGGATGTGATCCGTCGCCCGCTGATCACCGAGAAGGCCACCCGTGCCCTCGAACTCAATCAGTACACCTTTGAGGTGGACCATCGGGCTGCCAAGCCCGACATCAAGGCGGCCGTCGAATCCTTGTTCGACGTCAAAGTCGTCGGTGTCAGCACCATGAATCCTCCCCGTCGCTCCCGCCGGGTGGGACGCTTCGCCGGCAAACGTGCCCAGGTGAAGAAGGCCGTGGTGCGCCTCGCCGAAGGCAACGCCATCCAGCTGTTCCCTGAGTCCTGAGGGGTCTGAAACGTCATGGCAATCCGTAATTACAGGCCCAACACCCCCGGTACCCGCACGCTTGTCGTCACCGACTTCAGCGAGATCACCGGCAAGAAACGCGAGCGCGGCCTGGTCATCGCCAAGCACCGCCGCAAGGGTCGCAACAACCGCGGTGTGATCACCTGCCGCCACCGCGGCGGCGGCCACAAGCGCCTCTATCGCCTCATCGACTTCCGTCGCGACAAGCACGGCGTTGAAGCCCGGGTGGCAGCGATCCACTACGACCCCCACCGCAACGCGCGGCTGGCGCTTCTCTATTACAGCGATGGCGAGAAGCGCTACATCCTGGCGCCAGCTGGCATTGAGGTCGGCCAGACCGTGGTCTCCGGCCCGGAGTCACCGATCGAAAACGGCAACGCCTTGCCCCTGGCGGCGATCCCGCTCGGCTCCAGCGTGCACAACGTGGAGCTCTACGCCGGTCGCGGTGGCCAGATGGTGCGCACAGCCGGTGGCAGCGCCCAGGTGATGGCCAAGGAAGGCGACTACGTCGCTCTCAAGCTCCCCTCCACGGAGGTGCGCCTGGTCCGCCGTGAGTGCTACGCCACCCTCGGCGAAGTCGGCAACAGCGAACAGCGCAACACCAGCCTGGGCAAAGCCGGCCGCAAACGCTGGCTGGGTCGCCGGCCGCAGGTGCGAGGCAGTGTCATGAACCCCTGCGACCACCCCCACGGTGGTGGTGAGGGACGGGCACCGATCGGCCGCTCCGGTCCGGTCACGCCCTGGGGCAAACCGGCCCTGGGTTTCAAAACCCGCAAGCGCAACAAGCCCAGCAACCGGTTCGTGCTTCGGAAACGTCGTCGCACCTCCAAACGGAGCCGTGGCGGACGCGACTCCTGATGACTCACACCGCACTGCTGTACGCCTGATCCGCCATGGGACGCTCACTCAAAAAAGGTCCGTTTGTTGCCGACAGCCTGCTTCGCAAGCTGGAACGGCAGAACGCCGCCGACGACAAGACCGTGATCAAGACCTGGTCACGCGCCTCCACCATCCTGCCGATGATGATCGGTCACACCATTGCCGTACACAACGGCAAGGCCCATGTGCCCGTCTACGTGACGGAGCAGATGGTGGGCCACAAACTGGGGGAATTCGCCCCCACCCGCACCTTCCGGGGCCACATCAAAGACAAGAAGGGAGGCCGCTGAACCAATGGCAAACACCAACTCCGCCAAGACCAATCCGGCCCAGGCCCTCGCTCACGGCCGCTACATCCGTGGCTCCGTGTCCAAGGTGCGTCGGGTGCTCGATCAGATCCGGGGGCAGAGCTATCGCGACGCCCTGATCATGCTCGAGTTCATGCCCTACCGCTCCACCGGCCCCATCACCAAGGTGCTGCGGTCGGCCGTGGCCAATGCCGAACACAACCTCGGCCTTGACCCCTCCAACCTGGTGGTCATCGAGGCCAGCGCTGACATGGGTCCGTCCCTGAAGCGTTTCCGGCCACGAGCCCAGGGCCGTGCCTACGCGATCAAAAAACAGACCTGCCACATCAACATTGGTGTGGCGGCCCCTTCCGCCTGAACCCCGAGGACACCGACCGATGGGACACAAGATCCATCCAACCGGCCTGCGCCTGGGGATCACCCAGGAACACCGCTCGCGTTGGTACGCCCCCAGCAAGACCTATCCGACCCTCCTTCAGGAGGATGACCGGATCCGCAAGTTCATCCACAAGAAGTACGCCTCCGCCGGCATCAGCGATGTGCTGATCGCCCGCAAGGCAGACCAGCTCGAAGTCGAGCTCAAGACCGCTCGTCCCGGTGTGCTGGTTGGCCGCCAGGGCAGTGGCATTGAGGATCTGCGCACCGGCATCCAGAAAACCATTGGTGATACGACCCGCCAGGTGCGTATCAACGTGGTGGAAGTCGAGCGCGTCGATGCCGACGCCTTCCTGCTGGCCGAATACATCGCCCAGCAGCTGGAGAAGCGGGTCGCCTTCCGCCGCGTCATGCGCATGGCGGTGCAGCGCGCCCAGCGTGCTGGGGTGCTCGGTCTGAAACTGATGGTCGCCGGCCGTCTCAATGGCGCCGAAATCGCCCGCACCGAATGGACCCGCGAGGGTCGCGTCCCCCTGCACACCCTGCGGGCCGATATCGATTACGCCACCAAGGTTGCTACCACCACCTACGGCGTTCTCGGCATCAAGGTCTGGGTGTTCAAAGGTGAGGTGCTCCCCGGCCAGCAAGACAAGCTGCCCGTGGGTGGAGCGCCCAAGCGCCGTGCCAACCGCCGGCCGCAACAGTTCGAAGACCGCTCCAACGAGGAGTGAGGGAGGCCTGAACCATGCTGAGTCCAAGACGCGTCAAATTCCGCAAGCAGCAGCGCGGCCGCATGCGCGGCATCGCCACTCGCGGTAACACCATCGCCTTCGGGGAGTTCGCTCTTCAGGCCCAGGAATGTGGCTGGATCACCTCCCGCCAGATCGAGGCCAGCCGTCGGGCGATGACCCGCCACGTCAAGCGGGGCGGGCAGATCTGGATCCGGATCTTCCCTGACAAGCCCGTCACCATGCGAGCAGCCGAAACCCGCATGGGTTCCGGTAAAGGCAACCCGGAGTTCTGGGTGGCCGTGATCAAACCCGGCCGCATCCTGTTCGAAATGGGAGGTCCGGAGATCACCCCGGAAATCGCCAAGGAGGCCATGCGTCTGGCGCAGTTCAAACTGCCCATCAAGACAAAGTTCATCTCCCTGGCCGATCAGCCGATCAAGACGGATGGCGCCGCCGCGGAGCCGCCCGCAGTCGCAGCCGCCAAGGCCGCGCCTGAGCCCACCCTTGTGGAGTCCTGACCATGGCCCGTCCCGACATCACCGCGGTGCGCAACCTCACCGACGGCGAACTCACTGAACAAATCAACGGCGTCCGCCGCGAACTGTTCGAACTCCGCTTCCAGCAGGCCACCCGCCGACTGGAGCATCCGCACCGCTTCAAGCAGGCCCGCATCAAGCTGGCCCACCTTCTCTCGGTGCAGAAGGAGCGTCAGCGCTCCACCGCCTCCTGATCCCCTCGATTCCCATGGCACTTAAGGAAAGGGTCGGCACCGTCGTCAGCGACAAGATGGACAAAACGGTGGTGGTGGCGGTTGAAAACCGCTTCCCTCACCCCATCTATCTGAAAACGGTCAGCCGCACCACCCGCTACAAAGCCCACGACGAAGCCAATAGTTGCCGCGTCGGCGATCGGGTTCGCATCACCGAAACCCGCCCCCTCAGCCGCACCAAACGCTGGATCGTGGCAGAAGTGATTTCCACGGCCGCGGGCTCCACCCCGTCGGCTGCCACCTGAGGAGGACCTCCCGATGATTCAGCAGGAAACCTTCCTTAATGTCGCTGACAACAGCGGCGCCAAGCGCATCCAGTGCATCCGTGTGCTGGGCACCAACCGTCGCTACGCCCACGTCGGCGATGTGATCGTGGCAGCCGTCAAGGACGCCATGCCCAACATGGGAGTCAAGAAGTCGGATGTGGTCAAAGCCGTTGTGGTTCGCACCAGGGCCACCCTGCGGCGCGACACCGGCAACTCGATCCGCTTCGATGACAACGCCGCGGTGATCCTCGGCAACGACAACAATCCCAAGGGCACCCGGGTCTTCGGTCCCGTCGCCCGGGAACTGCGCGAGCGCAACTTCACCAAGATCGTGTCCCTCGCTCCGGAGGTGATCTGAACCATGGCCACCGCAACTCCCAAGGCGAAGACCCCGGTGCGCATCAAGATGCGCATCAAGAAGGGCGACACTGTGCAGGTGATCACCGGCAAGGACAAGGGCAAGACCGGCGAGGTCCTGCGCACCCTTCCCTATGAGAACCGCCTGATCGTTCAGGGCATCAACCTGCGCACCCGCCATCTCAAGCCCACCCAGGAGGGCGAGACCGGCCGCATTGTCACGGAGGAAGCCACCCTGCATGCCTCCAACGTGATGATTTACTCCACCACCAAGAACGTCGCCAGCCGCGTCGAAATCGTGGTGGACAAGGACGGCACCAAGAAACGTCGCCTCAAGAAAACGGGTGAGGTGATCGATTGATCGCCGCTGGCTGCTCTCGCTAGCGCCAGACCGGCGAAGGCCCACCAGCTTTTCCCTATAGCTTCCCCCTCCATCTCCCCCCACCCGTCCGCCTTCTGACCACGTCCAGAAGCGCACTCCCTCCTTCCGTCATGTCACTTAAACAGCGCTACCGGGAGACGATCCAGCCCAAGTTGCTGAAGGATCTGAGTCTCTCCAATGTCCACGAGGTTCCCAAGGTGATCAAGGTCACCGTCAACCGGGGACTTGGTGAAGCCGCCCAGAACGCCAAGGCGCTTGAGGCTTCCATCACCGAACTGGCCACCATCACTGGTCAGAAAGTGGTGGTTACCCGGGCGAAAAAGGCCATTGCCGCCTTCAAAATCCGCCAGGGTATGCCAATCGGTGTCACCGTCACCCTTCGGGGTGAGCGAATGTACGCCTTCCTGGAGCGTCTGATCAACCTGGCCCTGCCCCGCATCCGCGATTTCCGTGGTGTGAGCCCCAGGAGTTTTGACGGCCGGGGCAATTACACCCTGGGCATCCGTGAGCAGATCATCTTCCCCGAGATCTCTTTCGACAAAATCGACGCCATACGGGGAATGGACGTCACGATCGTGACCAGCGCCCGCAGCGATGAAGAGGGCCGGGCCCTCCTCCGCGAGATGGGGATGCCGTTCCGCAGTAACTGAGGATCTTCCGGACCCGACCATGGCCAACCACGACCCGATTTCCGACATGCTCACCCGCATCCGCAATGCGAGTGAGAAGCGTCACGAGAGCACCAGGATCCCTGCGTCCCGCATGTCCCGGAGCATCGCCAATGTGCTGCAGCAAGAAGGCTTCATTGCCGCCATTTCCGAAGACGGAGAAGGCGTCACGAAGCAACTGGTGCTGGAGCTCAAATACAGCGGCAAGCATCGCCAGCCCACCATCCGCCGCGTGCAGCGGGTGAGCAAGCCAGGCCTGCGTATCTACAAGAACACCCGCCAGCTGCCCAAAGTGCTCGGCGGTCTCGGAGTGGCGATCATCTCCACCTCCAGAGGTGTGATGAGCGACCGTGATGCCCGCAAGCAGGGCGTCGGCGGCGAAGTGCTCTGCTACGTCTACTGATCCCGGGAGGAAACAGCCATGTCACGTATCGGTAAAGCTCCGATTCCCATCCCTGAGAAGGTGAGCGTCAGCCTTAACGGCCTCGACGTCACCGTCAAAGGCCCCAAGGGTGAACTCAGCCGCACCCTGCCCGATGGAGTCTCCATCAGCCAGGACGGCGACACCTTGTTGGTTGCTCCAACCAGCGGCAACCGCCGCTCCCGTGAGCGCCACGGCCTCAGCCGCACCCTCGTCGCCAACATGGTCGAGGGCGTGAGCCAGGGCTTCACCCGCAAGCTTGAAATCGTCGGCGTGGGTTACCGCGCCTCGGTTCAGGGCACAAAGCTGGTGGTCAGCGCCGGCTACAGCCACCCGGTCGAAATGGTGCCGCCCGAGGGCATCACCTTCGCCGTTGAGAACAACACCAACGTGCTGGTCTCAGGGGCCAACAAGGAGCTGGTCGGCAACGAAGCCGCCAAGGTGCGCGCCATTCGTCCGCCTGAGCCCTACAAGGGCAAAGGCATCAAGTACGAAGGTGAGCGGATCCTGCGCAAGGCCGGCAAGACCGGCAAGAAATAGAGGTCTGCACGAGCACCGTTAGCCTGTTCCCCATGTCTTCCATCTCCCGCAAACAGCAGACCCAGAAGCGCCACCGTCGCCTGCGTCGTCTGCTCTCCGGCAATGCCGTCCGGCCCAGGCTGGCGGTGTTCCGCTCCAACAATCACATCTACGCCCAGGTCATCGACGACGACGCCCAGAGCACACTCTGTTCGGCGTCAACCCTCGACAAGGACCTGCGCACCAGCCTCAAGGCCGGCGCCACCTGCGATGCTTCGATCGCCGTGGGCCAACTGGTCGCCCAACGTGCCCTCGCCAAGGGCATCCAGCAGGTGGTCTTCGATCGCGGCGGCAACCTGTATCACGGTCGGGTCAAGGCCCTCGCCGATGCCGCCCGGGAAGCGGGCCTTCAATTCTGATCCTGCTCTCACCATGACCGAAACCAACGACCAGATCCAGACCAACGACATCCCGGCAGCCTCCGACGTTCCCGCAGCGGCTGAAGGCCAGCAGCAGGAGCGCCGTGGTGGCGGCGGCGGCAAGGGGGGTGGAGATCGCGATCGCCGCGGTGGCGGCGGCCGAGGCCGGGACAACCGGCGCGGCCAAGAGCGCGACTCCGAATGGCAGGAGCGGGTTGTCCAGATCCGCCGCGTCTCCAAGACCGTCAAAGGCGGTAAGAAGATGAGCTTCCGCGCCATCGTCGTCGTCGGCAACGAACGCGGCCAGGTCGGCGTCGGTGTCGGCAAGGCCGGTGATGTGATCGGGGCCGTCCGCAAGGGCGTGGCCGATGGCAAGAAGCATCTGGTCAAGGTTCCCCTCACCCGCACCAGTTCAATCCCCACCCTCAGCAACGGCCGCGATGGCGCCGCCAGCGTGCTGATCCGGCCGGCTGCTCCCGGTACCGGGGTGATTGCAGGCGGTTCAATCCGCACGGTGTTGGAACTGGCCGGCATCAAGAACGTGCTGGCCAAGCGGCTGGGCTCCAAGACCCCGCTCAACAATGCCCGCGCCGCGATGGTCGCCCTGGCTGGCCTTCGCACCCACAAGGAGACCGCCAAGGAGCGGGGTATCTCCCTTGAGCAGCTCTACTCCTGAGATCCCCGATGACCACTTACTCTCTCAACAATCTCCAGCCCCAGCCCGGCTCACGTCGGCGCAAGACCCGCAAGGGTCGTGGCATCGCTGCCGGCCAGGGCGCCAGCTGCGGCTTCGGCATGCGTGGCCAGAAGTCACGCTCGGGCCGGCCCACGCGGCCCGGCTTCGAGGGCGGCCAGATGCCTCTCTATCGGCGTGTGCCCAAGCTCAAGCACTTCCCCTTGGTCAACCCCAAGGAGTTCACGATCATCAACGTGAGCAAGCTGGCCGATCTCAAGGCCGGCAGCACCGTCAGCATGGATTCACTGGTCAAGGAAGGCCTGGTCACCAGCCCTAAACACCCCCTCAAGGTGCTTGGCAATGGGGATCTCAAGGTGACTCTCACCGTGCAGGCGGCTGCCTTCACCACCAGCGCCCGCGAAAAGATCGAGGCTGCTGGCGGCACCTGCGAGATCACCGGCTGAGTCCGGTGTGCTCCTGCGCCTAAGTTCAGAGCCGTCTGCCACGCCCTCCGGCCGGCAGGCGGCTCTTTGCGTCTGTGCGCTCCCCACCAGGGGTCCCGCTTCCCTTCCTTCCCTATCTCCCCTCAGCATCCGTCATGGTCGTCAGCAGGGGGCGCAACCCGAGCGCCGCTGAAATCATCAGCCAGCTGTTCCAAGCGAAAACGCTCCGGGACCGGGTCCTCACCACGCTGGGCCTGTTGATGCTGGTGCGCCTGGGGATCTACATCCCCGTGCCAGGAATCGATCGCGTTGCCTTCCAGGAGTTCCTCTCCCGCGGCGGTCAGCTGATCGGCTTCCTCAACATCTTCACCGGCGGTGGCCTCTCCACCCTGGGCGTGTTCGCCCTGGGCATCCTGCCGTTCATCAACGCCTCGATCATCCTGCAGCTACTCACTGCGGCCCTGCCCCAGCTTGAAGATCTGCAGAAGAACGAGGGCGAGGCCGGCCGCCGCAAAATTGCCCAGATCACGCGCTACGTCGCCCTGGGCTGGGGAATCCTGCAGAGCACGGTCTTCGCCCTGATCCTGCGCCAGTACGCCCTGCCCGGCTTACCTGACTGGCTGTTCGTGATGCAGACCAGCCTGGCCCTGGTCACAGGCTCGATGGTGGTGATGTGGATCAGTGAGGTGATCACGGAGCGCGGCATTGGCCAGGGCGCCTCCCTGGTGATCTTCATCAACATCGTCGCCACCCTGCCCAATGCGCTGGGCTCCACCATCCAGCTGGCCCAGACCGGCGACCGCAGCACCGTCGGCGGCATCGTCGTGCTGCTGCTGGTGTTCCTGGTGACGATCGTGGGCATCATCTTCGTGCAGGAAGGCAACCGACGCATTCCGATCGTGAGCGCAAAACGCCAGGTGGGCGGCTCCGGCATGCTCTCCTCCCGCCAGAGCTATCTCCCCCTGAAGCTCAATGCCGGTGGTGTGATGCCAATCATCTTCGCCTCGGCTGTGGTGTTCCTGCCCCTCACCATCGCCAACCTCACCCGCAATGCCTGGCTGGTCAAAGCCGCCGGTTACCTGAGCCCGAACAGCAGCACCCCCTGGCTCTATCCGCTGGTGTTCTTCGCCCTGATCCTCGGTTTCGGCTTCTTCTACGCCTCGCTCACCGTCAATCCGGTGGACATTGCCACCAATCTCAAACGCAGCGGTGTGGCGATTCCGGGGGTGCGCCCGGGATCGGCCACCGCCAACTATCTCGGCGGCGTTCAGAACCGTCTCACCCTCCTGGGGGGTCTCTTCCTCGGCTTCGTGGCGATCATCCCCTCCGCCGTGGAGGGCTCCACCCAGGTGCGCACCTTCCAGGGCATCGGGGCCACCTCGTTGTTGATCCTGGTGGGGGTGGCGATCGACACCGCCAAACAGGTCCAGACCTACGTGATCTCGCAGCGCTACGAGGGCATGGTCCGGCAATGAGCCGCACTTGACTGAAGCCTTACCGGACTCCCGCCGCACACCCTGCGCCGTCATCTCTTCCTGACGTCCTGCCCATTTCCAGCCATGAAGCAACGCCTCCTCTTCCTTGGGCCCCCCGGAGCCGGCAAGGGCACCCAGGCCCAGCGCCTGGCCGCCAACCATGGCCTGCTGCATCTCTCCACCGGCGACTTGCTGCGGGCCGAGGTGCAGGCCGGCAGCGACCTCGGCCACCAGGTCGAGGCGGTGATGGCCAACGGCGAACTGGTCAGCGATGACCTGGTGCTGGCCATCGTGCGCAGCCGCCTGGAGCAGCACCAGCAGGGCTGGCTGCTGGATGGTTTTCCGCGCAACCTGGTCCAAGCCGAAGCCCTCGATCTGCTGCTGGCCGACCTCGACCAACGGATCGAACGGGTGGTGCTGATGGAACTCGACGACGGGCTGTTGATCGAGCGCCTACTGGGTCGCGGCCGGGCTGACGACAACGAGCAGGTGATCCGTCATCGCCTGGAGGTTTACCGCCAGCAGACGGCGCCGTTGATCGAGCACTATCGCCAACTGGGCCTGCTGGAAGCCGTCGAAGCAGACGGCAGTGTCGAAGCGATCGGCGAGCGCATCAGCGCGCTGCTGGCGGATTGAAGCGCCGGCGGTAAGGGGGAATGGGTTGACCAGTGTGATAGGGTGCTCGTTTGCAAATCGGAGAGCACAACTCCCATGAAGGTGCGTGCCTCAGTCAAGAAAATGTGCGACAAATGCCGGGTGATCCGTCGCCACGGCCGGGTGATGGTCATCTGCACCAATCCCAAGCACAAGCAGCGTCAGGGCTGATCCCCTGGGCCTGCGGGTCCAGCCCTTCAGCCAGACCGCCCGATCGATGATCGCGCCCCATGCGTTGACCATCTCCCCATTCGCCTTCTGGCGCGTGGTTTGCCGCCTTTCCAGGCGGCCCACTCCGCCCCAAGGCGGAGCCCCTGCCCCCCTGATCATTTTTCCAACGTGGCTCGGATCGCCGGTGTCGACATCCCTCGTGACAAGAGGGTCGAGATTTCTCTCACCTACGTCTATGGCATCGGTCTCACCCGTGCCCGCAAGATCCTGACCAAGAGCGGCGTCAATCCCGACATCCGCGTCAAGGACCTGAGCGACGCCGACGTACAGAAACTGCGCGGAGCCGCCGAAACCTTCACCCTTGAAGGCGACCTGCGACGCGAAGAGGGCATGGCCCTCAAGCGCCTCCAGGACATCGGTTGCCTGCGTGGTCGTCGCCATCGCATGGGACTGCCCGTGCGCGGCCAACGCACCCGTACCAACGCTCGCACCCGACGTGGTGCCCGCAAAACTGTGGCCGGCAAGAAGAAGTAATTCGCTTCTCTTATGCACAGCTAAACCAGCTGGTTGCTCAGGTTCAGATCACGGCTTTTCGCCTGAACTGCCCCAAGCTCAACGTCCATCGCATGCAAGTCCCAGCCTCGGCGCTGGGCACCGACCCCGCCGCTGCCCCATCTGAGGGTGTCGTCACCGGGGTTTCCAAGTTCCACGATCACCTCCCTGCTGTTGCAGGGCTTCCTCCATGGCCAAGCCCGCCAAGAAAACCGGCCCCAAGAAGGCCAAGCGCAATGTGCCCAATGGTGTGGCGCACATCCAGAGCACGTTCAACAACACCATCGTCTCGATCACCGACACCGCCGGTGAAGTGATCAGCTGGTCGTCTGCGGGAGCCAGCGGCTTCAAGGGAGCTCGCAAGGGCACCCCGTTCGCCGCCCAGACCGCCGCCGAAGCTGCCGCCCGCCGTGCCCTCGAGCAAGGCATGCGCCAGATCGAAGTTTTGGTCAGGGGTCCGGGCTCCGGTCGCGAAACCGCCATCCGAGCTCTCCAGGTCGCAGGCCTCGAGATCACCCTGATCCGTGACGTCACGCCCTTGCCCCACAACGGCTGTCGGCGTGCCAAGCGTCGGCGGGTCTGATCCCACCAGCTCAGCCTCACCGCCTACCGGCTCCGTCCACCTCTCCGCCCTCTCAGACCGTGTTGCAGTACCAGATCGATCGGGTCGAGCACCATATTGCCGACGACCGTTCCCAGACGGGCGTCTTCGTGATCGGTCCGCTCGACCGTGGTCAGGCCACCACCCTGGGCAATGCCCTGCGGCGGGTTCTGATCGGGGGCCTTGAGGGCAGTGCGATCACCGCAGTGCGCATCGCCAACGTCAACCACGAATACGCCACAGTGCCCGGCGTCAAAGAAGACGTTCTGGACATCCTCCTCAATTGCAAGTCGGTGCCGGTCAACAGCCGCAGCCGCGAATTGGAGATCGGTCGGCTGGTGGTCAATGGCCCTGCCACCGTCACAGCGTCTGATCTGCAGTTCTCCTCCCAGGTGCAGGTGATTGACGGTGCCCGGCTGATCGCCGTGGTGGCCGAAGGCCACAGCCTGGAGATGGAGGTGCATGTCGAGCGGGGCATCGGCTACCGCCCCGTAGACCGCCACAACGAAGACACCAGTGCCATTGATCTGCTTCAGATCGATGCGGTGTTCATGCCGGTCAAGCGCGTCAACTACACCGTTGACGAAACCGCCGTCGGTGAAGGGGGTTCAGCCCGCGAACGCCTGCGGCTCGAAATCGAGACCCATGGCAGCATCACCCCCGATGACGCCATGGCCCAGGCAGCCAACCAGCTGATCGGCCTGTTCCAACCGTTGGCCAGCCTCACGATGAACGAGGAACCGGGCCTTGAGCCCGAGCCCTCAGCCGAAGCCCAGATCCCCCTGGAAGAACTGAACCTTTCGGTTCGGGCCTACAACTGCCTCAAGCGCGCCCAGGTCAACTCCGTCTCCGACCTGATGGGCTTCAGCTACGAGGATCTCCTGGAAATCAAGAACTTCGGTTCCAAGTCGGCCGACGAGGTGATCGAAGCCCTCGAGCGGATCGGCATCTCCCTGCCCCAGAGCCGCACGAGCGCCTGAGCGCTCCCCTGCGTCCCCACCTCCCCGAAGCCCCTCCTTTCGCGACAGCCGAGACCTGACCCATGCGACACCAGTGCCGAGTCCCCCTGCTGGGACGCCCCGCCGACCAACGCAAAGCCTTGCTGCGTGGCCTGACCACCCAGTTGATCCGCGAAGGTCGTGTCACCACCACCAAGGCCCGCGCCAAAGCGCTGCGTGACGAAACCGAGCGCATGATCACGCTGGCCAAGGACGGCAGCCTCTCGGCTCGCCGCCGCGCCATCGGCTACATCTACGACAAGCAACTGGTCCACGCCCTGTTTGACAAGGCCCAGGACCGCTACGGCGAACGCAACGGCGGCTACACGCGCATCATTCGCACCATCCGCCGCCGCGGCGACAATGCCGAGATGGCGATCATCGAGCTGGTCTGAACGCAACAATCGCCAATCCCGGCTCCGTTACCGAACCCTCGTCCCTGGAGAGAGCCGCGACCCGCCGGATCGCCCTCTGCCTCCAGTACGAGGGTTCGGCTTATCACGGTTGGCAGCGCCAACCGCATCAGATCAGTGTCCAGGAGGTGTTGGAGTCCGCGATCGGCGCCCTGGATCCGCAGCGCCCGATCCGCAGCGTGGCCGCTGGCCGCACCGACAGCGGCGTCCATGCCGCCGCGCAGGTGGTTCACTTTGATGCCGCCGGTCCGATTCCAGCCGAGCGCTGGGCCAAAGCCCTCAATGGCCGCTTGCCCGCCACGATTCGGGTGCGGGCGGCCCGCGAAGTGCCGAGTGAGTGGCACGCCTGCTTCTCCGCTCGCTACCGGCGCTACCGCTACACGATCCACAACGGCCGCAGCCCCAACCTGTTTCTCAGCGCCTGGAGCTGGCATCGCTACCGGCTTCGCCTCGACGAACGGGCCATGGACGCCGCCCTGAACACCCTGGTGGGGGAGCACAATTTCGCGGCCTTCCAGCGGGCCGGCAGCCGTCGCGCCCATGCCCGCACCACGATGCAGGCGGTGAGCCTGGAGCGCCAGGGCGATCTGATCACGGTGGAACTCCAGGCCAGCGGCTTCCTCTACGGCATGGTGCGACTGGTCATGGGCCAGCTGGTGGCCGTAGGGGAAGGGAGCCTCAGCGTGGCGGCCTTCGAACAGCGCTGGCGCACCCAGGCACGGTCAGAAGTGCGGGAGGCCGCGCCTCCCCAGGGCCTCTGCCTGCTGCGGGTGGGCTACCCGGAACCCATGTTCCCAGAAGCCGCCTGGTATGATTGCCAACCGCGGTTTCAGCTGAAATCGTCCGATCCACCTCCAGCACCGGAATCGATCAGTGTCCCTGCGAACGCAGCGCTGAGCGAACCCGGATCTCTGGAAGTCTCCCCGGTGTCATTGACACCTGCTTAGATCGGGCCGATTCGAGGCTGGCGCTGTTGTTCTGCCAACCCATCGCTTTGTTACCTCAGCCTGGCATCCGCCCTGCTGCCGGGACCTGAACGTCGGCGCGGTAGGTTCACTCCAGCCCACGCCATCCGCCGTACAGCACGGATGTGGTGGTCTTCCAAGCCGGTCAGCCGGTGCCCATCAGGCGCAATGAACAAGACAACCCTGCCTTCCCTCGACACACTCGACCGCCAGTGGTATCTGGTCGACGCGACGGATCAGACCCTCGGCCGGCTGGCCAGTGAGGTGGCCCAGGTGCTGCGTGGCAAGAACAAGCCCACCTACACCCCCCATCTAGATACCGGCGACTTTGTCGTGGTGATCAACGCCGACAAGATCCGGATCAGCGGCAACAAGCCCACCCAGAAGCTCTATCGCCGCCATTCCGGCCGTCCCGGTGGCATGAAGACCGAAACCTTCGCCCACCTGCAGGGACGTCTGCCTGAGCGCATCGTCGAAGTGGCCATCAAGGGCATGCTTCCCCACAACGCCCTCGGGCGCCAGTTGTTTCGCAAGCTGAAGGTCTACAAGGGCGCTGAGCATCCCCATGCCGCCCAGCAGCCCCAGATCCTCGCCCTCGATCCCGCCACCACCGCCGCCGCCACCAAATGACCAGCTCTTCCAACCGCGTCGTCTACTGGGGAACCGGCCGCCGCAAAACGGCCGTGGCCCGCGTGCGGGTTGTGCCCGGTAGTGGCACTGTCACCATCAATGGCCGCCCTGGCGACAACTATCTCAACTACAACCCCGTCTACCTGGCGGCGGTGAAGGCTCCCCTGCAGACGCTCGGCCTCGAAGGCCAGTACGACCTGCTGGTGAATGTGCGCGGCGGCGGCCTCACTGGCCAGGCTGATGCCATCAAGCAAGGTGCGGCCCGTGCCCTGTGCGATCTCTCCCCCGATAATCGCAAGCCACTCAAGGTGGAAGGCCATCTCAGCCGCGATCCCCGGGCCAAGGAGCGCCGCAAGTACGGCCTCAAGAAAGCCCGCAAGGCGCCCCAGTTCTCCAAGCGCTGATTCCAGCTCCGTACCCGTCTCCGACCGCTTCACCCGTCATGCCCAAGGCCGACATCCATCCCACCTGGTATCCCGATGCCAAGGTGATCTGCAATGGGGAGGTGGTGATGACCACCGGCTCCACCAGTCCCGAGCTCCACGTCGACGTGTGGAGCGGCAACCACCCCTTCTACACCGGTACCCAGAAAATCCTGGACACTGAGGGACGCGTGGATCGCTTCATGCGCAAGTACGGCATGGCTGGCCTCGACTCCGCCACCGCTGCCCAGAAACCAGCCGTCCCAGCGGCCGAAACCGTCGCCACTGCTGGTGACAATGCTGACGAAACAGTGGCAACCAGCGCCGGCTGACCTCCGGAGCACGCCTGTTCCCCAGGACTGAGGCGCTTCAGCTGGCTCTTGGCCGGCCGCATCCAGACCTGGCAGCGAGCCGGATGTCCCAGGGCATCCGGCTTTTGTTTTGAAGTATCCCGCGCCTCTTCGCCTGCCGTTACGGCGCCTTCCGGACGCCATTCGCCATGGACCCTGCCCTGCTCAGCGAACGCCTGGAAAGGGCCTGTCACACCTTCGAGACGCTGGAACGGCAGCTCGCTGATCCGGCAGTGGCAGCCGATCCGCCCCGGCTGCAGTCGATCGCCCGGGAACGGGCCCGGCTCGAACCCCTGGTGCTCGACCACCAGCAGCTGCGCAAGCTGCAACAAGAGCAGCTGGAAAGCCGCATCCTGGTCAAGGAGCACCGGGATGATCCGGCCATGGCGGAACTGGTGGAGCTGGCCGTCAGTGATCTCGAGTCGCTCGAGCAACGGATCAACGTGCTGCTGCAGCGCCTCACTTTGGCCCTGTTGCCTACGGACCCCCGCGATGAGCGCAGCATCATGCTGGAGATCCGCGCCGGTGCCGGTGGCGATGAGGCCAGTCTCTGGGCCGGGGATCTGGCCCGCATGTACGAACGCTATGCCCAGGGCCGTGGCTGGCAGGTGCAACCGGTCAGCGCCTCCGAAGCCGACCTTGGCGGCTACAAGGAATTGATTCTTTCGATCCGGGGCGATGGCGTCTACAGCCAGCTGAAGTTTGAGGCGGGCGTGCATCGCGTCCAGCGGGTGCCGGCCACCGAATCCCAGGGCCGGGTGCACACCTCCACTGCCACGGTGGCGGTGATGCCCGAGGCCGATCCGGTGGAAGTGCAGATCGATCCGGGCGATCTGGAGATCAGCACCGCCCGCTCCGGTGGCGCCGGCGGTCAGAACGTCAATAAAGTGGAAACCGCCGTCGACCTGCTGCACAAACCCACCGGCATCCGCGTGTTCTGCACCCAGGAACGTTCCCAACTGCAGAACCGCGAACGGGCGATGGAAATCCTGCGAGCCAAGCTCTACGAGCGGCAATTGGCCGAAGCCAACGCCCGGGAACGGGATGTGCGCCGCTCCCAGGTGGGCAGCGGCGATCGCAGTGAAAAAATCCGCACCTACAACGCCAAAGACAGCCGCGTGACCGACCATCGGCTCGGCCAGAACTTCTCACTCGAGCCCGTGCTCAACGGCCAGCTCGAAGATGTCATCGAAGCCTGCATCGCCGCCGAACAGAGCCGCCAGCTGCAGGAGCTGGCCAGCCAGGCCAGCGGCGCCAACGGCTGAACGCTGGGGCAGGAAGCAGGATCAACGTTCCCCCATCGCGTTCAGGCCCCCGATCACATATTTGGCCCACTCGCGATTCGGGCCGGCATGGATGCGGCGGATTGTTTCGAAGTTGAGGCTGGTGGGAGGGCGGCGTGGCTCCCGACGCAGGGGCATGCCGGCCTCCCGGGGGGTGCGATTGCCTTTGCGCACATTGCAGGGCAGACAGGCGGTGGTGACGTTCTCCCAGATGTCGGCGCCGCCGCGGCTCCTGGGCACGACATGATCGATCGAGAGCGGTTCCCCACTGAAGCCGCAGTATTGGCAGAGATGGCCGTCGCGCTGGAAGACATTGCGACGGGTCAGGGGCATCTGGCGGTAAGGGACTCGCACGAACTGGTGCAGGCGGATCACGGTGGGGAGCAGGTGATCTGGCCGGATCCGGTGGCTGGGATCATGCTCCAGGCCCTCGGCCTTGCCCTTGAGCACCATCACCATTGCCCGCCGCCAGGTGGTGATGTTGAGCGGTTCGTAGGACGCGTTCAGCACGAGAACGTGGCCCATGCCACCTCCCGAAGGTCCTTAAAGGTTAACGACAGCTGGCCATCCCATCGGTGTCCAGCACGACCACCCTTGGCCGCAGGGCAACTGGCTAGCCTCCAGCTCCGATGGCCCTTCCCGATCCCCGCACGCTGGCCGGCCTGCTGGCAGGCCAGCTCCACGGCCAGCCAGCTGCCGAGCCGATCCGGGCGGTGGCGATCGATTCGCGGCGCGTTCAGGCGGGCGATGCCTTCTTCGCACTGAGTGGCCGCAGCCGTGATGGCCATGATTTCGTGGCGGCCGCGCTCGCGGCGGGGGCCAGCCTGGTGGTGGTGCAGCGGAGCTGGCCGGCCGCCGCGGCTTCCGGCTCAGCAACCTGGCCCCCGATCGCGGATCTCCCCCGAATCGAAGTCGACGACCCGCTCGAGGCCCTGCAGCAGCTGGCGGCCTGGTATCGCCGCCAGCACATCCACCAGGTGGTGGCGATCACGGGCAGCAACGGCAAGACGGTCGTCAAGGGCGCGCTGACGGCCCTGCTGGCCCGGCGTTACCGCGTGGCCGCCAGCCCCGGCAGCTGGAACAGCCAGGTGGGGGTACCGCTGGCCGTGCTCGCCGCCCCCGCCGGCACGGAGCTGGGAGTGTTCGAAGCGGGAGTGTCGGCCCCCGGCGAAATGGAGCGCATCGCCAGGATCCTGCAGCCCGACTTCGGCGTGCTGGTGAACGTGGGCCTGGCCCACCTGGGCAGCTTTGGCAGCCGTGAGGTCACCGCCCGCGAAAAGATGCGCCTGTTCCGGGATCTACCACCCCAGAACTGGCTGCTCGCCCCCGCCGAGCCCCTGCTGGACGCCAGTCCACTGCCCTGCCGTCGCCTGCAGACGGGTCAAAGCGAGCCCCGCCTGATCGCGCAGAAACCCCATGGCGCCGGCCTGCTGCTCAGCCTCGACATCAGCGGCCAGCCCGTGCAACTGCGGGTGCGCACCCGTTCCGCTCCCCTGGTGGAGGATCTGCTGATCGCCATGACCGCCGGACTGCAACTGGGCGTCAGCGTCGACGACATCGTGGCCGTGCTGCAGGACTACAACTTCGGCCCCACCCGCATGGAGACCTGGCGCACCCCGGATGGCATCACGATCGTCAACGACAGTGCCAGCGACGATCCAATCTCCGTCCAGGCCGCGCTGGAAACGGTGAGCTCCAGCCAGGAGCAAGGACGGCGGCTGTTCGTGTTCGGCGGCATGGGGGAGCTGGGTGGCAGCGAAGCCCATGAGCACGCCCTGATCGGCCAACTGGCAGCGGACCAGGGCTTCAGCCATCTGCTGCTGCTGCCCCATCCCGCCCAGGGCCACACCGCCGCGGCCTGGCGGGCGGCTCGGCCGGAGGCCCCGGTGATCGAACTCGCCGACACCACCGCCCTGAGGCAGGCCATGCGCCGCCTCACCCAGCCCGGCGACACCGTGCTGCTCAAGGGTGCCGCCCGCCAGGAGCTGGCGAGCGCCGCCGGCGCCATCTGGGAATCGATGGCGCCGCGCCGCTTCCTGGTGGATCTCAATGCCGTGCAAGGCAACATCGCCCGCTTCCGCACCGTCTGCGGACCCCGGGTGGCCATCCTGGCCGTGCTCAAGGCCTGGGCCTACGGCACCGAGCTGGCCCGCCTCGCCCTGGCCCTGCAGGAGAGCGGTGTCGACTGGATCGGCGTTTCGGCCGCCGATGAAGGGGCCGCCCTGCGGCGGGCGGGGGTGCATCGGCCGGTGCTGGTGCTGTTGATGGACAGCGACGAAGTCGACAAGGCCGTGCGCTGGCGCCTGACCCCGGTCGTCTACTCCCTGGCCTTCGCCCAGGTGCTGGTGGAAACCCTGCGCACGATGGAGGCGAGTCTGGATGTCCATCTTGAGATTGACAGCGGCATGGGGCGGGTCGGGGTGGCGCCTGAAGAGGCCCTCGGTGTGGCCCGCTTGCTGCGGGCTTCCGGGGTGGTGCGGCTCAGCGGGGTCATGACCCACCTATCGAGCGCCGATGATCCTGCCGCCGATGCCTACACCCAGGAACAACTGCGCCGCTTTGAAGCGGCGGTCGCCGCGATCCGCGCCGAAAGTGACGAGCCCTTGGTGGTGCATGCCGCCGCCACCTCCGGCGCCGTGCGCTTCGCCGCCGCCCGCTTCGACATGGTGCGCCTCGGCCTCGGCCTCTACGGCCTCTATCCCTCGCCGGCCGTGGCCGCAGCGATCGAACTGGAGCTGGCTGTGGCCTTCCTCAGCCGGCTGGTGCAGGTGAGCAGCCTGCAACGCGGCCAGCGGGTGGGCTACAACGGCACCTATCAGGTGGAAGCTGCGCAGCAGCGGATCGGCATCGTTGCCGCCGGCTACAACGACGGTGTGCCCTGGAGCTTCTCCAACTGCGGCGAAGTGATGATCCAGGGCCAGCGGGCGCGGGTGCTCGGTCGGGTGTCCATGGATTCGATGGCCGTCGATCTCTCGCTCCTACCTGAGGCCTGCGTCGGCGACGACGTGTTGATCTTCGGCGCCCACGAGGGCCAGGTGCTGCGCCCCGAAGAGGCAGCCGAGCGCGCCGGCACGATTCCGTACGACCTGCTGGTGAACGTTGACAGCCGCAGGGTGCAAAGGATCTTCCGCGGCGACTGAGCCCACGGGCGGTGGACCAGGAGGCGTGGACCAGTGCTCCGGCCCCCGCCAATTGTCCCCGGGGTGCGGGGTGGTCAGGTAAGCTCAGCGAGCCACTGGAGAGGTGGCTGAGTGGTTGAAAGCGGCTCCCTGCTAAGGAGTTACAGGAGGTAACTTCTGTCGAGGGTTCGAATCCCTCCCTCTCCGTTCCCGGACGATTCCCGTCCAGCTCAGTAACCGATCCAGCTCCTGGGTCGGTTTCTTGTGCATGGTCCACACCGCCTGGTCCACACCAGCTGGTTCAAGCCGCCACCCGGGCTTGAACCAGCTGGCTTTGTGCCAAACCCGAATCCCACGCGAACCAGCCCCTGCGGCCAGCCACCCTGCCCCGCTGCGATCGTGTGATGGGCCACAAGAGCGAGCCGAAACCAGGCCAGCGGCAGCCCCGTCACCGGGCAAGGGGCCCCTCTTGCTTAAATGCGACCGCTAAGCAGAGGAGCCAAGCCTGCTCCGCTCGTTCATCTCTTGGGATTGCTTGAAGCTGGGTGGACAGAGGCAGGAGCGCCTGTGCTGTCAGATCAGGATGCCGTTGATGTGGCCGCAGCGGCCCGCTGGGCTCAGCTAGCTCTGGCGGCAGGCCTGCAACAAGCGAGCGGCGATCGACGGCAAAAGCTCCTCATCGCCGGCCGCCTGCTTCCCCTCGCTGAACACCACCAGCAGGAAGGGATCAGCTCCATCCACCTCCACATAGGCCGCATCATGGCGCGCCTGGCTCATCCAACCGGCCTTGCTCCAAAGCCGGGCCTCAAGGGGCAAGCCAGCCCCGAGAAAGCCATCCACCTGGTTCTCCGGATCGGCGGCCCGTTGCTCCGGATCCAACGAGCGGCTGAGCAGGTCCTGCATGCGCGCCGAGGCGGGCGGCGACACCATGGCGCCGGCGATCACGGTGTGCAGCAGCCTGGCGGTGGCCTCGGTGCTGAGGCAGTTGCGATTGTCCAGCTGCGGGCCGTAGAAATCCCGCTCGCGCCCATAGGGACCATCGCCCCAGGTCTTCTGGCAGGCATTGCAGCCCTCCAGCTCGGGCCAGCCCAGATCGGTCAGCCAACCATTGACCAGCTGCCGCTGGCGCACCCAGGGCCCGAAACGCTCCGGCGGCAGGGACGGACCGCTGGTGGTGCCACTGAGCAAGTCCAGCAGCAGTCCGGTGGCGTCATTGCTTGAATCACGGATCATGTCCGCCAGGGCGCGGCGCAGTTCCTCGCCGTCCTCAAGCAACTGACGCTGCAACCAGGCTTCGGCCGCGATCAGGTACACCAGCTTGACCACACTGGCGGGATAACGCTGGCGCTCGCCCCCCCAGCTGGCACCGCGCGCCGGCAGAGCCATGAAGCCGCTGGCGTCAAGATTGGCAGCCCGCTGCACCAGGGAAGCGGGATAGCGCACCCAGGTGATCGAGAGCTGCTGAGACAAACCCAGCCGGCCACCGCTCTCCAGCGCAGCCACCAGAGACCGCAGGGTCTGGCCCATCGACGGATCCGGGTTGTAGAACGCCATCACCCCAGATACGAATGATGGCGAGACTAGGCACCGGCAGCGGAGCAGAGGCCTTCCTGCCCGGCAGCCTCTGGCAACTGCAGCATCCCCTCGATGCCTACAGCCGGCCTCAGGGCCCTGGCCTCGCCACCCAGGTGGCCGCCGGCCGGCGGTTGCGGGTGCTGGAACCGGCAATCAGCGGCCGGCTGCGGGTAAGGCTGCTGGAGGACGGCTACCCCTGCTGGCTGGAGTGCTCGGAACTGAGCAGCCAGGGCCGGCCAGCCACACCGGCCCAGCTGCCGCGGCTGCAGCGAGCCACCATCGCCCCAAGGCTGGTGCAGGTGCTGAACTTTGCCCAGGCGGCAAGGATCCAGCCGAATGTCTATCTGTGGGGCGGCAGCCTCGGGCCTGATTTCGACTGCTCGGGCCTGATTCAGACCAGCTTCGCGGCGGCGGGCATCTGGCTGCCGCGCGACGCCTATCTGCAGGAACGCTTCTGCCGGCCCGTGGCGGTGCGGCCAGGGATGACCAGCCTGCTGGAAGCCGGGGATCTGATCTTCTTCGGCACATCGCAGCGTTGCACCCACGTGGGCCTGCACCTGGGCGGAGGGCGCTACCTGCACAGTTCCGGTCGAGAGCATGGCCGCAATGGCCTGGGTATCGATGACCTCAACCCCCAGAACCAGGATCCGGTGGCCAGCCATTACCGCCAGGAGCTGCGCGGCGCCGGACGGGTGATGCACAGCCACGACGGCAGCCCCCTGCCCCCCTAAGTTCAGGGGCCCTGTGCACCAACCGACCATGGCGGAGTCCGGCCGTCCCAGTCTGTCGGTGGTCGTACCGCTCTACAACGAGGAAGGCAGCCTCCCCCACCTGCTCGAACAGCTGCTGGCGGCCCTCAAGCCCCTCGCCCGCAGTTTCGAAATCGTGCTCGTCGACGACGGCTCCCGCGACGGCACCCCCGCCCTGCTGCAGGAGCTGGCGCACCGTACGCCGGAACTGGTGGCCGTGCTGCTGCGGCGCAACTACGGCCAGACCGCCGCGATGGCGGCCGGATTCGATGCCAGCCGTGGCGAGATCCTGGTGACCCTCGATGGCGATCTGCAAAACGATCCAGCCGACATCCCCCTGCTGCTGAACCAGCTGGAGCAGAACGAACTTGATCTGGTGAGTGGTTGGCGCCATCAGCGCCAGGACAACACCATCAGCCGCCTGCTGCCATCGCTGCTGGCCAACCGGCTGATCGCCCGGGTCACCGGGGTGAAACTGCACGACTACGGCTGCTCGCTCAAGGCCTACCGCCGCGAGGTGGTGGCCGACATGAACCTCTACGGCGAACTGCACCGCTTCCTGCCCGCCCTGGCCTTCATCGAGGGCGCCCGCATCGGCGAGGTGCGGGTCAACCATCATCCACGCCGCTTCGGCCAAAGCAAATACGGCCTTGATCGCACCTTCCGGGTGCTGATGGACCTGCTGACCGTGTGGTTCATGAAGCGGTTCCTGACCCGGCCCATGCATGTCTTCGGCTTTGCCGGCCTGGTGAGCCTGGGCATGGGACTGGGGCTGGCGCTCTGGCTGGTGGGCGAAAAGCTGATGCTGGGTATGGACATCGGCAACCGCCCGCTGCTGTTGATGGCGGTGCTGGCGATCCTGAGTGGGGTCCAGCTGTTCAGCTTCGGCCTGCTGGCGGAACTGCAGATGCGCACGTACCACGAGAGCCAGGGACGGCCGATCTACCGCGTGCGCAGCACCTTGCGGGGTCGGCCACTGGGATCGGAGTCGGAGGCCTGAAGCTGGCTGCGGAGGGATCTGACCTGGGACGTCGTGCCCTGACTGCGGCCGCGGAAAGCCTGCATCGCAGCGGCGGCCTCAGCCATCACCAGCGGATCAGGATCCCTGAGACCACGGCGCAGCAGTGGCAGGGCGGAGGGATGGCCCCAGGACCGGGCCAGGGCCATGGCCTGGCGGCGCTCGGCGGCGCTGCCCCGCGACCAACCATCCAGCTGGCGCAGCAGGGCCAGCCGATGGCGCACGGCACCGACGGGCGGCAGCGGCACGGATGCCAGGGCAACAGCACTGGACTGGCAGGGGATCTCTCGCTCCGATCCCACCTCCTCCGCGTCCTGAGAGAACGGTTGGCACGAGTCCCGAACCGTCACCAAGGCAATCTGGGCGCGGTTGAGGGCCGCTACGGCACGGGTGTCGCCCGAGCGCAGAAACGGCTGCGGTCGCCGACGGGTTGTCAGCCACAGACCGGACAGAACAATGGCGGCAAGGACACCGAGAAGAGAGGGATTCATGGGCGTGGACAGCGCGCAGAGCAGGCGAGTTCTGCTGAACTTTTATGTCACCCAATCCAAGCGGTGAGAGTGGGGCTGAGGGGTCTCCTTACAGTACCGGCGGTTGTACGTGGCCAATGCCATGACTGGAGAATTTGCGGCCGCCTGGCTCCCATCCGTGCTTGTTCCCCTGGTGGGGATCCTCGGCCCAGCTGTTGCCATGGCCCTGCTGTTCAACGTGATCGAAGCGCGCGACTGATCTGTCCGCAGCCCCGAACCCTCACCGAGCCCCCTACCGAGCCCAAGAGCGCCCCATGACCGTGACCCCCGTGGCCGACCCCTGCGTCGGCAACCTGGCGACCCCCGTCAACAGCAGCTATTTCACCCGGGCGTTCCTGAACGCTCTACCCGCCTACAGGCCATCCCTCTCGCCCAACCGTCGGGGACTGGAAGTGGGCATGGCCCATGGCTTCTTTCTCTACGGCCCCTTTGCCATCACCGGTCCGCTGCGCGCCACGGAATACTCCAGCACCGCCGGCCTGCTGGCCACCATCGGTCTGGTGTCGATCCTCACGGTGTGCCTCTCGATCTATGGCACGGCCGGAAATGGCCCCAACGTCCAGCCCCCAGACGCCACCATCGACAATCCTCCCGCTGATCTGTTCACCAAGGCCGGCTGGGCCGAGTTTGCCAGCGGCTTCTGGCTCGGTGGCTGCGGTGGTGCCGCCTTCGCCTGGTTCCTTTGCAGCACGGCCCTGGTTGCGCCACTGGTGAACATCGCCGGTGGCGTCTGGAGCGTCAACTGATCACTTTGCGTTGAGCGCTACAGATCAGATCGATCGTCCCTAAGCCCCACATTCGTGGGGCTTTTTTATGGGCCTGAGGTGGGTGTTGCAGGCCTGGGCAAAAGAACAGAAGTGATGCAGCTGAGCAGTTCAGCTGGTATCACAGGCATCAGCCCGATTGTTGCGAGAGGCATGGCCGCCTTCAATCGCACTGGCCCCTTGGCCGTAATACAAGAAGCCAACATCTATTCGAGAGCCGAATGTAGCGGTTGAGCAATCCAAGGGCACTGCCCCATCCGCTCTGAACTGCTCCTACGAGACGGGAAACAGGCTGCTCATAGCCGCCAGAAACCTTCCTGGCCAAAGTGAAATCCCTGATAACAAGCCGAAGTCAAAATACAGTGCAAGAAATTCCGGCTTTCATCCCCGCCCATTGAACAGTTACACGATCCCACCGCCACCACCAAAACGGCAGGCATCGCACTCCCAAGGCACTCCGATCCATGAACTCCACAAAAAACCCCCGGCACCGGGCCGGGGGTTTTAAACGTCCCTCGAGAGGACAAGCAAGAGCTGAAGATCAGCCGAACTTGCCGGAGGTGGAAGCGATCAGGAAAGCAGCGTAGGTCAGGATGAAGCCCACAGTGAAGTGAGCTAGACCGACCACGCGAGCCTGAACGATCGAGAGAGCAACGGGCTTGTCACGCCAGCCGACAAGGTTCGCCAGCGGGGTGCGCTGGTGCGCCCAGACAATGGTCTCAATCAGTTCCTGCCAGTAACCCCGCCAGGAGATCAAGAACATGAAGCCGGTTGCCCAGACCAGGTGGCCGAACAGGAACATCCAGGACCAGACGGCCAGGTTGTTCGAGCCGAACGGGTTGTACCCGTTGATCAGCTGTGAGCTGTTGAGCCAGAGGTAGTCGCGGAACCAGCCCATCAAGTAGGTGCTGGATTCGTTGAACTGAGCGACGTTGCCCTGCCAGATGGCTAGGTGCTTCCAGTGCCAATAGAAGGTGACCCAGGCCACCGTATTGAGCGCCCAGAAGAGAGCCAGATAGAAAGAGTCCCAGGCAGAGATGTCACAAGTGCCGCCACGGCCGGGGCCGTCGCAAGGGAACGAATAACCGAAGTCCTTTTTATCGGGCATCAGCTTCGAACCACGAGCATCAAGGGCACCCTTCACCAGAATCAAGGTGGTGGTGTGGAGACCAAGCGCAATGGCGTGGTGCACCAGGAAGTCACCAGGACCGATCTGGAGGAACAGGGAGTTGTTGCCGGCGTTGAGCGAATCCAGCCAACCGGGGAGCCAGACGGCACCGAGGCCAGGTGCATTACTGACCAGGCTGTTGGGGTTGGAGAGGAACACATCCATGCCGTACAGGGCCTTGCCACTGGCGGCCTGGACGAACTGGGCAAACACTGGCTCCACCAGGATCTGCTTCTCGGGCGTTCCGAAAGCAACGACAACGTCGTTGTGGACATACAGACCCAGAGTGTGGAAGCCGAGGAACAGGGAAACCCAGCTGAGATGGCTGATGATGGCTTCCTTGTGATCAAGCATTCTGGCCAGGACGTTGTCCTTGTTGGCCTCGGGGTCGTAGTCGCGGATGAAGAAGATCGCACCGTGAGCGAAGGCACCGCACATCAAGAAGATGGCGATGTACTGGTGGTGGGTATACAGCGCAGCCTGCGTTGTGTAGTCCTTCGCGATGAACGCGTAGGACGGCAGCGCATACATATGCTGCGCCACCAGGCTTGTGACCACCCCGAGGGACGCCAGAGCAAGACCCAGCTGGAAGTGCAGGGAGTTGTTGATGGTGTCGTAGAGGCCCTTGTGGCCAGCGCCGAGAGCACCTCCGAAAGGAGTGCCGTGCCCTTGGGGGGGTTGTGGGCTTCAAGAATCTCGCGAATCGAGTGGCCGATACCGAAGTTGGTCCGGTACATGTGACCAGCGATCACAAACAGACAACCAATCGCCAGGTGGTGATGGGCAATGTCCGTGAGCCAGAGAGATTCGGTCTGGGGATGGAAGCCACCAACGAAGGTAAGGATCGCCGTACCTGCACCGGTTGAGGTGCCGAACAGCTGACTGGCCGTGTCGGGGTTCTGGGCATAGACGCCCCAGTTGCCGGTGAAGAAGGGAGCCAGACCTGCGGGGTGGGGAGCCACCGAGAGGAAGTTGTCCCAACCGACATGCACACCACGGGATTCAGGAATCGCAACGTGAACCAGGTGACCAGTCCAGGCAATCGAGCTGAAGCCGAACAGAACGGCGAGGTGGTGGTTGAGGCGGGATTCAGCGTTTTTGAACCAGGCCAGGGAAGGCAGGAACTTGGGCTGAAGGTGGAGCCAACCGGCAAACAGAGCCCAGGCCGACAGGATCATCATGAAGATGGAACCCTGATACAGCTCGGCGTTGGTCGTCATGCCGATCGTGTACCACCAGTGGTACAGACCGGAATAAGCGATGTTCACCGGAGAGGAAGCGCCCGCCTGGGTGAAGGCGGTGATGGCGCCTTGGCCGAAGTGGGGATCCCAGATCGCGTGAGCGATGGGACGAACATGCAGGGGATCGGCGACCCACTGCTCGAAGTTGCCCTGCCAGGCGATATGGAACAGGTTGCCCGAAACCCAGAGGCCGATGATCGCCAGGTGACCGAAGTGGGTGGAGAACAGCTTTTGGTAAAGCCGCTCCTCCGTCATTCCGTCATGGCTCTCGAAGTCGTGAGCCGTGGCGATGCCGTACCAAATACGGCGGGTTGTCGGGTCCTGTGCCAGACCCTGGCTGAACGAAGGAAATTTCGTTGCCATTGGGAAAGGTCAGGTGGAGGTCAGCCGACCGCAATCATGCGGGCCAGGAAGAAGGACCAGGTCGTTGCGATACCGCCCAGCAGATAGTGAGCGACACCGACCGCACGGCCCTGGGTGATGGAGAGCGCCCGCGGTTGGATGGCGGGAGCAACCCTCAGCTTGTTGTGAGCCCAGACGATGGACTCAATCAGCTCCTGCCAGTAGCCGCGGCCACTGAAGAGGAACATGAGGCTGAAGGCCCAGACAAAGTGGGCACCAAGGAACATCAGACCGTACGCACTGGAGCTCGAGCCGTAGCTGTTGATCACTTGTGCGGCCTGAGCCCAGAGGAAATCACGCAGCCAACCATTGATGGTGATGGCGCTCTGCGCAAAGTTGCCATTGGTGATGTGCTGGACGGTGCCGTCGGCATTGACGGTGCCCCACACGTCGCTCTGCATTTTCCAGCTGAAGTGGAAGATGACGATCGACAGGGAGTTGTACATCCAGAACAGGCCGAGGAACACGTGGTCCCAAGCCGACACCTGACAGGTACCGCCACGGCCGGGGCCGTCGCAGGGGAAGCGGAAGCCCAGATTCGCCTTGTCGGGAACGAGGCGGGAGCTACGGCTATAGAGAACGCCCTTCAGCAGGATCAGCACGGTGACGTGGATCGTGAAGGCGTGAATGTGGTGGACCATGAAATCGGCCGTTCCCAGCGGGATCGGACCGGCGGCCACCTTGCCACCAACGGCAACAACGGCACCGTTGAACACCTCACTCACACCGGCAAGGGCGTTGGGAGCGGTGGTGCCGGCGGCAGCGGCGTGCAGACCCTGGATCCATTGAGCAAAAATCGGCTTCAACTGGATCGCAGTGTCACTGAACATGTCCTGGGGACGGCCCAGGGCACGCATCGTGTCGTTGTGGATGTAAAGACCGAAGCTGTGGAAGCCCAGCCAGATGCACACCCAGTTGAGGTGGCTGATCAGGGCATCGCGAGCCTTGAGCACCCGATCCAGCACGTTATCGATGTGCTTGGCGGGGTCGTAGTCGCGGATCATGGCGATGGCGGCGTGGGCGCCGGCACCGACGATCAGGAAGCCACCGATCCAGGTGTGGTGGGTGAACAGCGACAGCTGGGTTGCATAGTCAATGCCGATGTAGGGATACGGCGGCATCGCATACATGTGGTGAGCCACGATGATCGTCAGTGAACCAAGCATTGCCAGGTTCACTGCCAATTGGGCGTGCCACGAGGTGGTCATGAACTCGAAGAGTCCGTCATGACCTTTAGGAGCAGGGAACAGCAGGGGATCGCCCTTCTGACCCTCAAGAATCTCCTTGATGCTGTGACCGATACCCCAGTTGGTCCGGTACATGTGACCGGCCACGATGAACAACACCGCAATCGCCAGATGGTGATGCGCAATGTCGGTCATCCAGAGACTGCCGGTGACAGGATTCAGCCCACCCTTGAAGGTGAGCCGGGGTAAAGCTGGGCCAGCAGATCCTGGTTGAGGAACTCGTGGGGCAGGGGGATGTCCGCCACCGAAGCGATGGTCTTGCCGTTGAGCACCAGCGGCTTGCCGGCGTCGATGGCATCCATCAACTGGGTGGTGGGCAGGGACACATGCAGAAGGTGGCCTGTCCAGGACAGGGAACCCAGGCCCAGCAGACCGGCCAGATGGTGGTTGAGCATCGACTCAACGTTCTGGAACCACTCCAGCTTGGGTGCTGCTTTGTGGTAATGGAAGACGCCTGCATTGAGCATCAGGCCGGCCATCACCAGAGCACCGATGGCCAAAGCCATCAACTGCGTCTCATTGGTGATGCCCCAGGCCCTCCAGACATGGAAGAGGCCGGAGGTGATCTGAATGCCGTGGAAGCCGGCACCCACATCGCCATTAAGGATTTCCTGGCCGAAAATTGGCCAGACCACCTGGGCACTGGGCTTGACGTGCAGGGGATCGGCCAACCAACCAGTGAAGTTGGAGAAGCGGGCTCCATGGAAGAAGGCGCCGCTGAGCCAGACGAAAATGACGGCCAAATGGCCGAAGTGAGCTGAGAAGATCTTGCGAGAGACCTCTTCGAGGTCACTCGTGTGGCTGTCGAAATCGTGAGCGTTGGCGTGGAGGTTCCAAACCCAGGTGGTGGTTTTGGGACCTTTGGCCAGGGTGCGGTCGAAGTGGCCGGGCTTTGCAAAAAGCTCGAACGTGGCCGGAACGGGGTTCCGG
>JAPLIB010000069.1 GCA_026389335.1 Cyanobacteriota bacterium | reverse complement strand
GAGCGGATGGCTGGTCGGGATCCGCTCCTCGATCGAGACGTAGGAGAACAAAGAGCTACTGCGCTCCTGTTGGCCTCGCATCAACGAATGGGCAGCTGCCCAATTCTGGCAGAGGGGGCCGGGTTTTTCAGCGAACTCCTAGGGGACCGGCTGGAGGTTGACGGGGTGAAGATGGCCCTGGCAGAGCTGGAGAGCCGTCACCACTACCCGCGGCTGCCGGCCCTGGCGATCGACTCCGCCGCTGCACCGCTGAGCGATCAGCAAGGGGTGCAGATCCTGCGGCTGATCGAGCGCATGGGCTGGAGCGGGCCCAATGATCACCTGCTGCTGGCCGGCTGGATTGTGCTGAGCAATGTGGGCGGGGCATTGCGGAAGCGGCCGGGTCTGCAGATCACAAGCGGTTTCGGGACCGGCAAGAGCGACACGGCCGACAACGTAATCCGGCCCCTGCAGGCGGGGCTGGGCATCGTCTGCAGCGGATCGACGGAGGCAGGCATCCGGCAGAGCATCCGGCAGGACGTGCTGCCGGTGCTGGTGGATGAGAGCGAACAAGCGGACGGGAACCGGCGGGAGCAGCAGCTGCGGCTGGTTCGGTTGGCCTATGACGGGCAACCGATGGTGAAGGGCACCCCCGGCGGGGAGCCTCTGGAGTTCTGCCTGCGGGTTTCGATCGCCCTCGCGGGGATCAATGCACCGATCAGCAACCCGGCGGACCTGAGCCGGATTGCTGTGATCGGCCGCCACCAGCTGCCGGAAGCGGACTGGCAGCAGCTGGCAGCGGAACGGGCAGAGCTGCTGACCCTGGCGACGGGGAAAGCACTGATCCGGCGGACGGTGACCCATCTGCCGGTGCTGCTGGCGAACACCAAGACGCTGGGCCGGGTGCTGGCGGGTCTGACGCCAGGCCGCGGCGGCGGGCGTGTGGGCGATACCTACGGGGCGCTGCTGGCGGGTGCGCACCTGCTGGAGAGCACCGAACAGCTGAGGGGGGATGCGGCACTGGCGTGGCTGGATTCGGTTGGCTGGGACCCGGCAGCGCCGGCAGCGGATGAGGTGGACCGCAGCCCCCTGGCGGAAGCCCGCCAGTGTCTGGATCACCTGCTGGCCCACGAACTGCCCTGGCGGGACCCCGAGAGCGACCGCCCCGGTACGGGACGGATCACGGTTCAGGAGCTGGTGGAGCTGGCCCTGCGGGGTGGGGGCAGCGATGCGCCTGTGGCCCTGGGGCGACTGGGCATGAAGGCAGACCCGGAGCGCGGGCTGCTGGTGGCCAATGGCGGGGCCGCGATCAGCCGCATCTTCACCGGCAGCAAGTGGAGCCAGGGGGGCCACCGAGCCAGGTTGCTGGAGCTGGAGGAAGCGGAGCCGGCCCCGAGTCCGCAGCGTTTCGCGGTGCTGGGGCCTGTCCGGTGTGTCTGCCTGCCGTGGGAGCTGGTGGGGGTGGATCGGTCCCCACTGAAGGCGGCGGCAGAGGCCCAGCGGGTGCGGGGGTGCTTTGGCCTGGGGGTGGCAGCGTGACGCTCTCGACTGCTGTGACGGTGAGCGTCACACCAAACCCCAGACGGGACGGTCGTTGTGACGGTGTGACGGTGTGACGATCGAGATAGAGAGGGAAAAAAGGGAAAAAAGAGGAGAGCGGCTGGGCCCACTTTTCTTTTTCTCTCCCCTATGGGTCTCTCTATGTTTCGGCGTCACATCGTCACACCGTCACAAGCCCTGCGGCGCAGGGGAGGAGCCGTGACGCCGCGCATGACGCTGGGCCAGGGAGCAGGGGCGCATGAACACCAACAGACCTTGGAGGTGGACCACATCGTGCCGTAGGCGAAGCCTTCCGCGAAACGGTGGAACCACGGCGGTTCCGATGACCTCAGCAACCTGAAGGCCCTCTGCTTCCGCTGCAATGCCGGCAAGCGCGACACCGATTCCACCGACTTCCGCGGCCTGCAGGCCAGCTACGCCCTGCGCGAGGTGGGCTGTGTGTTCTGCGCGCTGGAGGGCAGCGGCCGGGTGCTGCTGGAGAACGAGCTGGCGCTGTGCATCGCCGATGCCTATCCGGTGACGCCTGGCCACAGCCTGGTGATCCCAAGGCGCATGTGGCCGACGGACTGGCGCTGCACCAGCCGGAGTGGAACGCCGCGCTGGAGCTGCTGAAGCAGCGGCGGGAACAGCTCAGCGCCGAGAACCCCGCGATCAGCGGCTGGACTGGTTTGCTCAACGCAAGAGGGGGATTGAACTCAGGCGAGACGGCGGGGCAGACGGTGTTTCATGCGCACTGGCATCTGATTCCCCGGCGGGTGGGGGATTGCGAGGAGCCTCGGGGTGGGGTGCGGGGGGTGATTCCCAACCAGCAGCGCTACTGAGCCCCAGCCGCGGGCCTGAGCTACAACAGGGGCACCGCCGCCGAGCCATGGCCTTCTGGTGGGTCAACCACAAGCAGACCTATCGGCAGGAAACCGACGGCGGCTACGTGTGGTCGCCCAAGGCCAATGCCAATGGCGCCCGCAATGTGAGCTACGACAACCTCACCCGCTGTCAGCGGGGAGACGTGGTGTTCAGCTACGCCTTCGGCCGCATCAGCCAGATCGGGCTGGTGGAAACGGCGGCGGTCACGGCGGCCAAGCCACCGGAATTCGGAGCGGTGGGCGACAACTGGGGGCCGGAGGGCTGGCTGGTGCGCGTGAACTAGCAGCCGTTACGCCAGGCCTTGGTGCCGCAGCCCTTCTTTGCGTTGCTCCAGCCGCTGCTGCCAGAGCGGCACAGCCCGATCAGCACCAGCAGCGGGCGAGGCAATCAGGGGGTGTATCTGGCGGGGTTGAGCGAAACGCTGGGCCAGCTGCTGCTCAAGCTGATCGAGGAGCATGCCGATGCGGCGGTGCGCATGCACCTGGTGGTGCTGGCGGAGGAGGGCGATGCGGCGGCGACCTTGCTCGACGACATGCAACGGCTGCGTGACGTGCCAAGCAACACCGAGCGCGACGCCCTCACCAAGGCGCGGCTGGGGCAGGGCCTGTTTCGCCATCGGGTGGCGGAGCTGGAGCCGGCTTGTCGGGTGACAGGTCTGAAACGGCAGGAGTTTTTGGTGGCCAGCCACATCAAGCCCTGGCGCGACTGCGACAACATGGAGCGCCTGAGCGGCGCCAATGGCTTGCTGCTTTCACCACATGTGGACAAACTGTTCGACCGGCACTGGATCAGCTTCGACAGCGGCGGTGAACTGATCTGCGAGCACGACGCCGCCCGCGAGGCGTTGCGGTGTTGGGGGATCACGGGGGCGAACCTGATCCGGCCGTTCAGTCGGGAGCAGGAGCGGTTTCTGAGTGCCCATCGGGAGGCCTTAAGACGCTGAGTATCTTCGGGAGCTAAAGCTGCTCAAGAGAAAGAAGAGGGTTCTCCGCTACTCCTCCAACCCCTTAAACACCGCATCCTCTGGATCCTTATAGAACTCAATCGAGATCTTGGTCCACAGGTCATCGGGTAGATCGTTGAGTGCCCTACGGGCCGAAACGGGCATCAGCAGCACTTTGGCCTGCTTCTCTACTGCCAGTTCGGCAATGGCGATGGCGTTGGGGATCATCTCCACCGAGCCACCCAGATTTAGAGAGCCAATGACGATGGTGCCGCCTCGCGTGTTGCGATCAAGCAAGCCACCGACCAGGGCGATCATCACCGGTAGACCCAGGCCAGCGCCGCTGCGGTCGTTGTCCATGGCGCGCAGCTGGATGGAGTACTCATGGCCGCGCGGGTCGCGGTCACCCACCAGGCTCTTCGCCCGCGAGTAGAGGTTCTGCTCTCCCACCTTGGTGCTCTCGCGGAAGGCAGGGGGCACGGGCTGGTTGAGGATCTTGACGCCGCTGCCGGGCCCTACGGCCACCTCGATTCGGTAGAGGCTGGGGCCGGTTTCGCCGGTGCCGGGGCTGATGGCCCACACCTGGCCAGGGGGCAGCGGATCGCCGTCAATGGCGTCATCGCTGTGGAGCTCGGGGGTGGCCACGAACTTCTCCACCCCATCGAGGCCGAGGGTGTAGCTGAAGTGGGTGTTGCGGAACTCGCTCTTGAGGCAGCGCTTCTGCTGCTCCTTGACGCGGCGGCGTGATTCCAGCGCCAGACGCACGATCCATTCGAGATCCTCGTCCGGTATTTCCATCTCGGGATCGGGGAATAGCAGCTTGATCAGGGCGCTCACGGTCTTGTTGACACCCTCGATGTCGCGGCCGCTGAGGGCGCCACCGAGGTGGATGCGGTTCTGCATGGCCGCCAGGCGGCTGCCATCACGCAACCTGCTCCAGCATTCGCTGAGGAAGTCGCTGACCAAGCCGAAGTGGCTGGTGAGGTGCTCGTTGGGGTTGAGCTTGGGGAAATCCCAGCCCGGGGCGTAGGCGTGGATGCGGTCCTGGAAGGCTGTGTCGTCGCGCATCTCGCGCGGCAGGGGGCTGAGCAGGTGGCCGATGCGTTGCTGCTGCTCCACATCGACGTCGAAGTTGCCCACCATCACGATGCCGCCCTCGGCGCGGATGCTCTCCTTGCCGCGGCTGAACTCACCGGAGGCCATGTAGCCCTTGAGGATGTTGACGCCGTCCTTCTGATCGAACGAGACTCCGGCCACCTCGTCGAAGCAGACCACGTCGTACTGGCAGACCAGGCCGCGCTGGCCGCTGCCGTTGTTGACGAACATCTTGGCGACGGTGGCCTTACCGCCTGAGATCAAGTGGGAGTAGGGCGAGATCTGCTGGAACAGGTGGCTCTTACCCGTGCCGCGTGGTCCCAGCTCGACCAGGTTGAAGTTGCGCTCCACGAAGGGAGCCATGCGCAGCAGCACCACCATCTTGGCCCGCTCATCGAGGGCGGTTGGCTCAATGCCGATCGAGCGAATCAGGAAGTCGCGCCACTCATCTGTAGTGAAAGCAGCTCGGCCCTTGGCCAGGATCCCCAGCACGTTGGGGTTGGACATCTGGATTGGCCGCAGCCCGGCGATGCGGAACGGCCGGCCGTTGCGCTCCTGGGCAATCACCGGGTCGTATTCGAGCGTGACCTCGGCATAGAAACCATCGGTGAGCATGCGCTCGTTGGCACGCACTAGCTCGTCGTCGATCTGGGCGTCCTTGATCGCGAGGCTGGGCACCTCAGCCGCGTAGGAATCGCTGCGAGTGTCGAGGCGGGCCCGCACTATGTCAATGATCTTGACGCTGCCTTGATCACGGGAGCGGGCCTTGAACAGCTCCTCTTCTCCAGTGCGCACGGTGCGGCCCTGGAGCTGCTTTTCGACGATCTGCAGGCCTTCTTCGATCTCTGCTGGATCGGTGCTGGCGCAATAGCGGCCCAACAGGAACTCCACCACGTAGGTGGGCACCGGGTACTGGCGGGAGTATTTACGCACCAGGTCCTTGCGGACCAGGAAGCCATCGAAGGCCTTGGCACCGAGCTGATCGAGATGGTCCATCTCGCTGGTGGATGCGATGTCGGCGCTGCTCATGCTCCGCCTCCCACCACGGTGCGGCGCTGGGCGATCACCCGACCATCTGGGCTTAACAGCACCGCCACCACCACTGCACCTTCCAGCTCGTCATCTTCCACCAGCAGGCGGGCGCCGCCATCGTCGATCGGTTTGGCCGTGGTAGCCACCGATGGGCCTCCAGCGGCATCGCGGCGCAGGTCGGCCGTCATACCGGCCGCTCCGCCGCTCACTTCCAGGTTGCAGCGCAGCCCCTTCCAGCTGATCTCGACGATCGCCGCAGCTGGGGCGCTGCTGGCTCCACCAGAGACCACCAACACAGGCGTGAGGCATTCCTGCAGGCTGATGCCGCCATGGGCATAGGAGTAGCTGCCCCCTGTGTTGAAGCAGGCAGCACCGCTCGGGGTGGCGAACTGCTCGCTGGGGTTCCAGCTCCAGGCGGCGGTGGGAACTGGCACCTGGGAGTCGCCCTTGATGGCAGCGCAGCGGGCCCACTTGCTAGCGGTGAGGTGCTTGGGCAGCTCAGCTATGGGCAGGCCATCGGGGCAGAACAGCCAGCCGTGGTCCGTGACGACCTTCACTGAGCGCCAGCCGGCTTCCAGCAACTTCTGGATTCGGAGTGCCAGCCGTTCGATTTCCGGCTGGATCTGCCGCGGCAGGTCGTTTTGGAGTTGATGACCGCGGTGATCGAGGTCACCGATCTCCAGCCAGCCGCGCGCCTCCGGGCCAGAAGGGAAGTTCAGCTCGTCGTCGCCCAGCACCGTGTAGCCCTGGGCGGTGAGGGCCTTGCGCAGCTCGGAGGCACTGGTGGGTTTGCCGGAGCGGAAGGTTGGAGCGAAATCTTCCGGCAGGGCCTGCCCTTGGATCTCGCTGATCAGGGGCGTGATGGCGGGCTTGGCTGTGGCTGTGACGGTGGGCAGCCCCGCCCAGCGGGTGGTGAGGCTGCCGGTGATGCCCATCACCTCCAACGACTTCTGCAGCTGGCGGGCAACGTCGTAGCGGAGGCCATCGGCAAAAAACAACACCTCGCCGGGTGCGGCGGTGATGGCTCCTTGCTCTGCAGGCGCAGGCAGGCCGCTGCTGGCGACGGCTTTTTGGAAGCAGCTGGCGGTGTCATTCAGCCAGATCCGTAGCAAGGCTGCGACTGCCTTACGCACCACGTCTTCCTCGGCAGTGCTGGCCATCGCCACGGCCTGCCAGGCGCTCAGATCAGCCTCCCAGCCATCGGTTGTGTAGGGCGCAATGAACTCCTCAGGGGTGGTCCCTACTAGGGGTTGATCGGCGCGTTGGGCGAGCAGGCCGAGCGGTTCGAGCAGCTTTGCCATGGGGGAGAGGCCGAGCTGGGCCCAGATCCAGCTGCGCCGCTCGCGGTGCTGGACTTCCAGATCCCGCACGCAGCGGCAGGCCTCGGCGTGGGATTTGCCGCCCAGGGCCTGGAGACCTGCGAGCACCTGGGCTTCGCAAGCGGCGTTGTGGGAGGGCCAGCGGGAGAGGTCTTGGCCGCCGACGGCCAGGCCCATCTGTTCAGGCTCAACCCGGCGCAGCAGCTCAGGGATACCCGGGAAGGCAGTGGGGTTTTCTGCAAAGCGCTGCCAGACCTTGTCCCAACCCCCCTTGCCTTTGGTCAGCCGTTCGGCAGCGGAGAGCTCACCGTCTTTGCTGGGATCGAACTTGAGCTCTTTTTTCCAGGTGGAGCAAAGGACTGCCCACTGTTCTTGGCTGCAGCGTTGCTGGAACGCCGGTGGATCCGCCATCCACTGCAGGAGGTCGCGGATCGCATCAGGAACCAAGTAGGCGTTGAAGTCTTCCGCCTCCAGCCGCTTGCCGCGCAGCTGCTCGAGCGGCACGGAAGCCACTTCAGCAAGCGCGCGGCTGAGAGCAGCTTTGGTGCCCTGATCGCCGGCCAGATCAAGGCCCAGGGCATCACTGGAGCTGAGGAAGGCGGCCAGAGTCCAGTCGCGCCCGTTGCGCTGGAGCCAGAGGCTGCCGCGGAACATCAGTTCAATCAGGGGCTCCAGGGTCCAGGGGCAACCCTCGCCGGCACGCAACTCCTGCCGGCTGATGCCAGGGAGATAGATCACTGGGATCTGGCCTGCGGCGGCAACAGCTGCAGGCAGGCTGCGATCAACGATGCAGCGCAGCCACAACGCCGGGCCCTGCTGGTGATCGGGGTCGTAGTCGCCCAGGCAGAGCAGCTCGGGCAGCTGCTGCCGCAGGAGAGGAAGCAGCGGTTTCCACTCGCTGCGGGGATCGGTCCAGAGGATGGCGACGGGTGACTCTTCTGCATCGCCGTGGACGTTGCAGCCGCGCAGCTTCTGGATAAGTGATTCGAGCAGGGTGCATGCCGCCATGGATCAACCCTCACCTCGATGCCGAGCCCTGGCGCTGGCTGCCCGACACATCTCAGCCGCGAGATTCACGCGACAGCCAGCTGCGGAGTGTGACGGTGGGTTGATCGTGATCGCGTTGGGAGCTCAACCTTTGAGAACCAGGCCTGGGCCTGCTTTTGGCGGGCCCTGAGGCT
>JAPLIB010000164.1 GCA_026389335.1 Cyanobacteriota bacterium | reverse complement strand
GTTCAGCATGCAGCCGGGCGTGGGAATCCACGAGGGATTGGTTTGGTGTAGGAACCCCAAGCTCTCACGGCTCCCTGCCCACCCAATGGACTGAGACCCGTTCTGTTGCAAGGGGTCTCGGACTTGTGTCGGTCAGCCAGGTTGCGACCTGGAACCGTGATCGAAATCGTTTATGCGATCCCTCCCCAGCGCTCCGGGGGCTGGGCCGGGCCCAGTCCCATCCCGGTGCTGCCAGCCGGTCGCCAGACCCTGGCCTGGCTCCGTCCCCTGCCCGCCACCACCACGGCTGGCCTGCGGCGTTTTGAGCCGGCTGCGGGAGGCAAATCCTTCGGTCCTTCGTTGGAGGAGGCCCATGAATCGCTTGCCCCTGGCCAGGCCAGGGAGTCAATGCATGGAGTCAAGGCATGGATTGTAATCGAAAAATGATGGCCGCCAGTTGGGGCGGAAGCTGAACGAGAGGCAGCTTTAATACTCCCTGACTGAATAGCAATTAGAGTGATTAATTGTCCTAGTTCTGTACTCGTTTATGGGCCAGTATTGACCACTTCGAGTGCCGATTTGCGGGCGGCACCGCTCCTTCTGGGCCTTCAGGCCTTGCCTATGGCGGAATGGGAACAAATACCCATAGCGGGAAGGCCTGGGGCGATGTTCTGATTGTCTTAAGAATCATCCAAGCTCCGTGGAACCTGCTGTCGCTGAACTCCTGGTGTCCCGGGCCGAGCCAATTGCGAGGCTGTTCGGAGGACTGAGTACGCCCACCCGCCTGCGCATCCTCGGCTTGACGATCAATCGCTCCTTGACTGTCAAGGAGCTGGTGTTGCTGTTGCGGATGACCCAACCCCATATCTGTCGCCAACTGCAGTTGCTGTGTGAGTTGAATCTGCTGGTCCGTGCCTCGGCCAGCGCCGGCGGTCGCGCCGATTCCTATCGGGCCAATCCATCCCTTGTGCTGTTGGCCGCGGACCTGGCGCGCATCTCCATCGACCTGGGATCGGACTCTTAATAAAGACTTCGAAATCTGTCGCCACAGTTTTCCAGTCGTCAACGCTAAAATAAAATACGCTCCGCAGGGCATTTGTGCCCCCATCATAAGTTTCATGGAGGATTCTTGCGAGAGAACGGCTTTAGCCATACGTTGCCTGAAAAGCCTTCAGGATCTCGATTTTGCCGACGAAGTTCTGAGAAGTTATCCCTGTATTGATCTTCTCATCCATGATCTTCGGCTTGAAGGTTGGCGGCGCATTGCTATTCGTGCCCAATCCTGCCAGCGGCTGAAAGAAGCGCAAAAAAGTGGCGTTCCCAGCGAGCAGTTGGTCGAGATGTGGATGGATTCCCAGCGGTCCCTGTTGGATCTGACCTATGAGCAGGATTGCGACGATCCTCGTCATTCCTGACCCCAGGGTTGTTCATGACTCTGGCGTCAAGTGGCCATAGCTAGAACAGCATGGTGGCCTGGGTGAATCTAAGCCTTCGACCCTGTGCTCCAGCCTCGCTCACGAACTTGTGAATAAGAATTATTGCTGGCTGGGATAATAGTTAATGGTCGTGGCTTGGTGGCATTCTGAGTATTTATAAGTTGCAAGCATTGGCCGGCTTCGTCGATCACTTTTTGAGTCTCTTTTTTCGCTGCCAATACTGCTTTAACCGGTCGCCTCCATGGATTCGACTTGCTGTTGGTCAGTCCATTCTGTCGACGATCAACAAATCAGTTGGGCGGGCCGTGATCCGAACGTCTCAACCAGCATCCAGATAGTTGACCATGCCAAGTCCTAAGACTGAGGCCTCTAGAGACTGATGAACCTGTCTCGGCTTCGTTGGCGCTCTCGATCACACGACCGGACGCCTGTAATTCAGGAGCTTGTTACAGCGCCACCTGAACGTGGCTCAGCCCTTCTGAGGGGTTGGGCCACTGGCCTCATGCTGCTGCGACTCCGCCGTGAGGGTGGTGGCCAGCCCCCAAAGCCGCAGCCGCATCGGGGGCCTTGCGGCAGCCGCACCCGGCGATAGGCCCGGCTGACTCAGGTCACCAGGCATTCCGACGCCACCGAGGCTCCCGCTGCACTGATCTGCTCGGTGATCACCTCCAGGCTGATCAGGCGATGCTCGCCAAAGGAGCGCAGGAAAGGCACATCGGCAGCATCCCGACCGCGGGCGATCAACACCCGACCGCAGCGCGGGATGTTATGCCGGGCATCAAAGACATACCAGCGATCACCCAGAAAGGCTTCAAACCAGGCGGAAAAATCGATCGGGGCCTCCCCCACCGCAATGCCCGTGTAGCCGAGATAGCCGGTGCAATAGCGAGCTGGGATGTTGAGGCAGCGGCAAAGGCTGATCGCCAGATGGGCGAAGTCGCGGCAGACACCGGCGCCATCGGCAAGGGTGTGGCTGGCGGTTTTCTGCGGGCGCACCGCCTCGTAATCAAAACGGATCTGGCCATGCACCCAGTCGCAGATCGCCTGCACCAGAGCCCAGCCCCGCGGGATGCCGGCGAAGGTATCCCAGGCCATCGCCATCATCGACTCCGTGTCGCAGTAGCTGCTGGCATTGAGGAAGCGGTAGGTGTCGATCGGCAACGCCTGGATCGGGCACTGGGGAGCCGATGGCAACACTGGATCGGTACGGTCTGAACAGGCGATCGTGGTGGCAAAGGAAAAGCGCGTGAGCCCACTGGGGGCCATCAGCCTGCACCAGCGATTGCCACCCTGATCGCTGAGCACCTCAATTGTGCGATCGGGCTCCAGCTGCACCAGCTCAGGAGCCAGAAGCTCTGACAGCAGGCTGGTGTGGGGATGCACCAGGGCCAGCACCGGCGTAGGGACCTCGCAGCGGAGTTCGAGTTGGCAGCCAAGGCGGAGATGCACAGCAGGGCGCGGGTGGATGGAGTCGTTGGACTTCTTCCACCTTGACGGGTGCCTCGCCAACGGCGCTGTTTCAGACGCTGCAGTGCCAGCATCGGCTGACCGTGGCGGCCTGGCAGTAACCCTGAAGCGACCCGATCAAGAGTGCCCGTCCCAACCGCTGCGACCGATCAGCAATGCTGAGCGATCCAATCGTGCCCCCAGCTCCGGAGGTTGTCCCCATTCATTTGAGGTGTTTTCCACAGAATCAAAGCCCCAGGCCGCCCTGCTGCGGCCCGACCTGGCCAAAAGCTGTGGAAAAAGACTTCTCCCCTTGACCGTGGCCCAGGATCGGCTTCGGACAGCGCCGAATTCGAATCAGATTGGCCAGCAGCGTTGCAACAGCGTGATTCGCGGTTCTGGTCCCAATGGGATGGGCGGCGGCCCATCGTTTTGACGCCAGCAGCGGAACGTGGCCCTATGGGACCACCAGGAGCAACAGCGCGTGAGCCGATCCCCCCACCACCCCCATGCAGCAGGCCAGGCGCCGGACCATGGGCCTGGCTACGTCAGCATCGTCAACGAGTTGCCGGAAGACCTCTATGACGCCATGCGCGAGTTCGTCCGCACCCACCCCCAATGGGACCAGTACCGGCTGATCCAGGCCTCACTGGCCGGCTTTCTGTTTCAACATGGCAGCACCGATCGGGCCGTATCGCGCCACTACCTGGACGGCCTGTTTCGCCGCGAGGGAATCAGTGCGAGGCCCCAGGCCCCAACTCCCAGTGCAGATCCCAGACCAGCCCCATCCATCACCAGGACGTTGACCCCGAACCCCCAGCCTCCCCAGGATCGTTCCTGGCCCGCTGCCGCCTGAAGAATCCAGGCCCGATCGGGTCGTATTGGAGCCACTGTTTTCTCAGTCCCAGTGAAGAATCATCGGTACGGCACCCTCGAGGCTGCGCTTCACCGGGCAGCCCTCACCAGCCCGCTCCAACAATTGGCGCTGCTGCGGCTCCAGGCCAGGCGGAAGGCTGATCCACACCTCCAGCAAGCCGATGCGCCGCACGGCACCCGCGGTCATCGTTTTCTCCACCCGGGCGGTACAGGGATCGAGCTGGATGGCGTGGCGCTCGGCGACGATCCCCAGGATCGTGAGGATGCAGCTGGCCAGGGCCGTGGCCACCAGATCGGTGGGTGAAAAGGCTTCTCCCCTGCCCTGGTTGTCCAGCGGCGCATCGGTGATCAGCTGGCTACCGGAGCTGTCATGAACCGCCAAAGTGCGCAGACCTCCTTCATAGCGGCAGTGCATCTGGGTCATGAAGGAGCAAGCGTCAGCTGCCATGTTGGCGCAGCCACGCTCCACGGGGACAGGACGCGCTCGCCTTCTTGCCTTTGGCGCGGACACCTGCAGTCATTCGCGTCAGAATTGGAAAGTATTCCCGCCTGCGGCCGGCTCCATGCTGGGGCGTGCAAACATTGCGCCAATGGCTGAATAGAGAGGTCTGATCAGCTTGAGATGTCGTTGTCAATCATGGGATGACAGTAAGGGATTGACTCGTAGCCCTGACATGGTTCCTGATTCAACAGGGCTGATTCAACAGGGCTGATGCGATGGTGATGACTGGTCTGAAGTCGATGATGGTAATGCTGCCAATTCTGCCGCTCTTGTCGCTACCACCACCACAGGCGATCCACTCCCCCGTGGAGGGCCTGGCGCGCGCGATTCAGCTGGCCGTCACACCGGTGTTTCTGTTGGCCGCGATCAGTGGTCTGCTCGGTGTGCTGACCAATCGCCTGGCGCGTGTCGTCGATCGGGTGGCGGAAATCAAGCGGCTGGCCCCTGATCAGGAGCGGGCTGAACGGCGGCGTCTTCACCATCAGCTGCAGCTGCAACGTCGGCGCATGGACCATGCCTCGCGAGCCATTGCCTTTGCCACCGTCTCCTTTCTCATGGTGTCGATGGTGGTGGTGGCGTTGTTTCTGGGAACGTTGATTCCGTTCAACCTCACGCCTGTGGTGGCGAGTCTGTTCATGCTGGCGATGTTGGCCTTGATGGGGGCCGTGTCGCTGCTGTTATTGGAGGTCCAGCTCGCCCGGCGCGTTCTGGAGTTCTATTGATCGCCGGCTGCTGGGGGCTGGTGAAGGATCCGACTTGGTCAGGATCGGAAGCGCCCGCTGTCGCAGCGCTCAGCGCGGAGTTGACATAGCTGTTCCAGATCTGGTCGGCCGGTGAGACGCAGTCTGGCCTTTGCCCAGAGCTCATAGGCGCCAGCCACCAGGGGCGCCAGCAGGGGCCAACGGCTGGGGGCATAGAGCCAGCCCAGGCCCACCAGGCCACAGGCATGGGCGAACACCTCCACATCGCGCAGCACGCTGCCATCAGCGGTGATGGCATGGATGCGTGCCATCGCCGTGCGGTAGTCGATACCGCCATAGTCAGCAGCGATGTAATCCACCGCGTCGATATCAACAAAAGCGAGTTGATCCCCTTGGGGATCCCGGCCCCGCAGGAAGCGCACTTCGCGCAAACAGAGCGGGCAGGCACCGTCGTAGAGGAGGGTCAGCTGGGGCATGGGTGATGGGACGTGGACGTTGTTACATTGCTGTCATCTTAGAGAAAGACCTGGGGGATCGGTTAAGCCTTCGCCTCACAGCGACAAGGTTTCCAGGATGGCGGACTGCTGCAGAGGATGAAGCGATGCAGGGCGCATTACTGTCCAGTCCATGTGATCCAGCACGCCGATGCGTTGGCATGGGGTGAAGATTCCGTGAACCACAGCGACGAGACTGTGCTCACGGGCTCGCCTGCCGGCACTTTCCCCTAACACACCTGAGTTGATCGGATCCCGCGCGAGATCGGCACCACGCCCATGCCCCCAGCCCTGTCTTATGCCGTCACGGTTATTTCGCCGCTCGGCTACCGCCATGTTGCAGCTTTTCACGAGGTGGCCCAGACCCTCGTCCATGGTCTGACGGACTTGGGTCACGACGCCGTGTTGACCACTGCTTGCCAATTGCCGGACCGGATACATATCGTGTTGGGCTCAAATCTGCTGCCCACCTATCCGCTGAAACTCGCTGATAATGCCATCCTCTATAACTTTGAGCAGGTGGATAGCGCCTCCAAATGGTTCTGCCCGGAATTGTTGGCGCTGTTCCGGCGCCACACCCTCTGGGATTACAGCACCACGAACGCCCGGGCACTTGCGGCCATGACGCCTTCAGTACCGCTCTGAGCAGGCAAACTGGCCCAGATCCTGCGATGCGAATCCAGCATGGAGGCCCCTGGTTGCGAACCAGCAGTGCTGGCAGGCGCCGCATCACCGCTCACCAGCACGACTAGGGGGGTGGCCGTGGTGCTGCCCGTGTACAACCACGCCGACTACGTGGGAGAGGCGATCCATAGCGTGTTTTCCCAGACCCAGCTGCCGCAGCGGCTGGTGATCATCGACGACGGCTCCAGTGACGGATCGCTGGCGGCGGTGGAGCGGGCCTTGGCCGAGATGCCGCCGCCACAGGGTCTGGCGGTGGAGCTGCGGCGTCAGCAGAACCGTGGCTCGGGCCGCACCTTCAACGACGCGATCGCCGCTCTCGACGAACCGCTGATCGCCCTGCTCAATTCGGATGATCGCTGGGCGCCGCGGCGTCTTGAGCTGCTGCTGCCGCATCTGCAGGCCGGCACGCCGGGACTGGTGTTCAGTGCGGTGACGTTCATCGGCGATCTGCTGCATCCGGACGCCCGGCGCTATGGCGAACGGCTGGCCTCGATCCTCAGCCATAGCCGCGCGCTGCCCAGCATTGGCTTCGCCCTGCTGCGGATGAACCTCGCGATCAGTTCCGGCAATTTTGTGTTCACCCGCCGCCTGTTCGATTTGATCGGCGGCTTTGATGACGCGATTCTGACCTGTCAGGACTGGGGGTTTCTGCTGCAGTGCCTGCGGGTGGTCGAGCCGGTGGTGGTTCCTGAGCCGCTGTACCACTATCGCTTCCACGACAGCAACTCCTACCGGTTGCAGTCGGACCATGGGGAAGCAGATCTCGAGGCCATCCTGTTTCGCTGGATGACCTGGGCCCGCCGGCCCTGCCCGAATCGCCTGGCTCCCACCCCCGGCAACTTTCCCCGCCTGTTCCCGTTCTTCCTGCCGCATTGTCGCGACAGCCAGGGATGGCAGCGGCTGCTGGTGCCTGAACTGTTGGCGCTGGTGCGAGCGGCGAAACCGGAGGCGTTTGGTGGCGATGAGTTGGGGCGTGAAGCGGTGGAGCGGCAAGCTCTGCAGCACTGCGTGCGGCGCCTGCGCAAGGCCAGCAGCAGCAGCCAGGCGCTGGAGGCGCAGCGCATTGAACCGCCCCGGGATCCGCTGGAGCTGCTGCGCGAGTCCGCAGATCACTGGGCCAGGGTGCGGCACGGCGAGCAGCGGCCCAAACCTGCCATGGCAGCAGTGCCGCTGCTGGCTTTGGCTGCCGCCTTCCACTGGGGCGACACCACGGTGACGGTGGCCACGGAGGAGCCGCGGCTCCTCGATGAGCTCTCCGCTTTCACCGGCCTGCCGCAGCGGCGGGTGGCCGTGGCGCTCGGCCGCGCTGATCTCAACGTGGTGGGCGACGGCGAGGTGTTCGTGAGGGGCCAGTTGCGCCGCTTCACGACGCCTGCGGATCGGCTGATCTGGCTGGTGCTGACCCTGGGTGAATTTCTGGCCAACGGCACTCGGCCGCCGATCCTGCATGCCGCCGCCGTGGAGCTGGACGGCGTCGCCGTCCTGTTCACGGGTGAGCCCTATGCCGGCAAATCGACGCTGACGCTTGAGGCCCTGGCCCAGGGGTATCGCGTGTTGGGCGACGATCAGGTGCGCCTTGAGCCTGGCGGCCACCGGGTTCAGCCCTTGCCACGCCCGGTGAAATTGCGCATCGCCCCCGAGGATCCGCTGCCGGCGGGGTTGGCTCACCAGCAGCAACCGCTACGCGGCTGGCTCGAGCAGGAGGGGGCCCTGATGTTGCGGCGCGGACCTGCCACCGTGACCCCAGAGGCCTGGCTGCCGGTGGCGGCGGTGGTGCACATGGAGCGCACAGAGCAGCCTGGCGTCAGCCTCCAGCCGCTGACTCCTGCAGCCGTTCAACCGGCATTGCAGCGTCAGCTGCGGGGCAGTGCGCTGGAGGAAACCGATCCGTTCACCGGCTCCTGCAGCGGCATCGCGGCGTTACCCCAGCTGCGCCTAGCGGTGGGCGTCGATTGCAGCGGGGAGGCGCTGCGCCGGGTGATTGCGCTGCTGCGCTGCGAGCGCACCAGCTGATCGCTGAAGCAGTTATGATGCAGATCAACATCGAATCTCGGCTAAGAGTTTGCTGAAAAACCCAGCCACCTCTGCCAGAATTGGGCAGCTGCCCATTCGTTGATGCGAGGCCAACAGGAGCGCAGTAGCTCTTTGTTCTCCTACGTCTCGATCGAGGAGCGGATCCCGACCAGCCATCCGCTC
>JAPLIB010000159.1 GCA_026389335.1 Cyanobacteriota bacterium | reverse complement strand
TTTGGCAGTTCCTGGAGCAGGCCTGGATCGCCCATCACCGGCGCGGGGTGATGCCCTCCTTGCTGCCGATTCCCTGAGCTCGCCAGCACAAACCACTAATCAGATCTCCCTCACCATGAGGAGTGCTCCGCGGAGCAATGGCTTGGTTGATCGTCTCAACCCCTGAACCGGTATATTAATTTTTATGAAACATCTGGCATTCTAGATCAAGGCGCAAGAGAGCAAAGGTCAGATGCATTAAGCTGCAGTACCAAAATAAAAAAGCGTGAAACTGAAGACTACAATTATATTTGCCTTGGCATTGGGCCTTGTATTCTTGTTTTCCCACAGCGAATTGTCCCCGGCAAGTGCTCGGGAGCTACAGCAAAAAGTGGTCTCGATTAGCTCCGCCAGCGACAAAGAACTTGGAAAAGCAGCCGAGGCTCCTACCCCAATTATTCCACCACTTAAATACTCTGGATCGTCTTCAAAGCCAACTGCATTGCTTAGGTTTGCTTGCGATCCCAGGAGTCTTGGCATCAATCAATATGAAGGAGGCACGGTTGCATACTGCAAAAAAAAGAATCTGGAAGTTTCTGAAACCGACTCAGCAATTATAGAGATCCAGCCTGGGGCAGCCCGTGCACCACACTGGCATGACACCTGGGAACAGCAAATCCTTATCTCTGGGAAGGCAAAGACATACTTAATTGACGACAAAGGTCAAGTTCATGAAGAAGTTCTAACGCAAGGTATGGTTGCTTTTCTCCCGGCCGGGATGACCCATTGGACTGAAACCATCGGCGATCAAACGGCCGTCTTTTCTCTATCTTTCCCGGCAGGTTTTAAAACTTTTGAACTCGGCGATTCCCTGGCTCAAGTTAGGAGAAATGACAAAGATTGTGCTTCGGGCAGCAATGTATCTCTTGATTACCCAGCTCACTCCGCGCAGGGCGACCTAGGCGCATAGACTGGTACGCATATACCAGTCAGGCCATGTCACGCAGTGCCATCCAGTTCCAGAAAGGCCTCTCCCTGTCTGAGTTCCAGCGGCTCTACGGCACCGAGGTGCAATGTGAGGCTGCTCTGGAGAAAGCCCGCTGGCCCGATGGGTTCCGATGTCCGCGTTGCCAAGGCCACGAGCATGGGCTGGTCTATGGCCGGCGGCTCAAACGCTATCAGTGCCGTACCTGCGGCCATCAGGCCACCCTCACGGCCGGCACAATCATGCAGGCCACTAAACTCCCGTTGATCACTTGGTTCCTGGCTTTCTATCTGATCGGCCAGGCCAAAACCGGGATCTCTTCGTTGGAGCTCAGCCGCCACCTGGGCGTCAACTACGACACGGCCTGGCTGCTGCACAACAAGATCCTGCACGCAATGACTGAGCGGGATGAGGCTTACCTCCTGCGGGGAAAGATCCAGATGGATGATGCCTACCTCGGCGGAGAACGCCCTGGTGGCAAGGCGGGTCGGGGATCAGAGAACAAGATTCCGATCGTCGCAGCCGTCTCCTTGAACGAGGCTGGCCATCCGATTCACGGCAGGATCACAGCCGTGAGCGGCTTCAGCTCAGAAGCTATTTCTGAGTGGGCCAAACGCCACCTCGCACCCGGCAGCCATGTTCTCTCCGATGGCCTGGCTTGTTTCCGCGCCGTGACCACGGCCAACTGTCACCACAAGGCTGTCGTCACCGGCGGCAAGCACCCCAACGACCTGCCGCAATTCCGCTGGGTCAACACCCTGCTGGGCAACCTCAAGACCAGCTTCAGCGGTACCTTCCACGCCTTCAACTTTGACAAGTACGCCAGGCGATACCTGGGCGGCTACTGCTTCCGCTTCAACCGTCGCTTCTCGATGGTTGGGATGACCGAGCGGATCGCCAATGCGGTCTGCTGCTGCATGCCGTTCACCGAACGGGATCTCAGGGTCGCGGAGGCTTGTGGGTAATCAAGATGTATCTTGCGGCGCGAAGCGTAAAAGTCTTATTTTAATTGTAAAAGACGGACTCATTTAAAAATGACCAGGCACTTTTTTTCGCAGCTCACTGAAAAGATCCGCCTTCCATGAGGAGCGTTGCTGACGCCGATAGGTCTTCATTGAAGCCGCTAATAATGTCAAAGCATCAGTGCTAATTCAAACTCCGGAGTTGCTATGCATCGAATCCTGTACACCCTTCTGGCGTTTACCGCCGCCCTGATACCTGCTGCGTCTATGGCTCAGAGCCAGTCATCTCCCACAGAAGTAAACCGCCACCAGGCTCGAGATGGTGTGATCAGACTTTATGGTGCCTGCGGCCCGCAAAATGCCTTGCGCAAAGTGGCAGATACATGGGAACGGATCAACGACCTGAGTGTCACGATCACCTGCGGACCAGAACCATCCTGGTCCCGAAAAGCACAGGACGACGCGGACATCATCTGGGGAACATCAGAACAATCAATGACCGCATTTCTGCAATCATTTCCCAGCTTCCCTTCTAAGGACGTTGTCCCAATCTATCTACGTCCTGCCATCATCGCTGTCAAGACTGGAAACCCACGCCGCATTCAAAGGTTCGAGGATTTGCTCCAGCCAGGCATCCGTATCGTTGTCACCGAAGGATCTGGCATTGCCAATACCTCTGGCACGGGCACTTGGGAAGACATAGCCGGGCGACTAGGAATTCTGGAGGATGTCAAGCGCTTTCGCCGCAATATCGTGGCTTTTTCAACGGGTTCCGGCGCCAGCTTTAAGGCATTCAAGGAGCTTGATGCCGACGCCTGGATCACCTGGCCTGAATGGGCCGTTGATAATCCCAATGTCCTCCAGGCAATTCCCATCTCGAGTAATCGAAGCATCTGGAGAGATCTGAATATTGCTCTGTCGACCTCTGCGGATCCACAAGCCGCATCCTTCATTCAATTCCTGGTCTCCGATGAGGCACAAAAGCTGATGCGTAGCGCCGGCTATGTGCGCTAGGCCGTTCACAGCCACAGGGCAGGCGAAGTTGCGCTTCACCAGGGCAGGACGGCTTCTGGGTTATGTCGACGGCGATGGACGCGCCGAGCTCAGGATTCAGATGCTGGGGGGTGAAGACCTTCGCCCCCCAGCGGATCAGCTGAGCCGGAAGCGGAAGGTATTCCTCACATCGGAGCAGCCTGAACTGTGAGGAACAGTTGCAACCGGGGAGAGATCCAGCCCGCCGGTTCAGGCTTGGCAGGCACCTGATCCCTGCTCCCGATGGCGTCGGCCTCCTCTCTCACCGCCGCAGCCGAAGCGTGGCTGGGCTCGTTCGCTGAGGCCCTGGCCTCCGGCGACTCCCAGGCCGTGCTGGCCCTGTTCGGTCCGGAGTGCTTCTGGCGCGATCTGGTGGCTTTCACCTGGAACCTGCGCACCGAGGAGGGACCCGAGGCGATCGCGGCGATGCTGGCGGCCCGCCTGGCGGATGTGGCCCCGCACGCCTTCGATCTGCGCGGCGCGGCCAGCGAGACCGACGGGCGTATCGAGGCCTGGTTCGGCTTCAAGACGCGGGTGGGGCGCTGCAGCGGCCATGTGCGGCTGCAGGACGGTCGCGCCTGGACCCTGCTCACCGCCCTCGATGAACTGAAGGGCCATGAGCAGCGGCTGCGTGAGCGCCGGCCGGCCGGCGCCGAGCATGGCGTGCATCCGGGGCGGCAGTCGTGGGCGGCGCGGCGCGAGGTGGAGCGGCAGTCCCTGGGCGTGACGGAGCAGCCGGATGTGGTGATTGTGGGCGGCGGGCAGGCGGGCCTCACCCTGGCGGCCCGCCTGCGCTTTCTGGAGGTGCCCACCCTGGTGCTCGAGAAGCTGCCCCGGCCGGGCGACCACTGGCGCCGCCGCTACAAGAGCCTCTGCCTGCACGATCCGGTTCACTATTGCCATTTCCCCTACCTGCCCTTCCCCGAGGGCTGGCCCCTCTACACGCCCAAGGATCAGCTGGCCGACTGGATGGAGGCCTACGCGAGCGTGATGGGCCTGAACGTGTGGGGTGGTTCGCCGGCCCGCAGCGCCCGCTTCGATCCGCAGCAGGGCCGCTGGCAGGTGTTCACCGAGCGCGATGGCCGGCCGGTGGAGCTGCGGCCCCGCCATCTGGTGATGGCCCTGGGGGTGTCGGGCTACCCGAGTATTCCGCAGATTCCCGGTGCCGAGGCCTTCGCCGGCGATCAGCACCACTCCAGCGCCCATCCGGGTCCCGACGCCTACCGGGGCAAGCGCTGCGTGGTGGTGGGCTCCAACAACTCCGCCCACGACATCGCCGCCGGTCTCTGGGAGGCCGGAGCCGCCGAGGTGACGATGCTGCAGCGCAGCCCCACGCTGATCGCGCCGGTGCCGGCACTCGAGAAGCTCGCTTTCGCGGAGTCCTATTCGGAGCAGGCGTTGCAGCGGGGCATCACCCCCGAGCAGTCGGACATGACGGTCGCTTCGATTCCCTACAAGCTGCTGCCCCAGTGGCAGAAGCCGATCTACGACGCGATGCGCGTCGAGTACGCCGACCTCTATGCGCGCCTGGAGAAAGCCGGTTTCCTGCTCGATTTCGGCGCCGACGACTCGGGCGTGTTCATGAAGTTCCTGCGGCGGGGCTCGGGCTACTACCTCGATGTGGGCGCCTCCGAGCTGGTGGCCGATGGCCGCATCCGCCTGCGCAGCGGCGTGCGGATTGAGCGGCTCACGCCCCACACGGTGGTGCTCAGCGACGGCAGCGAAATGCAGGCCGATCTGGTGGTGTTTGCCACGGGCTACGGTTCGATGAACCGCTTCCTGGCAGAGCTGATCTCCCCCGAAGTGGCCGACAAGGTGGGCAAGGTGTGGGGGATGGGCTCCGACACCCCGAAGGATCCCGGCCCGTGGGAGGGGGAGCTGCGCAACATGTGGAAGCCCACCCAAGTGGAGAACCTCTGGATCCACGGCGGCAACCTGCACCAGTGCCGCCACTACTCCCTCTATCTGGCGCTGCAGCTCAAGGCGCGCCTCGCCGGCCTTGACACGCCGGTGTACGGCCTGGCTCCCAGCTTCCATCAGAGCTGAAGCGAGCCTGCCGCGGTCCGGGCACAATGCGCCTGCCGGTCGTCGTGTGGAGCCAGGTTCGATGATTCACCCTGCCTACCCGCTTGGCGTGCTCGCGGCGCTCCTGCCGGCTGCAGCCACGGTCGTCAACGGCGCTCCGGCCCTCAGCCAGCAGATTCCCGTTGTGGTTCCCAGCCACGAACAGCTTGCCCCGGCGCCAGGAGCTCCGACCGCCCAGGCGGGGGTGGTGGTCAGGCGCCTCGGCGGCCAGCCGCTCGATCACGACTTCCGCGCCCTGCAGGGGCGGGAGCTGCGCCTGCGGGAACTGACCATTGCCCCCGGAGGCAGCATCACCCTGCACCGCCATGACCAGCGCCCCGGGGTTGCCTACATCCTCAAGGGCCAGATGACGGAATGGCGTGGTCCCGGGTTCACCCCCAGGGTGATCGGCCCCGGAGAGGCGGTCTTTGAAGCCACTGGCGTGAGCCACTGGTGGCGCAACGAGGGCACCACCCCTGCCCGGGCTTTGGTGGTCGATATCGTTCCGGTCTCCGCACCCTGAGGCGACAGGGCACCCTTCGACCTCTAACTCAGTGATTCGCGCCATCCCGATGGCAGCCCATAGGAGTGCGGCACTCGCGCGCCGAGGGCGCTTTCGAGCGTGAGTTCACGCTTAGCGAAGGCAGCATCACACCTGGGCCACCCTTCACGGTCAAGGTGTTGCGCGTGGTGCCGGGCAAGGCGGATCTCGCCGAGGCCCCGACGCCCGAAGAGTTCTGCCATTCTGCATGAGCTGCCATTTCTTCCGGCACCACCCTGGTCCCAACTGCATCCCCTTGCTCACTTGCCAGCTGCACCAGGGCCTGATCGCCCATGGCGAGCACCTCACCAGCCGCTGCCAGGGCTGGACGGACGACATGGTGAGGCAGCGGGGCTGGGTGCCTGAAGTGTCCGGAGCTGCAGGCCGATGCACTTGAACAACAGCAAACGGCCACCGCTCTCGACCCAGGAGGGCTGGATCAGTTACCGCGCTGAGGAACCAAGGTTGGAGTACACCCGTTTGGGGGCATCGCTAACCAGCCGGAAGGAGGACACTGAATCCAACCCCTCAACCCTGAGGTCCGCCATGATGGACTCCACCCAAACACCCAGCGCCATTGACTGCCTGGGCCGCACCTGCTTGAAATGGACCGCAGACGGTGAACTCACGTCTCTGGATCTGATCCTGGTGCTGAATCGCCTGGCTCAGGTGGACCAGGAGGTGACGGGCCTGCGCACCGGCAGCCTCGATTGCCAGCCATGTCCCTCGATCAGCTGAGGACCTTTCTGGGCCGAATGCAGGATGACCCCGCCCTGCACCTGGCGGTGCAGGCTGCCGCCACCGCGGACGAGGTGGCCCAGCCCGCCGGAACGTTTGGCTACGAGATCTCCGGCAATGAGTTGCTGCCCCTCTCAGGCCAGAAGGTGGGCCACGTGACCCTGACCAAGCAAAAAATTTAAAGTAACCACAACTAAGCCCGATCGGTTTCGACGTTCCTAGGCTGGCATCATTCTGAGAAGGGGCTCCATGGCCACCTGCGATCTGCCGGTCCCCGAGGTCGTCCATTCCTCTGCTGCAGGGTTGCATCGACTCAAGGAGTTGCTGCAGGGCGATACCACCTTTGCCCAGGCTCTGCGTGCCACCGCCTCCACCGAGGCCGCAGCACAGTTGGCCGCTGAGCGCGGCGTGCAGGTGTCGCCAGAAGCGCTCTGGCGGCATCGCGGCGCCTTGGTGAGCGGCGGGCTGCCCACTTGGCGCGGCTGAGGTTGAGCTGGAGCGATCGTGCCCATTAGGGGGATCGTTCCACATCAAACACTCGTCATCGTGGTTGACTCCTCCCTAGAGTCAGATATGACCGACGGCAACCAGCACAGCCCGGCCGGTGCGATGGCGGATGGTCGGCGTGTCAGCACTGCCTGGAATGTCTTCCGCAAACTTCAGCGCACGCGGCAATGAAAGGCCGATGGAACCCAGTTGCTGAGACCCGCTCACGTTCACGTTTGGGCTGCTGCGGGTGGGCGACGTCTCAATAGAGCGCCTCCTCAGCATGGGTTTCGATGGTGCAGTCCGAGGTGGGGAAGGCCACGCAGGTGAGCACGAAGCCAGCGGCGATCTGGTCCTCGTCGAGGAAGGCTTGATCCTCTTGATTCACACTGCCGCTGATTAGCTTGCCGGCGCAGGAGGAGCAGGAGCCAGCACGGCAGGAGACGGGCAGATCAATGTTCTGGTCCGCTGCCGCATCAAAGATCGACTGGTTGTCGTCGCAGTCGATCGTGCGGTTCAGGCCTTCGTTGGCATTGACGAGGGTGACTTTGTAGGTAGCCATGGCAGCAGAGCGGGCAAGGCGGTCCAGGCTGGACCGGTTCGCTAATCAGCCTGTTGCGACACCCTGCCGCAAGCCCAGTCCCCATTCGGAGAGACTTTGCCCCCGCTTGGGGGGCGCGTCGTCAGGGTTCATCGCCGACAGTAAGGATCTGAAGAGGGAACCAGGCATGCCGATGGAGACAATGCTGAGTGAGCTTGTGTTGGTGGCCCTAATGCTGGCCGTGGTGGTCGTCTCGGGCAAGGTCTGAGCGCGGTTCTCCTGCGTCAGCCCCCGACGGGGACAGCAAGCTCGGCTGGCAGCAGCAACTCTTGCGCGTTGATCGAATCAAGTTGCTCGGCTCCTGTGAGGCCACGGGACCAGATGTCGACGCGGCTTTGGGGCGGACAGTGAAACAGCCACTCTTCAAATGGGAAGACAACCTTCTCTTGGGAAAAAGCCTCCAGACTGATACAACGCAGCATCACCATCTGATGGCTGGTGTTGCGATAGAGGCTGGTGCCCATCGTCGTGGGTTGCAGCAGTGGCTTTCACACTGCCCCACACGCTCCCCCCAATAGTGACGATTCGAACCTGATTGCCGATTGTCCCCAGATGGGGGCACGGCCAAGGGGCGATCAGGGCCAGGCGATGAAGCTCACCGGCTCGTACTTGGCAATCGTGATCCGCCAGGCCCTGATCGCCAGGCCCTCCAGGCTGGTGAGCAACGCCGCCGTTTCACCGCCGGAGATCCAGTTCGCCTTGAGCAGCGGCAACTGTTCGCTCATCACCTCCATCGGCAGTTCCACCAGCAGCAGGCTGGCCTCCCCAGCGGCCCGTTGCAGAGAGCCCTCCTCGCTGCGCTGCCACAGGCGCAGCAGCAGTTCCAGCGCCAGGGTGCGCCCGTCATCGCCGGGATCAACCGCATCGGCAGCGGCGGCCGCCTGGGATTTGCCGGTGAGCGGCAGGGCGCGTTTGCCTGCAAACTCAACCAGGGCCAGGGCTACGAGATAGGGAGCATCGGCCATGGAATCCATCCTGCAGGGCGGCACCACCCTGCCACCATGCCGAATCCATGGACACCACCGAAACGATGCTGAACCGCAGGATGAGTAGTAGTACCTGAATAACGGAATAACGGCAGACGTTGCCCAGCGATCGACGGGTCGGATCTGCCGTGCAGGGATCCGGCAGGGATCCGGCAGGGTTACATTCACCGGGCTATTTCGGGCCCCTTCTGGGGCTGTGCGCCATGGCCACCATCGGAGACCAGCTCCAGACCTATCGATCTGCCCTTGCCGAGGCCCAGGCCAAAGGTGAGCAAGCGATCGCCAGCAAGGTCGAGCAGCAGATCAGGGAACTGGAGGAGTTCCAGCAGCGCCACCCCGAGGAGGCCGAGGCCCCGTCTCCCTTCGAGGTCTTCTGTGACCTCAACCCCTCCGACATCAACTGCCGCGTCTACGACGACTGAACCGCGAGTGGTTCGATAGCAGGCCTCTCCACGCCTAGGGTTGCTCCTGGCTCACTTCACGTCCCAGCCAGGGGCAACCCCAGGAGCATGGATCTCACGCCCTTTCTGGCCAGCACAGGTCATGGCACCCCTGAGGAAGGTCTGGAGTCGATCGAGATACCAGGTCGCGTCGCGGTGGTGGCCAAAGGCCGCTTTTTGCTGCGGGCCCTGTGCCGAAGCTTCGGGGGGTATTCCCGCATCACCTGCGCCGTCACCGACCAGGGGATGTGTCTGGACTATCTGGCAGCGGAAGCCGACGATCCTTACGAGCTGCTGGTCTGCACCGATTACCTGGAAACTGGCAACGGTTTTGATCTGGTACGTGAGGCCCGCCAGCTTCATCCGAAGCTCCACGCCGTGATCGTGGCGCTGGGGGATGTGATTCCTGCCGAATGCATCGAGGCACCGTGGCTGGAAGCCGTTGTCGCCGAAGCGGACTTTGTGGACGATCAGCAGCCACTGCAGGCCGCCGTGATGGCCGTGCTTGGCGGGCACTCCTACCGCAGCCCTTCCCTGCGGACTGGAATCCTGCCCTACCTGAGCTGTCCCAGGCTCACCCCCCGCGAGTATGAAGTTCTCGATTTGCTTGCCAGTGGCCTCAGCGATCGGGAGATCGCCAAGCGGCTGGTGGTGAGTGATGAGACTGCCCACACCTACACCAAGCGGCTCCTGCAAACCCTTAGCGTGCACAACAGGTTGCAGGCCGTGCTCAAGGGAATGCGCTGCGGCATGGTTCAGATCTGACAGTCGTCAGGCAATTAACCCCAGGGTCACGAGGACCTTGTTGCACCTAGCCCGTGCCGGGCGGAAAGTCCACACTCGTTCCATGCCCACGACCAGAAAGATCTCAGGGTGATCACCCTTGAACTGCGTTTCTGGCGCGGCTACAGTTCGAGACTGATTACTATATCGATGACTTCGGTGAACCAGTAAGTCGATATCCATTCACGATGATCTCAGCTTGATTCCGCGCTGAATTGCAGCGGAGGAGGAAATGCCCTCGGTTCCTTTGGGTGGATCTGCGCGCAACAAAATTCCGAGCCCGTGCTGGCGTGTCTTTGTACCCGATTGGGGGCATCTCGAATCCAGCCCGTTTCGGCAGATTAATGGTCGTCCTGCACCGACCGCCATCCCATGCCCCTGGTTCAACGTGAAACTCCTTATCCCCACTGGGAGTTCAGCGATCCTGTCAGCGGTGATCTCCTGCGTGTGGTGCCCGAGCGCGGGGGGCTGATCAGCGGCTGGCGTTGCGCTGGCCACGAGGTTGTTTACCTCGATCTCGAGCGCTTCCTCGACCCAGTCCAATCGGTGCGGGGTGGTTTCCCAGTGCTGTTCCCGATCACTGGCGGGTTGCCGGACAATCAACTACCCCTGCCCCAGGGGACCTTCCCCCTCGGTCAGCACGGTTTCGCTCGCCAGCTGCCGTGGCGCATGGAGCCATTGGCAGATGGACGTGGCCGTACAGCTGCAACTGTGCGAAAACCACGAAACATTCAAGTCCTATCCGTTCTGGTTCCTGCTCACCATGGAGGTTCGGCTGGAACCCGGGGCGCTGGAGATCACCACCATCGTGGAAAACCGGGGCAACGGCACGATGCCGTTCAGCTTCGGGTTGCACCCCTACTTCAACCTCTCCAGCCTGGAAAGTGTGCGGTTTGAGGGGTTGCCGGTCCAGTGCCTCAACCACCTCACCATGGAGGAAGCGTCCACGGCAGACCAGTTGGCGAAGTTGGCCAGTGGCATCGACCTGCTGGTGCGGCCCACGGGGGCGGTACGGCTGGTGGATGAGGCCGCCGGAACCACCCTCGAACTGCAGCTGACCCACCCCCTCGATCTAGTTGTGCTCTGGACGGAGCCACCGCGGGCGATGGTGTGCATGGAACCCTGGAGCGGACCGCGGCAGTCCTTGCTGAGCGGCGACCGCAAACTCGAACTGAGCCCCGGCGCGAGCACGAGGCTGCACACCCGCTATGCCTTCACGGCAAACCCCCTCGCGTGAGGATCGGATTGCCCCCAAACGGGGGCATCCCCGGAACGGTCGGCTGAATGAGTCTGCAGTGCGTCCGATACGTTGCTGCCATGAGCCAGGCAACCTTCACCACCGCCCTCACGATCGGCGAACTGGAAGCCAGTTATCCGCTGTATTGCAAGGCCCTACGCATCCTGATCCGGGAAGAAAAAACCATCAAGCAGATCCAGCGGAGCGTTTGCTGGCATCGCCTCGGTACCTATCAGCGTTGTTGTCCGCTCAAGGTGGCTTCGTTGAGCACCTTTGCGCAGCTTACTGCTTTTTGCTTTTCATGGGCCACGAGTTGATGAATGGCGCAGCATCTCAGTCTCCGCTTGGTGGTGGTTGCGTCGG
>JAPLIB010000125.1 GCA_026389335.1 Cyanobacteriota bacterium | reverse complement strand
CCAAGGCCGTGTGGTGAACACCTGGGCCGATGTGCTGAACCGCGCTGGTCTGGGCATGGAAGTGATGCACGAGCGCAATGCTCACAACTTCCCCCTCGATCTGGCTGCCGCCACCGCCACCCCCGTGGCGCTGACCGCTCCCGCGATCGGCTGACCAGCTGCGCTAGTTGCACATTCAGGAATCCCCCACCGGTTTTGGCCGGATTCAGCCCCCCTCACAAGAGGGGGGCTTTTTGCTGGGTTGTGGTGGTGCAATTGAACCGGGGTTTGCCTGCTGCAAGAGGCTTTTGAATCGCTACTCATCTGAGCCGTTGCTCGCTTGGCGGCTAGCTCTATCTCTTGAGATGGGTTATTGGATCGGAATACTTAGCCCATGGACTGGCTCGATATGGGCGGGCTTGGCTTTTTGTGATAAAAACTTTGTGGCGAAACTTTGAGCGTTCAGGCCAATTCTGCTTCTGTTCTGATTCAGATCAGGTCTGATCGCCAGCGAGGCTCGGTTTCGTCCCGGCGTCTTTGCGACTGCCTGCCTGATCTCGGCGTTAAGGTTTGGCTTCAGCAGCCTCGAGGCGGAGCCAATCTGTTTCTCGAGCCCTGCCAGTTTCGCCGCGGCGGCGGTACTGCTGCCCCTAGGTGCCATCGCGATACAGCAGACCCGCCGCAGGCAAAGGCCTGAGCTCCTGCCCTTGGCGATGATGCCGGTGCTGTTTGGCGTCCAACAGGCCATTGAGGGCCTGGTCTGGTTGGCGCTGGAGGCAGGGACTTCGCCAGCTGGCGTCCGTCCGTTGGCTCTGGCTTATCTGTTTTTTGCCTTCGCGCTCTGGCCCAGCTGGATTCCCTGGGTAGCCTTCTCGATGGCCAGGGGACGGCTCAAGCCCTGGCTCCAGGTTCTGCTGGGCGCACTCAGTCTCTGCGGGCTGCTGCTGGGTCTGGGGTTGTGGCTGCCGCTGCTGATTGAACCAACCCGCCTCAGCACCGCGGTGCACGGCCATTCGATCGCCTACAGCTCCGAGCTGTTGCTCAGCGGCACGGCAGGATCGCTCGCTCGGCTGCTGTACCTGCTGGTCATCGTGCTGCCGTTGCTGCTGCTGCCGTCACCGCGCCTGCGACTGTTCGCGCTGGCCCTGCTGAGCACTGGCTTGCTGGCGGATTGGTACGCCCACCACGCCTTCACTTCGGTGTGGTGCTACCTCTGTGCCCTGTTGTCGAGCTGGATCCTCTGGTTGGTGTGGAGTGAGCCGGCGATGCGGTCGAACGCCGATCCGCTGGGGAGGAGGGCAGCCTGAGCCCTGGTTCGCTGGCGACTCGCCCACAACTTGCCGATCTCAGGCCACGTCGCGGTCGGCGCTCAGCTCGCCGTGGGGTGCCGGTACCAGGCGGAAGCGTTCCATCGCCTCCTGGGGCCAGCCGCGGATCGCCCCGTAAGCCTGCAAGCGCTGGGCTGCCACCTCGGCACTGACCAGCCGCAGGGCGCTGGCGGGGTTGGACGAGAAGCGCCCATTTTCGGTGAGCCAGCGGGGGCGACAGCTGCGCTCACTGGCCAGACTCACACTCCAGTGGTGGATGCCGGCCATGGTTTCTTTGCCCAGTTAGGGGCAATCTGCCGTGACTTGTCCCAGATGGCCAGCGGGAACCCGCTCGATCGGCGCAGGCTCAAGCTCTGGTCTATGGTGCTGAGGTCCGGAAGAAGCCGACGGGTCGACAACCCGCCATTCCGGTTCATCGGACCGATCTCCTGTCGAGCGAGACGTTCCCCAGCACCGTGCCGACCCCAGCGCTTCCGAGGTCGGCCTTCAGTCCAATCAGCGGCCCCTGTGTGATGTCCCCAAAGGGATCGGGGACCAAGACCGGTGCGCCATCCATATCTCTGAGTGTGTCCATGACCAATCTCTTGCTTCATTTTCTGCCCACGACGGTGCCCCAGGGCAGCGTCACCGCCTCAGTCAAGTCAACCCATGCCGCAGGCAGTTCCAACCGGCCGTCTCTGTCCAGAACCGCAGCTTCTGCTTACCCCAGTTGCCCGATGAACGCCCGGCCCAGGCGGCTGGATGCCCCTGGCACCCGTCCCAGCTGGGAGGAGTTGCTGGGCGAGCGCTGAGGGCCACTTCGGCCCGGGATGTTGGCTGGGACGCGAATCGCTGGCACCGGCAGCGATTCGCGTTATGGAAGCTCTGAACCCAGCGTCTGATCTCCCCCAATCCATATGGATCGAGGGGCTCGTCCATGCTCCGGGGCCTGAGCGCCTGGTCGCGAGCCAGGCGACCCATTCAGAAGCACTGGGCTTCAGCCACCAGCCGCTTCAAGCTGGTGGCATGGGGTTTCAGGAAACACTCCCAGGCCCTGGCCGCCTGCTCGGGCCCGAGTTGGTTGTCCCGTTCCTGCCGGTCGTAGTGCACCGCTGGAGGGGTGTAGTCAGTGTTGTTAAGGCTGGGGACAAAGTGATTCCCAGCCGCCAGATGAGCGGCATAAATTTCCGGACGGTAGATTCGTTGCAGCGATTCCATCACCGCGATCAGGGCGGCGAGATCCTGGGAGGTTTGATTCAGCAGTTGATCCGCTTCGTGGTAGAAGGTGAGGGGCGCCATCGCTCCAGGAGCCATGAAATGGCTGGCACTCAGGCCCATCGCCGCAAAATAACGGCTGGTCAGGGAAGTGCTGCCAAGTTCGCGATAGCGACGTCCTAAAATCGGATGCTGTTCAGCCTGGCCTTGGTATTGACTGCGACTGGAGACACTGAGGGCAAACAGGCAGGGTTGCTCAAGGACGCCGCCTGACCAGACGGAACGAAACATCAGCCGGTAGAGCAGGCCATGCAATCGGCCGAATCCATCGAGGACCGGGGGATTTTGTTGCAGGAGCAGCTGAGGCAACAAAATATTGAAGTCGTAATCACGGATGTAGGAAGAGAAGCTCAGGCCAATGGGGCCTGAGAACTCTTTGCCCGTGTGGCGATCTTCAAACACCACTCCCAGACATTCGGCGATCGGGAAGGGTGCCACAACAGGGCTGGTCTCAAAAGCCGCATTGATGCTGAGGATCTCGAGGCGAATGTGGTGGGTTGGATGCTGACTGGCATCGGCTGGCAGCAGATCGTGATAACGGACCTGAATCTGCTCGCTCAAAGCACACAAATTGCGAGCTCGTGTCTGAGGGTCCCGGGCCAGATTGATGATATTTGTGCTTTGGCGCGACTCAGCTGCTGGTACATAGTCTGCATCAATAGGTGTACGGTTAAGTGTAAATCTCAAACCGCATCGGTGAATAAGTGGGCTGGGTTCAGGATGTCGGAATTTGTCGACGGTCTGGTCGAGCGAACTGCGTTGGTTATCCACTGGTTGCTTCATCTCTGATTCATCTTGTCAGCCGATGCTCCTGCCGGATTTGACTTTGCTTAGAATTGATTAATGAACTGGGCTTGCTTGCTGTTCGGCGATCTCGTGATGATCTGATGGCAAGCTCTGACCTCTCTCCATTCCCCTCAGCCCTGGGCCAGGGGCCTCCTCCCCTGCCGGCTTGACTGGTCAGATGATTCAGTTGCTGCCAGGTTGTCACAGGAAAGTCTGAGCCACCCCTGCCGGTTTGAGTGGTTGGGTCGGTGATCGCCTTTGGTGCCACCTCTTTCTCGCCCGTTGAAGCGGAACGGCGCTACGGCAGCTGGCGTCATCAACTGCGCCAGGCGCCAGAGGCCAGTGCGGATCATCGCCGGGCGATGCAGTCCCTGGCCCGCCTGATCTGCAAGCAGATGCTGGCCCCCGGAGGCCAGCATCCCCAGGGCAGCATCGATCTGCATGGCGTTGGTGCACGACGGTGCCGCCATGCCTGCAGCTCAGCCCTATCTCGAACTCGAGGCCATCGAACAGAACACGGCCCGGCAGAGCACCGCTTTTGTGGGCACGATGGGGGCGAACCGGAAGATTCTGAGAAGCCTCCATGCGCATTGCCATCACGGGATCCCATTCCCTCGGCAAATCCACCCTCGTGCACCAGTGGGTCGAAGCCCATGGCCCCTACCGGCGGGAGGAGGAGCCCTACCGCGCCCTGGGGCTCCATGGCCCCTATGAGATTTGCTTCCGCGAAGCCTCGACCCGGTTGCAGAATGGCATCCAGCTCTATTACTGCATCAGCCGCGTGCATCGCTATGCGAGCCCGGAGGACTCTGTGATCTTCGATCGCTCGCCGGTGGACTACATCGCCTATTCCCAGTACACCGCCAATCAGGGCACAACAGATATCGATCAGCCCTTCATTGAATCGATGCTGCCGGCCGTTCGTGAATCCCTCGACCATCTCGACATCCTGGCCTTCGTGCCCAAGAGTGAGCGCTGGCCGGTGGCGATGGAGGCCGATGGCATCCGCCCCGTTGATCATGCCTATCGCGATGAGGTGGATGCGATTTTCAAGCAGATCTACCGTGATGGCCGCTTTGCCGTGATGCCCAGCCAGAACGCACCCTTGCTGGTGGAGCTCTGGGGGCCTCCCGAACAGAGACTGGACCAATTGGAACAGGCTGTGGCCCAGCGAAAGGGCGGGGCTGGGGATTGATGGGGCGCTGTTTGCAATCCGCTCTCGCCATGGCCACCCCTGGATCAAACACGGCTGCGATCAGCCGAGGTCACCACCAGCGAATCGCCAGCGATCCCCTGCGGCCCTCGCTGCTCCCGTTGATGGCCAAATGCAGATGGACGCAGGGCCTGGAGAGGCCAGTTGATTGGTTCTCTTGGCACACAACGCCATTGCCAGCCTGCGGTGTTCGGCATGCTGGATATCGCGATGGCATCGTTGTAGTGGCCGCAGGGGCAATGGGGCTCCCTGACGCCGGCCCCGGTTGAGACGCCGGTGGCACTGGTTATGGCACCGCCCTCAGCTGTTTTGTCCACCCGTGCCGTTTACAGCTTCACCGGATTCCCGGGGCAACCGGATTGCCATCTCTACCTTCACCATGACGGCTATCCCACCGGTGCGGCCTGGCGCTTCGCCAGAACCCTGCAGGCAGGAGGTGATCTCGACACGTTCGCCCTCACTTTTCTCAGCAACCAGCCCAAGGCCGAACCGCTGGCGCGTCCTGAGCAGGCGGCCGATGCAGAGTACCGCTATCTGGTGCAGCGGCTTGGCCGGAGCCAGCCACGCCTGCAGGTACAATGTTGGCGGCGGATTCCCGGGAACAGTCGCTGGTATCCCCGTTGCACGCCGATCAATCTGTCGGCGTTCATTCAGCGTTTTCTACCCGGGGAGCTCCCCTGCTGATTATCCCTCACGCTCTCGGGCATTCCGCAGAAGGGGGCGAAGGCATTGGGCAGACGCCTCAGGGTGTCGAGGGCCAGTTCCACCGGCCTCTCGATCAGCCCGAGACGGTGGGCCAGGTTGATGCGCGCCCCGAAGGAGCCCAGCGGCCGATCCGCCTGGAACAGGTAATCACTTCGGTCTGAAGAAGGCAGCAACATCGCCTGCAGCAGTCGCGCCAAGGTCGCATCCACCCTGGCGTCGCTCACCAGAACCACGCCACGGTCATGCTCTTCAAGCATCTGCAGAGCGCTGGTGCGTACGGCCGAGGCAGCTCCTTGCAGGCTGTGCCCTGGAAGGACATCTATCCACCAGCGAGTGATGCCGCCCATCCAGTATTAGACTAAAAAACCTTTAAATTTGGGGCAGAGCTTGCTGCTGAAGGCTATGATTTTTGCGCACCATTTAGAGTGATTGGACCCGTGTGGTTGCGAGATATTATTATTCTATTTCGTCAGTCTGTTCGGTCGACAAGCAACTTTGGCCAAGTCGTTTGCGGATACTGCCTGATTAGCGTTTAAGAGCCCTGAGCCTAGGCTGGCCGGGAGGGTGGTTTGCATGACTTGTTTGAGCAGCGATCAACCCGCACTCACAGGAGGAGATTGAGCAGCCAGCGTCGGAAATGGCATCCGGGGCCTGGGTCATCACAGGAGGTCTCTGGCTGAGATGCCAAGGGGATCCACGCCGATGTCAAGAGACCATCAGCGCTGGATTTCGCGGAGAGAAGCCCGGCTGGGAGCTGGTGGCGGCGCTGTCTGCCCTATCGAGAAGAGTTTTATCGACCCTGGTCTATAGGCAGATGGGTGAGCTGGCAATAAAGTTGCTTCAGCAATAATTTTGGCCATGAAGTCTTTAGAGTTTGTCACAGTTGGCGACCCGGGGAATGCAGCCGACGGGGCCGACTCTAATGGCTTGAGATTTGGCCAGGTTGACTATAGCTATATGATTGCTAAATATGAGACAACTTATGGACAATATGTTGAGTTTTTAAATGCCGTAGCCAAGTGTGATCCCCATGAGCTCTTCAATCTAGGCATGCAATATGACAAGCTGCTTAATGGCATTGGCAGGGATGGTACTGAGGGAAGCTACGTTTATGAGCTACTGGACTCAGAAAGCGTTGACAAGCCAGTAAATTACGTCAATTTTTTGGATGCGGTCCGCTTTTGCAATTGGATGCATAATGGGCAGGGTAATGGTAGTACGGAAACTGGTGCCTACACGATTACAACGGCTAAGCTTGTGGGCGCTACCCGTAAAAATAAGATTAGCACTTATAAGGCGAAAGGAGTGCTGGATCTAAAGATTGGCGACCAAGCCCAAATGAGCGGCCTAACGGGCCGCGGATTTGAAGCGCGGAGCACAATCACGTCTGTTTACAAGAAAAATGGATATACATATTTCACGATAGAGAATGACTACCCCAATGCAAGAGCTGTCGGAAAGGGGATTTTGACCGCAATAACTCCTACCCATAACTCAAATGCTAAGTTTTGGATACCAACCGAGAACGAATGGTATAAGGCAGCTTATTATAGTCCTGTCCTGAATAATGGAAAGGGTGGGTATTTTGATTGGGCGACCCAGAGCGATGTCACCCCCGGCAACACTATAGGAGATTTACCTAATCAGGCTAATATTCGAACATCAACACGATTTGCAAATTCAGAGTTTTTTCCAAGGCCTGATCCTTTAATTGGGCCAAACATGCTTACGGCAGTCGGATCATTTGCCAATAGTGCTAGCTATTATGGAACCTTTGATCAGGACAGCAATATAACAGAGTGGAACGAAAGTATTTATGATCCAACCGCTTTGTTTGGTAGTTATAACGGTTCTGATAACGGCACAAGGTCAAAGCGTGGGGCTAGTTTTTATAATCCTGCGGCAGGAACCACAAGTCGTGATGATGGCTTGATGCCAAATGATGCCGGATGTGCAGCAGGGTTTCGGCTTGCGTCTGTCGGCGATCTTCTGCCTGCCAGCACGCATGCCTCAGAAAGCATTCGTATCCCTGGAAGCACGCATGCATCTGGTGAAGGAGAGGTTTCTGGAAGCACTTCTGCTAATAGACGGGCTCAGTCCTCTAGCGCCACGAATAAACCTCTTGTTTATAAGGGCGTTTTGAGCTCTTCCAGTGAGTTGTGGCCAACTTCGACTCCAGCAACTGGAGCGATTGAACTCACTCTGAACGCAAAGCGCAATCAGGCTGTTTATAAGCTGCAAATCATCGGATTGGATTTTGGCAAGTGGTATGACGGACGACCTCGCACGACCGACACTGGAGATGATGTCGCAGGGATGCATTTTCATCATGCGCCCTTCTATACCGTTGGCGACGTATGCATTGGTCTTATTAATCCAAATCAAGACCATGATCTAAAGATTAACTATGATGAGCGCACTTGCGTTTGGACCTTGACCGGAAAATGGACTGCAGCCGATCATAGCGTTGTTAGCCTTCGTGACAGCCTTGAGTACATATACGCTGGCGAGCTTTACACGAATATACACACTGAAAGGGTGGCTCTCGGTGAGATACGCGCTCAGTTTAACCCTGTAGCAACTTCAAGTAGCTCTCAAATGCTGGATGCAATTGCTCCTTATGCTGGGAGCAATACTCCTCATTCTGAGGGGCATTGCAGTGGCTTACTTGCCACTCATGACGACGTCACTTGTCTTCACCCTGATGAACATTGCTGTGAAACTCATGATGCCAACATCCAATACTCTGGTTCTGGCCGCGATTGGCTGACGGGGCTGGAAGGTAAGGATATTTTTTACTATAGCAGTTGGGACGACAGTAGGTATGATAAATCTCGCCGCGACACAATTAATGACTTTGATAGCAATGAAGACCTGGTCGATCTTCATTCTATTGATGCCAACTCCAGGAGGCCTGGTCTTCAAGGTTTTACCTGGATCGGCGACACGTCATTCGTTGGATCTGCTCCTGGCCAATTGCGCTATCATGATGGGTTGCTCTCTGCTGATCTGAATGGAGACCGGCGACTAGACTTTGCCATTGACTTTGCTGGGTCTCCGATTTTGACTGTTGACAACTTTATTTTTTAAGCTATTTTTCTGCGAATATTCTGTGGACTTCTGTCCTGGTGATGTTCTGGTTTGTGATGCTTGGCCGGGCCTCTTCTTGCGTCCCAGTAGTGGTGGGATCTCTGGCGGTGGGGTTGCAGCGAAAAGGATTGCAGCCAGAGGTGCGCCGTGCTTTTGGAGATGTCGGTAACAGCCGCCAAGGAGCGAGCTTTCCACTGCGTACTGCCTCTGGGGGCTTGCCCTGCAAGGCCCGGTTGATCGTCTCGGCCACCTTGTCATCCTCATAGGTGCCGGGTTGCCCTGGCCTGAGCTCGTCGTGTAAACCTTTCAGGCCGAGGTCCCGGTAGCGCTTGCGCCACTTACCCATGGTCATGCCTGTCATGCTCATCCGCTTGGTAATGGCTGTGTTGGTTTCACCGGCTCCGCAAGCCAACACGATCTGCGCCCGCTGCACGATCGAATGGGGCAACTACCCTGACTGCCCGACACATCTCATCCGAGATGGTCATGCGATAGCCAGCAGTTGGGACTTGCGTGGCCGTGGCGGTAGCTCAATCGGTATCCAGGCCAGCAGCGTTCTGCCGGCATGGTCCACATGCCCGGTGTCAACTACGTAGGCGGGCCGCCTACCTAATCGTCGCCGAACACCCTGAGGCAGCACCCTGTTCCAGCGATCAAAACAGACCGTCTGACTCAGCAGCAACCCGGCGACCTTCCAGCCCAACAGCAGCAAGTGCCGCTGGTCGCAGAAGGCGCTGTGTTGACGCAACCGGCCGATCAGCTCACGATGGAGCCGGTTCTGGGGATCCACGGGAGATTGGATTGGTTTCGCAGCCCCATGCTCCCATGGCTCCCTGCCCACCCCATTGACTGAGACCCATTCTGTCGCAAGGGTTCTCAGACTTGTGTCGGGCAGTCAGGCAACGACCTTGAGTTGGCAATGCTCTGGAGGTGCTGAACCTCGTCGTGGCCAGAACCAGCGGCGGCATTGGGCGAGCAATTGCCCCGGAACGACTTTCCCCACGAGACACTCCTAGTTTTAGTTGTTATTTCTGCGATTTCGCATTGGCACTTGTCAAGGCAGCTCTTGCAAGCATATTATGACTTTCCTGGGCCGTGAATCAGGTCGTGACCTCCGCTGCATCCTCGATGAAGGGGGTTCTTCGCATGTTTGGATTAAAGTCCAATGCGTCTACTTATGAAGGAAGGTTTCTGTTGGCCTGTTTGTCTACAGGATTTTCCCCAAGGGTTTTGTTGCTTGCTGACTCCCCAATGCTCCTGGGGGCGCAGCTTAGATCGCTAAAAAATATGGACGACTGTATCGGATGCTGCCTTTCTGCATCTGAATCCATAGATATTCTTCGCCTCGACCAGCCAGGCCTTGTGCTTATTGCTGGCTATTCTTCGAACTTGTCCTTTCAGGATGTGATCGACTATGTCACTGAAAACTGTCCTCGTACGCGTGTAATAGTTTTTGTTAAAAACTTGGATTTGGCTTGCATGCCTCAATCGGCTGATGCGATCGTCGCTGAAGTTGACCTAGACCTTCCTGAAAATCCAATTCTGCAGTGCTTGATGGCCTTGGTCTCAAACGCAACTTACAGGAGCCCTTCGATCGAGTCCCTTGTCTCGCAGTCCGATGACCAGTCGGACATTATGCCCAAGGATCGAATTTTTCTCAGCTTGAGGGACCGTCAGTTGCTGTCTGGCTACCTGCTTGGGTTATCAAATAAGCAGATGGCAGAGCAGCTCAACCTTTCGCCTCGTACAATTCAAACCTATAGCGGGAACCTATTGCAAAAGTTGGGGGTCCGAAATCGTCAAAAAGCCTTACTGAGAGCACTTGAGATTGGCTTCTCTAGGTTTGAAAAATTGCTCACAAAGCAGTAGATATATTTTCTTTTAATACTCTTTTCTTGGTTGGACCCGTGCAGGGATCAGGGCGATCTGCCCTGCTATTCCTCCTCGGATCACTCATCGGCAGGAGAGCGGGACTGATTCAACAAGGTGTGTCGCAAGCGCGCTGCCTTGAGTTGCCGGTGTTGGGTCCGCTGAGTGGCCTTGCTTCCTCTCTCTGCCCGAAACCAGCTCTGCTGCAACCTATCTCGTTCTGATCAGCGACTGGACGATCGCCCAGATCCCAGTTGGTGCAGCGGATCTCACTCAACTTGTGTGTGATGGCAAAACGCTGCGGGGCTCGATCGTTCCCATGGCTGGCGGCGGATCAGGGTTCATTGCCCAGGTGATCCTCTGCTCAGCTGCTTTGGGCGCAGCGATCAGTCAGGCCTGCAGCGCAGGCTTTGCCGGTGGGTGCTGAGCAAGCGCCCCTGCTGCCGATTGCACGGCAGTATCAGATTTGCCCCTCGGATCCCCCAGCACTTGAGGGCTTACCCTGCCGCTTCGTGCTGGCAATGGGTGATGTTGTCGTCGCTCAGGGTGCGGGTGCCGTTGGCATTGGCTTTCGGCGACCAGGTGGAGCCACCGTTGTTTTGCTAGCGGTAAGTTTGGTTGTGATTCACCCACCAGTAGGACGGCACAGGCTGTGTGGGCTTGGTGAAGGGAAACGCTCCTGATTGTGGTGGTTTCCGCGGTCGCTGGCTGTTGTCAGCCGGTTCAGGTTCGTTGCCATGGGCCCAGTCGTCCGGATGGCTCAAGTTCGGAGAAGGTATGGCGATCGTGCTGGGGCGTGGGGTGGTATCGCTGCGGCGCTGGCCTGGTGCCTTGAGGCTTGCCGCTCGCCGCCTCCCGTCAGATGAGGACTGCTTCACGTTTCGTTACCCGGCTTGCCAGGATGGCTGGGTCATCTTCCCTGTCATGACCACTTCTCTGTTTCTGGAGCTGTTTGCCGGTTTCCTTGCCGCCGGTATGGCCCTTTGGTTCGTTGTGCTCAGCCGTTCCGAGTCGCGCTCGGATGCAACGCCCGCGTTTGCTACTGCAGCACCCCCTTGGCTCCGCCTCGCCGATGGCCGTGGCCGGATCCCCCAGGCACTCGCCAGCTACGTCTGGCGCGAAGGTCTGCTGGCCAATCTCGGCCTGCTGCTGCTGCGCCTGTCAATCGGCGTGATGATGATTCACCACGGCCAGGAGAAACTTGCTGATCCGCAGCAGTTCGCCTCCACCTATGTGGCCTCTCTGCATTTGCCCTTCCCGTTGTTCTTCGCCTACGCGGCTGGATTCTCCGAGCTGATCGGCAGCTGGCTGCTCATCCTGGGTTTGCTTTCGCCCCTCGGCGCCCTGGCGATCACCGGCACGATGACGGTGGCGGCCTACCAGCACATCCTCACGGCCGGTCTCAACATCTATGTGCTTGAGCTCGTGGTGCTGTACCTGGGCGGCAGTGTGGCCTTGCTGCTGCTCGGCCCCGGCCGCTTCTCGTTCGATGGCGCCATCGTGGCCGATCTGATGCGTGAGCCCGCATCCGAAGCTGAGCAGATGCTCGACTCCGTTTCCCTTGCCCCGGCGTACGTTCAGGTCAGTGACGGCGAACGGCGCTGACGCGTCGACGCTGATGGTCTGGCGGTCTGCGGTTTCACAACGGGAAACGGCAGGCCGCTGCTTGCAACCAGCCAACCGATCACACTCCCTTCAGGGGAGGCCCAGATCCAGTCCCAACTGGGTCACCCCATCGTTGTTGGCTGCTGCTGAGCCAGGACGCCGCCGGCGGCCTACGCCCCTGGCCGTGAGGCCGGAGCGCCGCGATCCGTGTTGCTGCTGGATCGCATCAGCCAGCTGGCTGAAGCCCAGCGCCTGCCGCCGGGCCCACAGCCGCTGCCGCGCTTCCCTGGCCGCGGCCGCCGGCTCCACGATCGGATAGGGGTAATGGAGGCCAAGGACGCAGCCCACCCGCTCCTGGGTCCCCAGCGCCATCGTCCATGGTTCATGGAGATGCACCAACGGCACGCCGCGCAGTTCCGGCAGCCATTGGCGCAGGAAGTCGCCGTTGGGGTCGTGGTCCTGTCCCTGCTTGATCGGGTTGTAGATCCGAATCGTGTTGATGCCTGTGGTGCCCGACTGCATCTGGCACTGGCTCCAGTGGATGCCGGGCTCATAGTCGAGAAACAGGCGCGCCAGTCGCAAGCCACTCGCCCGCCAGGGCAGGGCCAGATGGTGGCTGGCCACCGACATCAACATCGCCCGCATCCGGAAGTTGATCCAGCCCGTGGCGATCAGGGCCCGCATGCAGGCATCCACGAACGGCAACCCCGTGCGTCCTTCGGCCCAGGCCGCCAGCTGCTCCGGATTGTCCTGCTGCAGGCCCTGGGTGAGTGGATGCAGCTCCCTGAACTCCAGATCCGGCTGGCTTTCGAGTTTCTGGATGAAGTGGCAGTGCCAGTTGTTCGGCGACGATTAGGAGTTTGCAGAAAAACCATCTCGCAGCATCAGTTTTCCACAGCTACAACTGATTTCTTCCTGTTTTCGGTCGATCGTTGGCTGTACCTCCCAGCAGAAGGCTCGATTTCGGCACTTTTTCGTGAATTTGTCTCGT
>JAPLIB010000101.1 GCA_026389335.1 Cyanobacteriota bacterium | reverse complement strand
CCTCAGGGCCCGCCAAAAGCAGGCCCAGGCCTGGTTCTCAAAGGTTGAGCTCCCAACGCGATCACGATCAACCCACCGTCACACTCCGCAGCTGGCTGTCGCGTGAATCTCGCGGCTGAGATGTGTCGGGCAGCCAGGCGCTGCTGTCCATGACCTTTAGCCAGCCCCAACGACGACCCATTGGTGCGGCAGAAGCAGCCCGCTGATGCGGGGCCCAGCTCCGCTCGCCCAGCCGATCAGCCGCCCAGGGCGCTGCCCCGGCGGTACTGATTCCAGGCCGCCACAAACAAACCCACCAGGGTGACGGGGATCAAACCGAGCACGATGCCGCAGAGCAGGGGTTCGATCATCGGGACCGCAGGGAACGTGGATGTCGGCTCATTCTTCCATGATGGGAGCCACAACCGTGACCGTTTGCCACCATCCGTGACGGCCGGTTTCGCCAACGTCCCGATGTCAGCCCCTGCAGATCCAGTACCCGCCCTACCCGCTACCAGCACCGCTGTGACAGCGGCCGCCCCCCCGCCGACGCCGAGCCGGCTGATCCAGGCCCTGATCCTGCTGGCGATCAGCGCCAGCCTGGTGCTGCTGCTGCTGTTGCTGGGCGGCGCCCGCAGCGATCCCTACACCCGAGCCACGCTTGATCTGGTGGGCTCGGAGCAGAATGGGGGCCGGCTGTTTCGGCTCAACTGTGCCGGCTGCCATGGCCTGGCGGCTCAGGGGCTGGTGGGACCCGATCTGCACGGCGTCAAGCGTCGCAAAAACGACCAGCAGCTGATCCAGCAGGTGGTGAGCGGCCGCACGCCACCGATGCCCCGCTTCCAGCCCGAACCCCAGGCCATGGCCGATCTGCTGGCCTTCCTGAACAGTTTGCCTTCCTGAACTGCTGGCCTTCCTGAACAGTTTGCCTTCCTGAACAGTTTGCCTTCCTGAACAGTTTGCCTTCCTGAACAGTTTGCCTTCCTGAACCGATTCCCGTGAACCGCTCCGCCATCGGCAGCAGCCGGCCATGACGATCCAACTGGTGCTGGTGGAGCCCGCCGGGCCCCTCAATGTGGGCAGCGTGGCGCGGCTCTGCGCCAACTTCGGCATCGATGGCCTGCGGCTGGTGGCCCCCCGCTGCGACCCCCTCGGCGACGAGGCCCGCCGCATGGCTGTACATGGCGTGGGGATGCTGGAGCGGGCGCCCATCTATCCGACCCTGGCGGCGGCCATCGCCGACTGCAGCCGGGTGGTGGCCACCAGTGGCCGCGGCGAAGGGGAGCCCCTGCCGCCGAGCCCAGCCGGCGCAGCGCTCCGCTGGCTGCTCCGTGCTCACGACGACGCCAGCCCGTCCCAGACCAGTGCCCTGGTCTTCGGCCGTGAAGATCGGGGCCTGAGCAACGACGAACTGCTCCAGGCGGGCCGCATCCTGCAGATCGCCACCGGCCCCGCCTACGCCTCATTGAACCTGTCCCATGCGGTGGCGGTGGTGCTGCACGAACTGCACGGCTGCCGCCGGCAGGCGGAGCTGGTGCCAAGCAGCGAGCTCCGGGGCCCCGGTGGACCGGAGGACAGCGACGCCGAGCCCTGCCCCAGGGGCCTGCTGGAGGCCGCCCTGGCCGATGCCGAAGCCCTGTTACTGGAGGTGGGGTATCTCTATCCCCACACTGCCCATGCCCGCATGGCGAAGCTGCGGGGACTGCTGCAACGGGCCCAGATCCGTCCCCAGGAGGTGGCGTTGCTGCGGGGCATGGTGTGCCAGTTGCGCTGGGCAAGCCGCCGCCCTTGTGCCAGCGGCGAAGACCACTAGCGTCGGATTTCGTTTCAACCCTGCCCAGCCCCGTGAGCTCCGGCCGTCCAACCCGTTCCCGCAGTAATCCCTGGGCCCAGCCCCTGCTGCTGTTGCTGCGTCTTCTCGTGATGGGGGTGGGCCTGGGGGTGATCGTCGGCACCGGCCTCAAGGTGCTGGCGCCACGCCTGGCCCAGGGATCGGTGGGGGTTCCGAAAGTGGATCCCAACCCTCGGGTGGCACCCAGCGGCGGCCTCTCCTCGGGCCGCTTCGAACCGCGGCGGGAGCTCAGCAGCCTCAGCCAGACCTGGAAAACCCTGGCGGCAGCCCAGAAGGGGCTGACCGCGAGCGGCTTCCTGCTGGTGCTCGATGACGGCCGCTACGCCCAGCTCCAGCCCGACATCCCCCTGCCGGCGGCCAGTGCGATCAAAACGCCGATCCTGCTGGCCGCCCTGGAAGATTTCGACAGCGGCAAGCTGCGCTGGAATGAACCTCTGCGCCTCACCAAGGAGCTGATGGGTGGCGGTGCCGGCTGGATGGGAGCCAAGCCTGCCGGCAGCCGCTTTCCCTTCTACGAAGCTGCCACTGAGATGATCCGGGTGAGCGACAACACCGCCACCAACCTGCTGATCAAGCGGCTCGGCGGCAAGACGGCGATCAATACGCGCTTCCAGCTCCTGGGGCTGCCCTCCACGGTGGTGAAGAACTGGCTGCCCGACCTGGATGGCACCAACACCACCAGCTCCCGCGACCTGGCCAAGACCATCGCCCTGGTGGATACGGGCGAGAAGCTGAGCCCCAGGGCCCGCGATCTGTTCCGCGAGATCCTCTCCCACTCGAAGACCAACACCCTGATTCCCCTGGGGCTGCTGATGGGCCTGGGCAAGGATGCCGCCGACCCCGACAGCGAACTGCAGCCCTTCGGCGTCACGGTGTACAACAAAACCGGCGACATCGGCATCGCCTACGCCGACGCCGCCCTGATCGAGCTGCCCAATGGCCAGCGGGCCGTCGCCGCCTTCATGGTCAAAGGGCCGTTCAACGATCCCCGCTCCGCCGACCTGATCCGTTCGATGTCCGGCGCCGTGGCCAAGGCCCTGGTGGATCGCCGATGAAACCGCTGCTGCCCCTGCTACTGCTGGCCCTGGGGGCAGCAGCCGAGCCGCCGCTGCGGGCCGCTCATGGAAGCGGCCAGGCGGAAGGGTTCTCGAGACTGCTGGCGAAGCCGCTGCAGGCGGCGCAGTCCGCCTCAGCGGCGAGCCGGCACTCGGCTCCGGTGCCCCCCCTGTCCCGGCCGTACGTCTCAAGCCTGAAACCCCAGCTCGACGCCGACCAGAGCCGAACCCTGGCCCAGGCGATCCCAGCCAAGACAGCAGCGCCACAGGTTCCGGCCCCAGGGCGGGTTCCAGTCCAAGGCCAGTCTCCTGTCCCGGGCCAGCCTGCAGCCGCCACCAAAGCGCCCCTGAACCGCACCGGCCCAGCCGCGACACCCCAGCCAGCCCAGACCGTGCTGCGCCGCCAGACCGTCGCCCCGCTGGCCGGTGGCCTCGACCGGGTGCCGATGGTGAACGACAACAATCCTGAGTTGATCGTCGGCCCCGGCATCCTGTTCTCGGGTTTCGACCCACGCCGCGGCTGGAACGGTGTGCCCCTGCCCCGGGCGGCCGCCCATCTGAACAGCCCCCTCAACGGTGCCTTTGAGCTGTTCAGCCATCACGTGTACGCCGGCAAACCGGAAAGCCTCGATTCGACCCTCTGGCTGGCGGTGGTGGCGGCGCCCCGCGGCGACCGACCGGTGCGGCTGCGGCTGCGGGCCGGTTCCACAGCCCTGTCGCAATCGGTGGATGGCCAGGACCCCGCCGCCCCCTTCCTGCCCCTGCCGACCCTGCTGCCCCAGGGCGTCACGCCGATCTGGTCCGGCCCGGGCAGCCGGGTGGCCACCGAACTGCTGCGGCGCGAGCGCAGCCCGCTGCTGCCGTCGGAATGGGTCCTGCCCCCCGGCCAGCTCAGCACCCTGCTGGTGCTGCCGATTCCGGTGCGGGGCCTCGATCCCCTGCTCAACGGTCGCAATCTGCAGCTGCGGCTTGATAGCGACGCGGCGGTGGACATCGCCACCCTGGCCGCCTTCGGCGACACCAGGCAGCCGCCCCCGGCGGCGGTCTGGGCCCAGCTGCTGCAGGGCGAGCTCAGCCCGAAGGAGCACGCCCCCAGCCCCAAGGGCAGCCCCGGCCCGATGATCTATTCACGGGTCAGCGGTGTCGAGCAGGGCAGCGCCTGGCGCGGGCGCCTAAGCGATCCCGGCCAGACCAGCCTGGCGATGAGTCGGGCGCCGATCTCCTGGCCGATCGCCGCCCTGGAGCGGGGCACGTTCGGCACCGGCCAGGTGCAGACCCCGCCGCTGAGCGCCTTCTACCCGGGCAGCGCCTGGGCCGCCCACGGCAGCTATGGCGTCGAGTACGACCTCAGCCTGCCGCTGCGCAACGACACCAGCGCGCCGCTGAGCCTGCAACTGGCCCTGGAATCACCGCTGAAAAGCGACCAGGCCCTGGGCGGGTTGCGCTTCAACAGCGTGCCGGGCAAGGCGGTGCTGTTCCGCGGCACGGTGGAGGTGAGCGGCCTCGATGGCAGCGCTGGCCGACCCTTGGGGCGCCAGGGCTTCCACCTGGTGCTGCGAGCCGGCCAGATGGGCCCGGCCCTGGGCACGGTGACGCTCGCCCCCGGCCAGCAACGGCAGCTGCAGGTGCGCCTGATCTACCCGGCCGATGCCACCCCTCCCCAGGTGCTGTCGCTGCTGCCGGTTTCCGCCGCTGCGGAGCCTGTGAAACAATCCCAGTCAACGCCGTCCGCCGCCCCGTGAGTCCGTCGAGAAAGCGCCGGGTCTTCCCCTTCACCGCCATCGTCGGCCAGGAGGAGATGAAGCTGGCCCTGCTGCTGAATGTGATCGACCCGCGCATCGGCGGCGTGATGATCATGGGCGACCGGGGCACCGGCAAGAGCACCACGATCCGGGCGCTCGCCGATCTGCTGCCCGAGATCGACGTGGTGGCGGGCGACCCCTACAACAGCTCGCCGGAAGATCCCGATCTGCAGAGCAGCGAGGTGCGTGAACGCGCCGATCGGGGCGAGAGCCTGGCGATCGAGGCGCGCCAGGTGCCGATGGTGGATCTGCCCCTGGGGGCCACCGAAGATCGCCTCTGCGGCACCATCGACATTGAAAAGGCCCTGAGCGAAGGGGTGCGGGCGTTTGAGCCGGGCCTGCTGGCCAAGGCCAACCGCGGCCTGTTGTACGTCGATGAGGTGAACCTGCTCGACGACCACCTGGTGGATGTGCTGCTGGATTCGGCCGCCTCGGGTTGGAACACGGTGGAGCGGGAAGGCATCTCGGTGCGCCACCCGGCCCGCTTCGTGCTGATCGGCTCCGGCAACCCAGAAGAAGGGGAACTGCGGCCCCAGCTGCTCGATCGCTTCGGCATGAGCGTGGAGGTGCGCACCGTGCGCGATCCGGAACTGCGGGTGCAGGTGGTGGACCAGCGCACCGCCTTTGACGACAATCCCGATGGCTTCAACACAACGGTGCAGGCCACGCAGGACGCCCTGCAGGAGCGGGTGGTGGCGGCCCAGAAGCGGCTGAGCCAGGTGCAGATCGACGCCGACCTGCGCATTCGCATCTCGGCGGTGTGCGGCGAGCTCGATGTGGACGGCCTGCGCGGCGACATCGTCACCAACCGGGCGGCACGGGCTCTGGCGGCGTTTGAACACCGCAACGAAGTCACCGACGACGACGTCGCCCGGGTGGTGGCCTGCTGCCTGCGCCACCGCCTGCGCAAGGATCCGCTCGAAACAATCGATTCCGGCGATCGGGTGGTGAAAACCTTCTGCAAGGTGTTCGAGCGGGCCCTGCCCAGCGATCGCCGCGCCTTCGAGCTAGCACTGGCGGGCTGAACGGCACCGCTGAACGGCACCGCTGGCCGCATCCGCAACAGCGCTCTGGTGACGGGGCTGACAAACCGCCACCAGAGCGCTGCTGCGGCTTGATATCGCCGAAAACACGACACGGGAGTCCAGCCCCTGGCTGCGGCAGAAGTTTGGTGGCCGCAACCGCACGATGGTGGTAGGCACGGCTCTGGAGCTGGCCCTGCTCAGGCTTCCCGTTCGCCCCGAATCCGATCTGGTGCCCTGCTGCCGCCGGGTGCTGGCGCTGCGGCCGGAACTACTGGAGTTGATCCTGCCTCTGCTGGGACAACGATTCGCCGGCCTCAGCAACGAGGAGATCATGGCCACCATCGGTATTTCCCGGGACAGCTGGCGTCACACCCGCGCCTTCCAAGAGGATCCTGGAAGAGGGCTTGCAAGAAGGACGCCAGGAAGGACTGCAGGAAGGACGTCAGAAAGGCCAACAAGAAGGACGACAGGAAGGACTTCAACAAGGACTTCATGAAGGACTTCAGCAAGGACGGCAACACGAAGCCGCCGTCCTCAGCCTGCGCCTGTTGGCACGGCGCGTGGGACCGCTTGATGCGGCCACCACGGCCCGCATCGAGGCACTAGCGCTGAACCAGCTGGAAGACCTGAGCCTCAGCCTGCTGGATTTCGACACGGCGGCCGACCTGAAACACTGGCTCGAGCACCAGGAGGCTTGATCCGGTCGTGGCCAATCCCACGGCCTGAAAGCCAGCCCAGCCTCTGCAACGCTCCACAGCAGGGAACCCAGCTCGCAGCGGGCCGACGAGTGGGTACTTCGGACGCCAGGACAGGGGCCAGCCCCCAGCCCATGCCGCCCCAATGGATCGGTAGCGCCCCTTGGAGTGGTGTAACTCAAGAGGTCCTGTGACCCTTTCTGGAGGGTGAACAGGAGCAGTCAAGGGATGACTGCCTGGAAGCTGATTGCTCAGCTCCATTGATCCAGTATGAACCCTGATCGCTGAATG
>JAPLIB010000027.1 GCA_026389335.1 Cyanobacteriota bacterium | reverse complement strand
GCCTCAGGGCCCGCCAAAAGCAGGCCCAGGCCTGGTTCTCAAAGGTTGAGCTCCCAACGCGATCACGATCAACCCACCGTCACACTCCGCAGCTGGCTGTCGCGTGAATCTCGCGGCTGAGATGTGTCGGGCAGCCAGGGAGCGCCCTGTAGGCCCGAGCGAGCCGAACACCTCATCGGTGCTGATGTGGTGGAGGCGTAAGGGATCGCGTCGCTCGGATGGCAGCTCCTCCCAGTGGGCGCGCACCGCCTGCAGCAGATGGAAGGTGCCGCTCACATTGCTCTCGATAAAGGCCCCCGGCCCCTCGATCGAGCGGTCCACATGGCTCTCGGCCGCCAGGTGCAGCACCAAGTCGGGATCGGCCTGCTGCACCGCCGCTGCTGTAGCTGCCGCATCGGTGAGGTCCACCTTGAGGAGCTGGTGGCGTGCCTCCGCCTGGGGCAGCGCCTCGATGCTGGTGAGGTCGCTGGCATAGCCACATTTATCGAGATTGAACACCAGCGCCTCGCTTTCGCTCAGCAGCCGGCGCACCACCGCCCCGCCGATAAAGCCTGCCCCACCGGTCACCAGGATGCGGTGGCGGCCGGCCAGGAGCGCTGGAACGTCGGGTGGGTTGGTCATTGGAGAGTTGCGAGAAGTTGACGCAGCGCCTGCCGCCAAGGGGTGGGGTCCAGGCCGAGGGCCTTGCGGCTGCTGGAGCAATCCAGCAGCGAGTAGCTAGGCCGCTGGGCCGGCAATGGATATTCCGCCGTAGTGAGCGGATTCACAAGAGCTGGCTGCTCCAAGAGCCCCAGCTCCTGAGCCAACTCGCCCACTGCCACAGCCACGTCAAACCAGCTAGCGGCTCCCGCATCGCTCCAATGCAGCACCGGCTCGCTGATACCGGCGCTTATCACCCGCCAGCAAGCCGCCGCCAGTGTATGGGTGCTGGTGGGGCAACCCACCTGGTCTTCCACCACGCCGATCTGCTGGCGCTCGCGGTGCAGCCGCAGCATGGTGAGGGCAAAATTCTTGCCCACCGGCCCCATCACCCAGCTGGTGCGCAAAATCACGCCCCGGCCGCTGCCGCCCAGCACCTCTTCCACCGCCTCTTCCCCCGCCGCCTTGGTGCGGCCGTAAGCGCCCAGGGGATCGCGGGCCTGCTCGGGCCGGTAGGGGCTGCCCTGCTGGCCATTGAACACAAAGTCCGTGCTCACCTGCAGCAAGCGTCCACCCGTCTCCAGCAGCGCCTCAGCAAACGCCCGTGGGGCGCCACCATTCACCGCCAAGGCCAGTTCTGGCTCGCTCTCGGCCTTGTCCACGGCCGTGTAGGCGCCGGCGTTGAACACCCAGTCGGGCCGGTGCTCAAGCACCGCGGCCTGGCAGACGGCGGCATCGGCCAGATCGAGGGGCAACAGGTCAGTGGCGGGATCACCGCTGCGGCTGGTGACGATCAGCTCCACTCCCGCCGGCACCTGTTGGCGCAGGGCCTGGCCCAGTTGGCCGGCGGCGCCGTTGAGCAGGACTTTCATGCGAATACCTCCCCGGGAGTTTTCCGTGATGCCACGGATGCACCCCATGGCCAACTCAGCCGACAGTGCTTGTGACCAGCGTCCTGTGCATTGGGGTGAAGATCCGCGTTGTGATCAAGGCCTTGGAGCAGGCAGGCTGGGTGCTTGTCGCCACCCGCGGCAGCCACAGGCAGTTCAAGCATCCACACCGGCCGGGTCGCGTTACGGTTGCCGGAAGGCCAAGCGACGACCTCGCGCCCAGCACCCTCAAAAGCATTGCCCGGCAATCCGGAATGTCCCTGCCATGAGCCAAGCCTTTGCCGTTGTGATCGAAGAAACCGATCACAACTTCTCTGCCTATGTGCCCGATCTGCCGGGCTGTGTGGCCACAGGCCCCACGCGTGATGACGTGCTCGCTGAGATCCGCGACGCCATTGCCTTTCACCTCGAAGGCCTTGCCGCCGATGCCCAGCCCCAGCCGCCTGTGCGCTCCAGCGTGGCCACTGTGCTGGTGTAGTGATACCCGTGCTTTTCACGCGAATACCTCTCCGGCCGCCACCGCCTCGGCCAGGATCGGCGCAGCGGCGTCCTTATCGGCCAGCAGCGGCGCCACACCTCCGAGGCGATCCAGCGGCCAGGCGATGGCGAGATCCGGGTCGTTCCAACGCAGGGAGCGCTCGCAGCTCTTGCTCCAGAAGCCGCTGGCCTTGTAGAGCACCTCAGCGCTCTCGCTGAGGGTGAGGAAACCATGGCCAAAGCCCACCGGCACCCACAGTTGCTGCTGATTGTCAGCGCTGAGCTCCGCTCCCACCCACTGGCCAAAGGTGGCGGAACTGCGGCGCAGGTCTACCGCTACATCAAAAATCACACCCACCGGGCAGCGCACTAATTTCCCCTGGGGTTCAGGCTCCAACTGATAGTGCAAACCGCGCAATACCCCGCGGCAAGAGCGCGAATGGTTGTCCTGCACAAAGGTGGTGGGGGGGCCAACGGCCTCATCAAAGCGGCGCTGATTCCAACTCTCATAGAAAAAGCCCCGCCCATCGCCAAAAACCTGGGGCGTGATCAGCAGCGGACCCTCAATCACCACACCGGAGGCTGTGCTCAGCTGCTCAACCTGCATTGGACACCTCAAGTAATCGCAGCAAATAGTCGCCGTAGCCACTCTTGCGCAGCGGGGCGGCCAAGGCCGCGAGCTGCTCAGCGCTAATCCAGCCTTGGCGCCAGGCCACCTCCTCCGGGCAACCCACCTTCAGGCCTTGGCGGTGCTCCAGCGTGCGGATATAACTGCCGGCTTCGTGCAGCGAATCACAGGTGCCCGTATCCAGCCAGGCCATCCCCCGGCCCATCAGCTCCACCTTCAATAGGCCATCGTCGAGATACATCTGGTTGAGATCAGTGATCTCCAGCTCACCCCTTGCCGAGGGCTTCACCTGCTGGGCCCGCTCCACCACCGTGTCGTCATAGAAGTACAGCCCGGTCACCGCATAGCGGCTCTTGGGTTTGGCCGGTTTCTCCTCCAGGCTCGTGACCCGACCCTGGCTGTCAAAGGCCACCACCCCATATCGCTCGGGGTCTCGCACGGGATAGGCATACACCGTGGCTCCAGCCCGGTGGCCATTGCTGCCCTGCAGTTGCTCGATCAGGTCGTGCCCGTGAAACAGGTTGTCGCCCAGCACCAGCGCCGCCGCCCCGCCCGCCAAAAACTCGGCGCCGATCAGGAAGGCCTGGGCCAGGCCATCGGGGCTGGGTTGCACGGCATAGCGGATCGTCATGCCCCAACGGCTGCCATCGCCCAGCAGCCGCTCGAACGCCGGCTGATCGGTAGGTGTGGTGATCACCAGCACCTCGCGTATTCCCGCCAGCATCAGGGTGCTGAGCGGGTAATAAACCATCGGCTTGTCGTAGACCGGCAGCAGCTGCTTGCTCAGCGCCTGGGTGATCGGGTGCAGCCGCGTGCCGCTGCCGCCGGCCAGGATGATGCCCTTACGGCTCATGGCGTCTTGGCAGGGACTGGGGCGGGACTTGGTGGCACCGTGCTGCGCGGCTCACCGCTTGATTTCTCATCAACTTTACCAGCCCATCATCAAAAGCGCTGCGATGTACAGCACTCAAAATAATGCTATTTTTGCATAAAGTATCGGGCTGATCTGTTTGGGGCTTGGTGTTGATTCCATGGCTATCCACCGCGTAGCGGTTGGGCGGCTGCACGCAGCTTCAGGCGTTGGCTGCAAGCCAGGTGGTCAGCTCGTCAGGGCCGTTGAAATCCAGCAGCGCCACTCCTTCGGAGAAGGCTGCGCCTACGGCCAGATCCTCCAGTTGCTCCAGCGGCAGCGCCTGAATGCGGGCGGTGGTGGCTTCGCTCAGGGGGCCGCAGCGGCAGTTGAGCTGACGCAGGGCAACCTTGGCGGCTTCCCGGGCTTCGCCGCGGGCTTCTTCTCGCGCCTCACCTAGGCCAAAGATTTCCTGGTAAGCCTTGCTCTGACTGAAGTCTTCAAGGGTGAGGCCGCCCATGGCGCAGATCTCCAGGATCGTTTTGTTGCGGAACCGTGTAACCAAGAGAGTTGGGATCAGCTGCAGCACCTCGGCTGCCACAGGGTCTGTGCACGCTTGCTCATGCAGGGCATCGCTGATGCGGCGCACCTGGCTTTCTGGCTCGAGCAGCAGGCTGAGCACCCGTGACAGGGGTGGAGTCCGCGATGCGGGCAGATCACCACCACGCGCCAGTCACCATCCCAGGCCTGCTGCTGGAGAAAGCGGCCGGTTTCGGCATAGAGCCGCAGCAGAAAACCCGGATCAGGGGCCATCTGCGCTTCCAGCACAACCGCCGGTAGGTCAGGCCGCTGTGGAGGTGGCGAAAACAGGCCATCCAGTCGGTATTCACGCTCTTTCAACACCGGCGCCGAAAAGCTGTAGCCGCCTGCATCAGCGGGCAGATCCTCCAGCCAGCGCAGGATCAGATCCGGATTGCTGTGGAATGTCGCGCGCCAAGGGGCCGGAGTGAGGGCAACCGAGCCAGTCTGCTGCGTTTCCGTGTTGATGGAAGCGAATCCATTACCCAGCGCTCCAATCACCGCCACCGCCTCCCCCAGCGGTGCAGTCACCGGCTGGCTGCCGACTGCTCTCGATGAGATCGCTGGCGTAGTCATATTTGTCGAGATTGAACACCTTGGCATCGCTGCCGGCCAGCAGGCGCCGCACCACGACACCGCCGATAAAGCCGGCCCCACCAGTCACCAGGATGCGGCGGCGGCGAGGAGGGATAGCACATTTGGCGCACTGGCTTCAGGCATTGCCCCGAGAGTACGTCTGCACTAAGATGGTGATTGTCTGAATAAGGTCGGGCTGCTTAGGGTCGATCAAGCTTTTCGGGATCTGGATACCTCGCCGCCCTGGTGGCGCCTGGGGTTTGACGGCAAAGCCCTGCTGGAAGCCGTCGTCGGCAGCGTCGTTGGCCTGATTGCTCTTTTCTCCTCCTATGACCACGTCTCCCTCCCCCACCGCCA
>JAPLIB010000087.1 GCA_026389335.1 Cyanobacteriota bacterium | reverse complement strand
GGTTCCGGTGAGCCAGCCACCCAGTGCCAGATAGGCGGTGGGGAAGAGCAGCAGACCGGACCACCCCACAAAAACGAAGCGGTCGCGCTTGAGCCAGTCGTCGAGGATGTCGAACCATCCGCGAGCGGCAGGAGCGCGCCCTACAGCAATCGTCATGGGTGAACGGTGGAGTGTCGCGGGTTCGGGAATCCCGCGGGCTGTTGGATACGGGGCGATCGTAACAACGCTGAAGCGGCTCACGTGGGCGCTCGACACGGGCTGACACGGCTGCACCGTTGGGGCCGACGTGGGGCCAGGATGGCGCTCCACTGCTCCTTCTTCTTTTCCATGCCGTCCAGCCAGGTCCCCTCCGGCCCGACGCCGGCCCCAGGCTCCGGCCCGGCGGCATCGGCCCAGCCGCGCACCACCAATACCGCCACCCCAGCGGATCAACTGCTCGAGCTGAGCGTGCTCGGCTCGAGGCGTCTTTCAAATCTGCTGGTGGCCCTAGCCGTGAGCATCGGCGGGATCGGTTTCCTGCTCGCCAGTGCCTCCAGCCGCCTCGGCCGCAATCTGCTGCCCATGGGCCATCCCGCCGAACTGATCTGGGTGCCCCAGGGCCTGGTGATGGGTCTCTATGGCATCGCGGCCGTGCTGCTGGCCACCTATCTATGGACCGTGATCGCCATTGATGTGGGATCAGGCAGCAATCGCTTCGATCGCATTGCCAGCCAGGCGGTGATCAGCCGGCAGGGCTTCCGTCAACGCATTGAGGTGGTGATCCCGCTGCGGGAGATCCAGGCCGTGAAGGTGGAAGTGCGTGAAGGCATCAGCCCCCAGCGGCGGCTGGCCCTGCGGGTGCAAGGCCGGCGCGATCTGCCGCTGACCCGGGTGGGTGAGCCCATGCCCCTGGCTGATCTCGAACTTTCCGGTGCCCGGTTGGCCCGGTTCCTTGGCGTACCCCTGGAAGGACTCTGAACCCGATGTCGATCTCGCTGATCCCCCTGCCCCGCTGGAGCCAGCGGCTACGCCCCCTGGTTCTGGTGGCCCTGCTCAGCCTGGCCCCGCTCGGTCTGGTGGCTTGCGCCGCCGATCAGAAGCAGAACGCCCTGGGCTGCGCCACATCCGCCTCCCCCTGTCTGAGCGGCTCGGCCGTGGTGAGCCTGGAAACCAGCAAAGGGGAGGTGCTGCTGAGCCTTGATGGCAGCGCTGCCCCGCTCACCGCCGGCAACTTCGTCGATCTGGTCAAGCGCGGCACTTACAACGGCACGGCGTTTCACCGCGTGGTGAGGGAGCCGGTGCCCTTCGTCGTGCAGGGCGGCGATCCCAGCAGCGCCGATGCCAAAGTGCCGGCGAGCCAGTACGGCACCGGCGATTTCATCGATCCGAGCACGGGGGAAGCGCGCGAGATTCCGTTGGAACTCAAGCTGGCCAAGGAATCACAACCCCGTTACGGCGAGACGATCAGCAGCGCCGCTCTCACCCGCGAACTCGTGCTCAGCCATCAGCGCGGAGCCGTGGCGATGGCCCGCTCCAACGAACCCAATTCGGCTAGTGCCCAGTTCTATGTGGCCCTTGAGGCCCTGCCAGAACTGGATGGTCGCTACGCCGTCTTCGGTCGGGTAACCAAGGGGATGGACGTGATCGACCGCATCCAGCAGGGCGATCGCATCATCAAGGCGACGTTGGTCGAGGGGGGCACCCTGGTGAAGGGAGAGCCCTGAACCCAAAATGGCCTCAGGCCGGCACCCGTTTCTGCGAGCTGGTGGCCTTGAGCCATTCGGTGTTCACACCCGAGGCTCGCTCTAGGGCAACCTTGCCGGTGCGGGCAATTTCGAGGATGCCGTAGCCCTCCAGCAAGCGCTCCAGGGCCACCAGCTTGCCGGGATCGCCCACCACTTCCAGGGTGAGGGCGTCATCGGCCACATCAACCACCTTGGCGCGGAACACCTGCACCAGATCGAGAATGGCACTGCGGTTTTCGGCCGGAGCCGCCACCTTCAGCAGCATCAGCTCCCGCTCCACCGCCGGGATCGTCGAGAGGTCGATCACGCCCAGCACATTGACCAGCTTGTCCAGCTGCTTGGTCATCTGCTGCAGGGTGCGGTCATCGCCCTCCACCACCATGGTGAGCCGCGACACCCCACGGTTTTCGGCCGGACCCACCGCCAGGCTTTCGATGTTGAAGCCGCGCCGGGCAAAAAGGCCGGAAATGCGGCTCAAGGCGCCCGATTCATCCTCGACCAGCACCGACAGGGTGTGCTTCATGTTTGATCCGTCCTTGCGTCCAAAGCTACGTGTCGGTTCAGCGGCCCGAGCCACTCCAGCAGGGCCGCATTGAAACCCTCCGCCACTTCGTCATGGGGGCAGTGGCCGGCCTGCTCCAACACCACCAGGGGCAGATCGGCACGCAGGCGCAAGCACTGCTGAGCCACTTCCAGCGGCACCAGCCGGTCCTGACGGCCCCAGATCAACAGCAGGGGCAGGCGCAGCCGCTTCAGCAGCGCCGGTGCGGTGCCGCCGTAGGGCCGCAGGGCCATGGCGATGCTCATCGCCCGCAGGGCCCGCGGCGCGGTGGCCCGCCGCGCCGGGCGGGCGATCACGCGGTGTAGCTCCTGATCCCCGATCACCGGCCCCTGGTAGGCGCTCTGGATACCGAGATCCAGCAGGGGCGAATGGGCCAGTAGAGGCACCACCAACTCCAGCGGCAGCAGCCGACAGAGCAGCACCACCACAGCCCGCTGCAATCGCCGCCGCCAGGGTCGGCGCCGCGGCGCCGCCAGCGGCCACGGGACCAGCTCATCGCGGGGCGACGCCATCAACAGGGCGGGGTCCGGCAGGGGCGCCGCCACCACGGCCCTGACCCAATCCGGGAAGAACACACTGCAACTCAGGGCCACCAGGCCCCCCAGGGAATGGCCCACCACCACGGCAGGAGCCTGCACCACCTGTGCCAGAAATCCCTGCACCTGCCGGGCCCAGAAGCGATTGTCGAGGCCACAATGAGGGCGATGGGCCGGCTGGCTGGAAGCCCCGAAGCCGATCAGATCCAGGCCATAGACGCACCAGCCGGCCGCGGCCAGCGGACCAGCATTGCGCCGCCAGTGGCCGCTGCCGGCGGCGAAACCGTGCAGCAACAGCAGGGGCGGATGGTGGCGCTCCCCCAGCACGCGCCAGTGACAGCCATGACCGCGCCACCACCAGGTGCCATGGGTTCCCCATTCCGACCCGGCGGTTGGAGGGGAGCTGGCGGGCTGCGGGTGGCTCCGGCGGGCAGGCTGGGACCGCTCAGACACGGGGGATGGCTCTGGCGATGATCCAGGAAGGGGCGGAACCGCTTCACTATTGCGAAGGATCGGCCCGGCTGCTGCTCGGCACCGGCTTTTTTCGCCCGGAATCGCGGCCGGCCCGGGATTGCTCGGTGCTGCTGGCCCGCAGCCTGGTGCGGCAGCGCCCGCTGCGGGCCCTGGATCTGATGGCCGGCTGCGGCATCCGCTCCCTGCGCTGGGGCCTGGAAGCGCAGACCGCCTCGATCTGGGCCAACGATGCAGATCCCGATCGGCTGCCCCTGCTGGAGCACAACCTGGCCCAGCTGCCCGCGGGGGTGGAGCGACGCTGCACGGCCCTCACCGCCCAGCAGCTGCTGGCGGGCTGCCTGCAACGGCAGGAGCGCTTCGACCTGGTGGATCTTGATGCCTTCGGCAGCGTTTCAGCCCTGCTGCCCCTGGCCCTGGAGGCGGTGCGTTTCGATGGGGTGCTGATGCTGGCCAGCAGCGACGGGCGCTCCCCCACCGGCCATGACCGCCCAGCCGCAGTGCGGCGACTGGGGGCGGCGGCCCGGGCCCATCCCGCCAGCTGGGAGCTGGCCCTGCGCCTGCAGCTGGGCATGGTGGCCCGTTGCGCCTGGGCCCTGGGGCGCGGCATCGAACCGCTGTTCAACTTCAGTGAGGGGCGAACCTTCCGCACGGCTGTGCGCCTGTTGCGGCGCCCCGCAACGGGGGAGGAACGCAACCTGGGCCTGCTGGCCCACTGCCATGGCTGCGGCGATCAGCAGGTGCAATCGCTGCTGCAGTTGGGCCGCTGGCAGCCCTGCGGCTGTGCGTCCCCAGCCGTGCCGCCCCTGGCGGTGAGCGGCCCGCTGTGGATCGGCAACCTGCAACAGCCAGCCACGCTCAGCGCCATGCTCGACCAGGCGGCCCTGGCACCGCTGACGCTGGCGGCCGCAGGCGAACGGCTGCTGCAGCGTCTGATGGCCGATCCCGCCCCCACGGCGCGCTGCTGGCCCACAGAGGCCATCGCCCGTGCCCTCGGCCTGGATCAGCCGTCCCTGGCTCCCCTGGTGATGGCTCTGCAGCAGCAGGGCTTCAGCGCCGCCGTCAGTGGCGTGATGGCAGGGCAGCTGCGCAGTGATGCCCCCTGGCCGCGGATTCTTGAGACAGCCAGGGCAGTTCTGGCCGCCACGGCTGCTAAATAGGTAGCCACTTCCCCTCCATCCGGGTCATGGCCTCTGAAATTTTCGGCACTGCCGCGCTGTTCTGGGTGCTGATCCCCGTGGGGTTGGCCGGCGGCCTGGTGTTGCTGAAACTGCTCAAGGACTGAGCCGAGCCACCGCCGGCCGAAGCGACGGACGCCGCGACCTGGGGGAACTCGTACCCGGATCATCGCGCCGAGTCAGTCGTACCCCTAGGCTCGGCCGGCTTCGAAGGTGAGCAGATGCAGATTCTGGTTGTCGGTGCAACAGGCACCCTCGGACGCCAGATCGCCAGGCGCGCCCTCGACGAGGGGCATCAGGTGCGCTGCATGGTGCGCTCGCCCCGCAGAGCGGCTTTCCTGCAGGAATGGGGCTGCGAGCTCACCCGCGGTGATCTGCTGGAGCAAGACAGCCTCGACTACGCCCTGGAGGGCCAGGAGGCCGTGATTGATGCAGCCACGGCCAGGGCCAGTGACAGCGACAGCACTTACAAGATCGACTGGGACGGCAAACAGAACCTGTTCGCCGCCTGCCGGCGGGCCGGGGTGGCTCGGGTGGTGTTCCTTTCGCTGCTGGAGGCGGCCGGCCATCGCTCGGTACCACTGATGGACATCAAGGCCTGCAGCGAGCAGTGGCTCGAGGCCTCAGACCTGGACTACACGATCCTGCGGGGGGCGGCCTTCATGCAGGGCCTGATCAGTCAGTTCGCCATCCCGGTGCTCGAGAGCCAGACCGTGTGGGTGAGCGGCTCGCCGACGCCGATTGCCTACATGAATACCCAGGACGTGGCCCGCTTCGCCGTGGCGGCACTCAACCGTCCGCAAACGGTGCGGCGCGGCTTCCCGGTGGTGGGACCCAAGGCCTGGACCACCAGCGAGATCACCCAGTTGTGCGAGAAGTACAGCGGCAAAGAGGCCCGGGTGTTCCGGGTACCGCCGGCCCTGCTGTCGCTGCTGCAAGGGGTGACGGGCTTCTTTGAGGGCAGCCTGAACGTGGCCGAACGCCTCGCTTTCGCTGAGGTGGTGAGCGGCGGTGGCTGCTTCGACGCGCCAATGGCGGAGAGCTACGAGGCCTTTGGGCTTGACCTGGCCGAAACCACCCGCCTGGAGGAATACCTCAAGGAGTACTACGACACGATCCTCAAGCGGCTGCGGGAGATGGAATCCGATCTCGACAAGGAAGCCAAGAAAAAACTGCCCTTCTGAGCCCCTGGCCACCTCCCCAGTGCGTGTGTACTATCACAGGTCGTGAACAGAGGTTGTCGCCATGGCCATTGCCCAGATCAAGAATCTCCAACGGCGGCTGGCCAACCTGGAAGAGGAGGCCACCGAGGAAGTGAATCGGGCCTGCGGCCATGAGCTCTGGCAGGGCCTCGGCTTCGACGCCCTCGACACCCTGGAGGATCCCGATCGCCGCGCCCGGGCGAACTACTACTACGGCCAGCTGCAGACGGTGCGAGAACTCAAGGACGTGCTCGGTTGAGGCCGGGATGCCCCGACCGGGCTCCAGCGCAAGCCATCCTGTTCAACGGCGACTCAACGGTCGGGCTGTGGGCTTGCGATTTCCAGCTTGAGGACGAAGCCGTTGGCGTAGAAGTTGTTCAAGGCGGGCGCACTCCTCGCCATTCACCTGGCGCCACTCCCCGGGGCCCAGTCCCGTCAAGGCGAGTGGCGGCCCCCCATCCAGCAGATCGATCGCCACCCGCCGCAGCCGCAAGGTGGGCAGACCCACGGCGGCCGTCATGCGACGCACCTGACGATTGCGACCTTCCCGCAGTTCCAGTTCCAGCCAGCTGGTGGGTACGTTGAGGCGCTGCCGGATCGGCGGCTGCCGCTGCGGCAGATCAATCGGCGGCGCGATCGCCTGGGCCCGTGCCGGCAGGGTTCGCTGTCCCTGAATCACCAGCCCCTGGCCCAGGGCCTCAAGAGCCCCGGCGCTGACTAATCCCTCTACCTGCACCTGGTAGCGACGCCAGTGGCCCCAGCGGGGATCGGTGAGCCGTTGCTGCAGCGGACCATTACTCGTGAGCAGCAGCAATCCCTCACTGTCAGCATCAAGTCGGCCGCTGGCATAGACACCGCTCCACTGCACCCAGGAGGCCAGGGTGTCCCAGGGGCTACCAGGTTCCGGCGTGAACTGGCTGAGCACCCCGTAGGGCTTGTGGAACAGCAGTGTGGTCACGATTTCAGGTGCGGCGCCAGCGACGGCGCGCGCATTTCAGGCGTTCTGGCGGGCCCGCCATAGGTTCACCACCCCGATCGAGATCAACAACAGGCCCAGATCCATCGACACGGGGGGCAGGATCATCGGCTTTGGCATCAGGCGTCGCGCTGGACCCTAATCGCCACCGGTCTGCTGCGGTGTTGTTCCTGCTGCGGTGTTGGTCATGCTGCGTTTGATTGGTCCGGTGGCGGTTGTTGGCCCTATGGCGGTAACCAGGACTGCTCGGGTGGCGCCGCCCCTCTAAGCTTTCATATCACTCTGCAGCATGGCGCCGTTCCCGCATGATCGAGACCTCTGGCGTGATCGAGAAGGAACAGGGCAACGGCTTCTACCTCGTCACCCTGGAGCAACCGGCCGGTCACCAGTGCCTCTGCCGGGCCGCAGGCAAGCTCACCAAGTTCCGCATCAAGCTGCTCGCCGGCGACAAGGTGCTCGTCGAGATCAGCCCCTACGACCTGTCCCGCGGCCGCATCACCTACCGCGAACGCAATGCCGGAGCCACCGGCCCCCGTCCCGGCGGCAACAGGCCCGGTGGACCGCGCCGCCGCTGAGGTTCTGCTGTCGGATTCAATCCCCAGCTGGCGGCTGAGCGCTGCTGTGCTCCCGCAGGCTGCCCGTCACGGGATTTACGCTGCCGGTCTGCATCCAGCTCGTCCAAGCCACCGGCAGCGTCGCTTCCGGATGGCCAGAGGGCTCCATACCAGGACGGCCGTCTAGGGCTCACGGCGGAGGTGTTCACCTGGAAGCGAGCCGTGGGACCAGGGTGACCGCGACCAGATATCTGGGAACTTCACCCCGAAGATCCTCAGCGCCGCCCCCAGGGAGCTTGTTGCGCGTAGATCCCCGAGCAGAAAATGGGGATTATTCCGCTGCCGAGGAGATTCAATCCGGACTCGAGCTGAGAAAGACGTGAATCGATTTTGGGGGCGGCGGTTCGCTCAAATCAGCTGATACGGCAATCGATCTCGAGCTTTTGGCTGATCAGAAGTGATGGCGCCGGCAAGACCTGCCTGAGACCGAACTTGGCGTTGGCGTTGGCTTGGAGTGAGTCCAGTCTTTTCGCCCGGAACGGTCGATGGGTAACAGGCTCCTGGAGCTGGATGGAGCAGCGCTTCAGACGGACGCGGGCAGCAGGGCTTCAATCGCCTGGCGGAATTCACTTCGCTGTTTCACGCCCTTCCATTGCTGCCGCAGTTCCTTGTTGAAGAACAGCTGCACCGTGGGAGTGCCGCTGACGCCGGCCTGAACGGCGATCTCCTGGTCGGCTTCGATGTCGATCTCGACGCCCTGGGCACGGCCACCGAGCTCCTCCAGCACACGCTTGAGCTGGGGCTTGAGCACATGGCAGGGGCCGCAGCTGGGAGAGGTGTAGACAACAAGCAACGGATTAGGGCACTCGTGATAAAGCTTGCGCAGGGCAAAACCGCCTTTTTGCCAGAGGGCAGCTGGGTCGAAGTTGGCCTCATCGCTGATGGCGGTGCGCTTGGGTTCTCCCACCTCCAAGGGCTCGACGTTGTCGCGACGCACGGTCACCGCCAGATTGTGATGGCTGAGCCAGCGCTCGGCCGCCAAGGCCGCCTGGCAGCCGCTGCCCGCGGCGGTGATGCCCTGGCGCCATTCGGCATCGGCCACGTCGCCGGCGGCATACACGCCTTCCAGGCTGGTTTCGGGCCGGCCCGGCTGGGTGATCAGGTAGCCAGCAGCGTTGAGCTGCAGTTGATCTCGGAACAGTCGAGTGTTCGGGGTGTGGCCGATGGCATAGAAAAGGCCTCGCACCGGCAGCTCCCGGATGCTGCCGGTGGCGATGTCCTGCAGCAGGATGGCGTTCATCCAGGCGTCATCGCCGCTGGCATCGGCCACCTGGCTGCGCCAGTGCACGCTGATGGCCGGGTTGGCCAGCACCCTGTCAGCCATGGCGGCGCTGGCCCGCAACTGCTCGCCACGCACAATCAGATGCACATGGCTGCCGTATTTAGTGAGATAGACGGCTTCTTCGCAGGCGGAGTCGCCGCCTCCCACCACGGCCAGTTCCTCATCACGAAACTGGGGAGTGGCGCCATCGCAGATGGCGCAGGCACTGATGCCACGGCTCCAGAAGCGCTCCTCGTTCGGCAGCTGCAGACGGTTGGCACTGGCGCCGGTGGCCAGGATCAGCGCCTGGGCCCGGATCGGGCGACCTTCAGCCGTGATTACAAAAGGTCGTTGCGACAGATCGATCGCCTCGGCATCGGCCTCCAGCAGCCTGGTGCCCCAACGCAAGGCCTGGGCCTTGCAGCGATCCATCAGATCAGGGCCCAGGATGCCGTCCGGGAAGCCGGGAAAGTTCTCGACATGGGTGGTGGTCATCAACTGGCCACCGGGGATGCCCCCATCCTGAAAGCCGGTGATCAGCAGGGGGCTGAGATTGGCCCGGGCGGCATAGATGGCTGCCGTGTAGCCGGCAGGGCCGGATCCGACGATCACGAGATTCTCGATCGCCTCGGCCTCCCCCTGGCCTGAAGAAGTCGGATCACCCGGACGGTCCAGTGGCTGGTCCCCCATCGTTGTGAGCGCCATGACAGTGGCCAGGAGCTTAGGGACCGGCAACGCTGGGCTGATGAACCACCCGAAGCAGGGATCCCGAGCCGCAGCGCCCCCTGAAAAGCCGCTTCCGCCCTGAGACTGGAGCCTCAGAACGAAAGCGACCAAGTAATGACAGCGAAGAGGACAGGGACCAAGGAAAAGCGGGCAGCGAAGTCCCGCCGACCCAGCTCTTGCCAGAATCTTTTGATTTGCTTTAGATTCCCAGTCGTCCGTCTGTTTCCGGTTTCCGCTCCAGGGTGAGATGCCTGGGCACCATCAACACGTTCGCCTGGAGCACATCCGGGTGATCTTCCAGGCTCACCAGCCATTCCCTGAACTCCTCGCTCAGGGCAAAGCTGTCTTCATAGAGCTCCCGACTGTCCAGGGCGGCTCTGCGCGCCAAGGCCCAGCAGACCGCCACGGTCAAGCGGCGATGCACCCGGGCATCCATGGGGTTGTCGTTCTGAGCGTCGAACGCATGAGCATCGCGATCGCGGCCCTCCTGGTTGGTCGAGTCGTCGTTCGGCCCAGACATGACCTTGCTCCGGCTTGGCTCACGTTGCCGGCTCCTGGACGAGCCGACGGTGTTGGTTGACACAACGTCGCACATCCATGGGCTCCAGGCCGCGATCGCGCTGTTCGGGTTTCTAACCTGCGCGACCGAGGAAATCGGGCAACTGCGGTCCGTTCATGCGGATCACGGCGCCGGCGTCGTCGGCGAGGGCCTGCAAGGGGAGCCGCAAATCTGCAGCAGTACTGCCCGGGCCAGGCGCTGCGGCTTCACTCGCCTGGGTGCGAATCACGTAGGGCTCACTCAACGACCAACTCCTTGCATGGCCGATCAACAGCGGATCGGCAGGGGCAAACACGTAGGACGGCTGGCGCGGGATCGCTTCCAGCTCGGCGCGCCCAGCGTCCATGCGCACGGCACGGGTGATCGCCTGCACGAAGCGGCTGCGGGTCACCACGGTGGTGAGATAAGCGACCACCCGCAGCCTGGGGGCGTCAAACCCCTCGGCACACATGTCGATGCTCACCAGCCAGTCGGCCTCTCCCGCCTGAAAGGCCGCCAAGCGGCCAGCCGCCTCCGGATCCTGGGAATGGACCAGATGCACCCGGTCGCCTTCACCTTCCAGCAGCCTGGCGATCTTGCCGGCGTGCTCGATATCGCGGGCAATCACCAGGCCCCCGGCGCCGGGGTGCTCCAACCGCACCCGTTCGAGGCGCCGCCGGGCCTGAAGCAGCAACCGCAAGGCAATGCCTCCCCCATCTCCCAGGCGGATGGCTCGGCGCAGATTGCGGGCGCGCCAGCTCTCGCGGAGCTCACTGGATACCGGCGAGGCTTCCCGCTCGCCCGCCCGGCCGGGGCGACCGTGCTCCACCCAGCCATCCTGGAAACGGAATTCCAAAGGCCGCACATCGCCGGCCATGATCAACAGGCGCGGTTCAACGCAGAGATCGGGCACGATCCGCTCCACCACGACGCCGTTGTCTTCCTCGCGCAGGCGACGGGCCGCGCAGAAGGCGAGATTGTCGGCCCGGAACGGGGTGCCCGAAAGCCCCAATCGCAGCCTGGCCCCGGTGCTCAGGATCGAGAAAGCATGGCCCCAGGCGGTGGCCTCCGGTTCGTCCGGATCCAGACCCAGGTGATGCACCTCATCCGCAATCGCCAGCCAGCGCCGCTGGTCCAGCGCCGGCAGCAGATCCCGCTCCAGCTGCCGGCGCTGGCGAGCCGCCGCCTGATAACTGATCAGCAGGCCATCGCACTGCCCCTCCCAACTTCCTTCCCACTCCCGCATCGTCAGGCCGAGGCGCGCCGCCGCCGCCAGCCACTGGCGGCCAATGGTGGTGCGATGACAGAACACCAGAAAGCGATCGAGCCGTCCTTCGTGCTGCAGCCGCTGAAAGCTCAACAGGGCACCAAGGGTCTTGCCGGCCCCAGGCCCGGCATGGATCAGCACGTCCTGGCCGGCTGGGCCGGCGGCCACCAGCCTGACTCGCAAAAGCTGGATCAGGCGGTTCTGCCAGTCGCGCGGTTGCAGGCGCGGCAGCGGCGTTGGGCCTTGGGCGGCACCCGTGCCCCCCAGATCGAACGACGGCATCAGCATCGGCCGATTCTGGGGGCCGGCGTGCGGGGCAGGCGATGGCGATGGGGCGCAAAAGCTTCAGGTCGAGCAGGACCCCTTCATCGAGCTCGTCGCTGGTCCCCCAGGAGCGTGTTGCTCCTGGATCGCCAGAGAGCATCGAGGGGCTTGTCAGCGCAAACGGAGCCCTGATCGGAATCAAACGGAGTCGGGATCAAATGGAGAAAGTCATGAAGCGGTCCGTTCGTCCTGATTCGAGTCAATCGTATTGACCACAATCGATCTCAAGCGCCAGGGCTCACTGAATCGGGATTGCCTTTGCGACACCCTGAGACCGTACGGGGCTTTGACAGGGAGCGCGTTGGATCGTTTCGCTCGGAACGGCCTGCGTGGAACACGCTCCCAGCTTCCGGGCATCGCCCTCCCCAGGACCCCGGCCCGCCTCCGCCACGGGGGCCGCATCCATGATCCAATCCCAGAGCCTGAAAGCCCTCTGAAGTGCTACAGGCACCAGGACGGCGCCAGCGACGCGCCGATCCTGAGGTTGCGGCTGACCCTGCGTTTGCGATCGCTGCAGCGCCGGGGTGCTCTGCTCCAGGCCCATGGCCGGGAGCAGGTGCACTGCCAACGCTGGAGCGCCTGGTCTGACCAGCCCGAGAGCCGCTCGTGGCTCAGCCCACGGCCTCGGCGTGATTCAGCAGCAGGTGCTGCACTTCCGTCAGGTCGTCGCTGGCAGCGCGGTGGGCTCGCGCAAAGTCGCCGCCGGCGTCCTCCAGCAGCCGCTGGGCCATGCGATCGAGCAGATCGTCCCGATTCTCAGCCAGGAAGGTCATCAGCTCCTCTTCAATCAGGTAGCGGATGCCCTTGCCCCGCAGTGAATTGTCGCTGGCCTCGGCGATGGTGCCCTGCACCAGTTCCTTGACGAACAGGCGCTGAACTTCGCTGCTGCGCAGAAAACTCTCCATCGCATTGATGGTGCCATCCACCACCGTGCGCTCGACTTCGGCGGGTTCGGCCGCGAGCTTGAACTCCCAGTCGAGATGGCGCCGCTGCCAGCCCTGCTGGTGCAGATCCGGCATCACGGTCTGGCAGAAGCTGTCGATGGAGATCTCGTAGATGCGCTCCGCCAGCCGTTCACACCAGTCGCTGCCGTGGGCCGAAAGGTTGCGCTCCACCTCTTCGCGGGCCACGGCGTGACCGCCATGGTGGCTGTGGCAGACGCCGTCGGGACATTCCAGGGCCGAGAGAGCCATCGATCCAAAAGAGGCAAGGGAGCCCCATCGCTAGCCAGTGATCACCAGGGGCCCGTACGGCTTCAGCAATTCTGCGCATTGCCGCGTCTCCGCCTCCAATCGGCTGACGGCCGCAGGTGGGCGACTCCGCACATACTCGCCGCTTTGCCTTGTTTGGCCAGCTCGACTTCTTCTAATGGAGCGAGTTTGCGGATGAAGGCCGTTGCTGACGATGCTGGTACCCCGGGAGCTCGCTCCCGGTGAGAAGCGGGTTGCTGCCACACCGGAAACGGTGAAGCGGCTGAAGGCCAAGGGCGTGAGCCTGAAGGTGGAATCTGGCGCCGGCCTGGCGGCGGGCTTCCGCGATGACGATTTCGCCGCTGTCGGCGCCGAACTGAGCCAGGCGGCCGACCTGCCCTGGCACGAGGCCGATGGGGTGTTGTGCGTGAATCCACCGCCCCACGAAACCCTGGACCGGCTGCGGCCGGGATCCCTGCTGGTGGGTCTGCTGGCCCCCTATGGCGCCGGCCAGCTGGCCGAAACCCTCAACCGCCGCCAGACCTCCGCCATCGCCCTGGAGCTGTTGCCCCGCATCAGCCGGGCCCAGAGCATGGATGTGCTCTCCTCCCAGGCCAACATCGCCGGCTACAAGGCGGTGCTGCTGGCGGCGACGGCCCTTGATCGCTACGTGCCGATGCTGATGACGGCAGCCGGCACGATCCAGCCCTCCAGGGTGCTGGTGCTGGGAGCGGGGGTGGCCGGGCTGCAGGCCGTCGCCACCGCCAAGCGGCTGGGTGGTGTGGTGTACGTCTCCGACGTCCGGCCCGCCGTGAAGGAACAGGTGGAATCCCTGGGCGGCCGTTTCATCGACCCGCCCGAGATCGCCGAGAAACCCGCCGAGCAAGGCGGCTATGCCAACCAGGCCAGTGAGGAGTTCCTGGAGGCCCAGCGCCAGCAACTGGCCGCCCAACTGGCCCTGGCCGACATGGTGATCTGCACCGCCCTGGTGCCGGGCCGCACGGCCCCGCGCCTGATTAGTGAGGCGATGCTTGATGGCATGCGGCCCGGCTCGGTGGTGGTGGATCTGGCCGTGGCCCAGGGGGGCAACTGCTTTGGCACCGTCGCCGGCACCACGGTGGAACGCCATGGCGTGCTGCTGATCGGCGCCGATGCCCTGCCCAGCAGCGTGCCCAACCACGCCAGCGCCCTCTATGCCCGCAATGTGGCGGCCCTGATCGAACACGTGCTCGGCGATGGCGCCCTGCAGCTCGATCCGCAGGACCCCATCCTTGAAGGCTGCCTGCTCACCCATGGCGGCCTCTGCCGCCGTGATGACGTCGTCTATCCCAACGGTGCTACGCAATGAGTGTTCTTTCCCAGGCCCTCTGGGTGCTGCTGCTCGGCAGCCTCCTTGGCCTTGAACTGATCGGCAAGGTGCCCCCCACCCTGCACACCCCCCTGATGTCGGGGGCAAATGCGATCAGCGGCATCACGGTGCTGGCTTCGCTCACCCTGATCCAAAAGGCCGGTGATAACCAGGCCCTGCTGCTGATCGGGGCCCTGTCCCTGGGCTTCGCGCTCTACAACGTCGTCGGTGGCTTTCTGGTCACCGATCGCATGCTCGCCATGTTCCGCCGCAAGGGAGACGCCTGATGACCAGCCCCTTTCTGTCGATCGATCTGCTCACCGATGCGATCGATCTGGTGGCCGTCTTGCTGCTGGCCCTGGGAATCAAAGGCCTCTCCAAAGTGCGCTCCGCCCGGGGTGCCAACCAGCTGGCCGCCGTGGCCATGGGCCTGGCGGTGCTCGGCCTGCTGATCGAGATCCAGCCCGGCCCGCTGGCCTGGCTCTGGATTGGCGCCGGCAGTGCCGCCGGGGGCCTGGCCGGCCTGATCACGGCCCGACGGGTGCCGATGACGGCCATGCCCGAGGTGGTGGCCCTGTTCAACGGCTGCGGTGGCCTGGCCTCGCTGCTGGTGGCCGTGGGTGTGGCCCTGTTCGATTCCGCCAGCGCCGACATGGTGGCGCTGGTGTCGATCGCGATTTCTGTGTTCGTCGGCTCGATCACCTTCACCGGTTCGATCGTGGCCATGGCCAAGCTGCAGGGCTGGCTGGATACCCCGGCCTGGACCCAGAGCTCCGTGCGCCATGTCGTGAACATCGCCCTGGCGGTGCTTGCTCTGGTGGGCGCTGTGCTGCTGCCAGGTGATCCCACCGGCCTGCCCCTGTGGCTGGTGGTGATCGGTTCCAGCCTGCTCGGCGTGGGGGTCACCCTGCCGATCGGCGGCGCCGACATGCCGGTGGTGATCTCGCTGCTGAACTCCTATTCCGGCGTGGCCGCTGCGGCCGCCGGCTTCGTGGTGGGCAGCCAGCTGCTGATCGTGGCCGGCGCCATGGTGGGCTCTGCGGGCCTGATCCTCACCCAAGTGATGTGCACGGCGATGAACCGCTCACTGCTGAGCGTGCTGTTCGGTGGGGCGCTTGGCGCCAGTGGTGGCAGCGCCGTGGGTGGTGGTGGCAGCGAAGCGGGGTACACCCGCATCACGAGCTGCAGCCCCGAGGAGTGCGCCATGGCCCTGGAGCAGGCGGAGCGGGTGGTGTTCGTGCCGGGTTATGGCCTGGCCGTGGCTCAGGCCCAGCACGCCCTGCGCGAACTCTCGAAGCTGCTTGAAGCCCATGGCGTCGAGGTGAGCTATGCCATTCACCCGGTGGCGGGCCGCATGCCCGGCCATATGAATGTGCTGCTGGCCGAGGCGGATGTGCCCTATGAGCAGCTGATCGAGATGGATCTGATCAACCCCGAGTTTCCCCGCACCGATGTGGTGATCGTGCTGGGCGCCAACGATGTGGTGAACCCGGACGCCAAGAGTGATCCAACCAGCCCCCTCTATGGCATGCCCGTGCTCGAGGTGGATCAGGCCCGCCAGGTGTTCGTGGTGAAGCGCAGCCTGGGGGCGGGCTATGCCGGCATCGCCAATGCCCTGTTTGAGCTGCCCCAGACCGCGATGGTGTTCGGCGATGCCAAGGCCGTGCTCAATGGCCTGCTGAGCGAGCTGCGCAGCATGGGCGTGGGCAAGGTGGTGGCGAAGAAGGAGAAGGTGGCGGCCTGAAGACCAGGCTGCCGCCAGGATCAACAGCACCAGTCCAGCTTCGCCTCCCTGCCTTGAGTGACCCTCGCTCCGACCGGCCTGCCGCCCTGTCCCAGCAGCGCCTGCCCTGGTGGGGCCCCGATCTGCAGACGCTGCGGGACACCCTTCGTCCCCAGCGGCAGGCGCCGGATGGGGCCAACTCGATCACCATCGACCTCGGCGCTGGTGAAGCGCTGCTGGCCCGCACCACCCGCCCCCAAGGCCAGCAGCTGGCGGGTCTGGTGGTGGTGGTGCACGGCCTGGGCGGCTGCAGTGAGGGGCAGGGGATTCGGCGGCTTGCCCACCATCTCCATGCAGCCGGCTTTGCGGTGTTGCGACTCAATCTGCGCGGTGCCGGTGCGGGCCGCTGCCTCGCTTCCGGCACCTATGCCGCTCTCTGCAACCGGGATCTGCTGCCGGCCCTGAGCCGGGCGCGCCAACTGGCCGAGCAACTGGCTGACGCGCAGGGTTCTCCCCGGCGGGCCGTTCCTTTGTTTGGTGTCGGCCTGTCCCTGGGCGGCACGGTGTTGCTCAATGGGCTGCTGGAGCGATCGGCGCCGCTGGAGCAAGCAGCGCCGGCGCAGCTCCTGTCCCAGCCGTCTTCAACGCCGCAGCCCCTGCTGGATGGCCTGGTGTGCGTCAGCAGCCCGTTGGATCTGTTGGGCTGCGCTGAGCAATTCGACCGGCCACGCAATCGGCTCTATCGCCGCTGGGTGCTCAAGCGCCTGCGGCAGCTGACCCTGGCCGATCCCCAGGGCGTCTCGCCCCAGGAGCGCAGCATCCTGACGGGGCCAGGTCGTGTGCGCAGCCTGCAGGCCTTTGATGCCGGGATCACGGCACCGCGCTGGGGCCATGCCTCCATGGCCGCGTACTACGCAGCGGCCAGTCCGTTGCCGCGCCTGCAGGCAGCCGTCGCCGCCGGGGCGGCCCTACCGCCGACGCTGCTGATCCACGCCGCCGATGACCCCTGGGTGCCAGTGGCAGCGACCCGGCAGTTGGCGGCGGCCACCCAGCAGTACGCCTGCACCTGGCTGGAGACGTTGATCCCGGCCCACGGCGGACACAATGGTTTCCATAGCCGTGCTGACGATCCCAAAGCCAGCTGGGCCGATCGGCAGACGGCGGATTGGCTCAACAGGAGGCTTGGATGAAGGGGCGGTTTCAGAGCCGCAGCCAACGGCTCCGAAACTTACGCAAAAGTTTCGCTACGTGAGAGCCCTTCCAGCAGGTTGCCTCGCCCTGATCAAGGGAGAGCGCCATGGGCATTTTTGAGATGCCCTTCCCCAAATCTTCTTTCGCTTGATGCTGCATTTCGCCGCGACCTGCACTTCTGCAATCAGGATTTTCTCTTTTGCAGAGAAAGTGTGCGGAACTCAACCACGGTCCCGGGGCCAGCGCATGCTGGCCATCCGGTAGCGCTTGAGACGTCGCGGACTCCAGGCTCTGGCCCTGAGCTGGGTTGCAAGCACCGGGCCTACGGCTTGCGGTTCTCAGCCGGTGCCAAGGGGACGGGGTGCAGCGGGTCGCCGTGCCTCAAGGGCCAGCCTTGGCCACGAGGTGGCGGCTGAAGGCTGGGCGCGCCACGATCCACGCTTCAATCGGCTCCCCTCCGATCACATGTGCCAGCAGGATCCGTTCGATCCGCTCGGCGGTGACGCCGCCGTAGGTGATGCCATCGGGCCAGATCAGCAGGATCGGGCCGCCGCCGCAGATCCGCAGGCAATCGGCCTTGGAGCGCCAGACCACGCCCTCGGGGCGCCCGGGATTCTCCAGGCCCAGCTCTCGCACCAGCCGTTTGAGTGTGGCCCAGCTGGCCACGCCCACGGCGGGATCCGGGCAGCAGAGGGCCTTGCTGGGGGTGGCACAGAGCAGCAGATGATGGCTGACCAGAACTGGAGTCGTTTGCCCAGCCTGCCGGGATTGCAGGGCTTCGCGATCGGATGGGACGGGCGGGACAGGCCCGATCCCCGGATGTGGTGGAAGGCTCTCGATCGGAGGGGCCTGCGCGGCGGGATCGACGCCAGGATCGGTTGGAATCGGCGGCCTCCTCGCTGGCTCCCCTCCCTGGGGGCCTGAATGCTGGGGGCTGGGCTCCGAGGCGGCCTGCACGGGGCCGCTCAAGCCGGCAACGCCGCCGGGGCCTGCGCGTGGAGCCGGGCTGCAGCTTCACGCACCGCCTGCCGGGACCAGGCGTCGATGGCCAGCACGTCGTCCAGGGAGGGATTGGCCGTGAGATCGACCCTGTGGCGATCACACACCACGTCGATCAGCCTGGGAATATCAAGGAAGTGGATCTGTTCATCGAGGAACAGAGCTACGGCCTGTTCATTGGCGGCATTGAGCACCGCCGGCATCGTGCCCCCGGCCCGGCCCGCCGCATAGGCCAGGCCCATGCAGGGGTAGCGATCGAGTTCCGGTTGGCGGAAGGTGAGGCTGCCCACTGCGGTGAGATCGAGGCGCCGCCAGGGAGTTTCGATCCGCTCCGGCCAGCTCATGCAGCAGAGGATCGGCAGCTTCATGTCGGGCCAGCCCAGCTGGGCCAGCACCGAAGAATCGTCCAGTTCCACCATCGAGTGAATGATGCTCTGGGGATGGATGACGATCTCGATATGGTCATAGTCGAGACCGAATAGATAGTGGGCCTCGATCACCTCCAGGCCCTTGTTCATCAAGGTGGCTGAATCCACCGTGATCTTGCGGCCCATGGTCCAGTTTGGATGGCTGGTGGCATCCGCCACCGTGGCCTTGATCAGATCGGCTGGATCCCAGTCGCGGAAGGCGCCGCCGGAGGCGGTGAGCTGAATCCGCCGCAATCCTGGTGTGGGGATACCGGTGGAAAGCCGGGCGGTGTCAGGCCAGGGGGTGCCCTGCAGGCACTGGAAGATGGCGGAGTGTTCGGAATCGGCCGGCAGCAGGCGGCTGCCGGACTTCGCCAGCTCGGGCAGCACCACCGGACCGGCGGCGATCAGGGTCTCCTTGTTGGCCAAGGCCAGATCCTTGCCGGCCCGGATCGCCGCCAGGGTGGGCAGCAAGCCGGCGCAACCAACAATGCCCGTCACCACCAGATCAGCCGTGGGCCAGGCGGCGGCGGCGCAGATGCCCTCACTGCCGCCCAGCAGCTCCGGCAGGCGCTCGGGGCGCAGGGCTGGTTCCAGCGCCTGCAGCCTTTGGCGCAGCTCAGCCACCAGCTCGGCGTCAGCCAGGGCGACAACTTCGGGGGCGTGGCGCCGGATCTGCTCGATCAGCAGATCGAGATTGCGGCCGGCGCTGAGGGCCACCACCCGGAAACGCTGTGGGAATTCCTCGACGATCTCCAGGGTCTGGGTGCCGATCGATCCGGTGGACCCCAGCACGGCGATGGATTTCACGGCGGGCTCCCGAAGGACACGGTTGGGCCAACAGTTTCCCACTGTCGCCGGCAGCTCCTGGTTGCTGGCGCGCTGGCGCTGGCCGCCCTGCCCTGCCACCACGCGGGCTTAACTGGGGGGATTGCATCGGCCCCATGCTCTGGTTGCAGCGCTGGAATTTCATCGAGCGGGCCCGGCAGGAGCGGGTGCTCTGGGATGCCTTTGAACAGGGCGACGACCTCGAGGCCCTGATCGAGACCTGCCGGCTGGAGGCCGAGACCGGGGACGGCGACGCCCGCTTCCGCCTGGAGATCTGGCAGACCACCCTGGTGCGGATCCGCAGGATCGAGGCCTTGATGAAGGACAAGCAAGCGCCCAGAGGCTGATCGGCCTGGGCCCGCTCCAGGGCCTCGCCCCAAGAAACCGCTGAAAACCTGTATCGATAAGCCCAGGGATCGGCTGGCTGAGCTCCAGAACGCCAGGCTGGATCGGCTTCATCGAGCGCATCCGCAGCGGCAGCAAGAGCTCGCAGAGATCACCGTGTCAATCGAGCGCTGGGGAGGCGAATTGTTCTGGCTCCCCTGGACGGCCTCAGCCAGAATTACTTCTTCAGAATTGCGTCTTCAGAGCTGGGTCTTCAGAGCTGCGACTTCAGCAGGGGTACCGACAGGGCCACCACCAGGCTGACCGCCAGACCCAGGCCGGCCTTGAACAGATCGGTGCTGAGGCCGGCGGCCCATGGGGCTTGCCCACGGCGACGGCGCTGCCAGCCCAGGGCCAGTTCGCGGCCACCCAGCAACCCCAGAAACACCCAGGTGGTGCTCAGGGGCAAGGGGCTCCAGCGCCCCAGCACAAACAGGATCAGCCCATAGAGCGCCGAGATCAAGGTTGTGCTGCGGGGATCATCGCTGCCGCTCTTGCTGGTGAACAGTTGCTGGATGGCGCCGCCATCCTCCGCTGTCAGCAGGCACACCCCGAGACAGAGCACCGCCAGCGAAGCCGCCAACTCCGGGGCCGTCAGCCGTCGCGGCAGATAGACGTAAAGATTGGCCAGATCCTGAATCAACCACTGGCTCCAGAGCCAGCCGCTGGCGGCCCACTGCAGCAGCAGCCAGAATCGCTGCCCGTCTTCCTGGCGGAGTGGATCAGCGGACTGCGGCTGAGCAGCCAGTTCTGACGCAGTCAGTTCTGACGAAGTCAATTCTGACGAAGTCAGTTCTGACGCGGCCAGCTTTGACACAACTGGTGCTGCCACTGCCGTCTCAACCACTGCCGACTCAGCCACTGCCGTCCCAGCCACTGCCGCCTTGCCAAGGCCCCGGCTGGCGCCAGCAACCAGCGCATAGGTGGCCAACCCCAGCACCAGGGCGAGGCCATAGCCCGCCAGCGAATGCAGCAGCAACGCCGGCAGATTGGCCGGCGTGAAGGCCGTGAGCACCAGAAAAGAGGTGCTCACCGGCGCCCCCCACTGGGTGAGCAGCAGCACCGCCAGCGGCGGGATCAGATCGGGCCAGCGCAGGGGATCCACCAGCTCGAAGCTCGCCAGCCGGCCCCAGGCGGGATCGCCCGCGCCCGCCAGCCAACCCAGTCCCAACACCGCCACCAGCACCGCACAGAGAAACAGGGCCTGCCACGGCCTGGCGATGCGACCGCGATTGGCGGCCAGAAACGGACCGAGGGTCTGCAGGGCGTCATTGCCAAGCACGGCGTAGCTGGCCAGCAGAAAGGCGGCGGCCTGCAGCGGCGTGATCGCCAGGTTCACCCCCGCAGCCAGACGGTGACGCCACCAGGCTTGTCCACCAGTTCGATGCCCTGGGCCTTCAGCTCAGCGCGCAGGGAATCGGCGCTGGCAAAATCCCGCGCTGCCTTGGCCGCCTTGCGCTGGACCACCAGCGCCTCGATGGCGGCATCGCTGAGGCCTGACGGAGCGACGCTGGCAACGGCTGCTGGAGTGGCGACTGCAGTAGTTGCTGGAGTGGCTGGAGTGGCTGCTGAGCTGGTTGCTGCCGAGGCCGCAGTCTCGGGGGCCAGCCTGGCCGGCTCGGCAGACCGGCCAGGGTTGGAGCCTGAGAGCGGCGTGGATCCCGATTGATCGGGCTGCAATCCGAGCACACCCGCCAGTTCCACCAACAGCTGCCAACGCAGGCTCTGAGCCTGATCGGCTGCGCTCGGAAGATCGCCGATGCGTAGGCGATTGGCCAGGGCTCTCAGGGGCCGGGCCAGCTCAAAAAGCTCCCCGAGGGCGGCGGCGGTGTTGAGATCGTCATCCATCGCCTCCTGGAAACGCTCGCGGATCGCCTTGAGGTCCTCGGGCAGGGAAGCAGGAGCCACCACCTGGTGTTCGCTCCAGCCGAGGGCAGCCTGGTGAGTGCTACCAAGGGCCAGGGCAGCACTCAGCCCCTTCCAACCGGTGGCGGCGGCCTCCAGTCCCTCCAGGGTGAAGTCCAGCGGCTTGCGGTAGTGGGCCTGCAGCACGAACAGCCGCAAGGTCATCGGGCTGACGCCGCTAGCGAGCAGGGCCCGGATCGTGGTGAAGTTGCCGAGGGATTTCGACATCTTTTCGCCACCGACATTAACCATGCCGTTATGTAGCCAATAGCGGGCCAGGGGCTTGCCGCTGGCCGCCTCGGACTGGGCGATCTCGTTTTCGTGGTGCGGAAAAATCAGATCGGCGCCACCGAGGTGAATGTCGATCGTGTCGCCGAGTTCCTGGCGAACCATCGCCGAACATTCGATGTGCCAACCGGGTCGACCCGGACCCCAGGGGGAGGGGTAACTCGGTTCACCGGGCTTGGCCCCTTTCCAGAGGGCGAAGTCAAAGGGATGGTGTTTGCGAGCATCCTCTTCGCCGGTGGTGCGTCCGCTGGCGCCTTCCTGCTGCTCGCTGAGATCGCGGCCGGAGAGTTTGCCGTAGCCCGCCTGTTTCATCACCGCGAAATAGACATCGCCATCGGCGGAATAGGCAGCGCCCTTGTGCTCGAGTTCGGCGATCAACGCGCGGATGCCATCCAGGCAGGCGGTGGCCCTGGGCATGGAATCGGCCCGCAGAATGTTGAGGGCATCCATGTCCTGGAAGTAAGCCATGATGTTGCGCTCACTCACCTCCTCCATCGCCAGACCCTGCTCAGCAGCGCGGTTGAGAATCTTGTCGTCGATGTCGGTGAAGTTCTGCACAAAGGTCACCTGGTAGGCCCCGCCGCTCTGGCCGGGCCAGCTCAGGTAGCGGCGCAGCACATCCCAGACGATGTAGCTACGGGCATGGCCGAGATGGCAAAGGTCATACACCGTGACCCCGCAGCAGTAAATCGCAACCCGCCGGTCTACCAGGGGGGTGAACACCTCCTTGGCGCGGCTGAGTGTGTTGGTGAGCCTCAGGGTCACGGGCAGGCCAGACCGATCAAGGGAACGTTGCTCAGAAGGAGTAGGTCAGGCGACCGAAGTAACGGGTTTCGCAGGGATCGGTGGTGCAGGTGTCCTGAATGTAGGAGGGTGTGTTGCCCAGGAAATCCATGGCGTAAAGGGAGGCCGTGAGGGGCAGATCACTGAAAGGCCGCAATGAGATGCCTGCACCGATGCCGTAACCGAACCACTCAGCGCCAACCGAAATGCGATCGTTGATGGCGATACTCACCGCACCAACAGGACCCCAGTAGCAATCGGTGCCCTTGGGATAGGATTTACTGCTGATGTTGTTACCACCGATGCAGTCAGTCGTGCCCAGCACGCCGTTGCCGCCATAGCCAAACAAATCGGATCCGACGCCAGCCGTGGCCACCAGCATGACAGGCTTCTCACCTCTTGAGAGAGGCACAGCCTGGGAGAGCAGCAGATAATAATTGCGACCCAGATCGGTCTGATCATCAAACTGGATGATCTGCTCGCCGCCGAAGGCAAGACCCAGAGTGGGAGTGAGATTCACAGCTCCCTTGAAGCCCATGCTCTGGGCGGAGCCAAAGTTGGTGTTGCGATCACTCAGGCTCTGCACGGTCCAGTTGATGCCAAAACTGGCATTCTCACCCTTGAGCGGTGTGAGCTCGAAGAACAGTTGGCCGTCGGCACACTGGGTCCAGTCCTGGCCCTCACCCACCCTGCAGGTGCGCGTACGGCTGGTGCCGTCCAAGGCTGCCGAGAAGGTGAACTGTCGATCGAGGGCAAAGGCGTTGGGCAGCTTGATGCTGATGTCCGGATAGGCATTGCCATTGACGGTGAAACCCCTACCCACGCTGCGCACCTGGACCGTCGCCGCCTGCGGCGGGCGTGCCACATCGGGTGGACCGGCCTGCCAAGTGGATGGCACCCCCCGGGAGGTATCGATCACTTGCCATCCCGATTCGCCCTGCAGGGGCGGAGCGGCACCCCACACCGGGCTGGTCATCGCCACCGTGCTCGGGGTGACGGGGTTCCACTGGGGTGCAGCGGGGGGGTTGGCAGCCTGGACAGCAGCTGTCAGACCGACGGTATCGACAGCACACACCAAGGGCAGCAGCGCTGCCCGCAGCAGGCGCTCCAAGCTGGCGCTACGCCAGAAAGGCAGGCCGGGGAGCCTGGAACCGTGGTGATTCGACTGAGTCACTGGTCCTGAAAACTGACGAGGGCCAACTGAGCTGCTGGGGTCCATGGCTTCGCTGAGAATGGCTTCGCTGAGACAGGCAGATCGGCGGCGAGGCACCCATCGGCTGGCGGCCATCGAGGCCAAAGAAAACATTGCGGTGGAGGTGTCGCGCACAGCTGATCGTCCTCCACCGAGTTGGAATTGGCCTCAATCTATCGCCGTGGCTCCACTTCGGGAAAGATCGTCGGCCGATCAGAGCCCCGTCCCCTACGCGAGTCGTTGGGCCATGCGCGTGCACCAGGGGTTCTGGTCCAGATACCAGCGCACGGTGAGGGCAAGGCCGGCCTCAAAACCCTGGCGGGGCTGCCAGCCCAGTTCCTCGCTGATCCGGGTGGGATCAATGGCGTAGCGGCGGTCGTGGCCGAGGCGATCGGTGACCCGGGTGATCAGGCGACCATGGGGCGCCGCGGCGGGCCTGAGCCCATCGAGGATGCGGCAGATCTGTTCCACCACCTCCCGATTCGGTCGCTCCCCGTGGCCGCCGACGCAGTAGCTCGCGCCCAGTCGGCCGCGGCAGGCCGCCAGCAGCAGGGCATCAACGTGATCTTCGACGAAAAGCCAGTCGCGCACATTGGCGCCATCGCCATAGAGAGGGATCGGCTCACCGGCCAACGCCTTGAGAATCACCACCGGAATCAGCTTCTCGGGAAACTGCCAGGGCCCGTAATTGTTGCTGCAGTTGGTGAGCACCACCGGCAAGCCGTAGGTGTGATGCCAGGCGTTGACGAGGTGATCACTGCCGGCCTTGCTGGCCGAATAGGGACTGCGGGGGTCGTAGGGCGTCGTTTCCGAAAAGCGGCCGCTGGGGCCCAACGAGCCGAACACCTCATCGGTGCTGATGTGATGAAAGCGAAAGGCCGCACGGCGTTCGCCCTTCAGAGCTTGCCAATGGCTGCGCGCCGCCTCCAGCAGATGGAAGGTGCCAAGCACATTGCTATGCACGAAGGCAGCCGGACCCTGGATTGAGCGATCCACATGGCTTTCGGCGGCCAGGTGCAAGATCAGATCGGGATCTGCCGTGGCCACAGCGGCGGCAGTGGCGGCGGCATCGCTCAGATCGGCCTGCAGCAGCTGGTGGCGGGGGCCCTCAGGGCCCTCCGCCGCCTCACCCAGCTCAGATAGCACAGCCTCAATGCTGGTGAGATCACTGGCGTAGCCGAGTTTGTCAAGGTTGAAAATTCTGGCGTCGCTGTCCCGCAGCAAACGGCGAACCACCGCCCCGCCGATGAAGCCCGCCCCTCCAGTCACCAGAATTCGGCGGCGACCGTCGAGTAGGTCGTGCATGGGGCGTCAACAGCTGAAAGGAGCCTACCTTGCCCGATTCCTTGGGATCGGAGCAAGCGGAGACGAGATCAGCGTTGCTGAAAATCCCTGGCCTATGCGCTGCTCTCACAGGCACAACTGTTCCACAAAGCGATGGGCATGAATTGCAAGAACAGCACCAACGACAAGCGCAGCCACTTATAATGCAAGGAGAACAATATAGCCGCTGCAGCCACAGCCGCCATCAGCAGCAGAGACCACAGCAGAATCTGATTCAGCTGACGTGATTGAGACCAGCGTCGTCGCCCAGGCGCGTCGCAGCCTGATCAAGCTCGTAGCCAGGGAGACGAAGCCTCCCCGGATCGCAGCGCTCAGAAGGAGGGTGCTAAGCAAAGACTAAATAATGAGCAAAACCCAGTAACCAGAATTTTCAGCCCTCAAGATAAGGGATGGGTAGCCATTACCGGGCCCAGACTTTGCAGGCGGAACTAAAAACAAAACCCCGACACGCGACCAAACGAAGGGCCAGGAAAAGACGCGGCCCCAATCCTTTAAATTACAAATACAAACGATTCCTCGCCAATACGATCGAGTCAGCGATGAAACCAGCCGAGGCCTGGGAGGGCAAGGCGGAGGAAGAAGTCAAACCTTTCAGCTACTTCTGACACACGCCTCCAGATCGGTAGTGTAAACTAACAATGCAGGCCATTGAGATGTTAATGCGTTCCGAAGCCGCAAGCAATACGACCGCCGAATCCGCTCCCAGCCTGCGGGTCTCCATCGTCCTGCCAACTTATAATGAACGAGGCAACATTGAGCCCCTGATTGCTCAGCTGCTGCTGCTCAAACAGCACGTTGACCTAGAAATCCTGGTGGTCGACGACGACTCTGCCGACGGCACAGCCGACTTGATACGACGACTGGCCCATCATGAGCCGGCCCTCCGCCTGGTTCGCCGACTGGGTCGATCGGGACTTGCCAGCGCCATCAAAGAGGGCCTGCTGGATGCCACCGGCGATGTGGCTGTCGTAATGGATAGCGATGGCCAACATGAGCCGGCCTCGGTGCTGAGGGCGATTGAAACCTTGCAAGGACAGCAGCTGGATCTGGTGATCGGCAGCCGGTTCCATGCCCAGGCCGAGATCCGGGGCCTCAGCGGCCGGCGGGAACAGGGTTCCAGCTGGGCCAATCGCTGCGCTCGCTACAGCCTGCCGAAGACCTATGGCCATCTCACGGATTACATGAGTGGCTTCTTCGCCCTCCGGCTGGATGAGGCCATCCCGCTGCTGCGAGCTGTGGATGTGAATGGCTTCAAGTTTCTGTATGAGCTGCTGGCGGTGAGCAAAGGCCGCCTGCGGGTGGCGGAAGTACCGCTCTCCTTCCAGCCCCGACTCCATGGCAGCTCCAAGCTCGATCTGGCCATCGTCTGGGATTTCCTGATCTCAATCCTGCACAGCCTGTCATTTCGAATCTTGCCCAGGCGAGCGATTAGTTTCGGCTTAGTCGGCTCCAGCGGTGTTTTCGTTCAGGTGTTGTTATGTCAGCTGCTCACGGGCCTGGCTGGCATCAACTTTGAGCGGGCCCTGCCTTTTGCCGTGGTAGCGGCGGCCACCTCCAACTACCTGATCAACAATGTGCTCACCTTCCGCTTCGCCCGCTTGCACGGCCTGGCACTGCTGAGGGGACTGCTCAAGTTCCTGCTGGTGTCGTCATTGCCAGCCTTAGCCAATGTGGGGCTGGCCATAGCCTTCTACGAGAATGTGGCCCGCAACAGTCTCTGGGCCCAATTGGCTGGGATTATCGTGGTGTTTGTGTGGAACTACGCCGCCAGCAGCCGTTTTGTCTGGAATGCTCCATAATAAAATTAATTCCACACAAATAAGTAATGTCCAAGAGCAATTCAGCAAGCGAAAGCGAATTGGCAAATAGTTGAAAATTCATTCTTGTGGGCACCTCGAAAAATCCCGAATCTCATGGGTCACACAACGTGAGAAGCCTTGCAAGCTCTGACTTGCCTGCGGCTTGCAAGGGCGCGATGGGCAATTTTTCGAGGTGCCCTTATGGACTTAAAAACCAAACCATCGAGGCACGACTTCCGCTCTGACGAAGGCCGTCAGAATTAAAGACCTTCTCCTTCGATGGCGCCAACAACGATGCATTATAGATTGCTGTGAAGTCACGTGATGGGGTGGCATAAGATTCCTGGACGAAACAGCCCTCTCAGAATTAGAAGCGCTAGACCCAACCCCGAACAGCCCCAACAAGATCCACTGGCAGCCCCTTGGATCACTGCCTGAACAATGCCAAGCCAACAAGCGTCATAGCACTGCGCGCAGGGAACACGTCGCCCTCCTTGCCCCCCTTCAGGACACCTCGGGTAGCGCCCCTTGGAGTGGTGTAACTCAAGAGGTCCTGTGACCCTTTCTGGAGGGTGAACAGGAGCAGTCAAGGGATGACTGCCTGGAAGCTGATTGCTCAGCTCCATTGATCCAGTATGAACCCTGATCGCTGAATG
>JAPLIB010000156.1 GCA_026389335.1 Cyanobacteriota bacterium | reverse complement strand
CATTGCTCTTGCGCTCGTGCTCATAGCCCTTGTCAAGCAGTGGGCGGAATGATTCCCATGGGATTGAATCAGCAAGGCTCTTGAGAACCGGCTTTTTGTCCTGGAGCTTTGTGACTCTTTGCTGTTCGTCCCAGAAGCCTCTCTGACCCACTGTTGGCATGAAAATTGCTCAACCAATCATAAACGAGATCACGCCGGAATCAAGTGCCTTGTTGATTTTTCGAGGTGCCCTCAAGAGATAGGAGTTTTGGACTCGGCTGTTAACGAGCTACGAGCACATCCTCGAACGCCTGCGGAGTTGAGCCAGTTACTCTACGGCTTTCATGCTGAAGAACTCCGGAAAGGGATTGCATCCGCGATCGAAACCCTTCGTGTACTTGAAGCTCGGTTCGCTCGCCGAACAATCAACATAGGTGTCAGCGGCCGCGCTCGGGTCGGTAAGAGCACTCTTCTGCAGTCAATGTCGGGGCTGGCAGACGAGCAGATCCCTACTGGAAGCGGCTTGCCTGTAACAGCAGTAAGGAGCAGGATCTTCCACTCGACAGCTCATCAACGTGCAACCCTATCGCTCCATACATTCGCAAGCTTCAGCGAAGAGATTCTTCGGCCGTATCACGATGAGCTTGGTCTGCCGTCGCCAGCATTAAATCCGCGCGAGTTTCAATCGTGGAAATATCCATCATCTGAATCCGAACTCGGAATGGTCTACCGTGAAAGGCATAGCAGCGTAACTATCCTTCGGCGACTTAAGGAGATGCAGTCAGCGCTTTCATCTTATGAGGGGGAGCTGAACGGAGGAGAACGAACGGTCGCTTTAGGCGAGCTTCGCCAATACGTGGCATACCCAACCAACGACCAAATTGCCAACGACAAATGCCCACGGCGGTATCTTGCTGTTCGCGACGTGCGTATTGACTGCACTTTCCCGCATCTCCAAGTCGACCATGTTGGCATCATCGACCTCCCCGGGCTTGGCGAACTCTCTGCGAACGCTGAGGAGTACCACCTCGCGGGCTTGCAGAACGAAGTGGACCTCGTGTTGCTCGTCAAGCGCCCAGTCGAGGGCATGGCGTACTGGGGGCGCGAGGACGGTGCGACAACAAACCTTCTCGATCGCGCGCGGGGCTTGGTCAAAAATCGTAGAGATTTTGTCTTCATTGTCATTAACAGTGGCGGCACGGAAACCAACCTCGCAACATCCCTTCGTGACGATATTAGGCGTCAAGTAAATGATGGAGTCGATGGAAAGCACTTCCAAGTGCTCGAGGGGAACGCCTCTGATCAGCAATCGGTGTTCGAATCCATTCTGAAGCCCATCCTCACGCATCTTTCCAAGCGCCTGCCAGTCATGGACGACGAGGTCTTTGAAGGTGCACGAGCAAACAACGAAACGCTAAAGGCTAGGGTGCTCACCTCTCTTCAAGACCTTCGGGCAGCACTTAATGCTGCGAGCGGGAGCCTCGGAAGCATGGCAGAGGATCTGGAGCGCCGCACTGTCGAGTTGCGACGTGACCTTGCGGGCGCACTTTCAAACCTAGTCGATCGTCTTCAGGCCAATGCCCGTTCCGGGGAAGAAGACCCCCAGTTCATTGCAGCCGTGGAGACCTCGTACGATGAGATCCAGAACTGGATCGAAACTGGGTTTGGCGTCGGGAAAGCCGTTTGGTGTGCCGATGCCCTTCGGCAGATGCGTGTCGACCGCAATAGCGGTCCGTTCGCAGCGCACGAACTTAATCGAATTCGCGTCGAGATCAGCGGCCGATTCTGTACTCTTGACAACTACTTTGACGGTCAAGTATCGGAGTTATGGATTGATGCAGCGCTGCTCATGAAGAGCCATCTTGGGGAGCTATTGGGCGCTTTAAATGGCCACGAAGCATTGGCTGTACTTGCGCAACATTTTTCGGATGCCTCCGAGCCTTGTCCTACCCTAAGCAAGGCCGTTCGGGATCTACTTGAGCTGCGACTCGAATATCGTACAAACCTTCACCCGCATGTTAGGAAGGAACTTGATGGTCTAAATCTTCAAGTTCTTGACCCCGAGACCGGCGAACCGCATAACCAAGTCATTGTGGAGGTAAGTGAAGCCGGGGCTGAGAGGTTCTTTCGTTTGATTTCACAGTTAGCGCAACAGGCTGCTTACCGTACGAAGAAAGCTCTCGTAGGAGAATCGCTCACCCCGGCGCTTGTTCTTCACGCTGCTGCGGAGCAGTTCGAAGACGTACTGATTCGTTCCGGGGAGTCTGAGCGTGAATTTCGCCGTTTCTCTCGCTCCTTTCGTGACGAACTCTGGCCTAACGTGTTTAATGGAGTCGATAGTACAAACGCAAGGTTCGCCAAGGTCGCGAGGGCTATCCAAGCCATTCGCGAGCACCTCGGCGATTTTGAAAGAGGTGAAGCATGAGCGCCGCGGTACCTATCAGCGTTGTTGTCCGCTCGAGGTGCCTGCATTGAGCACCTTTTTGCAGCTTACTGCTTTTTGCTTTTCATGGGCCACGAGTTGATGGATGGCGCAGCATCTCAGTCTCCGCTTGGTGGTGGTTGCGTCGGCCCCTGATCGCGGCTGTTGCCGACGTCGCCCCAAGGGGGGCGTCATCGGACAGCCACGGGGGCCTCAACTTCTGCCTATTAGATCGATCGTTGTTGCTCAGGCCGCGGATAGTTGACCTTGACGATTTCTGGTTGCTTCCAGCAGCGTGGTGACCGGCTCCAACGATGTGGATTCTCCTGATGGGCCTTGCTATAGGTCTGCTGACGGACAGCACAGATCGCATCAGCTTCCCCAAAGTGCCGTTGGTTGGGCGTCACGTATTTGATGCCACTGTGGCGATGCTCGCCGTTGTACCACTCCACAAAGCCTTCAATCCAATGGCGCACGGCGTCCAGGTTGCGAAACCGGCGCAGTGGGTAGCTCTGGTGGTATTTCATCGTTCTAAACAGTGACTCGGCATAGGCATTGTCATTGCTTACCCCTGGCCTGGAGAAGGACAGTGAAATGCCTAGCTCCCTCATTTTTGCCGCCAGCTTGAAGGATCGCATTGGCGCACCGTTGTCCGAATGCAGAACAGCAGCAGCAGCAGAGGTGATGCCTTCATCTCGGCAGATACGATCAAAGAAATCACTCGCCAGTTTGCTGCATTCCACATCCTGCACCTCTGTGCCCAGGATGCGTCTGCTCCATACATCCATCACCATATAAACGTAGTAATACTGGCCTTTGATAGGGCCGGGGACCAGGGTGATATCCCAGGCCAGCACTTGATGGATGCCTTTAGCCTCCAGCATTGGCACTGGTCTTGGCTCACGGGGTTGGCGGGCTCTGCCTCGATGATTCAGTAGGTCTTCTTCTCGCATGATGCGATAGATTGTCATCTCGGATCCAACGTACTGCTGTTCCTCGGCCAGGATCGCCACAATCTGGCCCGGTGGCAGATCGGCAAAGCGAGGATCATTGATGGTGTCAATCACTTTCTGGCGCTCTTGAGCGGTGAACTTGTGGGCCACTTGCCTTGGAGCTCCCTTACGTCGATCGAGACTAAATCCCCGCCCACTGATGTCCAGCCGCCAGCGTCTTAACGTTCGCCCGCAAACACCAAGAAGATCGGCCACCACTTTCAATGGCAAGCCAGCATCCGTGCTGGCTTTGAGGAAATCTATCGCCTTGCTCCGATTCTCCATCTCAATCAAGTCTCCTCGTTTTGTGGCCAGAGGAGATCGCGCTTTTTTACAAGCATCAGCAGAGTTGCGGCCTCGGCAAGCGCCTTTTCCTTTTTCTGTAATTCACGCTCCAGCCGCCGATTTTGACGAATCAATTCCTGGTTCAGGCGCTGTAACTCCTTCTGATCGCTCATGCTCGGCGCACTATGGCTGTTGGCATCCTCTGCCACCTGGCGCCAGCGGGCAAGCTGCTTGGGGAACAGACCCCGTTCTCGGCAATAGGCGCCCAGATCAGGACCGCTGAGTCCTGCTGCCTGGATCACTGCTGCCAGCTTGTCGGCCGCACTCCATTGTTCCGGTGCCTTGCTGGTGGCGGGCACCAGCTGGCCTTCCTGCTTCCAGCGATGGCGCCAGCTGTAGAGGGTCTGGGCGTTAACTCCTGTAGAGCGAGCGATCTCAGCCACGCTCTCACGGTTTGGTGGGCTCATCCGCTGGCGGATCTCAGCCCGCAGCTCGGGGTCGTAAGGCGATTGCATCAGTCATCGGTGGGCCCCCTGGTGAATCGGTCAGACAGGGCGGACAACTTTGCTGGTAGTGGGGGCCGACTCAGATTTCGACTTCAGGATCGGCATAGTGGGGCCTAGTCGGGTGGGTAAAACATCCTTGATTGCGTCAATCCTTAAGGACTCACAACGGCTTCTCGAGGGGACTCCCGTGAAGATCGTGACCTACGGAACGAAGACCGAGCGACGCGTGGCGCAACATAACAGAGAATTGGAAGGATCACTTCGTGCTGGCGAATTCAACTCGGGGGCTGTCTCAGGAACCGAAGAACCATTCACATTCGAATTGCATCTCGATCCCGGTGCGGATGCGGCCGGCATTCGCCTCAACCTTCTCGATTACCCCGGCGGTTGGCTTGACCCTAGCCGACGCCCTGCGGAGCGAGAAGCAGAGTGGAAGGTCTGCAAGCAGTGGATGACGGACAGCACCGTGCTTATCGTTCCCGTCGAGTCTGCAATCATGATGGAGGCGTCTTCACGTCTTCACAAGAGGTCGGTTCCGACGATCCTTAACACTTACGAAATAGCTCAGGTGACACGGGAGTGGGCAAAGGATAGAGCAAGCCGCCCAGATGAGCCCGCCCTCATCCTTTTCTGTCCCTTGAAGTGCGAAACCTATTTCGCGGACAACGGAGGACTGCGGGATTCTTCGAGGGAACTCTTCAATGCCGTTCAGGATCATTATCGCGAGGTTCTTGAGGCGGTTCGGGGCGAGGCTCCACAGGTCCAAGTGCTTTATTCGCCAGTCGATACGATTGGCTGCGTTGAGATTATCAACACTAAGTGGCGCGTTGACGAGAAAGAGCCAGGCGGCTTCGTCTTTTCAGCCAACTATCGAATTCGTCCTCCTGGGCGTCAATCAGTAAAGGGGGCAGATGCGGTGCTCGTATCGCTATGCCGCCACCTTGTTGAGGCTAAGAAGCGTGCCGAATCAAAGGTCGCCAAGGCTAAGGAAAACGAGGCAAGCGCAGCCGTGCGCTTCGCCGAGAAAGATGAAGGGTTCCTCGGGAACTTATGGCTGTGGGCTTCGCGAGGCAGGAGCCACCGGATGGAAAAGGCAAAAGATTGTCAGACTCAAGCTGAAAGACAGAGGCGAATCGTCGAGAGTCTCGAAGAGACCATTGCCAGGCTCGCTTCGCGGGACTTCGGCCCCCGCGTGCGCGAGATGTGACGAGTAGCCTTATGAATGCATTCATTCAGACTCGTGGAAGCACCGCCGACTACGCCTTTCTTGGGGCAGCCCCTGCCAGCAGATGGTGGCTTGAGTTTCGTGATGCAACAAGCTTTGAGCAGCCCACTATCATCGTGGTTGGAAAGGACGGCAAGTGGCGCTGTTACCTCAGTGGAATCCCCTCGCAGAGAAAGGATAGAGTTGGGACCGCGATCCGCTATACGTTGATCCTTGAGGGCGGTTGTGATGACAATGTAGAAGATGTCCTTAAACTTCTCAACGCGTGGCTCAGTGACGCGACCCTTGGGGAATCAGGCCGGCTCGTACAGGCTGCGATGGACAGCGTTTTCGATGAGGCCACCGTAGAGCGCTTGCTCGCGGTCCGAGACGCAGACGGTAAGAGCAACAGTGAAGTTGAAAGGCTCGCGTTAGAGGCGATAAAGAAACTACCCCCTTCACCTGAGCAAATAAAATCAACTGAGCCAGGTTCTTGGTACAGTTCAACGAGGTCGGGGCGTGGTCGGATAGAGCTTTTCTCAAATATCCGAGAGCTTCTTCCAGGCACCCGCGAAGGGACCGCCGCACTCTTGAATCTCCTAGGCACGGAGGATGAAGTCAACCGACTAGTAGAGCAAGCCAGATCTCACGTTCCTCTCGGCGTGCTTATTGAGGGTCCCGAGTTCACCATAGTAGATGATGTATTTTCTATCGGAAAAAAAAAGCCTCTGGAGGCTCCGAGACCGATTCGCAGCCCATCCAGCCCCGCATGGGTGGCCATTATCATTCTGGTGGGGGCGATTCTTCTCGTGATCTGGCTGCTCCTGAGAAATCACTAGAGACTGGCCCGCCTATGGCCTTGCCGGAGTCTCAAAGAGAGCTTCCGAGCGGATCCGACCTGATGCGCTCCCTGTGGAACCTCTGCCGCTCGGGGGGTTTAGACTCATAATTGACGGAGAATGGCATGCCTTCAAGACATCGAATCTACAACAGAATATCCGAATGGAATTTGAAGGCGTCTGGCCATTGAGCCTACCCAATCCAGCTTTTTCTGCGAAGATCAGTGGCTCAGTGTTGGTTGAAAATGTCACCGACTGGGACCCGGTGACAGGGTGTCTGTCTATGACTCCGCTTCCTCCAGGCTTCGAGCTCGCCGTCAAGTTCTCGGACTCACAAGGAGAGCGCTATATCATTAACTCCAAAACACAATCAATGATCGGATTCCCTTTTGGCAAGCCGACTTCTGCTAAAGGAACACTCCACAAGGGAGCAATCAAAATCGGTGAGGTTAGCCTTCATGTGGACTTGAAGCTCATGTCACAGGCGCTGCCATCGTTAGTCTAAGTGCGGGAGCTAGCCGCTTGCAGCGAAGTCTAGATGGACCTTTTCCATGAATTGACCTGTCGGTGATTTCTGTTGTCGAAGAATTTAACTTGTACGATATCAATTGGGGCTCAAAGATAGACACGTCAACACCCCAATCAGATACGCCCCGGTGTCGATGCCGATGCGATGCTGCAGCCGCGTCACCTTGAAGTCATTCCGAAAGGTATGCCCATGCACCACGGTGTAGGGCAACCCATGGGCCGGCTCAGAAACGGCCGCCGGATCCAGATCAGATCGTCTGTGGCCTGGGTGCTCCAGGCGGATATCGGGGCGCACTCCCGCATGGACAAACAGATAGCGGCCACGGATCGCCGTGTACGGCAGCTGCTCGAACCAGGCCTGGCGCTCGCGGGTCAGGGGTAGGAGGTCGGAGTTGGCGCCGTTGCCCAGCCACAACTCCACGTCCTCATCCGGCGCTCACCGTGCCATCGCCTTCCGCAGCATCTGCTCGTGGTTGCCCCGCAACACCGTCACCGCCGCCAGCCCTTAGGCGCCGGGGTTCTCCTGCAGCTGCCACACCCGCTCCAGCACCCGCCGGTCGCCATCGGCTTCATGGACCCGATCGATCAGGTCCCTCAGGAAGATCAGCTCGGCGCCTGAATCCAGATGCGGCCTGATTTCCTGATCCACCTGGCCCAGGCGTTGCTGGAGCTGAATCCAGGCCAGCACCGCGACGAGGCGGATCGACTGCTGCTGAAGGTGATCGAGGCCCCGCCCTACGGCGAGCTGGCGAACAAGGCCAGGGATCTGCGTTCCGATCAGCCCGTCGGACTGCGGCAGGACGCCATGAGCTACTGCCTCCAGACCTTGCAGCTGTTCGAAGGGATGGAGCAGCGGCGCTTCACCGTCATGGCGGTGCTCAGCGAGGTGGCGGCCATGGGTCAGGGCGGGCTGCAGATCAACGAGCCGGGCACCTCCCGCAGTCTCAAGACCCTTCCTGGCAGCTGGAGCGGCCTGGCGCTGGCCTGCCTGATCCATGTGGGCATGAAAGCGGTTGATGCCTGATGAGGACTCAGGACTGGGGATCGAGGCGGAGTACCAGGAGGCACTGCGGTTGCATGGTAATGGAGGTAAAAAGCCTTGAATCTAAGGATGGCGCGTGTGCATCCAACAGTTTCTTCCTAACGCAGAGAGGGAAGCACTTGCTGCAGCTGCGATTGAAGCTCGTGCGAGCACAACCTCCTAAATGTTGCTGCGTCTCTCTCGCTAATAATTGGATAGTAAGTGTACTCAGGATCTCCGGCCTTGCAGGCGCGAATGCCTGTCTTGCGAGCGCCAGGCATCCCGTCAAGAGCTCCGGCAAAGTCAAAGCTCAACATTTTTAGAACCGGCAAAGCCTGTGCAGCCAGGGCTTCGCGCACTGCCGCCAGCTCTTTGGACTTCCGGATATCGTCCATGTCCAGTAAGGGATTTAGTGACTCAAGCGCAAGCAGCTCCTCTTCAGCAATAATTGTCCAGACCGAATGCTCTCCAGGAAGGAGCGATTGCTCCGCCTCGAACCCTTTCATCCTCAACAAGCACCCATGCAACCACCGGTAATAGCTCTTCTGAGAGACAAGCTTTGCCTTGGAGGGCCTTGCTTTCTGCTTGGAGCTATAGCGATCCCCAGGTACGTCGGCTGGAGAACTTTCTGCTGGAGGCGATTCAGAAGGAAGGTCGTCTTTCCATGGATCAATATCGTTGGCACGGAGAAAGCTGGCAACATCACCATCTGCCTCAAGAGATTTGTACCAGTTCCAGCCCCTGCGAGTTAAAGTATCTCCGCATGGCTCAACCAAGCCTCTGCGGCGCAATGCAGCCCTGCTGGGGCCATTTCCACGTGGAGCCTTTTTGCGTTGAGATTTCCTTGCCAGGATAATCAGCTCGGCCTTCATAGAGCCGCTTACTGGATCCATCGCCAGATCCTGAACGGCATCAACGACACCGACAACAAGATGGCCAGCGGCATTGGCAATGTTGTCCCAAATACTCATAGGAGCCTCTGTGCCCACTCCTGGGCGCTCTCAACAGCCAGAAGATAGTTCGATACCACCTCCCGCTCCACCCAATCCGGCATCAGGTCCTGAAATTTGCTCAGCCTGTAGTTCGGCAGTGACTCAGCGACATCCTTCCAGAGCTTGGCGTCGTCCCAGATCTCGGGTGTGGCTAAGCGTTGGATCGCGTCCTGGAAGCGCTCAGGCGTGATGCCCTCGCCCTTCGCCTTGACGAGGATGTTGTCGGTGGTGATTTTCCAGTCACCTCCCACTGCCTCCAGGCCATAGCGCAGCGTGGCGTTGATCTTGCCACCAGCGAAGGTCCACCAGCGCAGTTCGCCGTCCCTTACGTCGATGCCGGCGCAGCGCGACTGGAAGAGTGGCTGGATTGACTCCCGCTTCTCCTCAAGAACGGCGGTGGCTTGCTCTTCGAGGTAGGGGAAGGCTGTGGAAGAGAGCAGGATGTCGCGCATCTTCTGGCACACCTCGAAGCCGAGGAACTGCGGGATGTAGCCGCCCCAGGTGGGCTGCTTGCCTCGGGGCGCCGGCTCCACCACCACCCGCCGGTCGTTGTGCTGAATGCGAATCACGACCCAACCCCGGCCACCGAGCAGGAAGCTGCTGACTCCATCGACCAACCGATCAACGAACTCCTGCTGCAGCGAGCCGAGGGGCTGGCCGGCACTGGTGACGACCGTGTAGCTGACGGGGCTGGTGAAGACGGCGAAGAGCTCCATGTAGTTCTTGCGGCCGAAGCGCTTCTCCGCCTTGGGGCCGAGCACCAGCTGGGCGGAAGCAAGCCGCAGGCCGCCATCGCGCAGCATCCAATCGATCAGGCGGTCGAACTCCTGGCGCTCAATGCCGCGGAAGTCAGGAACCAGGCTGAGATGGGCCCAGGCGTCATCCGCGCTGATGCCACCGCCGGCCAGGGCCATGGTGAGCAGCTGGTGGATCAACACGGGCCAGCAGCGCGTCTGGAGCGGCACCGATTCCACCCAGCCCTGCTTGGCCAGTTCGATCAGAGCGATCGCCTGCAGCACGCTCTCGCTGGATTCACAGAAGAAGGTGGTGTTGGCCGCCTGGCCGTCGCGGCGGCCGGTGCGACCCATCCGCTGCAGGAACGAACTCACGGTGTCCGGGGCATCAGCCTGCAGCACCCGATCGAGATCACCGACATCAAGGCCCAGTTCGAGGGTGGAGGTGCAGACGATGCAGGCGCCTTGACCATCAGCCGTTCCCCGGTTGAAGGTCTCCTCAGCCAGGAGTCGCTCCTCCTTGGAGACGGCGCTGTGGTGCACGAACACCGTGGTGCCGGCGCGGCGCATGGTTTCAGCCACCTTCTCGGTCGTGGCACGGGACTGGCAGAAGAAGAGGCTCTTCTGTCCCTGGGCCAGCTGTGCGGCGTCCTTTGCCAGCAGGGTCAGTTCGGGCCGATGGATCACCAGGAGCTGCCGCCGGCTGGACAACTTCGGTGGATCCACCACCCGGGCCTCTCGCTGGGATGAACCCTGCAGCCAATCCAGAATCGCCTCGGGATTGCCCACCGTGGCGCTGAGGCCCACCCGCTGCAGATCGTGTTTGGAGTGTCGGGCGATGCGCTCCAGCACGCTCATCAGGTGGGCACCGCGGTCGGAGCCGGCGAGGGCATGCACTTCGTCGATGACGACCATGCGCAGATCGCCGAACAGCCTGGCTTCATCGACCCGCTGGGAGACGAGCATCACCTCCAGCGATTCTGGGGTGGTCATCAACAGCTCGGCCGGATCCTTGAGGAAGCGGCGCCGGGAGGAGTCATCCGTGTCGCCGTGCCACACGAAGCGGCGTAGGCCCACCATCTCGGTGTAGAGGCCGAGCCGATCCGCCTGGTTGTTGAGCAGGGCCTTGATCGGGGCGATGTAGAGGGCACCGACGCCATCGGGAGCCGCCTCCACCAACATCGAGAGGGTGGGGAACATCGAGGCCTCGGTCTTGCCGCCGGCCGTCGGCGCCAGGATCACCGCATTGGCCCCAGCCAGCAGCGTCTCGCCGGCCTGCTCCTGCACGGGGCGAAGACTGCTCCAGCCCAGGCGGGCGACGATCGCTTCCTGCAGCCGGGGCGCCAGGCGGGAGAAGACGCTCACGCTCGGCCTCCGGTCAGCAGGCGAGAGGGCTTCACCACACGTCTTCTTTGAGGATCAGCTCTGGGCCCTCGTCCTCGCCAGCAAGGGGGGCTGCGTCGGTTGTTCCGTCGAGGCGTTGCTGTTCCTCTGGGGTGAGCTCCGCGGTGCTGATCTGGCTGGGATCAAAACCGTAGAGCTCCATCGGCACGTAATCCTCGTTCTCCTCCACCAGGTCGAGCTGGGTCACGAACTCGCGCAGGAACTGGCGTGGCACCACACCCACATCACCGCGGAAGCCTTTGGTCACCTCTGCCACCAGACGGTTGATGAAGTCGAGGCTCATCCGCTCCTCGAGCTCAGGGCGCGTGGCCGAGGGGTAGAGCTCCCGCAGGCGCAGGGCCACGGAGCGCAGGCGCTCGGCATCAAACGGTGTCAGCTCCAGCTGGGGCTGCCGCAGACTTGCATAGGGGCCTTGCTTGCTGAAGCTGATGCGCCGATGCAGTGGTTCCAGCCCAGCGACCCCGTAGCGGGTGTCGAAGAACTCGGGGGTACCGGTGAACAGCCAGAGCATGCCTGGGTAGGAGCCAGCCGCATCGGCAATTTGACGGATGCCGTTAAGCGATTTGTGGCGGGAGTCCGATCGCATGCGCAGGATCGTTTCCGCCTCGTCGATCACGATCAGCAGGCCCTTGTAGCCGGCGGCTTTGACGATCTCCAGCACGCCGCGGAGGTAATCGAGGGCATCGCGGCTGCCGATGTCGCCCTTGATGCCAGCCGCCTTCTTGGAGGCGGCGGCGACATTGCCACTGCCGCAGAGCCAGGAGATCAGGGCACCGGCCTCAGACACTTCACCCTCTTGCTTGAGGCGGAAGATGGTCTGGATCACCCGGATGAAGTCCTGCGGCGCCTGACCGCCGGTGAGGGAGGCCAGGTCGGCCTCCAGCCGGCCCTGCACTTTCTCGTCGAAGTCAGCAGCGTCCTCGTCTTCACCGGCGGCGATCAGGGCGTCTTCCACCCGAGCGATCCAGCGATCGAGGATGTCGCTGAGGGCACCGCGGGGGCAAGTGGCGGTGCCCAGCTCGGTCATCACCTTGCGGTAGACGTCATCGAAGCGGTGGAACTTGAGGTCGTTATCCGAAACGACGACAAAGCTGGTAGCGAAGCCCCGCTCCTTGGCATCCAGCAGGGCCAGGCGGGCCATGAAGGTCTTGCCGCAGCCGTAGCCACCGCGCAGGAACTTGATCGTGCCCTCGCCGTCAGCGGCCAGCTCCAACTGGCGGTGCAGCTCACCGCGTTGCTTCTCGATGCCCACGGCGAAGGTTTCGATGCCGCGCTCGGGCACCAGCCCCTTGCGCAGCGCCTCGAAGACGTGCTCGACATCCTTGGCGGTCAGGGTGCTCATCAGCTCTGCTCCTTCACGTAGCGCTTGACCTCACCCACCACCACGACACGCACCGAGAACGGCGCCCGGCTGGCCAGGTCGTCGACCTGGACGGAGAAGCGCCGGGCGGCCCTGGGGGAGCCCAGCATGGCAGCCACCTCCGGCTCGGTGATCACGCCGTGGGCCGCCAGGTGGGCAAACAGCTGGCGGATTCTTTCATCCTCGGAAAGATCCACCAGCCACTGCGGCATCGCGCTGTCCTGCAGGGTCGTCGGCGCAGGCGTTGGGGCCTGCGCCATCACCTCAGATGGACGCAGCGGGGCCGTGGAGAGGGCACTCACCAGGAAGCGAGCCTCCGGGATGCAGGAGACAACCTGATCCGTGGCGCCAGGGTGGAACACCTCCACCCGCACCTTCTCCTGGCTGGTGCCGCTGAGCCGGAAGAACAGCTCAAAGGATTCACCCACCGGGGCCTGGATCACACTGCCGTTCAGCTGGGCAGTACCACGGGCCTGGGCCAGCTCCACCTGCAGATCGGGGTCGTCAGGGCACTTCAGCGCCAGTTCAATGCGGTTGCGACTGCCAAAGGCCAGCGCCAGTTGCTCCACCGTCTTCACCTGGATGTCCAGGCAGTGGAGGCCGGCCAGGCCCTGCCGTTGCTGGGCAACGATCTTGAACTCCTGGGTCGAGCCACCGGGCTTCTCGCGATGCTCGATCGTGAGCACCGGAATCAGGCGCTCCTGGAGGCTGTTGCCGCCATGCACGAAGCGCATGTCGTGCTTGCCGGTGTCGAACACGGCGGTGTCCTCCGGCATCATCAACTGCCCCTCCACACCCTGGTAGCCGAGATCAGCCAGGGCCACACGCACTTCCCCGTCGTGATTGGCCGCATGGGGGCGAAACACGTGGCGACGGGAGGGGTCTGTCTTGTTCCCGTGGCGGCGCACGGCCGGTGGTAGTCCCTCATTCAGCAGGAAGCCGTGATCGGAGGTGATCACGAAATTGCGAACGCCAGCGGTGCGGAGCCGTTGCCAGGCCGTCCGGATGTCACGCAGCACCCGATCGAAGACATCGAGCCCCACCCCCTTCTCGCCGGCGGAATCGATCTCGCGGCTGTGGACCATCAGCAGGCGTGCCTGGTCCACCTTTTTCTTGAGGGTGTCGGCTTTGAGGCTGGTGACCTCCTCAAGCGTGAGCTTCAGGCCGTTGCCGCCGGCGGTGCGGGCCTGCATGGCGCGCAGCCGCGTGTCGGGGTTGGTGACCAGAAACTCGCCGGCCCGGAATCCCTGGATGGCACCACCATCACTGGAGGAGAGGCTGGGGCTGAGGCGTCCCTGAACAACCACGGGCGCCAGCACATTCATGCCCACCTCGGTCACGGTGGGGAGTTCTGCCAGTCGTGCCTTGAGCTGCACGGTGGAGGCCGGGGTGTCCTGCAGCTGCTGGAACAGATCGATCGCCATCTCGTAGCGGAGGGCATCGACGAGGAACACCGCGCAGCGCTGGCTGTCGCGGTTCTGAGCGTTGCGCAGCAGTGGTTCCACTTCCTCGTGGAAGAGCTGCCGCTGCTGCAGCCCAGGATCGGGCAGGAAGCCGTGCTCCTTGCAGAGGCCGTTGAAGGCGATCGCCCAGCGGTCGGCCCACTGGCGCCAGAGCTGGCGCAGACCATCGAGTTCCACCAGCAGCCGCTCAAAGGCCGGAATCTGGGGATCCAGATGGTTGTGGCGCCTTTGCTCAAACAGGCGGTGAGCCTGATCCACGGCGGCGCCGCGTTCCACGTAGATGGCCACCGCCTGATCCAGTGACGGCAGGTTGCTTGGCAGATCGCCGGCGTGGCTGATCGCCTCACCGAGGCGGGCGGCGGCGGCGATTAACTGCCAAGTGGTGTGGCGAGCGGGATCCTGCTGCAGCCAGAAGGAATCGCTTTGCTGTTGGCCATCGCTGCTGAGGCGCTGGGCGGCCCATTGAGCGGCACTGCGGAACTGGCGTTGCTGCAGGGCATCGAGCGCGGCCTCAAGGACGGTGCTCTCCTCGAAGCGGAAGGTGTCAATCCGGCCCAGGTCTTCCGCTTTGGCCAGCTGGCGTTCCTCGCTGAGCAGCAACTCGGCTTCATCGGCAGTGCGCTGATAGAAGGCGGTGTGACGTGCTCGCAGATGGCTGGCCAGCTCGCGGCAGGTGGTCACCAATCGCACCGGGACGGTCTTGGCTGCTTCTGCCGCGGCTCCCTTCGGCGCACGTTTGAGGTCGTGGACGTATTCGACGACCAGGGCCCAGCTGGTGAGGATGAAGGCCAGGTCATCCCGTTGTTGTCGAGTCGCTGGCCGGCCCGGCTCCCAGGCCGCTTGGCTGGTGTTGGCCTGGGCTAGGGCCGACATCACGGCGTTGCTGATCGCCGCACCGAGATCGTCGCTGTCAGCTGACGCAGGAGTGGCTTGCGGTGATGGCCGATGCCAGTTGCCAGGCAGCCCCAGCGTGGCCTCCATGGCCCGCAGGAATTGATCGCGGGCATCACTCGAATTGATCTGCCGGCAAAGGGGGCCGTCGCTGAGCAGCTGCTCCACCACCTCCAGCACAGGGGTCGAGCGGACCTGCTCGTAGAGGCCACCGCCATCGCCCAAGAGCTGGGCCTGCAGCCAGGTATCGGCCATGGCCAGGGTCTCAGGCTGCGTGGCCACGAAGGCGTCGATCGTCTCCGTCGGCACCTGGCCTGCGGCCGCCTCGCGAATCAGGGTGCCGAGCGCCTTTCGGAAGCGGGTGCCGCTGCGGTAGAGGCCGAGCACCGGGGTCTGGGTCACGGTGTCTTCCGTGAAGCCCGGCAGGTGAATCAGCAGCCGTGGTGGGTCCGAGCCGGCTGCAACGGCATCGAGCTCCAGCATCAGGGCCAGATGGCTGCCGCGGAAACCATGCACCGCATAGGGCAGGGCTCCTTCGGCGCGAAGGGCCTGAAGCTGATCCACCAGCGGGGTGTAATGGCCATCGCGATCCAGCCAGATCACGATGCCGTTCTGCTGCACCCGCTGACGTAGCTCGGCTTCCAGAGCTGCAGAGATCGGCCCCAGTGCACTCATGCACCCGCACCTTCTGATCCACCCAAGGCCAGGGCCAGCCCCCCCTGCACGCCCTGCTCACCGATCGCGGCTCTGCCTTCGGCCTCATCCGGTGCCCTCAGGCTGAACAGGGCGCCCTGCCGGTCGCTGAGGCGCTGCTCCATAGCAGCGACCTTCTCAGGGAGGACCGACCAGAGGCCGGACTCCAGCAGGCGCATCTCGTTCACCACCTGGCGGTTGTCACCGCGGCCCATGCGACGGGTGGCTTCTTTTTCGACGGCAGCCAGTGCCTCAATGGGGTGCTTTGCCAGCCAGGTCTGCCGGTGAGGGGCGTCGCCCTGGTCCTCAAGGTCCCGGCCACCGGGGCGGTAGGGACCTTCCTCAATGCGGAAGTCAGGCGCAATCTCCTGCTGCAGGCGCAGCTCCCAGGCCCAGGCCCGTTCGGGGTGGTAGAGCCAGAAGCAGCCGTGGGCGACGCCGAGCGAGGGATCCTGCTGGCACTTGGCGTCGACGCGGGTGGGCCAATAACGCATCGCCAGGTGGGCCCAGTCGTAGTCCTTCTTCCCCTGGGCGCTGGCGAGTTCCTTCCACCACTTCTTGGGATCCTTCCACTGCGGCTCCAGCAGCGGCCAGAGCGCCGCTGAGTTGATCATCACGCCGTCATCCAGATCGGGGTCATAGACGGCGTCCTGTTCCCGCTCAGGGCAGCGGCCATCGGTGGGAGGTGGGCCATGGCCTGTGCAGTGCTCCACGGCGGCGATGAACTCGTTGAGCTCTTCGCGCCAGCGCGAGAGTTTGCTGAGGCGGTTGTCGGCCTCACGGGCTGCCTGGCGATCGTCTGAATCGCGCACCTGCCGCAGGTCGTCCAGCTCGCCATCGATGCGCGAACGGGTGGGGATGAGGTGATCGGCCAACAGAACCTTTAGGGTCTGCCCATCCAGACGATGGATGTTGACCCAGGCCACAAAGGTTTTGCCTGAAGAACTCAGCGGCCAATGAATCGGGCGGTTCTCATACATGCCCTTGTGCACGTCCTTGAAGAAATCCAGACGCAGCCAGTCGCGCAGGGTGCGGTTGCTGCTGATCGATGATCCATGCCGTGCCCAGGCCTGATGCAACGCTGCGGCCGCTGGGTGGCCGAGGTCATCGCGCTGATCGCTCTCGGCCAGGGAGCCATCCAGAAACAAGATGCCAGCGGGCAGGGCGTGGGCGAGATCGGCGCTGGCGGGATCGAGGATGCCGGCTGGATTGCTGGTGGTGGGCTGGCCCTGGTCATCCACCGGCGCGAAGCGGCCGAGGGCGACTCCGAGGGCAAAGCTCAGGTGATCGGTGGGGGGCTCTGGATCGAGTTCTTCTGTGTACTCAGGGAGTGGGGCGCCTTCTGGGCGATCGACGGCTTCCTGCGCCCAGTCCTGGGCATGGCGCCAGGGGGAATCCCCAGGACGTTTAAACTCATAGGAGCATTCACGATGAGATTCATGGATGGAAAACTCTTGCGTTAGTTTTGCAAGAATGACGTCAGATTGAGAGACAGTGAATAGAGGCAGGCGGTTCACGTCGCCGACTTGAAAGTTCACGCTAGGATTGAGTGATTCCAGAATCAGGCGTGCCCGTGTGGAATTCATGGCGCAGACTGCGCTAGCAATATCTGCGGGGAAGATCGAAGACCCTGCGACATCTATTATGCTGGGATGGCGATGCACTCTGGCGCTAAAGCTGGCGCCTATCTTTGTAAATGCGACGCCAAGAATGAAATAGGATTCGGGATTTCTCAGGACGGATCCCTCGAAGCACTTCATTGCAAGTCCATTACTCCTCCACTCCGTCAAGTCTTTCATTGGCTCGATCCAGACCCTTCCCTCTGCACCCTTAATGAATGGCTGCCAGGCGCGCTCTGTGTTGACAACCTCCCATAGGTTTCGCAGAAATCGCGAATTGTCACCTGTCTGGAGCCCGGCTTTAGCCGGGGCAACATCTCCGATTAATTGAGCACAGCTATAAAGCCGGAGAATCCCTGGATTCCACCAATAAACCAACGGCCACTCTGGCACCACCTTAAGGTCCAATGTCTGAAACTTGTATAAACCTTCTTGAGCAAGGGTGGCGGAACGCTTGCGGGCCGTTCGACCACGATCGTATGACGTGTCAGATACAGGCGTTGGCATCTGGCTTGTGCTTTGACCAAGATGCGAGCGCATATTGGCGATAAGCGTGGCTGAAACACTCAAAACATCGTTGGCGACATCATCAAAGGCGCCTACTGCAAAATCTCCGACAGTTCTCAGGTCACTACGTCCAAAGACCTGCTCACGCAATCCTGAGTATTGCTTGATAAACATCCAGTTCCTCATCGTCAGCATGGCTGACAGCCCCCCTGGCTTCACCAGCTCTAATCCTCTCAGCAGGAAAGCAGCGTAGAGGTCAGCTTTGCCAAGGGGATAGTGGAGTTCCACATAACTGGTGGACTCCATCTTGCCCATACCTTGATAGGGCGGATTGGCAATCACCAGGTGATAAGAGGCTTCCTTCAGCAGGCGTACAAAGCGAACTCCCGCCGCCAGCTGTTCGCCGTGAAGCCGCAGGCCCAGATCATTGGCGCTGGAATGGCGGGTCAGAAACTCTTCCAACAATTCCTGCAGGTCGGTGCGAGCCTCGGCTGACGAAAAGTCCATCTCGGCCTGCACCGGTGGTGCGCCACCAAAGAGATCCGGCTGTACCTGCTGCGCTTTGGCACTCAGTGCCTTGAGGCGGCGCTCCTGCTGCTCAATCGCGGTATCCACTGCCTGATCTATCTTCAGCAGGCTGCCAAGGTGATCAGCTCCTTGGAGCGCTCGCAGGATCTGGCTAGTGAACTCCCCGGCAATTCCCGTGTCAGCCTCAATATCGGATCGCAATTCCACCAGGGCGGGATCATCATCAGGGAGCTCCGCCAACCGCAGATTGGGGGCCACCAGATTCAGCTGTTCAGGCTGCATCTCAGGGCAGAGGGCTTTGCCTCTCAGCCAGAGCGATGCAGCGGCGATCTGCACTGCCCGAGGATCAATATCAATCCCATGCAAGGTGTGGGCCAGCAGGTGCTCGACAATCGCCCGCTCGCTCCATTCGAGGGCGTCTTGCTGGCCGCGATGCCTGGCTTCCTCCCGGAACAACGCCAACAGCAGGCCCAGCGACACCACCAGGAAGTGCCCTGATCCCACAGCCGGATCGAGGATCTTCCAGTCGCGAACAGAGTCAGTAGCCAACTCGACGGCTTCATCAGGGATCTCCTGATCCGGAAGGAAGTAAGCCCAGCGCCGTTCTTCCTCGCTCTCCAGTGGCATCAGCGCCGTCAGGCTCACCTCACCCGCAGCCCGCTTGGCACGCCATTCGATGCGGCGGTCCTCCAGCCGCTGCAGCGTGCCATTCGTCTGCACCTCTGGTGCCCAGCCGTTCTTCTGGCAGAGCGTGAACCACATCAGGCCCAGGCTGTTCTGCAGCATCCAGTCCACCATGTAGCGCTCGGTGAACATCTGCGTCTTGCTGGCGATCTCATGCGGCTCGATCTTGCCGCCGTCGTTGATCTTGGCGTCGAGTCTTTCGCGTTCTGGATCGTTCCAATACTGGTAGATCCAGCCCAGGGTCATGTCATCGGCCCAGCAGCTCTGCAGCTCCTCTTTGTTCAGCTCCTCCACTGCCTGGCGCAGCGTTGCCGCCGGGGTCGGAATCAGATCGGCGATGCCGGCCGAGCCAAACAGCCCAGGCAGGTCTTCCGATAGTTCTTCGCAGACCAGTTGCAGCAGGAAGCCAAAGCCCTCGGTCGGGTCATCGCGCACCACGCCGCGGGCCAGATCACGAAAGTCCTGATAGGCCGTGCTGCCCCAGCCCCCTTTGATCAGAGGTGGTTTGCGGAGGGGTTGGCCGGAAGGTCCTGGCTCTTCCATCAGCCGCAGAATCACCAGTCGGTTCAGCAGGGTGTAGGCGGCCTGCTGTTCGGCCTCCCGCAGAAAGTCATCCCGCTGGCGGCGTTGACCACCGGCCGCCTGGGCTCGCACTTGCTCATCCAGCCAGCACTCCAGGCGCTTGCGCTTCGTCCTGGCGGCTTCATCAAGCCCGGCCTCTTGGATCCGCTGCACCGAGAGCCGATACGTCGACTCCGTCGCGACTCGCAGATCGTCCAGCAAGCGCTGCCGCAGGCCGCGAATCGTGCTGGAGAGTGCCCTCTTGGCTTCGGGGGTCATCATGGCTGGCTCTGCTCCTGCTGCTCCCAGGGGTTGGCCACGGCCACAGGCAGGCCCGCCACATCCTTGAGGTTGCGGGTGATCAGCACCAGGTTGTGCTCCAGGGCCGTCGCCGCCAACAGGCTGTCGATCGCCGGCAGGGGCCTCCCCATCTCGGCCAGCAGCCTGCCCCAGCGGTGGGCCACCGCCCCATCAACCGGCAACACCCGGCCGGCAAAGAAGGCCGGCAGCTCCTGCTCCAGCCAGCTGCGCAGTACGTGTTGCCGTTCTCCCGGCCCGAGCTTCTCCACTCCGCGCCGAATCTCGCCCAGGCTCAGCACGCTCAGGTAAAGCTGACCCGCCGGCCGCCTTTCAAACCACTGCACCACCCTTGGTTCCGGCTCGCGGCGCCGCAGCTCCGAGATCACGTTCGTGTCAATCAGATAGCCATCGCCCATCGCCAGCCGGGAGTCCCTCAAAGCTCCAGATCCCTGGTGAGGTCTGAGCTGCGTTCCAGATCCAGCTCGTCGGCACCCACCAGGGGCGAGCGGCGGATGAACGACACCAGCGATTCGCCGTTGTGCTGCTGGCGGTGGTACGCCTCAGCTGAAAGCACCACGGCCACGGGCTCGCCGTGGGAGGTGAGCTGCTGCGGCTGCTGTTGGGCACGCTTCACCAGCTCGGAGAGACGGGCCTTGGCTTCGTGGATCGGCCAGCTCTGCATCCCGTCCTCCTCGATTGTGACCACTCTAGTCATAATTTCACCTCAGAGAATCCGCACGCGGCCGCCCTGTTGCACCAGCGGCAGCAGGCGCGCCTCGATCTCCTTCGCCAGCGCCAGCACGTCCGCTTCGCTGTTGAGCTCGCGGTTCTGCAAGCCCAGGTCCACCGACTGGGTCAGCTGGCGTTCCTTGCCGGTCGTGACCAGAAGGCTGTCAAGCGTTTCCACGGCCACCTTCTCGGCCCGTTGCAGCCGCGCCACGAACGGATCCCTCAGGTCCACCAGGCCCGGAGCGATCGCCTCCGCATCGGTGCTGGTCGCGCAGGAGGCGAACGGTTTGAGCACCGCATGGCTCTGGTCAGCGCCGAGGGTGCTGAAGCCGCGGCAGCCACGCACCTTCTGGCGGCTCGCCTCCAGGCGTTGCTCCTGCTCCAGCAGCAACTGGCTGCGCTCACTGCGGTAGGCGGCGCGAATCTCGTCCAGATCACCCTCCAAGTCCCCCAGGCCCCGCCAGGGCTCCGGGCTGTCGAGCTTCTCGTGTACGCGAGTGGCGGCGGCTTCCACGTTGGTGGCGGTGACGCCAAGGCTCTCCAGCTGGCTAGCCATCCGCGTCACCACCGTGTGGGCCTCCCGGAGGGCCTCCACCGTTGTGTCCTGCACCTCGGCTTCCAGCACCTGAAGGGTGGAGATCCCATCGCGCAGGGCGTCGAGGTGGCGCAAGACGGCCTCAACCGTGGGACGGGTCAGCCTGGGGTTGCGCAGGCTCTGCTCCAGGGCCGTCTGCAGCTTGGCCAGAACGGCGGGTTCCTGGAAATCCCAGGGCAGGCGGCTCAGGCGGGTCTGAACGTCCCGCAGGCGTTTGGCCACGCCCGGGAACAGCTCGGCAACCGCATCAGCGATCGGGCCCTCCTCCCTGTCCAGATCCCGCTTGAGCAGCACATGAAACAACTTGCAGATGCGCGCCCGCTCCTGCTGGCTGGTGCCACCGTCGCCGCCCCTGCCGATTCGCGCCTTGCGGAAGCTGCGGTCCTTGTCGAACAAGTCCTGCACCCCGGCATCCCGCCGGGCGGTGATCGGCGGACCCGTCTCCGGTGTGATCGCAATCTTGCCGCCGCGCAGCAAACCGGCCACGCAGGCTTTCACCACTCCCGGCGCGTAGCCGTAGGGGGCAGAGCCCAGCGTCTTGAGCAGCTCGGCGCCTTCCTGTCCTGGGTTGTCCTCGATCGTCTGCAGCACCCGCCGCGGGATCTCGCCGCTGCATGAGGGCACGTAGCGGCCAGTGTCCAGCTCCAGGATGCCCAGTCCTTCCGGCAGGAACTTGGTGGAGGCGCCATTGAGCTCCGGTTGCAGCAGTTGGTTCAGTTCCGCCGGCAGGATCTGGATCGCCCGGAAGTGGGGGTAGAGCAGGGGCAGGGCCTGGTTGCCGGCCGCCAGCAGCGTCGCCGCGAAGTTCTGGCCCGAATCCCTGGGATTGAGGCTGCGGCCCTGGAAGTAGAGCGTCCCCTCCATCCAGCTCTGGGCGATGGCTTGCTTCAGCTTGGGGATCAGCGCATCGCGGCGGGTCTGCTCATCGAGCAGCAGCCGCTGCTTCACCGCCGGCAGCGACTCGCGCCGCGGCTGAAAGCGCTGGATGATCGCCGCGGAGCGATGCAGCTCCCGGGCCAGGTCTTCCACCGCCTCGCTGTTGCCGGCGATCCAGAGCAGCCGCTTCTTCAGCAGGGGATCCTCCGCCGAGCGACGCACCCAGACGCTCTCCACCCGCTCATCCAGCGGCAGGCAACGCAAATCGAGCGTCAGACAGGCGTCGTCGCGGGGATCAAGCAGCTGGGCGTCGTTGGCGTAGCGGCCATCCGAATAGCGCACCTCCCACGGGAAGGGTCGCCCGTCCAGCCTGGGGCGCTCCACCGCAGAGGCATCGCCCATCAGCAGCTTGAGGCTCTCCTGCAGTTGCTTGCTCAGGTCCTGCCGGCTGAAGGCGAAATCAGCCCGGTCGCGCTCCCACTCCTCCCCGGCGGTGGACTGAATCTTGAAGCCGTCCTTCTCCGAGTAGTGCAGCAGATTTTGCCGGCGCAGCTCCTCCAGGGCCTGGCGCACAGCGGCCTGCTGATTGCCGCCATCCATCCGCTCGGCCAAGCACTTGGCCACCAGCACTTCGGTGGTGGGATCCGTGTCCTGAATCAGCTCCAGCAGCGCCACCGCCTTCGCCGTCCGCAGCATCAGCTCGCTGCCTTCACCGGTGCATTGCGCCTGGATCCGGGCCATCGAGGCCTGGGTGTCGGCATCGAGGGCGGTGTACTGCACCTCGTAGACCCGATCGAGGCTCACGAGCGTGCCGATCGGTGCCTCGGCCAGTTGCTGCCGGCGGAACAGCTCACCCAGCAGCTGCAAGAGGCCGCGGATGGCCTGGTCGTCGCCCTGGGCACGGCTGGAGCGGGTGCGCAGCACCGATGTGATCCGCAGAATCAGCTCGATCTGCCCCGGCAACAGCGGGTAGACATCGACGAACGCATCGGCCGTGGTGTCCTCGCAGCCATAGGCGTAGAGCTTGAGATCGGCGCGATGGCGATCAAACAGCTCCCGGAGCTGGGCGGCGCCGTCAGGCGTCTTGGCGAGAATGCGCTGGTGCACCACATCACGGATGTTGGTGGGCGCCAGATGCACCTGCAGCTGGGGCGGGAAGCGGTCCTTCGCCCATGCCAGGAAGGTGTCGCCAGCCGCCTCATCAAGCTTCTGCTGACCCAACGCCAGCAGCCACGCCTTGCCGCGCAGAGTGGATCCCAGGGCCGAGGCGAAGGCGCGCAGGCGGTCGGTGCGGTCCGTGTTGTTCAACACGTACTGCGACACCTCGTCGATCACCAGAAACAAGGTGGCATTGGGATTGCGGTGCTTGAGCATGTCGCGGATCGCTTTCACCACGTCTTCGGGTGAATCGCGTCGCTGGTGCGTGCCCGCCCGGCTCTCAAACCAGGCCATCGGATCCCGATAGAGCTCCGGGAATAGCTCTGATAGAACCAGCGAGAACTGCTCCTCGGCGAGCTGCTGATCCTTCACCGCACTCCAGGGTTCCCCGAGGGTCTGCTCGGCCTTTTCCAGGAACATCGGCCAGTGGCCGTCGCGTTCGAGCTTGAGCTCGAAGTCGGCGACCAGGGGCTCCGTCGAGCAGTAGCCGAGGCGTTTCTGCACCTGGCCGAGGGCGACGGCATGCACGTGCTCGTTGTCGCGGGCCACGCTGCCGATATCGAAGACGACAGCCATCGGATCGATCTTCTGCCGCAGAGCTGCCCAGGCTTCCTTGAACTCGGCCGCCAGTGGTGAGCTGTCTCGCTTCAACCAGGCCTCGGAGAGCGACGTGCCATCGGGCAGCGTCATCCCATCGAGAGCCAGGCCGAGCAGCTTGGCGAAGATCGACTTACCGGAACCAAAGAAGCCCGAGATCCAGGCCGTGGGCAGCTCCGGCCCACCCGGTTTCTCCAGCTCGCGAGTGATCCCCCGCAGCAGGCGCACGTACTGCTCATGGATGCCATCAGGCACCCGTTGACGATTGGGATGCCCTTCCGGCCAGCCCCCGGTGATGATGTATTCGCTCACCTCCGCCTGAACCTTCTCGGGGCTCTGCTCGTGGAAATACACCACAGGCGAGATGTCCCGGGTGACATCCGATTGGAACAGCGTGTAGAGGGGGGTGGATGTCATGGCTGTCTCGTTACGGGGCTGGTCATGGGTAGATGCGGGGGCGGTAGTCGCTGTCGGGAGTCAGCAGACCCATGAACGACAGGGACGTGGGTCCCTGTTTGGTGCCCGGATACAGCAGCACCACAGGCACATTCCCCGTCTGGCCGTCGAGGTGCCGCAGCAGGGCCGAGGAGCGGAAGAACGGATAGAGGCCACCCGCCCGACCGATCAGCACCAGGGTCTGATCAGCTTTGTCGGGGTGGTTCTGGACGAAGTCCTGAATCAGCCGCCGGCAGTCGCCGGCCAATCCCTCGGGGCCTTCGACCAGAGGGAGCAGCTTGCTCTTGAGATAGTTCAAGCCCCGGTCCAGCTGCCGTTCCGCCATGCGCTGCTCCATGGCAATCACCTTCTCAGACCAGTCGCCTGGCTGGGAGCGGATCCGATCCAACAGCAGCTTCTGGAGATCGATCGTGAGCACAAACCAGCCTTTGGCTTCCAGTTCAGAGACCAGCCGCTGCACCTCGGCGCGCAGCGCGTATTCGTGCTCCGGGCTGTACTGAACGATCGCGAAGCGGTAGTTGCGCATCGTGCTGATGCGGGGCCCATCCTCCGGGTCGATGAGGTCACGCCGCAGGGCCTCAATCGCGGTATGGGCCTGGCCAAACAGAGGAAGGGTGCCCGTCATGCCACCGCCAGCTCCCGCTGTTCAGCAGCGCCAATGCCGAATTGGGCGGCCCACTCCGCCAGGTCGCGGTGCTTCCAGCCCATGTCCACCAGGTCGCCCTGGCGGCCATAGCTCAGGTCCGGCAGGCGCTTGAGCCGATCGTTGAGCAGGCTTCCCTCCAGTCCCACCGAAAGCAGGTAGGGGTTGGCCAGCAACGTGCCCTCGAAGTCCACCTCCCGCAGCAAGTGCAGCAGGTAGGTCAAGGCGTCATCAGGCACCAGGGGAAAGACGATCGGGCGCGGATCACGCTTGCCCTGGATCAGGCCGGCGCTGTGGGCCGTGGTCAGGAGCTTGCTGGCCAGTTGAAGGCGCGTGCTTCCAGCCCAGCGCCCACCACCGACGTCCCCCAGCCAGGACACCACCTGCTGCTTGCTCACAGTGGGGTGCCCCTGCAGCAGCCGATCAGGAAGGAAGGTGCCGCTGAACAGGCGGTACAGAGGATCGCTGAGTTGCAGATGCCAATGGCAGATCAGCTTCTGGGTGTCTCCGCCCATGCGCTGCCAGCGGTGCAGCACCTGCAGCGCCACCGGGTAGGCCGCGTAGCGGGCCCGCAGATTGTTGAGCAGCTCCCGCAACCGACTGAGGCTGCGATGGCCGAACCACCCCGCCTCGAAGGCCAACTCGGCCTGCATGGGCTGCTCGGAGTCGCTCTCCGCCCAGAAGATGCGCGAGTTGGCGGTCTCCAGCGTGCACTTGAGGACGCGGCTGTGCAGGCGGACTTCCTCCCTGGGGCGCGCCGCTGGCTTAGGGATCGCGCTCGCGCTGGATCTGGTCTTTTGGATCGCCGGCTGGCTCGCGGCTGGCTGGCACACGGTTGGCTTGCTCACAGCCGGCTTGCTCGCCGCCGGCTTGCCCGTTGCCGCCTTGCTCGCCTTGGTCGGGGCGGCTTTGTTGGCGGCCGCTTTGCTCATGACTTCACCCGGAAGTGCGGCAGGGGATAGCTGTCACCCAAGGGAGCCAGGGCTGCCACCAGCTGAGCCACCCGGCGGTCCAGGCCCGCCGGTACGGCCCCCTTCAGCTGGCGGCCTGTGGGTACGGCCTCGCTTTGCACAGGGTCATGGGACTCCACCCATCCCTGAAACTGAGCCTTGTCCCAGCTCTGATGGAGCGTGCTTCCGAGAACCTCGGCCAGGCCCGGCAGGGCTTCCACAGGAGGGAGGCCGCTGCGCTTATGGAACTGCAGGCGTTCCTCGATCTGCTCATCCAGCTCGAAGCCAAACCGATACAGGGTCACCAGCTGGTCTGGGTCGCTGGCCTTGGAGCGCAGCTCCTCGTCCTTGCGTCGAGCGGCCTCCCGCACCGCCTGAAGCACCGCCCACGGCCACGTTCGAGGCAGGAGCCGCTTGAGTAGGTCTTCCCCGCCGTACTCCGACACCAGATCCGTCTGCCACCACCCCAGCCGGGGCTCCTCGCCACCTTCGCCAGCCCAGGCCACGACGATCTGGGCGGTCAGGGCCAAGTCCAGATCTGAGGTGGCAAAAGGTGCTGAGCGCACCCCAGACGCCTCCGCATCAAGGCTTCCAGCCGCAGCACCGTTGTCCAGCTCGAGGAGGCTCACAGGTGGAGGGTGGCTGGAAGGAGGTCCGTGAGCTTGATTCTGCTGCCCAGCTCCACGGAACGCCGCATTACGCAACGGTTTGGCAGCAATTGCCTGGCCAGCAGGGTGGACGAGCCCTGAAAACTATGCAGGACGTGCATAAACGACGCCATCGAGCCCCGGCCAAGGCTGGAAGCCGGATCAATGCAGCTTCACTGGCTTGGTAACCCCCAGAGCTTTGGCGATCAACTCAAACCCAGCATCATTCTTGTAAATCTGGATTTCGGCTTCCAGCTTCTTCAGTCTCACTTTCTCCCAGGTTGAGCTGGGCTCGTGATGCTCGCGGATGAATGCCTGGGAAAGGGTGAAATACTCAGGTTCTCTTGCTCCTGTGCTGCCATCATTGTGCCCATAAAAGTTGCCGATATTCAAGAAGGCGACAATCAAGTAGTCAAAGGCATCCAGACTTGTCTCCTTTACAGGGAAGCCCCGATCGCAATCGGTTGCATAGCGGCTCTTTACCTGCACCCGGATCTGGGCCTTCTCTTCGGGACCAGGTTGGTGACGTGGATCGGGATGAATGCAGATCAAGTCATACCCTTCATTCCCCGGTGGGGCTTTGTAGGTGAGGATGTTGTGCCGCATCAGGTGCCCCATCACCAGAAACTCTGAGCCGGCGCTCACCACCGGCAGCCGGAGCCAATCCCTGCGGCGTTTCGCCATCGGCTCTGCTCTTTATCCCTTCAGCTTGCACCGCCAGGCACCGAGATGCCAGCAAACAGGTAATAAGGGTTAGGTCGGCCGGGGCCGAGGCCTTGATCACCGGTCAGCCTCTCCCTGCCTCCAGCCATGGGCGCAGAGATCTGTCCCTGGCTTTTGCCCTGCCAGGCTGATGCCAGGGCAGGATCGGGTGCTTGCAGCAAGTGCGATGGATCAGTCCCTGCAAGGAGCTGCCTCCGCCGTACGCACCATCGCTCTGCAGATGCTCGAGGAGCGTGGCCGTGGAGCGGTACTGGTGGGGGTCGCCAGAGTGGATGCGGCCTTGGAGCGCCTGCTGCAGGCCGTGTTGCTGCCATCGCCAGGCCGGAGCGATTCCCTGTTCCAGACCGATCGGCCCCTGGGTTCCTTCGGGGCGCGCATCAGCCTGGCCCATCGCCTCGGACTGATCGAAACCCCAGTGGAACGAGCCCTCCACACCCTGAGGCGCGTGCGCAATGCCTTCGCGCACTCCAGCGATTCCGCCTCCCTCAGCGATCCCGCCTATGCCGAGCGCCTGGCCCAGGCCTACCAGGACGCCTGCGCGAATCCGCTCTGGGGGCCCCTTGAGTCGGTGCTCTCGAGGGCTGGCGGTGCCAGTGACACCCCCGTTGATCCAGCCCTGCGGGACTACATCCTGCTGATCACGATCCTGGTGGCCTTCCTTGAAGCCACTGCACAGCAGCTCTCGCCCCAGCCGCCGGCAGTGGTGATGGGGTTTTCGGGGCTTCAGCCCCCTTCATCAGGGCTCCAACAGCACAGCTAAAGCGCACGACTCAATGCGTCCTCGGCATGGGCCTCAGTCCATCGCCCTGGTGCTGGTCGCCTCCCTGATTTGGTGAGGTGACGAGGCAAGAGAAAGCAGCGTCCTCTTCTCTGATGAACCCCCTCCTGCGGCTGCTAACTGCGGCCGCCTCCCATGGCCTGCTGACCGGCCAGATCGTCTTCTCGGCCGCCTTCGTCGGCGCCTGTGAGCTGCCCAACTGGATTCACGCTCCTCGCCAGGTGAATGCCTGCCTGGAGCGCTGGATGACGGTCAGCGCCCTGTTCTTCCCATCTGGCATGCAGACCGCTGGAGCGACCAACCAGCCGGCCCTGGCCCCCGGCCGGCGGGGGGTGTTCCGATGAGCAGCTCCATCCCTGCCGGCGACTACGTCGAGCACTTCGATCCGGAGCTAGCCCACCACCGCGCCTGGCTACTGGCCGTTCTGGAACGACTGGTGGCCAATGACCCCAAGGCCCTGGAGGAGGGTGGAACGCTGAGGCGGCTCTGGACGGCCCGTCAGGTCGGGGTTGCTGCGTCCCCGGCGCCATCACTTCCGGTCTCATCACCGTCGCTAAGGCTTCCCAGCCGAACCAACCCACTGCAGGTGCCCTGGTTCGCCCAGCTGGATTCGGCCACCGATCAGGCACGGCGCATGTGCTTTTCCTCCAGCTGCGCCATGCTCCTGGCCTTCCTCAAGCCAGGCGTCTTGTCGGGCTCCAACGGAGACGACCAGTACCTGGCCAGGGTCCGCCAGTTCGGCGACACCACTGACCCTGCAGCTCAGATCAAGGCTCTCGCCGGCTACGGCATCACGGCCCGCTTCTCCACGCAGGTGAGCTTCTCCACGCTGGAGCAGCAGATCGCCGCCGGCATCCCTGTCTCCTGTGGCTACCTGCACCGCGGCCCGATCGACAGGCCAGGTGGCGGTGGCCACTGGCTGATCGTCGTCGGCATCACGCCGTCCCATCTGATCGTGCACGACCCACTGGGGGAGGCGGACCTCGTGAACGGCACCACCATTGGCGGGACGGCCCGCTTCTGCCGGTACAGCCGCGCCAACTTCGGGCGGCGCTGGATGGTGGAGGGCGACGGCAGCGGCTGGGCGGTGCTGGCGCAGCGGTGAGGCACGGTCCGCTCACAGTCGGAGTCTGATCCAGCGGCTGATCGGCGCCACCACCGGCCGCAGGGGTTGGAGACCTGCGGCCGATGGCCTGCGACATCACGCCCCTATGGGGCCTTGCGCCGGCCCTCTCCAGTCTGAGGCCCTCCTACGTCGGGCCTCCACTGGGATCGGTCCCGTCGCTGCGCCCCCGGCGCACTTCGCCATGGCCTCGTCCGTCCTTTCGCCGTTCTGCCGCCCTGAGGAGGATCCGTTTCTGCTCCTCCAGTCCACGCTCAGCTGCGTGGAGCGCATCCTGAAGTTCTCCTCTGATCAGCCGCTGCGGCGCACCTGGATTGAGCATCCCTACGGGGAGGAGGAGATTGCCCTGCTGGAAGAGGAGGTGCTCCCCGCCATCCAGCAGTGCTTGCAGCGGGTCGATGCGATCGATGCCGCCCTCCAGGAGGAGCAAGAGGCGCGCATCGCGATTGAGCAGCTCCGCCAGCAGTTGGCGGCTGATGCCGAGGGCACAGATGCCCTTGATGCCCTGCTGCCCCTCTGATCGCTGGGGCCTGCCGGGAGCCCTGATCCCGGTTTCTTCTCATGCGCCCAGGGCGACGGTCAGGGCGGGGCGGCAGCCGCTAGGACGGAATGCTGCTGTGGTCGCGGTCGGGGCTGGTGGTGCCCCCCCCCATCAGGTCCGGTGTCAGTCAGAGCGCAACGAACGAAGCGGGGCCTTGGTTGCCGACGGGTCGGTGTGACTGGCCTGAACGGCGAACGCCGCCTGGGCCTGCCCCGGCGCGGGCCGTCCGGAAAGGGCTGACGTGAATCCCTCGCAGGCTCGGGCCCCTTGCCTGCCGTCTCCTTGCCGGTGCGCTTTGGCCCGGTCGTTCGCCTTCCCGGCCATGGCCTTCCCTTCCCCCTCCCGGCCCTGCTGCCCCATCCGGATCGTCTCGGTGCATCTGCTCGATGCCGCTGGCGATCTGCTGCGGGTGCTCTTCCTCGATCGCGAGGGCCACATCAGCGCTCAGCCGCACTACGTGCCCCGCGCCGAGGCCCTGATCCTGGCCTCGAATCAGCAGATCGTGCTCGGGTCTCAGGCCCAGGTGCGGGTGCTCTGAGCCCTTGCCACCCCTGCGGTGCAGGCCCCTCGGGGCTAGGCCCGCAGGGGTTTGCTGCATCGGCATCAATACAACTAAATAGATTGAGTTCCCTTGTGTTCGTGCGGAGAAAACTGCGCGAGCAAAATCGGCACACTCTCCCCTCAGACATGCCAACTTCCATACCCGATGAACCTTCAACGCTTCCACATCGCCCAGGGGCATGGACCTAACTCCGCTTATCAGGAGGCAATAGCGGAGCTTCGCAGTGGCCGCAAGCAGGGGCATTGGATTTGGTTCGTGCTACCCCAGCTGCGCGGCCTTGGGCATTCAGAGATGAGTCAATACTACGGTATTAAGGATCTCACTGAAGCACGCGCCTATCTAGCAGATCCGGTTCTGAATCAGCGACTGGAAGAGGCGATAAACTTAATTTCCATGCAACTGATGGGGCCAGGCATGCGGCTCTCCAATCTTATGGGTGGAAGGTTGGATGCCGCCAAGACAATAAGTAGTCTCACCTTATTTTCGCTAGCCGGACTGGTAAGTGCTCAGCGCCTAATGGATCAACTTGGAAGGTCCTGTCGGGCCACCCATGAGAGACTGAAAAGATAATCCTTTACTGCGTCGCTCAGTTTCCAAATGAGAAACATGGATGAGATTAGTTCAGCTCAGCGGGCTATTGGCTGATGCTCCTTCACTGTCCCATTCAATGGCTAGCACTTAGAGAGCATCGGCCAAATCCTTTTCGTAAAAGTCTCGAGAAGAAAAGGCAACATAACAACAGAATGCCAAGATTGCATCATGTCGAGACAGCTATAAGCAGCCTAGACGCAGCACGCGGAAAGACTGGTTCGTGCAGCCGCCAATCATCCGAGGTCGGTGGCAGACACTGAAAGTCCTAATCATGAAATGCCACTCGCCTCGACAACACAGCAACCCTCAAGGGACCAAATAACCACAAAGGCGATCTCAGCCAATGATGAACCGAAGACTTGCAAGTCAATCCTGCTCAGCGCCTCAACATGATCCGACGTTATGGTAAAATATGATACTCCGGACGGCAGGGCCACCTGCTCGCCACAAGCTACAACGATAAGGCCGAATTTTTTCACGCTATCCACGACAGGAGACAAGCAAGCGGGCCTCCCAAGCCTGACAATAATCTCTAACAGTTCACCAGAAATTGACTTGTTGCAATAAATTCTTCTAAGCAATCCTTCGGTCTGAGCTGTGATCAAGTCAAGCTCTCTATCGAAACCTTGCTCAGCATGTCGTTCTCCGCCACGACCTGCTGGCTTACGCTGGTTTTGCATCAGGCCCCCTGACGCGGGATGGAATCTATTGCGCCAATCATTATGCTGAGACTGAGTGCTAGGAATCTTTCCCCTGCGATTCCCCGGTTTCCCCTTGGACGGATTGCAGCTTGCGTATAGCCAGAGAACAGCGACTGCAAAAAGACAAGCGAACAAAATCGTAGTGCGCATTTTCTTGCCATGGATCTGAGCTCAGCCATAGCTTACTACTTGCGCATGCTCCAGCCAATTGCCATTTCAGGCACGTCAGCGCCGCACCAAAGCGGATAGAAAACAACTGGCATCGCAAAGGTTATGCTAATTCCAGCGTCCAGAGTTCTGGAGTCTGAACTTTGCAAGCCATTTGGAAGTCACCCTATCCGATGTGGTCAAAGCACCACAAAGGTTAAGTTGTCTTTGTGCCTGGTTTTTCCAAGCCCACGCCTTAAAAGGGAATACCTAGATTCGATGGTCCTCGGGGGCACGTCCAGAACCGCAGGCCGCCCCAGGATCCGCACCGCGGCACGGGGCAGGCCTAGCTCGCCTATGCTGCGTTGTGCGCAGTCGTGCGAATTGGTGGTGGCGTGTCCTTGACCTTCCGCGGGGTCGGGGGAGGGGGCCTGCGTCCCCTCAGCCGTGGCCCCTGCCGAGTTCCATCGCGCTGCCCTCAGCTTTCCCAGCGGCAATGCCAAAACCGGCCCGATCGCCGTCTCCAGCACCAGCCGGCTCACCTGCACCTCCTCCTGCCCCCTCGCCGGGGATCAGGGCTGCTACGCCGAGGCCGGCTTCCACACCCGGCTGCACTGGGATCGGCTCAGCCGAGGCGAGAGCGGCCTGCCGGCGGCGGCCTTCATCAAGCAGGTGCTGGCGCTGCCGGCCGGGATCCTGTTCCGCCATTGCGTGGCCGGCGATCAATGGCCCGATCCGGCCGATCCGCTGCGCATCGATCGGGTCCTGCTGCTGCAGCTGGCGCGGGCCACACGGCATCTGCGGGCAGCCTGGTCGTTCACCCACTTCCCGATGGGCCCGGAGAATCAGGCTGCCGTGCGGCAGGCAGCTGCCAAGGGGTTGGTGGTCAATGCCTCCACTGAGTCCCGCTCCGTGGCAGCGGCCTTGGTGCGCCAGGGCCTCCCGGCGGTCTGCGTGGTGCCGCCCGATGCACCGGTGGTGTTCCACCACGAGGGTGTTCGGTTTGTGGCCTGCCCCGCCAGCCGCCAGGGAAAAGGCGGCCGTAAGATCCAGTGCATCAGCTGCGGCGGTCGGTTTGGCCTTCCCCTCTGCGCCCAGGCCGATCGGCAGTTCGTGATCACCTTTCCCGCCCATGGCCCCCGGGCGGCGGCGGCAGCGGCCCACTGCAGCTGAGGAGCTCGGCTCTCTGAAGCTTGCCCCTGTGGGGCTCGACCCTCTGGGTCTTGCTCCGGGCCTCTCCAGTCTGGGGCCTTCCTGACGTCAGACCCCCACTGGGATCGGTCCCGTCGCTGCGCCGCTCTCGGCGCTGATCGTCATGGCCATGCTCACTGCCAGCGCTTCGGTTGTTGCCCGCTCCCCGTTCTGCCGGCCCGAGGAAGATCCATTCCTGCTGCTCGAATCCACGCTGCGCTCGATGGAGGAGATCCTGCGGCGCAGCCGCGGGCTGCCGCTGCGCCGCACCTGGATCGAGCAGCCCTATGGCGAGGAGGAAATCACCTTGCTGGAGGAGGAGGTAATCCCGGCGATCCAGCAATGCCTGGCGCGCATTGATGAGCTGGATCAGCGGCTGCTGGCCCAGCAGGAGCTGCTGCAGCGTTGCCAGCTGGAGGCCGAGCGTGAGGCGCTGGGCGAGTTGAGGCTGCAGATGGCCTGAGGGCCATCGCCGGGGGGCTGCGGCCCCCTTCATCCAGGTTCACCTGAAGCTGATGGCGGGATCACCGGAATCACATCACCACGAACCTGATCCGGAATCAAATGCTCGAAGTCGTCATCCGTGGAGAGAAGAAAGGCGTCGGCTGCAGCCGCGCAGGCTGCGATCCAAAGATCGTTCTTGCCCATATGCCGTGCACCCTTGGGGTGTTGGCGGGCGTGGAGATCAATGCGCACGTAAGCATCGATCACCAGCGGATGATGGATGTCAACAACCACCAGGCTCTGGAGTGTTCGCTCCAATGCTTGGCGTTTCCGCTCCCCCCAGTGGTTCACCTCTGCCAGGACGCGAACCTCAGCCAAGCTGACAACACTGACCAGCGGTCGTGGTTGGCAGTTGATCAGGTCATACAAACGGAGAATCCGTTGGCAAACTTCAGTGCCCCGTACCAGGTGAATGATCACGCTGGTATCGAGCAGGAACAGCTGGTTCGCCGCTGACAGTGAGCCTTGGCTCATCGAATCGCCTGCAGAGCCTCAATCAGCTCCGCATCACTTTCGTCACCCGGCCACGTCCCGACGAACGACGCCACACCACTGTGCTGATCGTGAGGCAGGCTGCGAAAGACAGGCTGGCGACTTGGTGGAAATGGGATGTGCGCAAACAGCTCATCGCGGGGTTCAGCGCGATGAAGACTATCCACAGCGATTTGTTGGATCGACCCCGAGGGTCGATAGTGGGCGGTGCCTGTGACCAGCACGCGCTCGTTCCAGAGGGTGCGCAACTGTTCAGGATCAACGCTTGGTCCTAATCGCGCCGGTATGGTTTCACCGCTCTCGGCCCTGAGGAGCACTGTTTGGCGGCTCCCAGAAATGGTGTCCAGCAGACAGGTGAAGCGAACAGCCTGGGGCAGTGGCGTGTCCTGGATCAGAGCTTCCAGCCGGGGCACATCAGCAGGTGAGAGCTCAACGCTTTGGCGATCGTCTTCAAGGTCGCACAAGACCACACCGTTGAAGTCCCCCCTCGGGAGGCGCGCCAAACGCAAGCAACTCTCCAGCAGGGCCCGGTCGGCATGCACGGCTGCAGCATTGCCAGCCTTCACTTGATGGAGCACCCTGACGAACAGGTCGATGGCGCTGCCATCAGGCCCGATCGGCTCGTTGGCTTCTCCGAATAGGTCTTGCTGCTGCTGTCCGCCGAATTGCTCAGGGGCCACTTCCTGCAGCAAGGGCGCTTCCAGATCGAGCACGGCAGACCCGGGGGTCAAACCAGTCACCAGATGGGCGGTGCAGGCCTCCAACCAGCGGGGCCTTGGGCCGGCCTGGGAACTGAGGCCTTCCACGTAAAATCGAGCGGCATGACGCGCACCGTCCTGAACCGCGCCGAGCATCTCTCGGAGCAGCTCGATCGGGATGCGGAGCCTGTCGGCTGAACCGCCCTGCAGAACCAGGCGGTGCTGTTTCACGTGGAAGAGGACCCCAGCAGGAAGGTCCCACCGTAGAGCTGTCGGTGAACTCTGGGTGCCCCCCCTGGCTGCTCCGTTGTCCGCCTGTTGGGATTGGGACTGACGGCTGGCCAACACACCCTCACACCCCCCGCGGCCAGAGAAGCCCGGTTGCGGGTCGCGTCGCTCCGCCACCGGTTTCCCCACTGCCACCACCACCTTCACCACCACCACCCGAACTCAATAGCAGGGGCCCCTGCTGCGGGTGCTGGCGGGCGCCCATGGCGCTCATTGGCGGGTAGTGGCGAATGAAGTCCGCTGTGCCGGTGATCAGCTGGATGCCCCAATGGGGCAGGCCCTGGGGCGGCAGGCCGCTGATGAAGTGGAGCTCATTGCACTCCCGCCAGTGGCTCAGGGCCAGAGGTGAGCTCCAGGGGCTGGCCTGGTTGTGGCTGGTGTCGGTGGGCACCCATAGCCACACGTCCCGGTCGGTGGAGCGTTGGCCCAGCTGCAGCATCACCCCGTCGGGGCGGGTCACCTTGCCGAAATGGGTGCTGGCGCCGCGGCTGGAGGTGGAACCGATGAACAGCTGCGCGGGCAACTGGATCAGCGGCGGTGGGGAATCAAAGAGCCCCTGGCTCTGCAGCACCACATCGACATGGCCCAGGGCGATGCCGTTGCGCAGCTGGTGGCCGTTGGCGTGGAGGCTGCTGCTGATGGAGGAGGCGGGGAGGCCGCCAAAGCGATTGCCGGAATAGCCGTGCAGCACGATCTGGCCATAGAACTGCCTATTGGTTCTGGGGAAGATGGCGATTGAGTTCCAGCCTGTGGTGCCGGGGCTCTTGTAGAGGGCATGGCAGCAGTCGCGGTGCAGGTCGTCGTTGCCGCCATGGGTTTTGAGGGTCCAGCAGAAGAATTCTTTGCCAGGGGTGGTGTCCTGGGCAATCAGCAGGATTGCGCCGATCGAAGTGGCGCCAGTGGTGCTGTCGAGGTAAGCCAGGCCGGTGCTGTAGGCGGTGGAGTTGCTGTAGGAGCCGTAGCCGCCATTGGTGGTGCTGCTGGTGTAGGTGCTCGCCAGTGCACTTCCAAAGACAGCACTGCTGCTGCTCTGGGTATCACCTTGGGCTGTGGTGCTCTCGGTGAGGAACCAGAGGTGGGCGGGTTCGACCGGATGGCCGAGCTGCCAGGTGTAGCCCCAGCGGTTGGCGGTGGCATCGGCATGGCTGCGCACCACCGACAGGGGCGTACTGGCGTTGGCGGGCAGGGCATTGACGAGCGCCGCAAAAGCCCGGAAGGCGCCGTCGAGGCGCATCCCCACCCCGGAGGGGTCCTTGCTGGTCCACTTCCAGCTGCCCGGCGCGAAGGACTGACAGAACACCTGATAGGTCATGGCGCTGCCGGGGTAGTTGCGACTGCCTCTTTGGTGCGCAGCAGCAGGCCGTGGCCGCCGATCGCCAGCCACTCGCTGCCATCGGGCGACTTGAAATAGCTCATCGCCGCGCTGCTCAGGTTCAGCGCCGCGAAGTCCGGTGGCAGCAGCAGCGGCTGCCAGAACTGGGCCGGTTCATTGGCGCTCTCGTAGGCGCTCCAGTCAGTGGTGGCCAGCACCAGCTCGGCGGGCTGGCGGATCTGGATCGGGGCCGTGGAGTTCTCACGCAAGAGGGTGCGGGAGCCGGCGGGCTGGCCGGAGCGAGCGTTCCAGCTCACCGCCCGCAGCGCATCCAAGGTGGTGGAGGGCGGCGAGGCCGCCAGGATCCAATTGCCCGACACCTGGTCGCGGGCGATCAGCAGCGGCACTGCCTGGCGGTTGGTGAACCGGTGCTGGCTGTAGGCAAACACGAAATACTCAGCGCCAGGCTCCAGCGACCAGCCCAGCTGTGCCGTCAGGGGCAGCGGCGTGCTGCTCCAGATGCCGCTGCTGGTGCCGACATCCGCGGCGGGGAAGACCCAGCCCTGTTGGTTATCAGCGCCAACAAATGGTTCAAGGTTGCCGATGCCTGGTCGGATTTCGACGATGGTGCCGGTGAGAAACACCTCGAGGAGCAGCACCGCCGGTGAGCCGCCGGGGGTGAGCTGCGAGAGGGTCGCCTCCAGGCGCCAGCCGCAGGGATCGCTGGCGGTGGCATTGGGGTTGGGGGCGGTGGCGATGCGCAGCTGGTGCTGGCTCACCTGGGTGTTGACGGCGGCGATCCAGCTCTGCAGGTAGCCGTTCACTTCAACGGCAACGGAGGGCCAGGTGACGTCGGTGCCGAGGCGGCTGATGTCGAGCAGAGTGCGGCTCATCGGGCGTGTCTCATCGGGCATCGTTCATGGCGCCAGCACCACCGCCGAGACGGTGACGGCAATGGCGGCCTGGGCGGTGCCGGTGTTGCGCACCACCGCCCGCAGCAGTGGTGTCGCCGCGGCGGGTTCTGACGAGAAGTAGGTGCCGCCGGGCGGCGCTGTGATGGTCAGAGCAGCGGCCGTGGTGGCCAGATCGAGCAGCACGCCGCTACCTGGTTCGGGATCACGATTGATCGGACGGCTGCCATCGGCTTCTCGCGCCGCCGCCGAGCTGTAGAAGCTCAGCCAGCTCGGTGCATCGGTGCTGACGGCCAGGAAATGGCCCAGCCGCCCCAGACCCGCCAGGTCCAGCAGGGCGCTGGCCCCCGGCAGCAGCGGCGTGGTGGTGGCGCTCACGCTCACCCATTGACCGGGGACCTGGGTGCGCGGCAGCCAGCTGGCCATCAGCCCATCTCCATTCCCATCAGCACCTCCCGGATTCCACCGTCAGGGCAGCACCTGGATGCGGCGGATCGCTCGCACCTGGGTGGCTGTCGCCAGCGTTTTGCTTTCAGCGAACTCGGTGCCCATGTACGTGGTGCGCTGATAGGCGGTGCCAGTGGCGGCCTGGGTGGAGGTCCAGTGGAAGAAGGGATCGTCGCCGACGTTCTCGTCGAAATGCCGCAACATCTCCGCCCCGCTGGCGCGGAAGGCCAGCACGCCCGTCAGGGCCGGGTTGCTATCGGTGTAGTTGCCGCCCTGGGGCACTGCGTAGGGGTTGGCGCCAAAGCCCGCGCCCGAATAGGTGCCAGCAACAGTCGCCTCCGCCTTGAAGGCCCGATACAGGATGTCCCACTCCTGGGATGCCGGCAGGTACCAGTCGTCGTAGCCGCCGATGTTGAGCGAACGACAGAACTGGGCCGCCGGGTGGCTGGCGTTGTTCATCGCCTCGCTGTTCGCCCAGCCATCGAACACACTCGTCGTGCCGGTGCTGGAGGTATTGGCGCTCTTCCAGGCCACATTCAGCAGCGAACCCATCGCCTTGGGCGAAAGGATCAGCGCATGGGTGGCCACGCCATTGGCGGCATGGCTGATCAGCCCGGCGTAGTAGCCGCCCTGGAAGGCCGTGCCAATCGCCGGTAGATCGGCCACGCGAATCGGCCCGAGCACGTAGACGGTGCCGCTGACCAGATCGAGGTAGAGATCACCATCCACGGCACCGGGGATCGTTGCCGGTGGGGCACCACTACCGGTGAACCAGCCCGTGCCGCGCGGGCCGATCAACCCATCAGCACCGGCCGATCCCTGGATGCCCTGGGGGCCCTGCGGGCCAGCCGGACCTTGCGGCCCTGACGCGCCGGCTGGGCCGGCCACACCGGCTGGACCCTGGGGCCCCTGGATCGAACCGCCGTTCACCCAGCTGCTGGTTGCGGAATCCCACACCCGCAGGGAGTCGTCGGCCTGCACCAGATAGGCATCACCCTGGACGGCGCCCGTCGGCAGGGCCGCCAACGTGGCCACCTGCCCCTTGAAGTTGATACCGATCCCCGCCGGTCCCTGGATGCCCTGCGGACCGGTCGGACCCGCCGTACCGGCCGCTGGGCCCCTCCGGACCGCGGATCGTACCGGAGGTTTTCCAGGAACCCATGGCAAAAGCAGTGCAGGCCTGGCTTTGCAGCCGGGCGGATCACGCTCTATTGCCATGCACGTGCCCCCGGTGGGGGCTCAGATAACGAGCTGCCGCAGGTTCACCGCGGAGCTATTAAGCAGCATGTGGATGTAAATAATTTCAGTATTGCCATCTCTGTAGGTCACATCAAAGGCCGTATCACCCACCACGGCTGCGCCCTGGGGGTAGAGCATGGTGCTCCAGCCATCCATGGCGGATTGGGCGAAGTCGTAGCGGAACCAGCGACTGCTGCTGTCTTTCTGCAGATAGAGGAAGTCGCCGTTGTAGGCGAGCTTGGTCCCCGCCCCAAAGGTTTCTGTTGCCGGGGCGTACGCGAGAGCGTTCTCCCAGGTGTTGGCAGCGATGTCGTAGCGATCCAGCAGGGCGCCGGCGCCACCACGAAAGCAGTAGAGATAACGGCCATTGCGGATGGTGTTTTCGCTGGTCCAGTCAGTAGCACTCACTGAGTGAATCCAGTGGCCGGAGAGACCTGCGCCCGGTGCGCCGGCGCGGGCGGTGGTGGGCGAAAGGGTGGACCAGCTGTTGGCGCTGATGCTGTAGCGGTACAGCGTGATGGCGTTGTTGCCGATGAAGTAAAGCGCATCGTCATTGCCCTCGAGGCTGTATTGCGTGGTGGCGTCGGGGGCGGTGCTCCAGGCGCTGCTCAGGGTGAGGGTGTTGGCCGTGTTGCTCGCCACGGTGCGGATCTGGCCGGCGCCGCTGCCGGCGGTGAGGCGGAGCTGGCTGTTGGTCCACTGATTGCTGGCCCAGTTCTTGGCGGCATTGGTGAGCGTGTTGGCACCGCCTGCGGTGGCGGTACCCGCCGCGAACACTTTGAAGCCGTTGCCGATCCAGGCGGGAGTGGCGATCAGGCGGCCATCGGTGCCGTTCGTGGCTGGCAACCCGGCGTGGGCGAGGGTAATCCAGCTGTTGGTGGCGAAGTCGTACCGCTTGAACGAACCACTGGCGAGCGTGCCGGCCCCCAGCACGTAGAAGCTGGGGGTGAGCAGGCGGTACTGCGTGGTGGCATCAAAGGCCGTCGCCTCCGCCTCGGTGAACGTGAGCACCGCATTGGCGCCAAGGCTGTTGGCGGCGATGGTCTTGAGCCGGCCGGCATTGGTGCCACCGACGATCAGGACGCAGTAGCCGCGCAGATCACGCTGCAGGTTCTGGTTGGTGGTGAGGCTGCTGCTGGTGCCGGCGGTGGCGGTGAGGCTTGCTGCCGCGGCGGTAGCTCCGGTGGAAAAGGAAGCGGCCGTGCCGCAGGCACCAGCACCAAAGGTGCCCGCTAATGCAGGAGAAGGAACCTGCACCCACCCAT
>JAPLIB010000171.1 GCA_026389335.1 Cyanobacteriota bacterium | reverse complement strand
TGGCGGTGGGGGAGGGAGACGTGGTCATAGGAGGAGAAAAGAGCAATCAGGCCAACGACGCTGCCGACGACGGCTTCCAGCAGGGCTTTGCCGTCAAACCCCAGGCGCCACCAGGGCGGCGAGGTATCCAGATCCCGAAAATTCTCATCCACCCTAAGCAGCCCACCCGTCTCCAATAGCCACCAGCTTAGTACGCCTGTACGCCTCCGTCACTTGGTGGTTTCGCCCATGGCCACTGGCAACTCGTCAAGCGTTCACGCCCTGCTCGCCGGCCGCCGCCGCATCCTGATCACTGGTGGCGCAGTCTGGACGGTGGATCTGGTGCTGCCCCAGGAGTTGACGTCTGATTTGCTGGTCCCCCTGTCCTTGCGCAAGCCTGACGGACTACACTCTTGAATCAGACTAAAATTCTGATCCGAACTTCAGGGATGGACGCGGTGGATCAGGCAGTGTCTCTATCGACAGCAAAAAATCACTTGGCCGGCTTGGTTTCGGGAAGCATCGATCACGGCCCAGCGACTGGTTCACCAGCCTGATCAAGCACCGCCGCCACAATGCTGTCACTGAGGTAGTAGCCCTCTGAGCGCAAGGCATTGAGCAGCGGCGTGCAGGCGGGGACCAGCCCCCGCCCCTTGGCCAGCACCAACACCGCCGCCGTGCCGATGATGCTGAGCCCCTGGCGCCGAGCCTCCGCGCGGCCGCAGCGGTCATCGATGAGCAGCAGCACCTGGGTATAGGCAGCCGTTTGCTGCAGGGCGTAGCTGATTGCGCTGGCCTCGCCCGCATCCACGCCGGGATTGAGGGGTTGATAGGTGTCGGCAGTGCCCGCCGGTTCCGATGCAATCTGCAGCCAGCCCTGGCCACAGGCTTCGTGTAATCGATCGCTGCCGGGGAAGACGGCTGATTGCTCCATGGATTGGGCCAGACCGATTTCCGCAGCAATCACGGGCGTGATCCAGACCTGCTGAAACAGATCCCGCAGCAGCTGGAGCTGCTGGATTCGTGCCAAGCCAATCAGGGGTCCGGCATCAGCCAGTACAACCTGCATGACGAAGCCCGGCTCAGGCGTCCTGGCCGAGCCAGCGGCGTGCCTGCGCCAGCTCGTCCTCCAGCTCCGCCGCCGTTCCCTCCACCACAGGAATCTTGAGTGAGGAGAGGATCTCCAGGAACCGTGGCAGCGGCAGGCCGGCGATTTGGGCCGCGGAGCCAACCGAGATGGAGCCTGAGCGAAACAATGAGAGCGCCAAGCCCGAGCGCACGGCAGCGGTGTCGGGTAGTCCTAACCGATCAAGCGCCACCACCAGTGCCGTCGGCTGCTGGTGGCTGGTGACCAGGGCCATTGCGTCGGCCTCTGCAGCCCGCAGCACGGTGCTGGGGTTGCTCTTGAGCTGCTGCACCGAAAAAGCCTGCATGGTGTTCCTACGACTTTTGACCATTCTGCGCGGGAACTTGCTTACTGGTGGCTGATGGACTAGGAATCGGCGCAATCGGCCGGGAGAGGCGATGGGAATGCAAGGCTCCTGCCTCCCCTCCCGAGCAGAAGATCGGCTATCGAGGCCATCGCCCTGGTCACGACCGGCGTTACGCGATTGATCCAACCTGGATCAGCAGCGAGCAGGGTCTGGCGGGGGTGCGCTGATCTCCTCAATCAGCCTACGCTTAACTGTACACCCGTACGGACATCGAGAACCATGAGCGAGTCCCGCTTTGAGGTGCGCCTCAACCAACGACCAGCTGACGATTTTGATCAGGTAGCGCGGTCCTCCGGCCTCAGCCGCGCTGAAGTGTTCCGCCGGGCCATTGCACTTTATAAAACTGTGAAGCAGGAGGAAGTGCAGCAGGGTCATGTAATTCTGCGATCGCGAGATGGAGCTGAGCGTGAGCTCGTGAACTTCTGATGCCTGCTTCCAAGCCGGCACCACCTCAAATCGATCTCGCCCAGGATTGGCTTGAGTATTCGGCACAGAGCCATGGTCAACGCCTTGAGATCCTGCGCTTCTCATTTGCGGCATCCGTTGCTGTTTTGGGAGCAACTCTCATCCCGTTGCGACGAGACTGAACAGCTACCGCGTTGTTGGCACTGAAGCCGGGTGTCGAGAGGGTTCAAACGAATTGGTGCTGAGCATCAGCGATCCTGGGGTGATCGCCAATGTTGAGCGGGCGCTCGTCTTGATCTGGCCCCGATCAAGGAGCTCTTCAGGCAAGCGTTACCGGCCTGCGATTGATCACAAGCCGTTCAGAAGACCGCGGTGCGGGCCCATTGGCAGCAGCTACCCACCGAGCGCCGATCCGCCTTCCGCTTCCACCACATCAGCACCGATGAGGTGTTCGGCTCGCTGGGGGCTACGGGGCGCTTCTCGGAGACCACCCCATACGACCCACGCAGCCCCTATTCAGCGAGCAAGGCGGCCAGTGCTCACCAACTGCAGCAACAACTACGGCCCCTGGCAATTTCCCGAGAAGCTGATTCCGGTGGTGATCCTCAAGGCAGCGGCTGGCGAGCCGATTCCGCTTTATGGCGATGGCCAGAATGTGCGCGACTGGCTCTATGTGGAAGACCACGTGGATGCGCTGCTGCGTTGGAGGCCATGGGGAACGCATGAATAAACAGGTGGTGGAAGCGATCTGCAGTGCGCTCGATGACCTGCTTGCTGCCCGCTGGTGCTCCCCACAGCCGCCTGGTTACGCCGGTGACGGATCGCCCTGGTCACGACCGCCGGTACGCGATTGATCCAACCCGGGTCAGCAGCGAGCTCGGCTGGCAGCCGCGCCAAAGCTTTGAAGCCGGCCTGGCAGCAACGGTGCGCTGGTATCTCGAGAACCTCGACTGGTGCGCTGCGGTGCGAGAGCAGGGCGGGTATGCAGGCGGAAGGTTGGGGGTGCTGGCGAGCAACCTAAGCTGAGCCGGGATGGCAGCCGCACAGCCTGCACAGAGCAGGGGATCGTGCTGCAATGACACACCGAGCGGAACCGCCAGGGAGGCCAAAGCTGACCGGCAGGCCGAAAGCTAGCTTGTATATTGGTCAAATCAGGGCTGGTCGCGTGGTGATGGAGGCTGGATCTCACTACGAAGCCAAGGCCCACTTCACATCTCGCCCCACGGCACAAGGTCCAACCCATCTCCAAAGTCGATGTGTTCTGTGTTGAAAAGATCATGCCTTGCCGTAAGTGGCATCGTGATCTGGAGCAATCGTCAAGAGACGAAGGAAATCACCATCACGATGAGCTGTCGCTCGACGTGATTTGGTGATCCGCAGCGAATAGACAACGTCGATACTTTTGGGAGGTTTGATGCTTGTGATCTTTTCCCACTTGAGCCCATGATCGCGATAGAGCTGATTCCAGGTCAACTTTCGGATCTTGCTCAGAGTGTCCAGGGCTGCATGACGCTCATTCTTCTGGAGCGTCAGCAGATTGTCCTGAAAGACAGGGTTGTTGAGATCAAGCCTGATCGTCGCGTCAGGCGTCGCCATGGCCGAGACGCTTCAGGGTTTCGGACAGATCCAGATCGGTTGGGTCATGGCTGGCCGACCATTCCATTGCAGCCTGGAGATCGGATGCGGCCGCCGCCTCATGCAACCAGCTCTCGTTGTCTGGAATCACGGTGGCCGTACGCACGATCCATACGCCCGGCTCAGTTTCCTCCACGAGCACATGACGGCCGGCGTAGCGCTTTCCTAGGGAAATCTGGCCATTGCCGCCAACAAGTTTGAGTGCAGCTGAGCGGTCGGCGACTGCCATCACGCCTCCTCCATGAGGAATGCACTAAATATTAGCATTGGTGCGGCACGAAAGGCGGATCGGTGCAGAAGCCTCTGCTCTCCAGGGATGTGAACCGCAATGGGAGCTTCCCCCATGCCCGATGGCACCTCACCGATGCGGCGGCTAAAGCAGCGGCGGTGCAGCTGGCCGATCCCGACCTAGGAGTTTGTTGCCGATAGAGCAGAAGCCGTCCTGACACGGCGAACGCCACCCGTGAGTTGAACCGCTGCGGCTTTTTTCTTCTGGTGAGCATGCCCATCGATGTGGGTGCTGAATCAGCCCTGGCGGCTCTGGCCAGGGCCACTGCCCTTCATCCTGTTGCTGCCGCCAGCGCCTGTTGTTCTGATCGCTGGAATCTGAATAACTTGAGCAGGTTGTGAGTGGCGGCGATCAGGTGCCACTCGCCATTGACCTTCTCTATGCCGCGCAGCAGAAAGCGGCGCAAGTCGCGTGCCTCCTTGATCTGTCCGTTCACCGGTTCGACGATCGCCTTGCGCTGGGCGTAGATCCTGGACCCCTTTATGCTGCGGAGCTTGCGGGCCATGCGGGTTTTGGCGTCGGCGTCCTTGGGCAGCGGGCCGCGTTTCGGTGGTAGTGGCTGACCGTGAGGGAGTCGACCGGTGGCGATGTAGGGTCAATGCCCTGATCGGCGCAGGCCTTGGCGTTGTCATCACTCCAGTAGCCCGCATCATGCGTCATCACCTCCGGTAAAGCACCGGCGCTGGTCGCGATGCGCTTCAGCTACCGCTTCGCGGAAGCAAAGGGCTACGGCTCCAGGTGTTCCACATCCGGTGGCTGGTTGCTCACCCCCACGGCGACGATCACCTGGTGGTCACTGTCGACAGCCAGCTGGCAGTTATAGCCCTGCAGATAGGAGCCGCCGGATTGCATCAGATGGCTGTCTGGATCCGTGAAGTTGCGCTGGGTCTTGGTGGTCGGCGTTCCGTCGGCCTTCCTGGCCAGGCCCCGTCTGGGCATCGCGTCAGCCGCCAGTGGCTCCAGATCCGGTGGCTCCACGCCAGCGCTCTCGGCAGCCTTGTTCGCCGTCTCCCTCGCGGCTTTGGCCTTGGCCCGCTGCCGCCTCAGCTTTTCTGGTCTGCTCGGCCTGCTCAGCTGCCGTTGCATTCGATTCCTGAGCAGCTGCTGCTTTGGCTCTGGCTCTGGCTTCCTCCGCTTCCTCCAATCGTTGACGCGCCGCTGCCGCAGCGGTTTCCGCTTCCATCTCCAAGCGGGCCTGGCGGATCTTGGCCAACCGGTCCTGCCGGCGCCTGAGTTCCTCTGGCAGGTCACTGCCGCGGTTGCTCTTGCCGTAGCGCTGGTCTTCCTGAGCATCCAGGATTTCGGCCCGGCGCATCAAGGCGTTGCATCGCTTTGCGCTTGCTGGCATTGCCCTGCACCTTGGTGCCATCCAGGGCCACATGGCCCAGGCTCACCATCCCAGCTTTCTGACAGAGCCGCAGGATCTGCACGAACAGATCACTCAGCGCATCTAGGTTGCGGCGCCGGAATTCACTGATCCGACTGTGATCGGGCTGCTGATTGCCGGTCAATACCCGGAAAGCCAGGTCCTCGTAGCAGGCCCGCTCGATCCTGCGGGAGGAAACGATGCCCACGCAGTAGCCATAGAGCAGCAATAGCGTCAATCGCTGCGCGGAAGGCTGCGCCTACATCCGAGGGTCGAAACCCTTCTCCCCACGGGGATCCTTGGCCTGAGCAGGGATCAGAATCGCGCCGAGATCCAGCTCATCCAACAGATCCAGCAGAAAATACACCTGGTGGTCATCCGAGAGCCAGTCACTCGGTGATGGTGGCAACAGGGTCGTCTGCTCCGGCTGCCAGGGACGGAAGGACTTGGGCTTGCTCATGGTCCATTTTCTCACCCAGAATCATTGCTGTCACAGGGATCTGGGCAGATACGTGGCCGTCTGTGGAGAAGGTGCGCGGTGATCTATGCGCAACAGGCTCCTAGTGCTGCACCTGGCGGCCGAGAGCAATGTGAGCGGCACCTTCCATCTGCTGCAGGCGGTGCGCGCCCACTGGGAGCAGCTGCCATCCGAGCGACGCGACCCCTTCTGCCTCCACCACATCTCCACCGATGAGGTGTTCGGCTCGCTGGGGGCCACGGGCCGCTTCTCGGAAACCACGCCCTACGACCCACGCAGCCCCTATTCGGCCAGCAAGGCGGCCAGCGACCACCTGGTGAACGTCTGGCACCACACCTACGGCCCCTGGCAGTTCCCCGAGAAGCTGATACCGGTGGTGATCCTCAAGGCGGCCGCCGGCGAGCCGATCCCGCTCTATGGCGATGGCGGCAACGTGCGCGACTGGCTGTCTGTGGAGGACCACGCGGATGCCCTGTTGCTGGCCGCCACCCAGAAGGGATTGAGAGAATCGCTCTGATGACATAAGGCACACGGCCTGACTAGGCTTGGCGCATGAAGCCGTTCGCCTGGAGTCCGGAGAAGAATGCGCAGCTCATTGCCGAACGAGAGCTTTGCTTCGAGGCGGTTGTGGTCGCCATTGAAACCGGAGAACTCCTGGATGTGCTGGAACATCCCAGCCAGGCTCGGTACCCAGGCCAGCGGATTCTGGTTGTCCGGATCAACGGCTACGTGCATCTTGTGCCCTATGTCGAAGCAGGCGAACACCTATTTCTGAAGACCATCATTCCCAGTCGCAAAGCCCAGCGCCACTACAACAACAACCCTTCCCATGGTGAAAGCGATGCCTGAGGCAAAATCCACAGACCAGCTCGACGCCGAGGAACAGCAGCTGCTCGAAGATTGCGAGCGTGATGCAATGCTCAGTGTGGCGACGCCTGCTCTCCTGGAGAGTCTACGTGAATCCGCAAAAGCGACAGGACAGAAGGATCAGCGCATCAACATTCGCCTCTCCAGCGGCGATCTCCAGGCGATCCGTACACGGGCCTTGCAGGCTGGCATTCCCTATCAGACCCTGATCAGCAGCATCCTGCATCAGTTCGTGAGTGGCGACTTACAGGAACGCTCCGCCAGGTGAATCAGATCGTCTCCCCGTAAAACTCATCCCCGTGGTGATCCGCAAGGCGAGTGGGGGCGAGCCGATCCCACTGATGCAGATACACAATCCGGCCCACCCCAGGGAATTCATCGAAGGGGTCTATCTTGAGCCTTGTGAGCTCTCCATCCGGCAGGTGGCCGAGCGGCTGGGCGTTTCGGCTTCCACCTTGCAGCGGCTGGTGGTCGGCAAAAGCCGCGTGTCGCCGGATATGGCGCTGCAGTTGTCACGGGTGCTGGGGCGCAGTGCCGAAAGCTGGCTCGCGATGCAGGCTGCTGGAGGCTGCTGTGGCATTAGCTCAACCGCGGTAAAGCTCAGCCACCTCTGGGCTGTTGAGCAGGTTCAGCAGTCGCTGGAGTTTCCGGCGGTTGTTGGCGGAGGGGTCGAGCTGGAAGGCAAGTCGGCCTCGATCAAGTCGATTTCGGAGTGCATCCAATCGAGCAACGCGATTTCTTTCTCGATCTGCACTCTGCCTTGCTTCAGCTGCTCGATTTCGCTCTCGAGCTGTTTCAGCCGCATCTCTCTGGCGGGATCGCGCCGCCAGTTGAGCATCGACAAAAACGAGCGGAAGGGAGAGAGCGATGAGCCAGACGCCCCATTGCTGCTGGAGAGGGAGCTGGCGGTGGGGGAGGTTGACGTGGTCATAAGAGGAGGAGAGCGAACAACAGTGCCAACGACGGCTTCCAGCAGGGCTTTGCCGTCAAACCCCAGGCGCCACCAGGGCGGCGAGGTATCCAGATCCCGAAAAGCTTGATCGACCCTAAGCAGCCCGACCTTATTCCGACAATCACCATCTTGGTACAGGTGTACTCCCGGTCCAGCGCCTGAAGCCAGTTCGCCAAATGTGCTACCCATCCCCGCCGCCGCATCCTGGTGACCGGTGGGGCCGGCTTTATCGGCGGTGCCGTGGTGCGGCGCCTGCTGGCCGACAGCGATGCCCAGGTGTTCAATCTCGAAAAGGTGACTACGCCAGCGATCTCACCGGCATCGAGGCCCTGCCCCAGCTGCTCAGGCCCGCCCGGTTCCAGCCAGCGTCTCGCTAGGCTGGCATGAAAGCAGTGCTGGCATGAATAGCTCGCGGCTGGTGGCAAAGCAGGTCGGCGTGAGCGGCCAGATCTCCCTTGGCAAGGAGTACGCGGGGCGGACTGTGCTGATCGACAGCAGCGTGCCTGGTGTATGGGTGATCAAGACAGCCCAGACCATTCCAGACACTGAACTATGGCTCCACCAGCCGGAAGCCTTTGCCCGGCTTGAGCGGGCCCTGCTGGCCATGGGCGAACCACCCATCGCCGCTGATCTCGATGCGCTGGAGCAGCACCTGGGCGGCCCGTGATTCAGCTGGATCTCAACAATCCTGAATTCCAGGCCAATCTGTTCGCGCTCGACAAACCGGAAGCCTGGGCTGTTCTCAAGACACTCAGACTTCTGCAAGCGATGACCTGGGAGCAGATCCAAGCCAGCAAGGGCCTGCGTTGGGAATTGATCCAGAGCCGCCAAGGGCCAGAGGGTCAACGGCTCTACTCGATGCGCATCTCGCGCAGTTGCCGGGCCTTGGCCTGGCGGGATGGCCCCTGGCTGCGCTTGCTCTCCCTCCACCCTGATCACGATTCGGCCTATCGATGAACGCCAGCGCCGGCCGGGTTCAACGCCCCAGCGTGCGGCGGAGGTCCTTGAGCAACAGCAGCAGGTGCAAAGGATCGGTGGGTGAACGCTCGAACTCCGGGATCAGGTGCTCGTAGAAGCCACGGGCCTGCTCGGATTCGGCATGGACCAACAAGCCGCGGCAGCCGATGGCATCGCTGAGGCTGGCGACCCGGGTGATCACATCGACCAGCAGGGTCACACCGAGCCCCTGGCCTTCAGCCGCACCGCGCTGGACTACGGGGAGATTCAGACCCGCCTACCAAAGCCACCTGGACGCCCGCAACAAGGACTACGCATCCAGCGCTGACAAAGTTTGCAATGTTGATTTGATCAATCGCATTCTTGAAGTGAAGAAGGGTGGGGAGTGCCTGTTGCATGCCATCCCGCCTGAACAAGGCAAATGACCCTCAACCCCCGACTGGGCCCCGACTGAGTTCCAGGCATGGCCGAGGGTGATCCCGGCACGGTTGCGGCAGCTCCTGGGGCTGCCGGCTGGCGATCGGCTGGCCTTGAGCCTGGAGGCTGATGGTCTGCGGCTGATTCCGCAGAATCCTGCAAAGACCAGTTCCGTCAGAGCCTTGATCGGTTTGCACGGGCGATCAGGGCCCGGCACTGGAGCTGGAAGCGATGGATCCAGCGCTGTTTGCCAAGCCATGAGCCTGCCTGTGGCGCTGGACACCAACGTCTTGGTGCGTCTGCTGGTGAACGACGATCCCGCCCAGGCCGATCACGGTGATGCTTGAGCTGGAATGGGTGCTGTGGGGGGCCTACAAATTGCCGCTGCAGCGTTCCGTTCAGGTGCCGTTTGCCATGGGGCCTGAGTCGATCCACTCCACGTCGGAAATGCCGCGAAAATCGCTGTCCATGGTGTGCAGCCTGGCCTGGTGATCCCTGGCAGTGGCCAGGATGATGCTGTCAGCCATCGGCAGCTGAAGGGAATGGCTGAGCTGGGCTGCGGCCAGGGCCAGCCGACTGTCGAGATCCACCACCTGGCCGCGCTGCATCACGGCGGCCGCCTGAATGGCCTGAGCCTCGCCGTGTTCGCGCAGCACCCACTTGAACACCTCAAAGATGCTGATGGCAGGCACCACGAGGAAGCGTTCATCGGCCATCAGGGCCAGGAAATGCTCGGCCTGCCGACCATCGGTGAACATCTCGATCCAGGCGGAGGAATCCACGACAACCCGAGAGGACGTCACAGGCGATCTCCTTCGCGCTGGAAGGTGTTCTTGCCCTGCAAAAAACCGCGCAAGGCGGCTGGTGGCTGGCTGCGCACTAGGAGCGTGTTGCGCATAGATCTCCGAGCAGAAAGTGGGGGCGTTTCCGCCGCCGAGTTGCACCACAATCGATCTCAGGTTTTGGCTGGCCTGACGTGAGGGAGCCGGCGAGACCTGCCTGAGACCGAATTTGACGTTGGCGTGGAGCGAATCGGGTCTTTTCGTCCGGAACGGTCTATGTGCAACAGGCTCCTAGCTCAATGCGTCCTGGCAGGGCGATCACCTGAAGGGTCTGGCCGGGGCTGAGGCCGAACTGCTCGCGGACCCGCTTGGGAATCACGACCTGGAACTTGGGGGATACGGTTGTGATATCCATCGAGAAGGTGTTGCACCATTGATGGATCGATCCTAATTCGGTTTGCGGGGGCCGCCAACAGCTCTGGCGGTTGGTAGCGGCTCATGCCATCAGCCAAACGGCGAGGGCCGCTCCAGCAGCCGTTCCAGACCCGGCAGGCTGCGGGCCGGGCGGCTGTTGATCCGCTCCCATTCC
>JAPLIB010000037.1 GCA_026389335.1 Cyanobacteriota bacterium | reverse complement strand
GTCTGCTTCTGAAATCCCGGCCGGAGGAATGGTCATCGCAGGCGATCTCTACCTGAAATGCAACCGGGGTTCAAGCTGGCGTCAAGGGCTCAAATGGGGCCACCGTTCGCGGCGAGCATCACGACCCCTGAACGGATACGTGTCCTTTGCCGCCAGCGTGCGCTGGGTGACGGCTCTGGCGATGAGCACCAAGGCAGGTCTGCGCTTTGTTGATTCTTCGGTCAAAACCCATCGCTATATCAAGCAGTACCTGACCCACTCCGTCGTACTTCCAGCCTGAGCGGCAGCAGGTCAGGCCTGCCGCAGCAGCCGCCGCCGCAGCCGATCACTGAGGTCCTCTCCAACCAGGGTGAGCAGGGCATAGACCACCAACAGCGCCGCCAACTGATCCCAGGCAAAACTGCTGAGGCTCTCCAGCATCTGGCTACCCAGCCCCACTGCCCCGGCCAGCCCCACCACAACGGTTTCCCGCAGCATCACATCACTGCGATAGGCCCCATAGGCCAGATAAGAGCGGGCCACCCCGGACAGGCCTCCATAAAACAAGGCCAGACGGGGGCCACTGCCGGCAGCCACCAGCGCTTCCTGCACCGCAGGGCTTTGATCATCCAGGCTCTCCCGCAGTAGGCGCCCCAGGATGCCGAGGTTGTGCAGCCCCAGGGCCAGAGCGGCCGTGATCAGGCCGGGTTTGAGCACGAACAACAGCAGCAGCAGCGTCAGCGGCGGCGGCCAGAGCCGAGCCAGCACCCAGCCGCAGGCCACGAGTCGGCGGAGCCAGGGCCAGGGCGCCGCCAGCAGCAATTGCAGGGGGGCCAAGCCCACGGCCAGGCCGGTCGCCAGGGCTGTCAGCACCAGGGTGCCGCCCACCAATTGGAGCCAGGGCAGGCTCAGCACCGCCTGCCAGCGCCCGGAACCCAGTCCCGGCAACGGCTGCCAATGCCCCAGGGCGACTGGATCCACCCCCAGGGCCCAACCCACCGCCAGCAGCAGCGGCAGCAGGGCCAACAGGGCCAGCAGCATCTCCCGCCCCCGGCGGCCCACACCTGCTTGGTGCAACGCGAAGCGGCGCGGCATGGTCCAGCGCCGCCGCAGCAGCCCTACACCTGCCTCCAGCAGCAGCATCACCACCAGCAAGAACCACAGGCCACTCCAGAGTTCGTGGAACTCAAGGGACTGCAAGGTGAGCTTCAGTTCCGTGCCCAGACCGCCAAGGCCGAACACCCCCAGCAAGGTGGCGCTGCGCAGCGCACATTCGAGTCGATAGCCGCCGTAACTCAACACCCCGGGCAGCAGGGGCGGTCCCAGCGCTGTCAGCAGGGCGGCGGGAGCCGGGGCGCCACTGGCGCGCAGAGCCTCCAGATTCGCGGTGGGGAGAGCATCCAGCAGATCACTGACAACCCGCGCCACCAGGGCGGCGTAGGGGATGGCAATCGCCAGGACGGCCACCGCCGGCTGCAAGCCCACCAACTGCAACAGCAACAGCCCCCAGAGCAGCTCATGGATCGAGCGGGGCACGGCCAGAAGCCGACGGATCACCGCGGCCGGCAGCTCCTGGCCCACCAGCGTGCGCCAAACCGTGCGCGAGCTGGCCAGGCCCAGCAGCAGGCCGCCGAACAGGCTGGTGCCCCACCCCAGCAACGCCATCGCCACGGTCACCCAGAGGCCAGCCAGCAGCGACTGCAGCACCACCGGATCCAGGGACGGCGTGAACGCCGCCCCGGCGAACTCAGCGATCAGATCCCAGCCACCGCCATGCACCAGTCCCGGCAGAGCCAGCAGCAGCGGTAGCAGCACCAGGGCCGGCAACAGCAGCAGCAGGGGCGGAGCCGGCCTCATGGGGGAGCCGCCTCAGCGCCGTAGAGATCGCGAAGGCAGGCCCCATCCACCGCTGCAGCCGCACAGTCGAACAGCAGGCGCCCCTGCCGCAGGCCGATCACCCGATCAAATCCCACCAGCAGATCGGGGCGATGCAGGCTGAGCAGCAGGGCTCGGGGCGCCTGCGCCTGGCGCAGCAGCAGGGCCAGCAGCTGGGTGGCCAGGCGCGGATCCAGACTGGCCAAAGGTTCATCGGCCAGCAGCAGACTGGGCTGCTGGCGCAAGAGGCGGGCCATGGCCAGGCGCTGGCGCTGCCCCCCGGAGAGGGCCGTGACCGGCTGGGGTAGCAGGGCTGGATCCAGCTCCATCTGCCGCAAGGCCTCGGCGCAAGCGGCAGTTTCCAGTGGCAGCAGCAGATTGAGCAGGGCCCTGGGCCAACCCCACTGGGCCAGACGGGCCGCATTGAGGTTCTGCTGCACACTCAGCTCCTCGATCAGGCGCATGTCCTGCCAGAGGGTGCCGATGCGGGCCAGCTGACGGCGGCGCTGGCGAGCGGAGCGGGCCGGCGGCAGCCCTTGCCAGAGCACCTGACCCGCATCAGCGGGCAGGGATCCGTTGGCCACCGCCAGCAGGGTGCTCTTGCCGGCGCCACTGGCGCCGAGCAGGGCCACCCGCTCGCCAGAGCAGATGCGCAGATCGAGCGCCTCCAGCCGGGGGCGATCGCGACCGGCCACCGTGATCTGCCGAAGTTCCAGCAGGGGAGCGGCCGGCTCAGGCTTCACCATCGGGGTGCTGCGCAAGCAAGGCCTGGAGTCGCAACAGCAGTTCGACCCGCTGGGCAGGATCCCCGACCAGCTCCAGCTTGCCGGCCCCAGGCCACCAGTTGAGCTTCAGGTTGCTGACACCGTCGTCGAACACGGCCATCTGGAAGGCCCCCCGGGACTGCCAGCGGCAGGGAATGCCCAGGGAGGCCACAAGGGTCTGAAGGTCGTCGCTGGAACCGGTGAATTGCACGGGCCTGAGAGGAGGAAGGGGGGATCAGCGGATCTTGCCGATCTGGCGACCCACCTGTTCAATCTTGGCGTAAGCGGCCGCATCGGCAGCGGTGAACTGCTGGGCAGAGAACAGGGCGAGGATCTGCTTCTGTTGCGGATCACTGGGCCGCCAGCTGAGGATCGCCTGCTGCAGTTTGAGGGTGAAGCCCTTGCCGAAGCGCTGATCCAGATCCCCCTGGGCAATCCAGTGATAATCCTGATAGCCGGGGCTCTTCCAGATCGCCACCACCTTGGAACGCTTGGCCTTGCCATCGTGCAGGCTGGAACGCCACACCTGCTCGTTCACCACGCCGGCGTCATAGGTGCCGCTCTGCACCAGGGCGATCGTGGCGTCGTGGCTGCCACTGAAGCCGGGGGCACCACCGGCGAAATCAGAAAGTTTCACACCGGCCTGGGCGAGGAAATACTGGGGCATCAAGCGCCCCGAGGTGGAGCTCTCCGAGCCAAAGCTGAACCGCTTGCCCTTCAACTGGGCCAGACCCTTTTGCTGATTGAAAGGCTTGATGCCGCTGCCGGTGTTCGCGATGAAGATGCTGTGGAAGGCCACGTCGATATCGCGCTGCGCCAGCACCCGGGCCCCGGGCTTCTGCAACCGCGCCTGAACCCCGGTAAGCCCGCCGAACCAGACCAAATCCAGATCGCCGGTGCGGAAGGCGGTCACGGCGGCGGTGTAATCCACCACCGGCACGTACTTCACCGTCACTCCGAGCTGGCGGCTGAGCTCGCTGGCCACCAAGGGATAGAGCCGATTGAGCTTCTCGGGCTTCTGATCGGGGATGGCACCGAGGCGCAGCACCCGGGCGGTTCTGGCCGGCTCGGCCGCCACCGCCTGAGGTCGCAGGGTGCCCCCCACAATAATTGGTGCAAGCAGGGGTGTGAGCACCAGGCTGAGCCCGGCCAGAACAGCGGTGGTACGGCTGCGGATAGTCATGAAGTGGTGGGGAGAAAAAGTCTGAGAACAGGGAAGCGTGCAGAGAGCCTCCGGGCGGGGCTCTCTGGGCTGGCGCCAAGGCTGGAACCGTGAGGAGCGAACCAGGCTTGACGCCCGAGATCCTTGCCGGGCCTCAATGCTGGCACTCAATCGGCGAAGCCCCCTCGGCCCAGGCGGGTGGGCCGGCTCAGCCCGGCGAAACCATGGAGCCGAGCAACTGCACCAGCACCTGGCGCGGCCGCGGCCCATCGAGCTCCACCAGCAGCACCGATTGATAGCGCCCTAAGCCGAGACGGCCGTCCACGATCGGCAGGCTCAGCTGGCTGCCGAGCATCAGGGCGATCAGATGTGAATGGGCATTGCGCGGTTCATCGGGAGGCACCCTGCGCAGGTGCAGATCGTTGTGCCGCCAGGGATGATCCGCCGGCACCAGGGAACCGAAGAACTCCGCGATGTCGGCCATCAGCCGCTCCTCGGCCTCATTGACCACCAGAGCCGTGGTGGTGTGCTGGGCCACCGCCACCAGCACGCCTTCCTGGAGGCCAGTGGCCTCCAGGAAGGCGTTGAGTTCGGCGGTGATGTCGTGGCAGGCGACAGCAGCCTCGGTGGCCAGGGAAAGGGTGAAGTGCATCCGTACCAGGCTCTCTAGGCCGAAGGGGCTGAAGGAAGCGGCAGGCGCCACCACCCCGCCATCCTGAACCGGTCACCCCAAACCCCTTGATGACCCAGATGGCTCCATGGGGCCAATCGCAAGCCGGTGCCTGGCTTTGACAGGGCGGAGTTGACCAAGCGGCGCTGCCGTGAACGTCGCGGAGCCTGATGGGCCATCAACAAGACCCTTGGCAACGGGGACTGGATAACACGGCGGGTGCCCGGCACGGTCCTTTGCTCATCCCGGTGGAGCCCACGACGAACAAGACTGGCAATGGGCCGGCGGCCTCTCGAGGCCAGACACCGCTGCCGTCAGCCACCCGAGCGCCGCTGCAGGCTTGGGAAGGGGCTGGCTCCGCGAGGGGGCTCAGCCCGGGAATCAGGGGTCGATTCAGTCTGCCGCCGCATCTTTTTCTCGATCGCGGCGCCCCTGCTCCGATGCCCTCGGGGGAGAGAGTGGAGCGGTAGGCCCCCTGCCGCCATGATTCCATCCCTGCCGATCGCGGCGTTCCTGGCGGGCGAGGGGCCGATCCTCGACGTGCGCAGCCCGGCGGAGTTTGCCCAGGGCCACATCCCAGGCGCCACCAACCTGGCCCTCTTCGCTGACGCCGAACGGGCCGAGATCGGCACTCTCTACAAACAGCAGGGCCGCCAAGCCGCCGTGCTGCGCGGCCTGGCCCTGGTGGGACCGCGGATGGAAGCCCTGGCCACAGCCCTCTCGACCAGAGCCCAACCACCGGCCGGCCGCTCCCCCACTGCCCCCCTGCGAATCCACTGCTGGCGCGGTGGCATGCGCTCCGCTTCGGTGGCCTGGCTGGCCGACCAGCTCGATCTGCCGGTGCTGCTGCTGGAGGGGGGCTACAAGGCCTATCGCCGCTGGGTGCTGGCACTGTTCGAGCGACCCTGGCCGCTGCGACTGCTGGGGGGACGCACCGGCTGCGGCAAAACGGAGCTGCTGCTGGCCCTGGCCGATCGAGGCGTGGCAATGGTGGACCTGGAAGGCCTGGCCCACCATCGCGGCAGCAGCTTCGGCGGGCTGGGACTGCCGCCCCAGCCCAGCAGCGAGCACTACGAAAACCGACTGGCCGCGGCCCTCTGCCGTCTGGAAGGAGCCACGGCGATCTGGCTGGAGGCGGAGAGCTCCCAGGTGGGCCGCTGTCGCATCCCCGCCGGCCTCTGGCGCCAGATGCAAGCGGCCCCGATGCTGGAAGTGCAACGGCCTCTGGACCAGCGCGTGGCCCATCTGGTGACGATCTACGGGGTGCAGGAACCACAGGCGCTGGCCGAAGCCACCCACCGCATCGCCAAACGGCTCGGCCCCCAGCGCACAGCATCAGCCCTGGAGGCGATCGAACAACGGGACTGGGCCACCGCCTGCCTGCAGATGCTCGACTACTACGACCGCTGCTACGACCACGAACTCAGCCAGCATCGTGTGTCTGCGGTGGAGCTGGGCCAGCTAAGCCCGACGGCGGCGGCCCAGGAGCTGCTGGAACGGGGCCTGCTGACAGCGGACTAAATCGGCTGGCCTGCCACCACCGTGGCGATCAGGGCCGCCTCAGCGAAGCCGGCAGCGTGCAGGGCCTGCAGAGCCGCAGCCGCCTGATCCGCCGGCACGGCTGCCAGCAGCGGGCCACAGGTCTGGGGATCGAGCACCAAGGCCAGGCGCGGGGGCGCTGCGGTGCTGGTGGCAGCCAAGTGCACCGGCCCCTCCAGCAACGCCAGGGCACTGGCATTGGCTGGGGCCAGACTGCTGGCGAAACCCTGCTGCAGCAACGCCAGGGCTCCTGGCAGGGCCGGAATCGCTTCCAGATCAAGCTCCACGCCAACGCCCGGGGAGGCCACCAGCATTTCGCCCAGATGGCCCAGCAGCCCAAAGCCGGTCACGTCGGTGCAGGCCCGGACGCCATGGGCGGCGAGCAGTGGCACCAGCTCGGCCTGACTGCCCTGCATCACCGCCAGGCCCGCATCGATCCACTCAGGCTGGGCTGCCCCCGCCATCGCCGCCGCAAACAACACGCCACTGCCCAAAGATCGGCTCAGCAGCAGCACATCACCGGGACGCAGGGGGCCCTTTGGCCAGTGCTGCGCCGGCGATACGCGGCCATTGACCGTGAGCGCCAGAGCCAGACCGGCCCCATCGCGGCCCTCCAGGGTGTGGCCGCCGATCAGCGCCGCACCGAGGGGCTCCAGCACCGAGCGCACCCCCGCCAGGGTCTGCAGCAACAGCTCTTCCTGCAGGGGCGCCGCAGCCTGGGGCACGGTCACCAGGGCTTGCACCGACTGCACCGAGGCGCCGGAGGCCCAGAGATCGCTGCAGGCATGCAGAGTGGTGAGACGGGCATTGAGCCAGGGATCCTCCAGCAGGGCGGGAAAGCCATCAAGGCTCTGCAGCAGCAGATCGCCCTCGGCCGTGAGTCCCAGCACGGCCGCATCCTCAGCCGCCGGTGCCTGCCCGCCGGGATCAAGCCGGGCCAGGGCTGCCACTAGGGGCTGCGCCGCCAGCTTGGCGCCACAGCCGCGGCAGGCCAGGGCCTGGGGCCTGGGATCGGCGTCAGTTCTCACCGCAACAGCGCCAAGGTCATGAAAACGGTCCATGAAGCGGCGGTCGATCCAGTCCTTCCACAGCCACAGCCAGCGATAGGGGCCAAAGGCCAACGGTCCCCAGAGGGCCAGGGCCCGGGGCTGCCCCGGAGCGCGGGCGGCCCCCGGCGCCCAGCCCAGCCCCAACAGCTGCAGGGCCCAGGCCTGGGGCACCCAGGACTGCAGGGCAGAGCCAGGCTGCTGCAAGTGACGTTGCAGGTTGGTGGCCAGCACCGGGGCAGCGCGCACAGCCCACACGCCCGCCGCCGGCCGGGGCGAAGCGGCGATCAGGCCGCAATCCCCAGTGGCGAACACCTGGGGATGGCCAATCACCGCCAGGGTCGGCTCCGTCAGCACCCGCCCGCTGCTGCGCTGCACCGGCAACCCTGCAGCGGCCAGCCAGGCCGGGGCCCGGCTGCCAGTGCAGGCCAGATCCGCCCCAGCCTGGGCCGTGCCCTGGCGCTCCAGCGGGATCGCCGCCTCGGCCAGCAGCCGCTCCACCGCCCGCCGGGCGGCGCGGGAGTCGAAATGGAGTTCGTCCCCACGCAGCAACAGGCGACTGGCCACGCCACGACACCGCAAAGCCAGGGCCAATTCCACCGCCGCGGCACCACCGCCCCGGATGCGCACGCTCGATCCCGGCGTCAGGGCCTCGCTCCAGGCCAGGAAGGGCTCCAGCGGCTTCACCGCCAGCTCATGGCGACCATCCACCTGGCGACCTTCCACCTGGCAACCATCCACCAGGCAACCTTCAGCCGTTGCTCCCGCAGCCGTGAGCGCGCCGACATCGAGACTGAGGGTGTCGAAGGCCAGGGACGGCCGCCCCGCCAATCCCAGTTGACGGCCGCCCAGATCGAGGCTGGTGATCTCCGCCTGAATGAAGCTCACACCGGCCAGGCCGCAGAGTCGGCGCAGGTCGATCGCACACTCAGGCCGTTGGTAAAGGCCCGCCACCAGCCCCGGCACCATGCCGGAATAGAGGGCGGTGCTGCTGCGATTGACCAGGGTGATCAAGCTGCCGGCAGGACGACGGGCCGGATCCATGGCCCAAAGGCGCAGCAGCAAGGCATGGCTGTGGCCACCGCCAGCCAGCAGCAACAGGTGCTGAGCAGGCGAATCGCTCAGCTGTCCGCGGTTGGAGCCCTGCACGCAGCTGTCAGGGCGAAGGTGTCACCATCCTCGCGCCCGTCCGTACCTCCTCCATAATCTCGCCTGGACTGTGATCAGAACTGGAGTGGAGATAGACCCTGTACTGGCCGAACTCCTCGCCAAGCTGGAAGCGGGTCAGATCCATCGACATGAGATGGCTTCGTATCAGAGCAACCAGCTCCCGGCCGCGATGAATCTCGAACTGATGTGGATCCTGTTCGCGATCGACACCCTGGAGGAACACCGGCTGAGGCTGGTGGACAAGCTGAGAGGCGTGAACTCCTGACCCCCTGGCCATGCCCTCCCTGCACCATCGCGAGCGCCACAACAGCCACAGGGTGGGCTGGCTGAGGGCCGTGGTGCTCGGCGCCAACGACGGCACCATCTCCGTCTCGAGCCTGGTGGTGGGTATCGCCGCCGCCGGCGCCAATCGCCAGACCCTGCTGCTCTCTGGACTGGCGGCGATCGTGGCCGGAGCGATGTCGATGGCAGCGGGGGAGTACGTCTCGGTGCAATCGCAGGCGGATACGGAGGCGGCGGATCTGGCCCGGGAGCGCCAGGAACTGAGCCTGGATCCGGGCGGAGAACTGGCGGAACTCACCGAGATCTACCGCCAACGCGGCCTGGAGCCAGCTCTGGCACGCCAGGTGGCCGAACAGCTCACCCTCCATGACGCCCTCGGGGCCCATGCCCGCGACGAACTGGGACTGAGCGAAATTCTGCGGGCCCGACCCATCCAGGCGGCCCTGGCCTCCGCCGCCAGCTTCACGGCAGGAGCGTTGCTGCCGCTGCTCACGATCCTGCTGAGTCCGCCTGCTCAGATCAGTCCGATCACCACGGTGGTTGCCCTGCTGGCACTGGCGGCCCTGGGTGGGCTGGCCGCCTGGGGCGGTGGGGCGTCGATCCGCACCGGCAGCCTGCGGATGCTGTTCTGGGGGGCTCTGGCCATGGGCCTGACCGCCCTGGTAGGCAAGCTTTTCGGCGCCGCTGGGTAAAGCGGAACTCTCAGGGAGGGGGATGGGCACAGGCATGGGGCTGATCTTGACCTGGGCGTGCAGCCGGAACGGGATCTGAGCAAAATCTGCCGATGATCAGCAGCAACTCAGCGCCGAATCGGCACCACTGCCAAGCCAATCGGGGCCAGAGCAATCAGGGCGAGCTTGAGGTGCTGGAGGCCAAAGGGAATCCCGATGATCGAGATGAAACACGCCAGGGCCGAGACCAGATGCCCCACCGCCAACCACCAACCGGCCAGCAGAAACCAGATCACGTTGCCGACGAAGCCGAGTGGACCGGTGCCGAGGTCGCCCTTGCCACTGAGTTCGGCTCGGCTGATGGCTTCCTTGCCAAAGGGCCAGAAGGAAAACGTGCCAATCACGAAGCAGGACCGGGCCCAGGGAATGCCGATGATCGTGAGCGCCGCCACCAGCCCGGCCAGCCACCAGCCCAAGCCCATCACCACGCCACCGAACAGAAACCAGATGACGTTGGCAATGAAACGCAGCACGGCCAAACCCAGGCAAGGACAACGAATCTAGGAGCGGAGTGCGCGCCACTCCAAAGAACAGATTCTTGCGCGATTCCCCTGAGAATCCCTGCGCAGACACCAACAACGAGCCCATGCCAGCAGCGGCCGGCCAGGAGGGGCGAATCCCGCCAGGAGCGCTGGTTCTTGTCGATGCATCGCCCACACCACTGGGCTTGAGGCCAGGCCATGGCCATCCAGGTGACTGAGGCACTGGCAGCCCACCCCACCCCGGAAGCGGCACGGTTTCTGATGCCCCGGATCAATCCCAGTCCCCGCCTGCTGGGGCGAGCAGTCCAGGGTCTGAGGCACCAGGCCACGCGCCCCGCCTCCGGCGATCGCCCCAGCAGCACCAGCGCCGACCTCCCCACGGCTGGCGGATGCCGAATCGAAGAGCTCCGGTGGGCGTGGCCGCAGTAATGGGGGAAAGCTGCCGCAGCTTTGCACCAGATTCTGGATGGCCCCGCGCCAGCAAGCCCAGCTGGAGCCAATGCGGGAACCCCCCCAGGCCAAAAGAGCTGCCACCGGGCACCAAGGCTTACTGTGCCAGCCGCAGGAGACCAGACTCCCCATGGTGAAGGAAGAAGGCTGTCGCTCGGCAGAGTTGCGTGAGCTGGGCTGGAGCGCCGAGGAGGTGCGGGTCTATGAGGAGCTCTGGGAATACCGACAACGCTGGGGTGCCATCAACCTCGAGCGGGAAGAGCGGCAGTTGCTGCGCAAAGCAGAGGCAGCCCTGCCCAAACGGCCCAAGTCCGGGCGTGGCGCCGCCAGGAAAACCCTGGTCGAGAAGGCCCACCACCGCTGGCTGAGCTTCCACCTCGCGGCGATGCAGGCCAGCGCCAGCGAGCTCGGGCTAGATCCCCAAGAAGAGGCGGCCTGGCCGATCATCCTGGAGGAAGAACTCCAAGCCCTGGAGTACTACGAGCCTGTTCTGGGCTTGCCGGACACGTTGAAGGCCAAACTTTTTCTGTCGGAGCGGGAACGCTGGGCGACAGAAGCCGCTTCCCTCGGCCGGTTGATCCACTACGACTACGCCGCCCCCCTGGAGGCGCTGAAACTCCAGGGCCCCACCAGCTGGAAGCCTCTACGAGGTGATGTGCAGCCAGCCGCCGCCGATTACCCGGTGCTCGAAGGCGAAACAGCCCGCAGCTTTCGCGCCAAGGTGCGACGCGAGATTTCGGCCTTCACCCGGGCCACCTATCCATCGCTCCAGGACATCGACAAGCCGGCTCCGGCCGAAACGGCCCAAGAAAGATCAAATCCCTAGCACCTCGGCCTCCAGCCCATCGACACGCTGTCTGAGAGGATCGTCACAGCGATGTGAAGGGCCTGCGTAGGCCCGCCACCCACCCCTGAGTCGAGTCACCATGACCGCATCCGTTCCCCATTCCGGCACAGACGGACGTGAGGCGGCCGGCAGCAAGGGAACCATCCTGGTGGTGGACGACGAAGCCAGTATTCGCCGCATCCTGGAAACCCGCCTGTCGATGGTGGGCTACACCGTGGCAACGGCCTCGGACGGCGAGGAAGCTCTCGATCTGTTCCCCACGGTCGAACCAGATCTGGTGGTTCTGGACGTGATGATGCCGAAGCTTGACGGCTATGGCGTCATTCAGGAGCTGCGCAAGATCTCGGATGTACCGATCGTCATGCTCACGGCCCTCTCGGAGGTGAAGGACCGGATCCTGGGCCTGGAACTGGGGGCCGACGATTATCTGATGAAGCCGTTCAGTCCCAAGGAGCTGGAAGCCCGCATCCGCTGTGTGTTGAGGCGGGTCCATGGCAACGGCAACGCCAATGGCAGTCAGCGGCCGGCCACCTCCAACGGCATTGAGGTGGGTGGGCTGCGCATCAATACCGCCAAGCGCCAAGTGTTCCGCGGCGACGACCGTATCCGACTGACGGGCATGGAATTCGGCTTGCTGGAACTGCTGTTGAGCCGCTCGGGGGAGCCTCTGAGCCGCGCCGACATCCTCACCAAAATCTGGGGTTACACGCCGGAGCGCCATGCCGATACCCGGGTGGTGGACGTCCATGTGTCGCGGCTGAGGGCGAAATTGGAAGAAGATCCCGAAAATCCCGAGTTGATCATCACGGCTCGCGGCATGGGCTACATGTTCCAGCGGATCGTGACCAGCGGCTAAACTTTTCGTTCAGATACTGAAACTGGATGGTGCTGGGCCGGCTTCGATGGTTTCTGGCCCAGCAGCGCCAGCAAGGGTCGTGCCTACCAGCCCAGCTTTCCAATCAGCCAGGTGATCAGGGCCTGGCTCGGTGCCCTCCTCGCCATCACCCTGCTGGGTCTGCTGAGCGCCTGGAGCCACTATCCGTTGATCGCAGCGCCCTTAGGGGCCTACACCGTGCTGCTCTTCGGTCACCCCGAAAGCCCCCTGGCCCAACCCCGCAATCTGGTGGCCGGCAACACCCTCGCGGCTCTGATCAGCGTTGGCTGCGTGCTGCTGTTCGGCACAGCTCCCTGGGTGATGGGGCTGGCCGTGGGGCTGACCATCGCCTACGGCCAGCTGCTGCGCTGCCTCCATCCGCCCGCCGGGGCGGTGGCACTGCTGGGGGTGCTGCTGGCAGCCAGACCCAGCTTTGTGTTGATGCCCGTTCTGACCGGATCGCTACTGCTGCTGCTGCTGCTTGCTGTGGCCTTCAGTCACCTGATTCCGGCGACCCATCCCTATCCCCATCACTGGCTTTAACCGGCAGGGGGCTGAAGCCCCGTCCCTGCGTCATCTCGGCACAAAACGCACGAATTCCCTACCGGTGCAAATTGCTACAGCAAAAGGTGCATGACGTGGTTCCATGCACCACCATGGGCGGGAATAGGCCCGTCGACTTCAGCGTCAAGGCAGGGTCAGGCGGATGGGCCGCAGGCCATCCCCTGATCCACCCGGACGGAACGGTGCAGGCAGCGCCAACAGCGAGGTCCCGGAAACATGGCCATGGGCAACTCAACATCCAGGCACAACTCAACAGCCATGCGCCAGGCAACAGCCGTGCGCCAAACAACAGCCGTGGCCGCAGTCGATGCCTGGGGGATGCCGCTGCTGGAGCCACCTCAGCTCGCGATGACATCCCATGACGCCGTCTTCTTCGGGGGGGTGCTGGATCAGGTGCTGCCGGTGAAGGTGGCCACCTGGGATGCCCTGGACCAGCACCAGCCCTTCTTCAACAAGTCCGCCGCGGTGCAGCTGGGGGATCTCAGCCTGCTCTCCACCTTTGGTTCAGGATTCGATGGCAGCCTGGAACGGCGGGGGCAGGCTCATTTGGTACTTCCTTATGCACCAGAACTGGCGATCAACGATTACAAGGTGGAAGGGCGGACCTATCGCTTCCAGGATGACGGCCTGTTTCTGAGTCAGGAAGAATCCCAGCTACGCATTCATGCCAGCTTCTGCGCCGCGGTGGTATTCACCTTTCCCCCCGAGAGTCTGATCCCTGTAGCAGCTTCCATGGCCGGATCAGCGCGGGGCTCCCTGGCCATTCAAGCGGCTCTGCAACGCACCACCGTGCTCGATCGACGCCGTGATCGTCGCCTTGGCAACATTCAGAGTCTGCTGAAACAGAGCCTGCAGCTGATCCACGGGGCGATGGCCGCCAGCAGCGGCAGCTTGAACCCAATGCTGCAGCTAGATGATCTGGTACGCCGACTGCTGGTGATGTTGCTGCTGCCGCAGTTGCTTCACAACGAAGGTGGCGCCCCGGGCGGCAACAGCGCCACCCCGGGCCTTGACCTGGAAGCACGGCCACAGGATCCCTTCAGCCATGACGCGCTGGTGCAGTGGATGTTGGCGAATCTGCAGCAACCGATCAGCCTCAGCGACATCGAGCGCCGCAGCTGCTATAGCCGCCGCTCGCTGCAGTACGCCTTCCGCCAGCGCTACGGCTGCGGTCCCACCCAATGGCTGCGCCGCCAGCGGTTAGAGCGGGCCCACTCAATCTTGAGCCAGCCCAGGCCAGGGCTCACGGTGAACCAGGTATCTCAGGATTGCGGCTACCTGAGCCAGGCAGCTTTCAGTCGCGATTTTCTGCGGCGCTTCGGCCAGAAGCCTTCAGAGGTGCTGCGTCAACAGCGCCTCTGCCCCTGAAAAAGCTCGAGCGCCCGTCCGGAAAACAGCAGGACCTTGAGAGCGGAAGTGCTGCAGGCTACAGGCGGTCCCAGACGGCGTGAGCCAACGCTCAGCCCCTGCCCCATGGTGTGAGCGGCCAGGGGCCACTCACCTCTGGCCGCATGACAGCTCCAGTGCAGCACTGGCATCAGTACAGCCGGCACCGCCTTTTCCACCCTTGGGCCAAACATCGGCCGCCCCGCTCAAACTCTGGAGGCCCAAAGCCTGGGATGCCGAGCAGCCAGCCGAGCCACAGGGCGTGGATGCCGCCCAGCTGCGGTGGCGATGACGGCCTGCACCGAGACAAAACACAGCCTCCAGGGCGATCCAATATCCGCCGTTGCAGCGATCGGAACCTGAGTGCGGCCCCAACTCTGGTGGCCAACCCATCTGGAAGTTGCCCTATCAGCGGGAATCGGCAATTCCTTTCATTCAAATCAGCCATCTTTACGGAGATTCCAGATCGCCGCTTGCCCCAGCTCATACAAAATCAACACAGCAGCTCCTGCTAACCTTCGCCCCGGAAACTACCGATCAGAGACCCCAGTCCAGTGATCATCGTCCTTGTCGAAATTGTTCTGATCCTCGTTCTGATCGTTGCCAACGGCATCTTTTCGGGCTCGGAGATCGCGGTGGTTTCGGCCCGCAAGATCAGGCTCGAACAACTGGCCGAGCAAGGCAATGCCCGAGCTCGGGTGGCCCTCAGGCTGGCCAACTCCCCCAACGACTTTCTCTCTGCCGTCCAGATCGGCATCACCCTGATCGGCATCCTCAGCGGGGCGGTGGGGGGCGCCACGCTGGCGCGCCGGCTCCACCCAGTGGTGGCCTCAATTCCGCTGCTGCGAGCCTGGAGCGAAGGGATCAGCGTTGCTGTGGTGGTTGGGATCATCACCTACCTGTCGCTGGTGATCGGCGAACTGCTACCCAAACGCATCGCCCTCAACAATCCCGAGGCCGTGGCCTGCGCCGTGGCCAGACCCATGCGCTGGCTGGCTAGGTGGACCGCGCCGCTGGTGCAGCTTCTGGGCCGATCCACTGACATTTTACTGAACCTATTCGGCATCCAGTGCTCCACGGAACCGGATCTGACAGAGGAAGAAATCAAGGCCCTGATCCGCCAGGGGGCCGAATCGGGAGTGCTGGACGAAGCTGAACACGACATGGTGCAACGGGTGTTTCGCCTCGGGGATCGCTCAATCCGCGCGATCATGACGCCGCGCACCGAAATCTGCTGGCTGGATCTCAACGCTCCCCGCCAACAACAGCTGGAACTGGTCACCAGCAGCAACCACTCCCGCCTGCCCGTGGCCCAGGCCAGCCTCGACGCCTGCATCGGCATTCTGCGCGGCCGCAATCTGCTGGCGGCAGAGCTTGCGGGCCACCCGGTGGATCTGGAGTCCTTATTACACCCGCCCCTCTACATCACTGAATCGGCTCGAGCTCTCACTGTGCTGGAGCAATTCCGCCAGACTGGGGTTCACATCGCCCTGGTCACCGATGAATACGGCGGCATTGAGGGGCTGGTGACCCTCACCGATCTGATGGAAGCAATCGTCGGCGATCTGCCCTCGGCTGAAGATCTCGACGACCCCCAGATCATTCGCCGCGAGGATGGCTCCTGGCTGCTCGATGGTGCCCTCGACATCAGTGAGTTCAAGGATCTGCTGGAGCGCTCCAGCCTGCCGGATGAAGCCAGCGGCAGTTTTCACACCCTTGGCGGCTTCGTCCTGCATGTGTTGGGCCGGGTACCCCGAGCCGGAGATCACTTCAGCTGGGATGGCCTGCGCTTCGAGGTGATGGACATGGACGGCAAGCGGATTGACAAGGTGCTGGTGGCAGCCCTACCCCAGCTCCCGATCCAGCCAGACTGAGTTCGTCCCAGGCTTGAATGCCAGGCTGAACACCCTTGGGGTCAGCCAATGGCCACGGCAATGGTGCTGCCGATCGTCGCCGGACTTGGATTGGGATTCAGGCAATTGGGCGGATAGCAACAGCCCACCATTCCCAGGCCCCGAATGGGCTGATGGCTGCCGGGAAGAGCGCCGCCCCAGCCGAAGCCTTCCCCCCCACCTCAGCAGTGCTTTGGTGGCGATGGCGAACCGGAGGCCATCGCTGTGCAGGCTGGTGAGGCCAGCCAGGCGCTGCCCAGGGATCCGGTGTCTAAACACAAGCCCCGGGCCGCAGGCCCGGAACTGGCTGATTCAAGGCGGCCATGCCGGCCCCGGCTCCAGTCCTACGGGGTCATTCCTCACGCCGATCGCCGGCAAACAGCCACAGCAGCCCCCCCACAAGCCCCCAACCCAGCCAGGAGAGGGTGAACAGGGGCCGCAGCAGCATCGCCAGGGGTTCCACCAGCCAGTGACTCAAGGCCAGGGTGAGTAACAGTGGGAGCAGAAGGGCCTGCATCAGAACCTCAACTCCCTGGCATGGACATGGCGCCGGCACGCAGCACCTGCCAACGCCCAGGCTGGTCGCCCTCGGACTGCCAGGCCAGCACGGTGCTGGCCTGGCCTGAAGCCCCTGGCCAGGGCAAGGGCTCGAGCCAGGGCAAGTCGGGGAACTGACGCAACGCCTGCTCCTGGCTCAAGGCCGGGGGATCGCCTGAGCGATTGACACTGCTGGTGGCCAAGGGACCCGTGCGGCGCAACAGCGCCTGCAACGGCGCACAAGCGGCCACCCGCAGCCCCAGGCTGAGGCCCCCGGGGTTGAGAGCCGCCGTGATGTCCCCCTTACATGGCACCACCAGGGTCACCGCCCCGGGCCACATGGCCTCAGCCTGGGTGAGCCACTCCTGCCGCCAGGCCAGGCCAAGGACCTGGCGTAACTGGGCCAGATCAGCCCCCATCAGGATCAGGGGCTTGTCGGTCGGCCGGGCTTTGAGCCGCCAGATCTGAGAGGCTGCCGTGGGCTGAACCGCCAGGGCGGGCAGGGTATCGGTGGGAAGCAGGGCAGCGCCCCCCTGGAGCAGATGGGCTGCCAGCAGGGACTCATCCATCGCTGCGGCTCCGGTAAGCCCGAGCGAAACGCAGGGTTCCCTCCAGGTCGGCATGGGCAGATGCCGCCTCCAGGCCCGCCTGAGCGAGAAGTTCCAGCACCGCAGCGCTCTGATCATGATGGTGCTCCAGCAGCAGCACCCCTCCAGGAACAAGAGCCCGGCGGGCGCCGGCGACGATGGTACGGATCGCCGTCAGTCCATCCGCTCCCCCATCGAGCGCCAACAGGGGCTCGTGGTCGCGCACGACCGGATCAAGTCCAGCGATCAAAGCGGTAGGGATATAAGGAGGATTGGCCACCACCAAATCCAGCTGCCCCCACCAGGGCTCCAGGCCACACCACCAGTCGCCCGGGCGCAGGCTCACCGTCCCCTCCAGGTCGAAACGAGCGAGATTGGCCGCAGCTTGAGCCAGGGCCTGAACGGAGCAATCCACCGCCAGCCCCCGCGCCAGTGGCAGGGCCCGGGCCAGGGCCAGGGCCACACAGCCGGAGCCCGTGCCCAGATCCGCCCAGAGACATGTGGGCGCAGCCAGCTCGCCCGCCACGGCACTGCCACCATGGCCTGCGCTGCCGAGGTCGCCAGCTGCGGGACGGCCGCGCTGGAGCTTGGCGACCAGTTCCGCGGGCAGGCTGGCCAAGGCCAGATCCACCAGAAATTCGGTCTCCTGCCGGGGGATCAGCACGCCTGGAGCGACCCGCAACTCCACATCCCGCCAGGGACAGAGGCCCACCAGATACTGGAGCGGCTCGGCCGTCTGCAGATGGCGACACCAGATCGCTGCGAGCTGCTGGCGGCTTCGCTCCAGGCTGATCGTGATGCCAGGATCCAGCCTCAGCCGCTGCAATGCCGACCAGCGCAGCCCTCCCGCCAGATCCAGCAACCAGTCGAGATCACTGCTGCGCCCACCTTGAGCGAGCAGGCCCCGCCGCCAGGCCAGCAACTCCATCCCCGCCAGCGTCTCTCCGGGGCCGGACTCCGGCGCCAGCCAGGCACCCGATCCTGCTGTCAGTGTCGGGGGGAACGCAACCATGGAATCCAGCTTAGAAGCCGGTGCCAGGCAGCCCATGCTCCGCTGAGCCAGGTCCATGGACCCGATGGCGGAACCAGCTGATCTCAACCGTTGTCGGCGGACTCCATGGGCCCAGACGCGTAGGCCGCCTGAACAGCGCCCACTCGACTGAGAGCCTCCGCTGGAGCACGGTCAAAGCAAAAAGTCGACGGCTCCCGGGAGCCTGATAGGCCTCGATCCCCAAACAGGAATCTTGCTGACCCAGAAGACTCCGTGGCCTGCCGATTCCATTCAGGGAGGGTCCCCGGTGTCACCTCTGATTTCAACCAGCTCTTCGGCGGCAATCTCTGATCTCACGCAGCTTTTTGGATAATCAGGACAGGGATTGGGCATTTTTCCGCCTCCGCTGGAATTCGAAGCGCCATCAGACTGAGACAGCAGTGAATGAACTTCGACTCGCTGGCTCGACCAGATCTGAAGCCTGAAAATCGATCTCAAGCGCTAGCGAGGCCTGACGTGCGGTCCAGGCGAGATCAACCTGAGACCACCTTGAGGCACCTCGAAACATCCCGAATCTCAATGGTCGCGCCACATGAGCTCTCCTGCGGCAATTTGCTTTCCCTGACCAAGGGTGAGCGGAGTGAGCGATTGTTCGAGGTCCCCCTTGGCCTCCCCTTGGTTCGTTCACCTGGAGCGTGTGCGAGTGTTTCGACCAGAACGGGCTACGGGCAACACGTTTCTAGTAGCGCGATAACCATAGATCCCTGAACATAAATGGGGTCGTTTCCGCTGCCGAGGAGATTCAATCCGGAATCGAGCTGAGAAATACGTGAATCGATTCTGCGGTGGTGGTTCGGTCAATCCAGTTTTACTGCAATCAATCTCGGGTTTCTAGCTGATCTGAAGTGAGGGTGCCGGTGAGAATTTCCTGATACCGAGTTTGGCGTTGGCATGAGGTCGGGTCTTTTCGCCCGTAATGGTCTACGGGCCAACACGCGCCTAGGCCGGGCCCGGTTGCTTCAGCCTGGCCGCCGGCCGCCAACGCAGACCGGGCTCAGCCTGGAGCAGTCCTGCCAGCTCAAGATCGAGCAGGGCCGGGGCCAACTGCTCGGCAGGCTGCCCCAATGTCTGGCAGATCTGCTCCAGGCTGGCCCCGGCCCCCACTGCGGCCAGCAGGTGCCGGCCAGCCGCCGCCAACCGCCCAGGAGGCCGCGGCCCAACGGCCGGTGCCGCGGCAGCCATGGCACGGAAGGGCACGTCAGCGCCGGGCCTTTCGCCAGTAGCTCTGCCGTCTGCAGTTCTGCCGTCTGCAGCCATGGCGCCAGCGGCCGTTTCCGCGAGATCAAGCTCAGCTGCAGCCAGCGCCGGCCAGGGCCCACCAGCCAGGGGTCCAGGCCCCAGCTGATCGATCAGATCGGCAGCGGTGAGCAGCGGCGTAGCCCCTCGGGCCAGGAGCTGGTTGCTGCCCAGCGCCGAAAGCCTGGCCGCATCAGCGGGCACCACCCACAGCGGCAATCCCTGGGCCCAGGCCAGATCGGCGGAATGGAGAGCACCGCTGGCCAGCGGGCACTCCACCAGCACCAAGGCCCTGGCCAGGGCCACCTGTAAGCGATTGCGGCTGGCGAAGTGACCGGGTCGAACCGGTGCGCCCACGGGCCATTCACTCAGCAACAGTCCCTGCCGGGCCACCTGCTGCTGCAGGGCATGGTGATGACGGGGATAGGTGCGATCCAGGGGGGTACCAAGCACACCCACCGGTGCGCCACCGGCCGCCAGACAGCCCTGATGGGCGGCGCCATCGATGCCCTCCGCCAGTCCACTCACCACCGGCCAGCCAGCGGCAGCCAGGGCCGCACCGATGCGGCTGGCCATCAACAGGCCATGGCTGGAGGGACGACGGGTGCCGACCACTGCCACAGCCCGGCGCCTGGCCAGCGGCGCCCAGAGGCTGCCGCGTCCGCGCCAGTACAGCGCCGGGGGTGGCCGGTCGAGGGCCTCGATCGCCTCTGGCCAGCGCCGATCCCCCGGCAACAAAACACACCGCCCGCCCTGTCCCTCCCGGGCCAGGCGGGGCAGGGGATCGCTCCCCCACCGGGAACGGAACTGATCCACCGCCTGCCCCAGACTTCGGGGCCAGCCCATCCGGGCAGCCAACTGATCAACGGGATATAACCAGGCTGCCTCCAGACCACCGGGCACCAGCAGCAACCGCCGCAGACGCTGAACCCCGATGCCAGGACACTGACTCCACAGCAGCCACCAGAGCCGCTGGTGGGCATCCCAGGCGCAAGGCGAATCCGCCAACTCGAACTCAGGCGACACAGCCGCCGGAAACAGCCCCTGGACAAGATCCCCCATCACGACCACTCGCAATGGTTCAAATGTACTATCAAGGCGGCCCTTGTGTCAGCTCCGTCACGGCCCGTTCCAGGTCTTCTGGCCAACGGCGCAGCAACCGGCGCCGGGCGGGGCCGGCGGAGAGATCCAACAGCACCAGCTCCACCCGGGTCGTGGCGGCCAGCGCGCCCCCTGGGCCAAACAGCCTGGTTTGCCAGGGCAACTTCACCCCCTGGCGCGGCAGCACCAAGCTGCGCAATTCCACCGTATCCCCATGAAGCAGGGCCTGTCGGTAATCAATTGCCAGCGACACGACGGGCAGCTCCAGGCCACGGGCCGACAGCTCGCTGTAGGGCAGCCCCACGGCCCCAAGCGCATCGATGCGCGCCTCCTCCAGCCAGCCCACATAGGCCCCGTGCCACATCACGCCGGCATGGTCGGTGTGCTGGGGCAACACCCGCCGGTGCAGGCACCACCCCTGGCCCGGTTCCCTGGCGAAGGCGACAGCTGGGGGCGACTGCATCACGGTGTTGCGGCTCTTGGGGATCCTGGCCGCCAATCAGCCATAGGCTGCCCTTCAGCCTCTAAGCATTCCGTGTTCCGCAATCTTCTGATCGCCAATTCCGGTAAAGGCCAGGTGGAAGAGATGGTCCGCATGTTGCGGGAGATTCCCCCCTGCCGTCAGGCCCGCATCAACCTGCTCCATGTCATCCCAGAACAGGGTGGCAGCAACCTCCAGGAGCACCGCGACCGCAGTGAAGCCATGGTGAGTGAAGCCATTCAGCGCCTCGGCCTCACCGCCGCCGAGGTCACCACCATCGTGCGCCAGGGCGACACCAAGCAGACCGTGCTGTTGGTGGCCGAGGAAATCGACGCCGACCTGATCGTGATGGGATCCAGGGGCCTGGGGCGACTGCAATCGATCCTGGCCAACAGCGCCAGCCAGTACGTTTTTCAGCTCTCAACCCGGCCGATGCTGCTGGTTCGCGACGACCTCTACGTGCGGGCGATCAATCGGGTCATGGTCACGGTCGATGGCACGGGCGTCGGCGATGATGCCATTCGCCTCGCCTGTGAGCTGGTCAGCGGCATTCCCGGCGGCAGCCTCGTCGGCGTGCATGTCACCCGCCAGGACATCACCCCTTCCCGCGGCGGCAGGAGCCCCGCCGATGAGGTGCTGGGCAAAGCGGTGCAGCAGGCCAGGGCGCTGGGAGTGGAGATGAAACCGGTTCATCGCACCGGCGACATCAGCCGCACCGTCTGTCAGATAGCCGAGGAGCTCAAGGCCGATCTGCTGGTGATCGCCTCCCAGGACCGCAGACCACTGGTGGCCAAGGCCCTGGTGGATCTGGATCGCCTGCTGGGCAGCTCCGTCAGCGACTACATCCGAGTGCATGCACCGGCGCCGGTGCTGCTGGTGCGAGAGCCGGAAGGCCGCCGCTGAAGCCAGACACCGCAACGGATCCTGGTTGACGGCTGCATCGTCCTGCAGGTTCAACCGGGGTTGGCGGCCGAGCCTGCAGGGCAGGGGAACAACGGCCAGACCAGGCGACGCGGAGCGAGGTCCAGAACTGGGCTGATAGCGCTTGCCCAGGAGCTGATCAAGAACAGACTTGATGACCCAGCAGGCTCCGCAACGCTCCAGGGCACATCGCCCACCTTGGTCAGCCCAGCCCGATTCAGAGCAAGGCACGGGCATGGGATTGGCCCCAGGGCGTTTCTTGAGTCATCAAGACTGAAGCGGTAGTCAGCCCTGAAGGATTCATCACCCGAGCTACCTGAACAGCCCTGCCAGATCAGTACTGACAGACCAACGCCTCAGGCAAGCCCCAATTGGCTGGGCCCGAGGCAAGGTATTTGGCCGATCAAGGCTCAGCGACCCTCCCGGGGTGAATTAGCCCCCCTGGCGGCTGCTGGTCTGGATGTAGAGGATGATCAGAAACACCGCTGGAACCAGGACGAACAGCAGGCTGGCTACGAAGCCGAGGTCGTTGGTTTCCATGGCTGTCGGAAAGATACTGAGAACGTATCACCGCCCCTGAGGGGCTTCGGCGTTCGCTTCATCGCTCGTTGTGGTTCCGTCAACTTCAGTGCCCGTTTCAGGGTCCGCCGGCTCCGTTTCCACCGGAGTCGGCCAGGCCAGCGGGCCAGGGGGCAGGGGCCTGGACAGGGCTTCCGCTAGCAACGCATCCCGATCAGCCAGGCCCCCCTGGGGCCTGGTGACCACGGCCAGGGACTGCTGGACCAGGGCCTGGCAGGCCAGGCGCCAGTCCTGGGGACGGCGCCTGAGCTTCTGCACCTCCACAGCCGTGGGCGGCGTGAGGGCGGCATCGCTGGCGCCCTCCACATCGACAAAGCAGGTGATGCACTGCCCGCAACCGCCACAGTTGCCCAGTTTTCCCTTGAGGCCATAGAGCTCAATGCCTTCGCGCAGAGCCACCTCGCGCAGGTTTTCGCCGGGGTAGCACTCCACATCCCGGCCCTCACGCACGAATCGGATCACAGGCATGGCGCAGCTAGGTCGGGAACCCCCATTTTGAAACCGTCGCTGCACGCCTGCGGTTGCGGTCCGTTACCTGGTGCCCCGTGCGGCCATCCGCACCCTCTACCATCGCCAGACGGATCGGCCTGGCCGATCGCCAAACCCAACCCAGATCTGACCCCCCATGGGATTGCCCTGGTACAGGGTGCACACGGTCGTCATCAACGACCCGGGCCGCTTGCTCGCCGTGCACCTCATGCACACCGCCCTGGTCGCCGGCTGGGCCGGCTCCATGGCGCTCTATGAGCTCGCCATTTTCGATCCCTCCGACCCGGTGCTGAACCCCATGTGGCGCCAGGGCATGTTCGTCATGCCCTTCATGGCCCGCCTGGGAGTAACTGACAGCTGGGGTGGCTGGAGCATCACCGGAGCAACCGGTGTCGACCCCGGCTTCTGGAGCTTTGAAGGCGTTGCTGCCGCCCACATCATTTTCAGTGGCCTGTTGTTCCTTGCCGCCATCTGGCACTGGACCTACTGGGATCTCGAAATCTGGCAGGACCCTCGCACCGGCGAACCTGCCCTCGACCTCCCCAAAATCTTCGGGATCCACCTGCTGCTCGCCGGTCTCGGCTGCTTCGGCTTCGGCGCCTTCCACCTCACCGGGGTGTTTGGACCGGGGATGTGGGTCACTGATGCCTATGGGCTGAATGGCCACATTGAGGCTGTTCAACCCGCCTGGGGGCCGGAGGGCTTCAACCCCTTCAATCCCGGGGGCATCGTGGCCCACCACATTGCAGCGGGCATCGTCGGCATCATTGCCGGCATCTTCCACATCACCACCCGCCCCCCTGAGCGCCTCTACAAGGCACTGCGCATGGGGAACATCGAAACGGTGCTGGCCAGCGCAATCGCAGCTGTGTTCTTCGCCGCCTTCATCGTGGCTGGAACCATGTGGTACGGAGCTGCTGCAACCCCCATTGAACTGTTCGGCCCCACTCGTTATCAGTGGGATCAGAGCTACTTCAAAACCGAAATCAATCGGCGCGTGCAAACCGCCATCGATAACGGAGCCACCAAGGAGCAGGCCTGGTCGGCCATTCCTGAGAAACTGGCCTTCTACGACTACGTCGGCAACAGCCCGGCCAAAGGTGGTCTGTTCCGGGTCGGACCGATGGTGAATGGTGATGGCCTGCCCACCGGCTGGATTGGTCACATCTCCTTCACCGACAAAGAAGGCCACGACCTGCAGGTGCGCCGCCTGCCCAACTTCTTCGAGAACTTCCCCATCGTTCTCCAGGACGACGAAGGGGTGGTGCGCGCTGACATTCCCTTCCGCCGAGCGGAGGCCAAGTACTCCTTCGAGCAGCAAGGTGTCACAGCCACCATCTTTGGCGGCGCTCTCAACGGCCAGACCTTCACGGATCCGGCCGACGTCAAGCGCCTGGCCCGTAAGGCCCAGCTGGGAGAAGGGTTCGAGTTCGACCGCGAGACCTACCACTCCGATGGTGTCTTCCGCAGCTCGCCCCGCGGCTGGTTCACCTTCGGCCACGCCTGCTTCGCTCTGCTCTTCTTCTTCGGCCACATCTGGCACGGTGCTCGCACCCTCTACCGTGATGTCTTCGCCGGTATCGATCCTGATCTCGGTGAACAGGTGGAGTTTGGTCTGTTCCAGAAACTGGGAGACAGGTCGACCCGCCGCCTGCCCGAGGGCTACGTGCCTCCGGCTGGCTCCACCCTCAGCTGATCGCCGGCTCCACCCCTCTTCTCCCGAGAACTCCCCATGGAGAGCTTCGCCTACATCCTGATTCTGGCTCTGGCCATTTCCACCCTGTTCTTCGCCATCGCCTTCCGCGATCCCCCGAAGATCGGCAAGTGACCCAGCTTGCCGTTCCTAACGGCAAAGCTTTGATCAAACCCTCGCTAAGGCGGGGGTTTTTTGTTGGCACAACGGCCTTGTGGGGCCGACCGGTTGGCTGTGGAGCGCTGCCCTTTTCGCTTGCTGCTGGCCGAATGGACACAGCAAACGTTGAGGGTTGCACTGGTTCAGCGATCAGCAAAACAGCCCGGGATGGCAGCAAACCTTTTCTTTCTGTCGTTGTCTGTCTACACTTGCGAAAACCGAACACGGAGCGACTCCGGGGATGCAATGTCCCACCTGCCAACACACCGACAGCCGGGTGCTCGAATCCCGGGCGGCATATAGTGGTCGCAGCGTGCGGCGGCGGCGTGAATGCCTCAACTGCGATTTTCGCTTCACCACCTACGAACGGGTTGAAACCGTACCGATCACGGTGATCAAGCGTCTCGGAACCCGCGAAACCTTCAATCGGGCCAAACTGCTGCATGGCTTGCTGCGGGCCTGCGAAAAAACCGGTCTTGAACCCGCCCAACTCGAAGCGGTGGTCGACGAGATCGAACTGGGCCTGCAACAGCGCAACGGCCGGGAGGTCACCAGCAGTGAGATCGGCGAACTCGTATTGCAGCAGTTGCGCGACATGAGCGAAGTGGCCTACGTGCGCTTCGCCTCGGTCTACCGCCAGTTTCAGAGCGTCAGTGATTTCGTGGCCACCCTGGAGGGGCTCAGCCACCCCAGCCAAGGTCGCTCCAGCCAAGGCAAAGGCCGGTTGGCCATCGTGGGCTGAGCCCTCGGACTCGGTTCCTGAACCGTTGGTCCCTGGGCTGTCGCCCCAGCAGCCTCCCTGGCCATCACAGCCCGGAGCGGCTCCGATCCCCCATGGCTGTTGATCCACGGCGGGCCAGTTGATAGAGTTTGAGATTGCGCCTCCGCTGCTGGCGGGCAGAGAGGCACCTTCCTTCGCACTGCCTCTGGGCAGACCGCCCCAGCTCCATGACCGTGACCCCTTCTTCCGAACGCGAAACCCTCACCACCGACGTGGTGGTTGCCGATCTGCAGGAGGAAGACGCCTCCCTGGATCTCGCCATTCCGGAAGATGTGCCCTCCGCCGATGATTCGAGCAGCCGGGTGGCCGCCCGTGATGGCGACGGGGTGGGCTTCACGATCGACGATTTCGCGGCCCTGCTGAGCAAGTACGACTACAACTTCAAGCCAGGCGACGTCGTCAACGGCACCGTGTTTGCCCTTGAATCCAAGGGCGCCATGATCGACATCGGCGCCAAAACCGCTGCCTTCATGCCGCTGCAGGAGGTGTCGATCAACCGGGTTGAGCACCTCTCCGACGTGCTTGAGCCCGGCGAGGTGCGTGAGTTCTTCATCCTCAGCGAGGAGAACGAAGACGGCCAGCTCACCCTGTCGGTGCGCCGCATCGAATACCAGCGGGCCTGGGAGCGGGTGCGTCAGCTTCAGAAGGAAGACGCCACCATCTACAGCGAAGTGTTCGCCACCAACCGCGGTGGCGCCCTGGTGCGGGTGGAAGGCCTGCGGGGCTTCATCCCCGGCAGCCACATCAGCACCCGCAAGGCCAAGGAAGAGCTGGTGGCCGATTTCCTGCCCCTCAAGTTCCTGGAGGTGGATGAGGAGCGCAACCGTCTGGTGCTCAGCCATCGCCGCGCCCTGGTGGAGCGCAAGATGAATCGCCTCGAAGTGGGCGAAGTGGTGCTCGGCACCGTGCGTGGCATCAAGCCCTATGGCGCCTTCATCGACATCGGCGGCGTCAGCGGCCTGCTGCACATCTCCGAAATCAGCCACGAGCACATCGAGACACCGCACACGGTGCTCAACGTCAACGATCAGATGAAGGTGATGATCATCGATCTCGATGCCGAACGGGGCCGAATTTCCCTCTCCACCAAAGCGCTTGAGCCCGAGCCGGGCGACATGCTCACCGATCCCCAGAAGGTGTTTGACAAGGCCGAGGAAATGGCCGCCCGCTACAAGCAGATGCTGCTGGAGCAGGCCGAAGATGGCGAACCGATGGGCGTCAGCCTCGATTGATCTCGCCAAGGGGCTCAGCCACCATGGTCCATCTCAACCTGGGTGGAGAGCCCCTCAGGGCCTGGCATGCCGGCCCCGAACCTGCGGCTGCAGGCTCAGGCCCCGCAACCCTCGTGGCTTCAGGTGCTGAGCCTGCGGGAGTTGCGCCCGCCGAAATCAAAGCCGTCCTGTTCGACAAGGACGGCACCATGAGCCACAGCGAGCCGATGCTCGAAGCCCTTGCCACGGCAAGGGTTTTTCATTGTCTTGAGGCCCTCGATCCCCAGGGACAACAGCAACGCCGCGAGGCGTTGGAAGATCTATTGCGCCGCGCCTACGGCCTCACGCCCGCCGGCATCCATCCGGCCAGCATCACGGCTGTGGCCTCCCGCGGGCACAATCTGATCGCCACCGCCACCGCCTTCGCCATGGTGGGGCTGGGCTGGCCAGAGGCACTGGCCATCAGTGAAGACGTGTTTGCCCGCACCGATGCCCTCCACGGCCAGGGCAGCCAGCACCGCCCGCAGGCCACCGATGGGCTCGCCGACCTGCTGGAGCGTTTCAGCACCGCCGGTCTGCGCTGCGCTGTGATCAGCAACGATCACGAAGAGGGGATCCACGACTTTCTGGCGATCCATGGTTTCCAACGTCACTTCCAGGCGATCTGGAGTGCTGAACACCGGCCCTGCAAGCCCCATCCCGATGCCGTCCACGGTGTCTGCCGGGAATTGGGTATCGCAGCTGGACACTGCGCCCTGATCGGCGACGCCAACAGCGACCTGCGCATGGCCCGCACCGCCGGGGTGCCGGTGGTCCTTGGCTATCGAGCCGGCTGGAGGAAGCCCCCGCCCCTGGATCCCGATGTGCCCCAGCTGCAGCACTGGAGCGAATTGACTGTCAGCGGCAGCCACCCGGACCAGGGCGTGTCCATGGGCACGATGGCTCCAGCCCATGACGCCATAGGCTTCAAGCCAGTTTTAGATCGCGCCAAGGCATGAGCCGTTACGTCTTCACCTCGGAATCGGTCACAGAGGGCCATCCCGACAAAATCTGTGATCAGGTGAGCGATGCCGTGCTCGACGCCCTGCTCGCCCAGGATCCCGCCAGCCGTGTGGCCTGCGAAACGGTGGTGAACACCGGCCTGTGCCTGATCACCGGAGAGGTCACCACCACCGCCCGGGTCGACTTCAACACCCTGGTTCGGGGTGTGATCGAAGAGATCGGCTACAGCGGTGCGCGGGCCGGCGGCTTCGATGGCCACAGTTGCGCCGTGCTGATCGCCCTCGACCAGCAGTCTCCCGACATTGCCCAGGGGGTGGATGAGGCCGATGACCACGAAGGCGATCCCCTCGACAAGATCGGTGCCGGCGACCAGGGCATCATGTTCGGCTTCGCCTGCAACGAAACACCGGAGTTGATGCCCCTGCCGATCAGCCTGGCCCACCGCCTGGCACGGCGGCTGGCCCAGGTGCGACACGACGGCAGCCTTCCCTACCTGCTGCCCGATGGCAAAACCCAGGTGAGTGTCGTCTACGAAAACGATCTGCCGGTGGCGATCGACACGATCCTGATCTCCACCCAACACACTGCTGAAATCGACGGCATCAGCGACGAAAAGGGACTGAGAGAGCGAATCGCCGCGGACCTCTGGAGCCACGTGGTGGAACCCTCCACCGCCGATCTCAACCTCCAACCCGATCGCGAGACCACCCGCTTCCTGGTCAATCCCACCGGCAAGTTCGTCGTGGGCGGTCCCCAGGGAGATGCGGGCCTCACCGGCCGCAAGATCATCGTGGACACCTACGGCGGCTACGCCCGCCATGGCGGCGGTGCTTTCTCCGGCAAGGATCCCACCAAGGTGGATCGCTCCGCCGCCTATGCCGCCCGCTACGTGGCCAAGGCGCTGGTGGCCGCCGGCCTGGCCCGCAAGGTGGAAGTGCAGCTCAGCTATGCGATCGGCGTGGCCAAGCCCACCAGCATCCTGGTGGAAAGCTTCGGCACCGGCAGCATCGACAACGCCGACCTCACCGCCCTGGTGCAGGAGCACTTCGACCTGCGCCCCGGCGCGATCATCGAAAGCTTCGGCCTGCGGGAACTGCCCCAGCAACGGGGTGGCCGCTTCTACCAGGACGTGGCTGCCTATGGCCACTTCGGTCGCCGCGACCTTGATCTGCCCTGGGAGAACGTGGCGGCCATTGCGGCCACCCTGCAGCAGGCCACAGCCGGTCGTGTCGCCACTGGCGCTGGGGCTTGATCTCGGCAGCAGCGGCCTGCGTCTCGCCCTGGCAGAAGCCGACGGCGAGGGCAAGGCCAGGCTGCTGATCGAGACCAGCAGCCCTTACCCCGGATCCTTCAACCAGCCCACAGCCTGGCGCCAGGGCCTGATCTCGCTGGCTCAGCAGTTGCCCGCCGAGCTGCGCCAGAAGGTGGAAGCCATCTCCATCGATGGCACCTCCGGCACTTTGTTGCTCTGCCGGCCGGATGGCTCCCTGCTGGATGGAGCCCTCGGCCTCGCCCTGCCTTACCACCAGGCCTTCCCACAGCAGGCAAAAGCAGCCGCCGAGCTTTGCGCCGCCACGGGCCCGAGCCCGGCGGCCAGTGCCAGTGGCAGCCTGGCCAGGGCGCTGCAGCTGCTGCAGCAAGCGCACCAGACCGGGGCAGGTCCGGAGTTGCTGCTGCGCCATCAGGCTGATTGGCTGATGGGCTGGCTGCTGGCGGACTGGCGCTGGGGGGAAGAGGGCAACAATCTCCGACTTGGCTGGGATCTGGAGCGGGGCCACTGGGCCGGCAGCATCGCCTCCCAGCCGTGGGCGCCTGCCCTGCCCACCATCCAGGCCAGCGGCACGGTGCTGGGCCCGCTGGCGACAGCGAGCGCCCTGGCTCTGGGCCTGCCCGGCAGCTGTCTGGTGGTGGCCGGCAGCACCGATGCCACTGCCGCCATCCTGGCCGCTGATCCCCAGGAGGGGGACGGCGTCACCGTGCTGGGCACAACGATGGTGCTGAAACAATTCGCAGCTTCCCCGATCCGCGGCCCCGGCCTCAGCTGCCATCGGATCGCCGGCCGCTGGCTGGTGGGCGGAGCCTCCAATGCCGGCGCGGGCGTGCTGCGCCGTTTCTATACCGATGCCCAGATCACGGAGCTGAGTCGCCAGATCGATCCCGAGCGTCCCACCGGACTCCAGCTGCTGCCGCTGCCCGCACCCGGTGAGCGCTTCCCGGTGGATGATCCAACCCTGGAGCCTCGGCTGGAACCGCGGCCGGTGAGCGATGCGCTCTACCTGCAGGCCCTGCTGGAAGGGCTGACGCTGATCGAAGCCAGGGGCTGGCGCCGCCTGGGCGAGCTTGGCGCTCCACCCCTGCGCCAGGTGATCACCCTCGGGGGTGGCGCCCGCAATCCCCAGTGGCGCCTGATGCGTCAGCGGGCTCTCGGCATCACGGTGCGCAACCGTCCCGGACTTTCGGCGGCGCTGGGGATGGCCCGCCTGGCGTTGCAGGCTCAGGCCAGGATGGGGGGGTCAGTCGTTGCAACCCGATGAACGCGCGCCTCCAAACGATCCTCTCCATGGCGCTGTTCGTGGTGCTGGCCGGCTACGTGGGCTTCAGTGCCATCCGCCTGGGCCTGTTGCTGTGGCAGCGCTTCGGCGCCGCCTGACTCCAGAATCCCCCCATCTCCACCCTGCCGACATGAGCGCCGACCCCCTGACCCCGGCCGTGAGCGATCGGATCTGCAAACACATGAACGACGATCACGCCGCCGCCGTGCTCGCCTATGCCCGCCACTACGGCGGCCTGACCAATGCCCAGAGTGCTCGAATGTTGGCGGTGGCTCCCGAGGCGATGCGGCTGGAGGTGGATGGCAACACCGTGGAGGTGCCGTTCGACCACACCCTCAGCGACAGCGACGATGCCCATCGCACGCTGGTGAGCATGCTCAGGTCGCTGCCGGGGAACCCTTGAAGCAGTTGATCCCAGCTGCTGACGCAGGCAGCTCTCCCCCTGAAGCCTTTCCCCGTTGTTGACCTGCTCGAACGCGGCCTGGCGGCCCTGCCACTCGGCTGGCTGCTGGCCACCCCTTGCCCCCTCTGCCGGCAGCTGCCTCCCTTGGCGGAGGCCAACGGGGCGGGCTTCTGCCGTGCCTGTGACCAGCGCCTGGGCCTGCCAGCCGGCGGCCTGAGGGGGCAGGCGCCCCTGTCCTGGTGGAGCAGTGGCAGCTATGGCGGTGAACTGCGGCAACGGCTGCTGGACCTGAAGCTCCGGCCCCAACCGAAGCTGGTGGCGGCGCTGCTGAAGCCGCTGCAGCCCAGGCTGGCCGCCCTGGCCGCCGGCCAAATAGGCCCATCCCCCCTGCTGGTGCCGATCCCCAGCTGGAAACGCCGCGGCAACCCGATACCACCGCTGATCTGCAGCAGCCTGGCCAAGAACCTGGGCCTGCGGCAGGCCAACCTGCTGGAGCGCTCCCACCCGGTGCTGGGCCAGCACCATCTCGGGCGCCAGCTGAGGCTGGCCAACCAGCAAGGAGCCTTTTACTGCCAGCCCCCCGACGACCAACGGCGCCGCCGACCCGTGCTGCTCGTGGACGACATCCTGACCACCGGTGCCACTGCCCTCAACGGCGCCCTCTGCCTGAAGGCGGCGGGCTGGCCGGTGCTGGGCATGGTCTGCCTGGCCCGCACACCGTCGAACCCCGGCCCCAAGGCCCCAAGGGGGTCGTGATCTAAGATCTTCGGGTCGCCTCGGCCCTTGCCTGGGCGGCAAGCCGGGATAGCTCAGTTGGTAGAGCAGGCGATTGAAAATCGCCGTGTCCCCAGTTCAAATCTGGGTCCTGGCATCACGACGCGCGGCATTGATTCCATGCAACAGCCGCAAGCCTTCACCGATCGCATCTTCAACAACGCCGACAGCTTTGCGCAGGCTTTTGATGAGGCCTGGCAGGACCACGGCAAGCGCGAGCCCAGCCACGGCCTCAGCTCAGTAGCGAAACTCGATCTGATCCTCAGCCAGGTGGCTGACCACCCCTTCGCCCAGGATGACCCCAGCCAGGCCCGCCAGGTGGGGGAGTTCCGTGTGCGGCTTCTCGGTCTGTAGGTTCTGAGCATGAGCAGCTCCCTCACCCGTCTGGTCCGGATGCTGAGCGCCGGCTTCAGCAACCAGGCCCAGGCCTTCGAGAATCCCCCTCTCTACGCCCACATCCTGGTGAAGTTCCGGCCCCTGCCGCAGCTGCCACCCGGATCTCTGCTGTTAGAGCAGTCCTACGCAATCAATCCGGCTGCGCCCTACCGCATTCGAGTGCTGCGAGCCGAACGGCGGGACGGATCCCTGGTCATCCACAACCAGGCTCTTCACAGTGACGAACGCTTCTGGGGCGCCGTCGAGGATGTCGCCAAACGGGACACCATCGGCCCTGATGACCTGCGGCCGCTGGAAGGCTGCACCTATGTGGTGCGCGAACAGGGGGAGGGCTTCATCGGCGAAGTGGAGCCTGGCTGCCGCTGCCTGGTGGAACGCAAAGGATCCACGGCCTATCTGGTCAGCAGTTTCGAACTGGATCCCCGTGGCATGCGCACCATCGATCGCGGCCACGATCCCCAGACCCATGAACAGCTCTGGGGCTCCCTGGCCGGACCGTTCGAGTTCGAGCGCACCGACGACTACAGCCAGGAGATTCCCGACCCCTGGCTCGAGACTCTGGAGAGCTCGTCCACCTGAACAGGCCTTGTGCCCGAAACCCAGCGGCGGGCCTCCAGGGAGCGGCCAGGGTGATTCGCCACCTGGAGCGGCCAGGGGATCTGATGGCTGGGAGAACGCAGCCAGGGGCAAAACAGCACCTGCAAAGGGATTGATATCAGCTGAGCCAGTCCCGACCGACTGACCACCGCAAGCTCGATCGCAGGACAAGCGATGGCTGCCAGACGCGATGGCGTGCAGAACGATCGCATCGCCACCATGAGCGAGAGACAGGATCAGCGGCCAGGAGCAAACAACCGGTAACGCTCGGATCCACGGGCCCGAGCCACACCAAACAGAGCAGCAGGCCGAGCGTGATGACTCCGACCGCGCCGTCAGGTGCGAATCAGCGAGCAAGGCGCTGGATTGAACGCAGAGGCGACCGAGATCTGCCTGCATGGACTCGACACACCACGGAGGCAGGCGCACTCAGCAGCCCCAATCGCCCTGCCCGGAACCACCCAGAGGTCCAACCAACGGCGACTCGGCTTCGACAGGCGCGCGCCAACGGCGACGTGAAGGACTTTGGCGAGATGGCACCCCAGAGAGCGTGAGATCCGAATGATCGGCCTACGGTTCGCACCAAGCTTCGGACATCCCTCCCCCCTTTCTCCCCCATGAGTCTTCCCTTGCTCGCCACAGCTCGCATCAGCCAGAACGCCCGGGTCAAGCCGTTCGCGATCGGCAATGACGACACCCCGCGGCAGGTACCCCAGACAATCGGTCGCAATGCCACCAATGCCAACGAGCTGATTGAGCAGGCCTACCGCCAGATCTACTTCCACGCCTTCAAGGTGGACCGCGACGCGGTGCTCGAATCCCAGTTGCGCAGTCGTCAGATCACCGTGCGCGACTTCGTGCGCAGCCTGCTGTTGTCCAGCAAATTCCGCGACGACTTCTACCGCTGCAACAGCAACTATCGGATGGTCGATCAGATCATCGGGCGGGTGCTGGGGCGTTCAGTGCATGGCAACCAGGAACGGATCTCCCTCTCGATCCTGATCGCCCAGCATGGCCTTATCGGCCTGATCGACCACCTGCTCAATTCCGACGAATATCTCGACAACTTTGGCTACGACACCGTGCCCTACCAGCGCTCGAGGGTGCTAGCCGGCCAGGCGCAGGGAACGCTGCCCTTCAACCAGCAGGCCCCCCGCTACGACCGCTATTGGCGTGAAGCGGTGGCTCGCCGGGCCCCGGTCGGTCACGGTACGGCCTGGTCTCCGAACGGCGGTTTCTCCCTACCCCGCCCGGCCTGGCTGGCTGATGCCCCCTCGCCACTGGCCCGCAAGCTCTGGCAGGGACTGGTCACCACCGGAGGCTTCGTGCTCACCGGCTTCGTGCTCTACACCGCGGCCACCATGCTGAGCACGGCCGGCTCCTGAACGCGCCTCGTCTTAGGCGATCAGTTCATCCATGAAGGGCTGTTCGCCTTCCTCGACAAAGGGATCCTCCACCGCAATCTCAACCTCAGCGGGCGCGTGGCCTGCCGCCTGGCGAGTCGACAACGGCGAACCCGGGGCCTGGAGATGGGTGCTCGCTCGACGCACCGACTGGAGATGACGGGCTGCAGTTGGGCCCTCGGCGGCAGCCAGCATGGCTTCAATCAGGGCCAAGCGATCGTCGGTGGCAAGCAACCTCAATTCCAGCTCCTCCACCAGTTCAGGCTCGGCCGCCGCCTGCCGCGCCAAGAGCTGCTGCTCCTGGCACGCCAGCCTCTCCTCGAACTCCAGCAGGCGATACGTGAGACTTTCCGCCACCTCAGAGAGCAGCTGCAACTGATCAGCCAGGCGGTTGGACCAGGCGGGAGGCTGGGACAGAGACGTCATGGCAAGACGGCGCCAGGGTTCTGGCGGGATGGTATCGGTGCCGCACCACGCCGCCAGGGGGCAGGCCGTCCAAGCCTTTGTAACGATTGTGAAAGCCTTGTCCTGATGTCAAGGCAGGCCCATAGGATCCGCCTTGCAGCCTCAGGTTGAGACATTCAGGCTGCCGAACTGCTTTCTCCCCATCGCCATCTCCCCAGGCCCACGCCCATAACACTCGCCAACGCTGCCTATCTGGGCATCGAGCGTTTCGCCAGCGACCGCAACAAGGAAAACTGGTCCAACGCCACTGAAAACGACAAGGCGGCCGTGATCCGTGCGGTCTACAGGCAGGTGCTCGGCAACCAGTACCTCATGGCCAGCGAGCGGCTGGAAGGGCCGGAGTCTCTCTTCAAACGTGGCTACCTGAGCGTGCGGGAGTTCGTGCGTCAGGTGGCCAAGAGCGGTCTGTACAAGGCGAAGTTCTTTGAGAACTGCAACGCCTATCGCTTCATCGAGCTGAACTTCGAACACCTGCTCGGCCGCGCTCCCCAGAACAAGGCGGAGATGCTGCACCACTTCACGATTCTGCAGGAACAGGGCTACGACGCCGAGATTGATTCCTACCTCGACAGTGCCGAATACCAGAATCGCTTTGGCGACGAAGTGGTTCCCTACCTGCACGGCTGGGATTATTCCGCCGGTCAGCAGGGCCTGCAGTATTCCTACATGCTGCAACTGGCCCGCGGCGTCGGCGCCTCGGTGCGAGGTGATGCCCTCAAAACCCAGTCGCGCCTGAACCCCTCGGTTCACGCCGAGAAGCCGATGGCGGTGGTGAGCCCCAACGCCAAGGGCAGTGTCTTCCGCGCCGTCTCCAGCGACGGTGTCACCCGTCAGGGTGTGGGCGCCGGCGAAGAAGGTCGCACCTTCCGGGTGGAGATCACCGGCTTCAATAATTACCGCCTGCACAAGCGCAGCAACCGGGTGTTGTTCGTGCCCTTCAACAAACTGCTGGAGGTGCAGCAGCAGGTGCAGCGCCAGGGAGGCCGCATCGCCAGCCTCACCCCCGTCAACTGAGCGCCCCCGCTCCTCCCTTTCCCCCCACCCCACCGCATCAACCCCATGAAGGTTTCTGCAGGCACCCGAGGCACCAGCTTCGGCAACGGCCGACAGGTCACGATCACGGTCACCGGGCTGGCCCAAAACGACTTCGTGCGCAGTGCCGACTGCGTCATGCAGGTCCCCTACACCCGAATGAATGAAACGCTGCAGCTGGTGCACCGCATGGGCGGCAAGGTCACCGAGGTGGCCGTGAGCGGCGGAGACATCCCGGCGGCCACCACAGCCCCCAAAAAATCCAAACTCAAGTCCAAGAGCTGAGGTCAGGCGCCCTTGCCATGGCGGCTCCAACCCCTTCTCCTCCGGGGCCCTGCATGGGCCCCTCTTCATTGGCAGGAGCGCCGCTGCGTTAGCGGCCAGACAGGTTGCAATCACAGGACTGGGCCAGGGCAATGACCGTTTGTTACGTCAGCCACGACTAACCGCTGCAGGGATCAACAATGGTGCGATCGGACGGGATACAACAACGGGTCCCGACCTGCGTATTGCGAGCATCCCCCGCCTCGCCAACGCCCGGGTCAAGGCCACGTCCTCCCGCTTGATTCAAAGGCTCCCATAGCGGACAGGCGCAAGCCCGTCACTCCGGTCGCCTCACCCCCTTACCCACCCTCCCGACTCCGGTCGAGAACAGGAGCTACCTCAATGTTCGACGCCTTCACCAAGGTCGTTGCGCAGGCTGATGCCCGCGGCGAATTCATCAGTTCTGGCCAGATCGATGCTCTGGCATCGATGGTGGCTGAGAGCAACAAACGCCTAGACACTGTCAATCGGATCACCTCTAGTGCATCCGCCATTGTCACCAACGCTGCTCGCACTTTATTCGAGCAGCAACCTGCCTTGACCTCCCCAGGCGGCAACGCCTACACCAATCGCCGCATGGCTGCCTGCCTACGCGATATGGAAATCATCCTTCGCTATATCACGTACGCGATCTTTGCAGGCGACGCTTCCGTGCTTGAAGACCGTTGCCTTAATGGCTTGCGTGAAACATATCTCGCTCTCGGCGTACCTGGCGCTTCCGTCGCAGTAGGAGTGCGTAGCATGAAAGATGCTGCAATTTCGATTGCCAATGATCGCAACGGCATCACTTCCGGCGATTGCTCCGCCCTGATGTCCGAAGTCGGCACTTACTTCGATCGCGCAGCTGCTGCTGTCGCCTGATCAGTCCGCTGATTCGGTTCACCTTCATCCCCTCCTTCTCACCATGAAGACTCCCCTCACCGAGGCCGTCGCCGCCGCCGACTCCCAGGGACGTTTCCTCGGCAACACCGAGCTCAACGCCGCCTTCGGTCGCTTCGAGCGCGCCAGGAACGCCCTGGAAGCCGCCAAGGCTCTCACCGCCAAGGCCGACCAACTGGTCAACGGCGCTGCCCAGGCCGTTTACAACAAGTTCCCCTACACCACCCAGATGCAGGGCAAAAACTACGCTGCCGATCAGCGTGGTAAGGACAAGTGCGCCCGTGACATCGGTTACTACCTGCGCATGGTCACCTACTGCCTCGTGGCTGGTGGCACCGGCCCCATGGATGAGTATCTGATCGCCGGTCTCGACGAAATCAACCGCGCTTTCGAGCTCTCCCCCTCCTGGTACGTTGAGGCTCTCAACTACATCAAGTCCAACCACGGCATCGCTGGCGACCCCGGCACCATCGCCAACAACTACATCGACTACGCCATCAACGCTCTCGTCTGAAAACAGACCAGTCGTTGTTTCCGCATCGATCTTCTCATGGGCCCCTTACGGGGCCTTTTTTTTGGCATGGTGCTTGTACCTTGACAGGAATTAGATTACATCAAGCAAGGCCGGGTCCTGTCTTAAGCCAGGGAAAGCAAAACACCATCCAAAATCACGTCCCAAAAATTAAGAGCAAAGGCGCTGAAGTTTATCCAGGATCGAATCCGCAGTTGAAGTCCAGCTGAAAAGAACTGAGCGCTGGTTGTAGTAGGCGATGAAGAGCTCAGTTTATTGCAATCAGAAGCCCTTCTGGCTATGGCGATCAGCTCCTATCGCTACGCGGAGACCTCCGGCTATGACCGCTCGAGAAGCTGCCACGCCGGATTACTGCTGGGTGATGATCACAAACCAGACTCCACCTGATTAAGCCAGGATATGTAGGTCGGCGTGTAGTGGACGAGGAAACCGTGGCCGCTGCGCCAGCCAGAAGCGGTCTTATCGCTGGGCGGAAGAGCTTCGCTCTACGGCGTGCTTGTGAATGCAGTAGTTGTCGACGATCAGATGCACGTCGAGCTCGCGTGGTACTTCCTTGTCGATCCGCCAAAGGAAACTCAGGAACTCCTGGTGCCGGTGCCTGGGTTTGCACTCGGCGATTTCCGCAGCGGTAGCCACGTCCGAGGCTGCAAACAGTATGGTGATTCATGGCTGATGGAGTCGTGGGTGACACCCTCGACGTAGCCCAGACCCATCGGGAACAGCGGCTGGGTCCGACCGAGAGCCTGGATCTGCGTTTTCTCGTCAACTCAAAACACGACTGCCTGATCAGGCGGGTTGAGGTAGAGCCCGACGATGTGTCTTACCTTCTCGACAAAAAAAGATTGTTGGGGAGCTTGTAGCCGTCAGGCTTCCGCGCAGCGGTGGGATTTCTGGCGGTAAAGCTGCAGCAAAAAGGTCTATAGCCAGCGGTGGGCAGGTGCTTTTGGAGATGCCGCTGGCAGCCGCCAAGGAGCGACCTGTCCGCTGTGTTCTGCCGTGTGCGGGCAAACTCTGCAGTGCCCTGTTGATCACCGCGGACACCTGGCATCTTCATAGGTGCGGGGCCCGCCCTGGCCTGAGTTCATTGTCCAAGCCCTCCAGGACGAGGTCCCGGTAACGCTTGCGCCACTTGCCCACGGTCATGCCCGTCAAGCCCATCCGCTTGGCGATGGCCGTATTGGTCCTGCAGCGCGATCGAATGGGGCAACGACCCTGGGTTAGCGATGCTCTGGAGTTGCTGAACCGCATCGCCGCTGAGAACCAGCGGCGGCATCGGGCGACCAACTGCCATGGAACGACTCCCCTCAGGAGACACTCTTTATGGTGGCTGACATATCCGGAACTGCACACTTGGCAATATGGAGACAGCAAAGGCCTACCGAGCTGCTTTCCTATTGCCGCACCCAGACACCCGAGCCTGCGGGTCGCAGAACCAAACGAAGGGGGTAGGGCGGCTGACCAGATCAACAGAGATGAAGCTTGATGTAGAATAATCATGACGAGCTTGGCGCAGCTTGCAGACGTTGGATAATCAAACAAATCTCAAACGCCGATGGTCCTTCCGCTTCTTGCTACAAAGCTGGTTACCATGAATGCACGAGTGAACAGCTTCTCAGTGCCCGGCGGACAGGGCAGCCGTGAATTCCAGTTCGGAAATGTAGAGCTCAGCGGCAACAGCAACTTTGAGGGCCAGATTGCACAGGCCTATCAACAGATCTTCTTTCACGCCTTCAAAGTGGATCGTGATCCAGCGCTTGAGTCGCAGCTGCGGAACGGCCAGATCACGATGCGGGATTTCGTTCGTGGTCTGCTACTGTCTCGCAAATTCCGAGACGATTTCTACCGCTGCAATAGCAACTACCGCATGGTTGAGCAGGTGGTGAACCGGGTCTTGGGGCGTCCTGTACATGGCAACCGTGAGCGACTCGCCTACTCAATCGTGATCGCCCAACATGGTCTCCAAACGTTTATTGATACATTGCTAAATTCAGAAGAATACATGGATAAATTTGGATATAACACCATTCCCTATCAAAGATCACGGACTTTACCGGGCCAAGCTTTGGGCACCATGCCCTTCAACCAGCAGGCCCCCCGCTACGACAGCGCCTGGAGGGACAAAGCCGCCATGCGAGCTCCCGCCAAGATTGACTGGCAGTACGCCATCGGCCAAAGACCAGCCTGGCTTGCAAACGCCCCCGCACCATGGGCTCAAAAGCTCTGGTTGAATACAGTATCAGCAGGTGGATTCGTAATCGCGGGACTCGTGCTCTGGATTGCAGTTACCATGCTGAGCACTGGAGCACAATAGAATGAAATTCGCACCAATTAACTGCCATCATCTGCTGACCAACGTGTTCATGGTCAATCAAGCCAATAATGGACTCACTCTTACGACGAGCCTTCGGAAGGTGAGCCAGATGAAAATCTTCTTCTCGCAACGAAAACCAAGATGAACGATCCACTTAGCCAGCTCAATGCTCTTATTAACTCCCATCAAGGCGAAGACGAAGTTATTCCTGACGCCAGCCAACCCGGATTCAGAATATCTCTAAACCCTCAGAATCTCGAACTATGGAGATTAGAATATAGACAAATTGCTGGGAAGGAGGCAAATCTTTTATTGGCTTGCTTGAGTTCCACGGGTCCACTTGAAGACACATCGCTGGGCTGGGTCGTAGGAGCAGCAATTCGCCATGCTTCTGTAAACAATCAAGACGATTGCAGGATGCTCTTGCAGGCTCTTGGCCTGAACTCTGGCCTGATAAATTCTGTGCTATTGAACTGTCCAGGTATTGCCGGAAAAGTTGCCTGGGCACTTTACCTGGAACGTCATGGCCACCTTGTTGCCACACCCGTACTCAATCATGAGCAAGACTCTAGCAACATCACACTTCAAGCCACCACAAGCACCGATGACATGAAGCGGCCGAGCCCAGAATAAACCTATGAACGAAAAACTTAGGCAACTGACAGCGAAAGCGCGCATACTCGGGCTGATACATGATCAATCTCTACCACCATCTATTCGCGCAATCATTCAGACAGCAGATACAGAAGCTCGGCAGTTAGGCGACGATGAATTGGGCATAATCTGTAGTTTCTCCGCTGTCAATGCTGAAAATCTGCAGCGACTTCAGTCAAAGACTCCACAGATCGTTACCTCTGCCAAGAGTCGATTACTTCGAGAAGATCCAGACTTAGTTCTGCCTGGGGGAGCACTCTACCCTGAGGCAAGAGCGGAAGCATGTTGGCGCGACTGTTGGCACTTTCTTAGAGTGACCATCTATGCAGTTGCGGCAGGACGCCCAGTTTTCACCCATCCTCCTGGAGTGCAGGGCCTTAGTGATTTGTATCGAGAATTAGGGGTACCAATCAACAGCATGGCACTGGCGATAGGCTATCTAAGATTTGAGGCTATTTCAGACTACGCTAGCTATTCAAGCCCAAGTGATGCATCCCTTTTAGGAGAGGCCCTGCTTCACCTTGAGCAGATGATCCAACATTTGCCCCAACGATCCAACTCAGCCACCGAGGTTTTCTTATGATCTCATTGGGGGCGCTATTTCCGGCACCAGCAGCAACAGACCCAGCTACAAGCTCAACCTATTTTCATTCTCTAATATGGAGCGGCATTGGATGAAAAGCCAGGTCGATAAAGAGAAGATCGATGCCATTGTCCAATCATAAAACAACTCTACAGATATCATGACTTCAGCTTCTCCCATTGCTTTACTCTCCTTTGACAGCACTACCCCCGAACAGCGGAAACCACCGGGCAAAAGTCATGGAGACATGCTTGATGCAAGAGGAGCCAATTGGCGCAACCTACAGCTTGGCGAGATAGATCTCTCCAAGGCGCGATTATGCCGAGTAGATCTCAGAGGTGTTGACCTACAAGGCTGCCGACTTGAAGGCACGGATCTACGACTGGCTCGTTATGACAGTCATACAATTTGGCCCTACGGCTTCGATTTCCGAAGCTGTGGGGCGATCGGGCCACACGCAAGACTTAATGGAGCCTTTCTCAACAGTGCTGATCTTTCCGGCATGGATTTGGAAGGAGCAACGTTAATGGGTGCCTATCTCAGCGGAGCTGATCTCTCTGGTGCTTGCCTACGTGGGGCGCGACTGGCTGGAGCGGATCTACGCAATGCCCTATTGAGAGGTGCATTATGTGAGGAAACTCGTTTCCTGAACTGCCAACTTGACTATGTAGATTTCCGTTGGTCAGAGCTCAATAACGTTGATTTAAGCAGCGCTGGCTGCGTTCGCGGGGCTGACTTTACAGGGGCAATCTACCCAGACACCTTGCGCGCATCTCTGCTTGGACGCTCCTTCCAGGAACTCGACTGCTGGAACCCACTGACACGCCGAACAACGCGCGAGAGCCTTCATGGTTGAAGCCAGTTTTGAGCATATTGGGAGAATGGAACCTTCAGCAACCAAACGAAAGCCCCGAGTCGGCGTGCTCCTGCTAAACCTTGGCGGGCCAGAACGTATCCAGGATGTCGGACCATTTCTATACAATCTATTCTCAGATCCGGAAATCATCCGCCTTCCGGTATCAGCGTTGCAGAAGCCATTCGCCTGGCTGATCAGCAGCTTACGCAGCGGCAAGTCGCGACAAGCCTACCGCTCAATCGGTGGAGGTTCACCGTTGCGACGCATCACCGAGCAGCAGGCCCGAGAACTACAAAGCAGCCTGCGACAACATGGAGTAGATGCCACCAGCTACGTAGCCATGCGCTACTGGCATCCATTTACCGAATCTGCTGTAGCAGACCTCAAGGCCGACGGAGTCGATGAAGTGGTTGTACTGCCGCTCTACCCTCACTTCTCGATCAGCACCAGTGGATCGAGCTTCCGGGAGCTGCAACGCTTGCGCAATGCTGATCCGGCCTTCAGCCGCCTGCCAATCCGGTGCATTCGTAGCTGGTACGACCACCCTGGCTACATCCAAGCGCTTGCCAGTTTGATCGCACGCGAAATAAAAGCTTGTGAAGATCCGTCCGCTGCACATGTATTCTTCAGCGCCCACGGTGTGCCCAAGAGCTATGTGGAGGATGCCGGGGATCCCTATCAGCTAGAGATCGTGGCCTGCAGCAAGCTGATCCTTCAGCAGCTGCAGCAGCAGCTCGGCCATACCAACCCGTTTACCCTCGCCTACCAGAGCCGTGTCGGACCGGTTGAGTGGCTAAAGCCTTACACCGAAGATGCCTTGCAGGAATTGGGAGAGCAAGGAGTGAAAGATCTTGTGGTAGTGCCGATCAGCTTTGTCAGTGAGCATATCGAAACCCTCGAGGAAATCGATATGGAATATCGAGAGCTGGCCACAGCCGCCGGAGTGAAAAACTTCCGTCGCGTCCCTGCGCTGGATACAGATCCAGCATTCATTGCCGCCTTGACCGACCTTGTGGAGCAGGCGATGGCCGAAACGGAAACAAATCTCGATCAAGCCGCTCAGCACCCCAGCAAGGTGAATCCCAACCCCAAGAGCAAGTGGGACTGGGGCTGGAACAACAACTCCGAGCTCTGGAACGGTCGGGTGGCAATGCTGGGGACTGTCGCCTTCCTGATGGAGGTGATCAGTCGGCACGGGCCACTGCATGAACTAGGGCTGCTTTGAAAACTCTGGGATTTTCAATGGACTCGGCTTGGTGCCCGTGCCGCATGGGAAAAGATTATCAAGACATTTTGGGCCTGCAGCAATGAGCAGGGCGGTACGCCAGTTCCTCCAGCCAGCTAGGCAAGGACAGGATTGCGCTTTGTTAAACTACGATCCGATTAGCCCGGTCTCATACGATGATCAAAAACGTAATTTCAGGAACGTATTAAAATGTCTTTCGGCCCCGCCTCAATCCTAGGCGTTGAACGATTCGACAGCGACCTCCCCCTCGAGCTGCATCCTGGTGATAGCGACGCGGCCAAAGAGCAGCTGATTCAGGCCGCCTACCGCCAAGTGTTGGGCAACGCCTATGTGATGGAGAGCGAGCGCCAGCTGGTTCCCGAGTCTCAGCTGAAGCTGGGTGAGCTCAGCGTACGTGAGTTCATTCGCACCATCGCCAAGAGCGATCTCTATCGGGCTCGATTCTTCGATGACTGCACACGCTACCGCTATATCGAGCTAGCCTTCAGGCACCTGCTGGGTCGTGCACCTGCGGATTTTGAAGAGATGCGGGCCCACGCAGAACGCCTAGATAGTCACGGGTATGACACAGATATCGACAGCTTCCTCGATTCAGACGAATACCAGCAAGCCTTCGGTGAGTGGACTGTTCCCTTCCAGAGAGGATGGAAGACAGAAAGCTGTCTCACCTTGCAGGAGTTCACTTGGACCTTCCAGTTGCTCAGGGGAGCCAGCAGCAGCAGCCTCAAGGGCAGTCTTGCCGGTAAGGCTTCGCGACTCGGCGGAAATGCCTATCTCAACCGAGCGGTTGCAGTGATTCCGCCCTCCTCCACGGACAGCCAGGGGTGGAGTTTCAGGCCATCGTCTAATTTCCAGGATGCTCAGACCCGTTTGGGAGTAGGCGCTGGAGCAGAAGGCCGCATTTATCGAGTGGATGTAACGGCGTATCGTGCCAACAACGTGAAACCGGTTTCTCGTTACAAGAGATCGAACCGCACCTACTTCGTACCCTTCAATCAGCTATCAACGAAATATCAGCAAATTCACCGCGAGGGAGGAGTAATCGCCAGCATTACCCCCGCATAACCATTCAATGATTGCCGCTTGAATCAGAGAATGTCAAAACCTGCTTGGTTGCATATTCACTACCCAACCCAGCACTCCCTGATCTTCCCCTCCCTCCCCCCCCCCCAGTCGTGCAATGACCAACCAATCCTCTGCACTCAGCTTTGGCGCCACTCCCCTTCTGGATAATCCAGTTAGCTATAAAGTTGGAGATGATGAATCCAGTCTAAATCTTGTAATCAGCGCCTGTTACCGGCATGTCTTTGGCAACACCATGCCGATGGAAAGTGAGAGGCTCGAATCGGCGGAATCACAACTGAAGAATGGCCGCCTAACGGTCAGAGAGTTCGTTCGTTCCCTCGCGAAGTCGTCTTTCTACCGCTCACGCTTTTATGAAGCCGTGGCGCCCCATCGTTGCGTTGAATTGGCCATCAAGCATCTATTGGGTCGCCCGCCAGTGGATGAGGCAGAAGTGAGCGCCGAAGTGGCGAGGATTGCTAGCGCCGGCTTTGATGCGAGCATCGATGCCCTCATTGATTCCGCCGAGTACGGAAGTTCATTCGGAGACGACACGGCCCCCTACATCCGCACTTGGAACAGCCCTGCCGGCTCACCCCAATCGGCCTTCAATCGCATCGCTGCCCTGGAGCAGAACTTTGCTGGCAGCGATTCCGCGATCGGCTCCAACAGTAAGCTCCTCGTCAGTCTGGCCAGGAATCAGCCCATCACGATTCGTGTCCCGACCCAGGTGTATCGAGCCCAAAGCTTTGGCGGACTCGGAGGAACAGAAACGAGTCGCACAGCCTTTACGCCTGTGAGACGCAGCAGCAGCGATGGAGGAGATTCCGTGCCGCTGCGTGGCGATCTGTATGTGGGATTTGGGCTCGGCCAGCGCAGCCAGGAAATCTTCCAACGTGTCCCGGGAGACACGCCCGATCAGATTCAGGGGTTGCTCCGTGCAACCTACCGCCAAGTGATGGGCAACCCCCATCTCATGGAAAGCGAAAGGGTAATCAGCGCCGAAAGCAAGTTCGCCGAGGGGTATCTCAGCACCCGTGAGTTAGTGCGCGCAATTGCCTGTTCACCGGAATACAGGCGTCGGTTCTTCGAAAGCAATGCTCCCTATCGCTTCGTAGAACTTAATTTCAAGCACCTGCTGGGACGCGCGCCTGCTAGCCAAGCCGAGCTGAGTGAGCACATCCAGCGGCTGGCCGTTCAAGGCTACGAAGCGGAAATCAGCAGCTACCTTGATGGCACAGAATACCAAAATTGGTTTGGCGAACACACTGTTCCTTTCGCCCGCATCCAAACAGAGAATGGCCGCAACCAGATCGGGTTTAATCGTCACTTGGCGCT
>JAPLIB010000120.1 GCA_026389335.1 Cyanobacteriota bacterium | reverse complement strand
GTCTGCTTCTGAAATCCCGGCCGGAGGAATGGTCATCGCAGGCGATCTCTACCTGAAATGCAACCGGGGTTCAAGCTGGCGTCAAGGGCTCAAATGGGGCCACCGTTCGCGGCGAGCATCACGACCCCTGAACGGATACGTAGCGGGAAGCAGTTGGGTTCCTCCTGATGACAGAGCCAGTGGCAGTTCAGGCAGAAGTGTTCGGCGACGATTAGATAGGCGGGCGCGCACCGGGCAGTTGGCGCCAGGGTCAGGAAGCTTGGGTGCCATTCACTGATGCCATCACTCTCCAACCTGCCGTAGTGCCCGTAGCTGCTATAGGGGTCATAAAATCCCTTTCTAACCCTGCTCCTTTGGGATTGGCGTGGATATACCTGAGTGTATTCAGCACTCTTCTGTGGTCTTCAGGAGCAATCGCAGTGGCGTAATACCGTGCCTCCCAGAAGTGCCCGCAACGACCACTCAGGCGGTTGAGTGCCATCGCTGAATACCACTCACGGCTGTGGCAACGTAGCTTGATAGGAAAGGAACGCCCCTGCGGCAGGTATCGATGTGGACGAGGCATCAGGACGGCGGCAGGATGGACGAACCATGGCAGGCCAATCGCTCCTTGCGCTGGCTGATTACTGCCAGGGCTTCCAACCGGCCACCGAGCCTTGGCCGCCGCTGCCTCTAGCTGATGACATCACGATCAGCTGGTGGCGTCAGTTGATCGAAGCTGCTCCAGGCGGTGTGATGCAAGGGGGGGAGCTCCTGGAGGCCCTGCAACCGGTTCTGCCCCAGCTGCGCTTGCCCCAGGTGCCCGGCATCAGCCGCAGCGATCTCTATCGGCGGCTGGTGCTGCGCGGCGAACAGGCCAGCGCTGAAGAGCTAGCGGCTGCGGGGCCAGAGCCACAGTGGCAAGAGATCGGATCCCTGGAACTCTGGCTGGCGCCCCATCCCTGCGGGACCATGCCGGTGCTGCACACCCCCAACGGGGCCGACTTCCTTCTGCTGGTGCGGGCCCTGGCCCATCGCTGTGAGCCCGTAGGTTTGGCCGATGGGGTCCATGCCCACGCCGTCAGCGGATTCATTCATTGGGGGCTGATTCGCCAGTTCGGGCCCCAAAGCCGTGCCCGCTTGATCCTGTTGCATGAAGCCCCTTACGGCTCCGTGGGCGCCAGCGAGGTGCCTGGTTGCCCTGGCGAGGCGCTGTGGCTGGAGGCCAGCACCGCTCTGCGGCTGGAGCACGAGCTCACCCATCTGGCTACCAAGCGCCTGCTGGGCGAGATGCGGCTGAACCTGCTCGATGAGCTGATAGCCGATGGCATGGGGATGGTGGCGGCGCTGGGCCGATTCGATGCGCGGCTGTTTGGCCGCTGCCTGGGCCTCGATCAGGTCGGCCAGCCTCAGCCAGCCGGTCGCTGGAACAGCTATGTCGGCGGCTTATCGGCGGTGGATGCCCAGCAAGCCCTGGCTCTGACACAGCAACGGGCCCAGGAATTGGAGACCCTGCTCGCCAGACAGCCGCACCTGCTGCTCCCCGAGCGCTCCATGGAGCGTCTGCACTGGCTCTGCCAGCAGCGCCTGGATCGTCCGATCAGCGGTTGGCCAACAGACCCATTACCTAGTAGTGTCAATAAGTGATTGCTGCCTGGGAGACGGCATTTCTGAGGTGGACAATTTGGTTGATATTCACGCCTTGAATGTCCAGCAAGAGAGAAATCGGGGACTGCATGTCTAAGTCCCTTGGCCTACGGCCAAGATGGCCATGCTGCATGCCAATTGAGCATTTCTTGCCGCTGCTGTCATCCATTTCGTGTCGGTTTATTCTCCTGATTGTCTGTTTTGTGTCCCCTTGCGTCCTGAATGCAGCCAGGGCCAATTACCGTATCAACGGCATCCCGGCCCCGCAGGTGAAAGCCAATCCTCTGGCTGGCCAACTTGATGCTCAGCTTCGTAGCCTGCAGGTTGAAATTGATGGACGCTCCCGCGCCATCACCTTGGATGAAGCGCTTGAGGCGGGCTTGCTCCAGAATCCACTTCTGGCTGCAGCTTATGCCGAGATCCAGGGTCAGCAATGGAATCTCGTCGCTGTGCGGCGCCAGTGGTATCCAACCCTGAGCGGATCTTCAAGCACCTACATCCCTGGCCAGAGTTACGACCGCACGAGCACGAGCGCCAATGGCAGCACCGTGAGCAGCACCTCCAGCGCCAGTTCTGTTGGTTTGACCATGACGCTGGGCTGGACCTTCTTTGACCCCAGCAGGGCCGCCAACATCAACGCAGCGCGGGAAAGCCTCAAGCGTCAGCAGCTTCTGTTTGACGTGAGCGCCCGCAACCTGGTGCTCGAGATTCAGGAGGCCTACTTCAGTTTGCAGGAACAGAAACAGCTGATCAAAGCCTATGCAGAAATCTTGTCTTTTGTTAGCCGTCAAGTGCGAATTACCGAGGTACATTTTAATAATGGACTGGTGAGTATTGCCGATGTCGAGCAGATCCGCACCCAGCAATACTCCACGTTCAGTACATTGATCAGCGCCTATCGCCAACTAATCGATGCGGCTTCTCTGCTGGCTCAGGCGATGGCGTTGCCCCCCGGCACCCTCGCCTTGCCCAGCAACCAAGCGAGCGCGCCGGGCCGCTGGGAGCAGAGCCTGAAGTCCACGATTGAACAGGCCTTGCAGCTGCGGGAGGAAATCCTGGCGAGCCAGGCCGCTGCCGCCAGCGCCAACTGGACAGCCACCGCCCTGTTCAAGACCTACTGGCCCAGCTTCAACCTGGGAGCCAGTGGCGGCTTTGCCAACGATGTCATTATCCAGAACAACGGGAATGGCAACAGCGTCAGTACGTCGACCAACAACAGCAGCCTCAACTGGAATGGAGGTTTCGGCCTTGGCTTCAACTGGCAAATTTTTGATGGCGGCATCAGTGCCTCCCAGGCGGAGGTTCAGAAGTCCGCAGCGCGGCAAGCCCTCGCGGATGCGGCGGCCAGTCGCCTGCGCGTGAGCCGGGAGGTGGAGCAGGCCTATGCGAGCTACCTGACCAGCCGGCTGACCCTGCAGAGCAGTCAGGCTCAGCTCAAGGCTGCCAAGGCAGCGGCCACTGCCGTGCAGGCGAGATATCAGGTTGGTGTCACCGATATATCCTCACTGGTGGTGGCTCTGAACCAGTCAATCACCGCGGCGAACGACTATGCCAACGCTGAGCGCACGTTTCAGAGTGCACTCGCCAGGCTCTACCGCAGTTCGGCCCGCTGGCCAGAAGGCACTAAGCCCCTGTTGCAGCAGCGAACCCTCACCCTTGGCAAGAATTGATTCCGCAGCATGATGAACAACTCCCCAGAGGCACAAAGCAATCCTGACCAGGTTTCTGGCCCAGTTGATGGCGGCAGTCCGAAAGCCAGAGCTGCCGATCGCTTCGAGATCTTTGAGCAGGTAGCGCTTGAGCACCTCCAGGCCGAGGCTGATTCCACCAAACCGGCCCAATTCCTGCCCCTGCCAGTGCGGCTCACGGCTGCAGCTGCTGCGGGGATTGCCCTGCTTGGTGTGCTGTGGTCCGTGTTGGCTCGCGTGCCGATTCAGGTGAACGGCACCGCCGCCATCGTGCCGCCTGGTGGCTTGGAGAGCCTGAAGGCGGCAACCTCTGGAATCCTTCGCTATCAGGTGAGTGGGTTCAGTCCCAACACCCTGCCGCAACAACAGCGGCAACGCAATGAACTATTGCGCCAGTTCTGGCTCGGGAACGCCAACGCGGCCACCACCAGAGTCAATGATGCGGCCAGGCTTACTGAGCTAGTCCACGCGGCACTGGTGACCCCGGTAGGGCAGGCTTTACTCTTGTCGACGCCGAAAGCGCCATTCAGGGTGAATGACAGTAAGACTAAATATGTTCCTCTTAGCTATCCCGAGGGAACTGTGTTGGCATATCTTGAGAATGCTCAAGCGGATCAGGACTTGAATGCGGCGATGCTCGGGGTCTTGCCGGCGGAGAGACTACAGCGACAGCGGCGCAACGAAAAGCTTCAGAGGTCGAAAATGCTTGGCAATCTCGATGCCTCGCAGAAAAAACAAATCGATTTTCTTGTAGCCGAACTTCAGCAGCGCCGCCAACTTTATAAGCGTTATCTTGTGCTCTGGAAGCGCGGTGATTTGCCTGGTATCACCCTGTTGGATGAGCAGTCTCGCATCAATACGCTCGAAGGCCAGCTGCTCAGTGCAAGCTCTACTGAGATCAACTCCAGGATCAGCCAGGAAGAGCAAGTTGAGCAGTCTAAACAAGCAGAGGTTGGGAGCATAGACAGCCTCAATAAGCTCGAGAGTCAACTGGTTGGCTATCTAAACTCTACTACTGTTTTTGCGCCGATTGGGGGCTTTTATATCCTGGCTCGCAATTTCCTGAATGGCAGCCTTGTCAAGCAGGGTGACGAATTGATTGTATTCACCAGAAGGCCCCCGGCTCTTCCCGGTCTTGTTCCCGTTTTTCTTGACTCCTCAGCCGCCCAGCAAGTGAGTGAGGGCATGGCGGTTCTGGTGACGCCAAAAGGCATTTCCAGGGCCCAGTACGGAGGGATCCCTGGGCGAGTGCTGGAGGTCAGCAAGCTGCCGTTGCAGGGTGATGGGCTGCAGGGCGCGGTCGGCAGTCGGGCCCTGGTGGGTCCGATCCAGAGCCTCATCCCCACCCCCTATCTGGTGAGAGTCGAACTGGAGCAGGCCGGGCCTGAGCAATGCCAGCGCTCCAGTAGTTATGACTGCTATCGCTGGAGCTCCGGTCGCCAGCCCCCCCACCCCGTGCGTCTGGCCACGCTGGCCGACGTGCAGATCACCACCGCTTACCGTCGCCCGATTGAATTTGTGATGCCCGCCATCAGGGGCGCCCTGGGCATGGTGGTCGACAGCCAATGAATAAGACGTCTCGGGTGGTGACCCCCACCGTGCTGCAGTACGAGTCGGTGGAATGTGGTGCCGCCAGCCTCAAGATCGTGATGGGCTATCTGGGCAAGATCCTGCCCCTCTCGGAGATCCGTGATCGCTGTGGCATCAGCCGCGACGGTGTCACGGCCGTGCAGCTCAAGCGGGCCGCCCAGAGCTATGGGCTCGAGGTCAAGGCCTTTCGCCGCAGTGCCGATGACCTGCTCGCTTCTGGTCACTTCCCCTGCATTCTGTTCTGGAATTTCAATCACTTTCTGGTGCTCGAAGGCTTCGCGAGGGGCCAGGCCTATCTCAGCGATCCGGCCGCTGGGCGCTATCCCGTCTCCTGGGAGGACTTCCAGACCAGCTTCACGGGCGTCGTGCTCGAACTGCGCCCCGGCCCTGCCTTCAGCCTCGGTGGCCATGAACCCAGCCTCTACCGCTGGATCCCCAGTCTGTTGCGTCCCTATCTCGGCATCCTGCCCTGGCTCGCCATGGTGTCCTTCACCGTGGCCCTGCCGGATCTCTTCATCGCCGGTGCGACGAGTCAGTTCATCGATGGCTTTCTGCAGGAAGGGCGAGAAAACATTGCGATCCCCGTGATCTGGATCACCACAATTGCTGTGCTGGTGATGATTGCGCTCGTGAATCTGCAGAAGTTCTTGCTGCGAAATATTGCCACTCTACTGCTCAAGCGCGTCAGTAGCCTGCTCTATATCTCACTCTTCAGTCTGCCTTATCGCTTCTTTGTTCAGAGGATGAGGGGTGAGCTGGCCACGCGTCTGATCTTGCCTTTCGCTCTGGTGAAGCTGGGCATCAACGGCGTCATTGATTTTCTCCTGTCGCTGGGGGCGGGCCTGCTGGCCATGCTGGTGGGCCTGTTGATCTCCCCCTGGCTGTCGCTGCTCACGGTGCTCATCGCCGGGGGGAATTCCCTGCTTACCCTCTGGATCCGGGACATGCGTACGGGTGACAACCAGAAGCTTGCAATGTTGCAGGGCAAGGCTCAAGGCATCGGCATGTATGTGGTCCAGTGCATCGAGAGCATCAAGGCCAGTGGCCTCGAGAATGAATCCTTCAAGCAGTGGTCGGCCAGTTTCAGTGATTCTCTGGTGGAGCTGCAGAAACAATCGCTGGCCACGGCACTGGTGGGGCTGATTGGTACCACTTCAGGCTTTATGCTGCGTAGTTGTGTGATTCTGGCTGGCGGTGCGCTGATCATCTGGGGGCAGATCACGCTGGGTGAACTGATGGCCTTTCAGTTTCTGACGGACATGATTCAATCGCCGTTGCAACAACTCAATCTGCTTAGCAGTCAGCTGCAGCACCTCGACGGCGAGATGGGTCGCATGAATGATGTGATCGACAATGATGTTGATCCGATGGTGCGCAGTTTTCAGCTCAATGCTTGGCGCGATCAACCGCAGCGGCGGCTGGCAGGCGAACTGGAGCTGCGCGAGTTGGGCTATCAGTTCAGCTCCGCCGCCCCGATGATGTTTTCAGGCTTGAATCTGACCCTGCCGGCGGGTAAGCATCTGGCGATTGTTGGTGGTAGTGGATCCGGTAAATCGACGCTGTTGCGCCTCATCGCCGGTCTTTATCCCACCAGCCAGGGGAGAATCCTCTACGATGGCCGCGATTGGCTGGATTGGGATGATCCAACCCTGCGGACTTCGATTGCCCTGGTGTCCCAGGATGTGTTTCTCTTCCCTGCCACCCTGGAGCAGAACCTCACCGTCTGGGATCCGCGTTTTGGCTCCAGCGATGTGTTGACAGCCCTGGAGGAGGCGGGCCTCCTTGACGATCTTGGTGGTGCCGGTGCGCTTGGTCTGCACCTGGGCGAAGGGGGCGGCAACCTCAGCGGCGGCCAGCGCCAACGGGTTGAGATCGCCCGGGCGCTGCTGCGCCACCCCACCCTGCTGTTGATGGATGAGGCCACCAGTGCCCTTGATGATCGGCGTGAGCGGCAAATTCTCACGGCCGTCAAACGCACGCCACGCACCCTGGTGACCGTGGCCCACCGGATGTATGGAGCGCAGATCAGCGACTGGGTCCTGGTGTTCGACCAAGGCCAACTGGTGGAGCAGGGACCGCCGCAGACGCTGGCGCAGCAGGACGGCCCCTACCGCCGGCTGCTGGAAGCCGAACTTGTGGGCGTTGGCGGAGCCGGCAGCCGATGACGCTCGCAGACACCCGTCAGCAGGCCCTGCTGCGGGGCATGGCCGCTGTGCAGCAGCTGGGCGGCGACCAGCACGTGATCGGCAGCAGCTCCAGCGATCCAGGCTGCAGGGTCCTCCATTACGCCATGGCGGTGCTGAGGGATCGGCGCGAGATTGTGCCCTCTGAAGGCAGCACCAGCGACCTGCTGGAGAACAACAACATCCCGCACCGTGAGGTCAAGACTCCCGCCGATCTGATCCGTTCCACCCGGGCGATGCTGATCGTCTTCGCTCAAGACGACGGCCGGCCCCTGGCGGTGCACCGCCTGGCCGGAAAGACCGTCGCCTTTGACCCCCGCAGGGGTCAGTGCCTGCCGCTTGAGGCTGACCTGAAGCTGAAGCCCTATGCCTATGAGCTCTATGCCTCATTGCCGGCACCCCTGGGGTCCCTCCCGAATCTGCTGAGCTTCGCTCTGGGTAGCAATCTTTCGGCTCTGCTCACGGTGCTCTTCAGTGCCGTGGTCGTAGCGATCTTCAACCTCAGCATTCCCCTCCTGACGTCTTTCCTGGTCAGCACAGTGTTGCCGCTCGGAGAACTGCAGCTGGTGGTGGAAACTTCGCTGGTGGTGCTGCTGATTGCGCTCTGCACTGTCGCCTCCCAGGGATTCAGCAGCCTGGCCACGGTGCGGATGGAATCGCTTGTGAACCTGCGCCTGGAGGCAGCCGTCTGGAGCCATTTGCTGCGACTGCCTCTGGATTTCTTCCAGAAACTTGGTACGGCCGATCTGGTCACCCGGGTCAGCTCGATCAGTGAGATGCGGCAGCTGGTCAGCAGCGGCCTGCTCGCCACTGGACTCAGCCTGGTGTTTTCATTCTCGAATCTGGGCCTGATGTTTATCTACCAGGCTCAGCTGGCTCTGGTCGCAGGGGCTTTCACGCTGCTGAGTGCCGTTGTGATGGTGCTGCTAGTGCTGCAGGCCGCCAAGCTTGAACAGCCCCTGCAGGAGGGTGAGGCCCGCCTGAATGACATGGGCCTTCAGGCCGTGGTCGGCATGCCTCAGATCCGTGTCAGCGGCAGTGAGCCGTTCGTGTTTGAGCAGTGGATCAACGATGTGGCCCGTCTTGCCGTGCTGATGCGACGCGGTGAGGCGGCCAACAATGGACTGGAGATTCTCGCCCGCGTACTCACGCCCCTCGGTCAGGTTGTGGTGTTCGTCAGCCTGGTGTGGATGCTGAAGCAGGCCAGGACCCAGGATGTGGCTCAGGGCGGTCTTGGGGTGATGGGTGCCAACCAGTTGGTGGCGGCCTTTGTCACCTTCCAGGCGGCCTATGTGTCCTTTAACAGTCAGATCTCGGCGATGGCGGTGCAGGTGGCGAACACCGTGTCGCGGTTGATTGTTCTTTGGCAACGCAGCAGTGTGGTGATGTTTGCGACTCCTGAAGCCGGCCAGACCGGCGTCGCTCAGATGCATCAGTTGGTCGGTCAGATTGAACTGAATAACCTGCAGGTGCGCTATGGCAATGCCTCGGCCCCGCTGTTGCAGCAGATAAATCTGACGATCCCCCAGGGCTCCTACACCGCGATCACAGGTGCTTCGGGTTGTGGCAAGACGACCCTGCTCCGCTGTCTGCTGCGGCTGATGGAACCCGAAGCCGGTGTCATCAACATTGACGGTGTTGATCTGCGCAAGCTGGCTGTACGCCACTACCGCCGCCAACTGGGGGTAGTGCTGCAGAACGCACCACTGCCCACGGGATCAATCTATGACGTGCTGCGCGCCGGTCGGTCTTTCAGCCGTGATGAGGCCTGGGCAGCCCTGGAGCAGGCCTCGATGGTGGACGATGTGGAACGGATGCCGATGAGACTGGAAACCGTGATCAGTGAGGGCTCCATGGGCATTTCAGGGGGCCAGCGCCAGCGGTTATCGCTGGCCCGTGCCTTGATCGGCCAGCCCAAAGTCCTGCTGTTGGATGAAGCCACCAGCGCTCTTGATGCCCCCACGCAGGCGGCAGTTACCCGCACCCTCGAATCCCTGGCCATTACCCGAATTGCTATTGCCCACCGGCTTTCAACGATCGCATCTGCCGATCAGATCGCTGTGATCTCTGGGGGGACGATCAGTGAACTGGGCACCTATGACGAACTTCAGCGCCAGCCAGGTGGCTATCTGAATCGTATGCAGGCGTGAACCTTTGCCAGCCAATGCAGGCCTCTATTGCTCCCCTATGAATGCAAGGGCTGAGTGATGCTGGCACAGCAGGAGAGGCGCGCTAGCAAGGTTAGTGTTGGTCACCCCTTTTCAGGCGATGTCGGTATTGGCCACCGCAGGCGTTTCTTGCAATGGTGTCAGGAGTCCACAGCGTCTGTTGTTGGCATTGGGGCTATAGGTTTGATCGCAAATATGTCATGAAAACTGTTGGCACCTGCCGCCACATTGAACTTGGATTCGGTGTCTTCGATGCACGATGAGAACACGGCTGAAGCGATGCTGCAGCAGGGCGGACTTCGCGAAGCGGAAGCTATCTGCAAAGGTCTCAGCGCTTCAGAAGCAGCAGATTGCGCTGCTTATCGCAACCTGGCCAACGCCTACAGGAAGACAGGAAAATATAGCGAAGCAGTCCTTCTGCTGGAACAGCTGCTGGAGCTCCAGCCAGATGATCCAGAGACTCACAAGGATCTGGGAAATGTCTTGAAGGAACAGGGCAGGTTTGAGGCTGCCATTGATGCCTACGAATCAGCGATACGGCTCAACCCATTGTTTGCACAAGCGCATATCAATCTTGGCCTTGTCCACCATGAGAAAGGTGATTTTGATGCCGCCACTTCCGCTTTCCATGAGGCCATACGGCTTGATCCCAGGAAACCCGAAGCGCACTACAATCTTGGCATTTCTCTCCATGAACAAGGGCAGCTGACAGCCGCCATTGCCTCGTACGCGAGGGCCCTGCAACTCAAGCCGAACTATCCCGATGCTCACAACAACCTGTCGTCGACGCTGCTCCTGGCTGGCGACTATGCAGTCGGCTGGAAGGAGTACGAGCATCGGGGGGACCCAGCGGATTTGGCACAGGGCTCGTTCCGGGCCAGGCTCAAGATGCCACTGTGGAATGGTATCGAGCTAGCCAAAGGGGACAAACTGCTGCTCATTGCAGAGCAAGGTCTTGGGGATACCTTGCAGTTTATGCGCTATGTCATTCCTCTCCGCAACCAAGGCATAGCGGCTTCACTCTGCCCTCACCCACAGCTCACAACATTAATCCAGGAATCGGGTATTGATCCTGCGCCACTGAAGCCAAGCCAGGCAATTCAGGTGCGAGACGGACATTGGATGCCGCTGCTTTCGTTGCCACGATATCTCGGCGTCGGACCAGAGAACCCGATCATCACGACACCATATATCGCCACTTCAGCCGATATGGTGGATCAATGGAAATGGACAATGGCACAGGAACGCCGTCCAATCATAGGCATCCATTGGCAGGGAAATCCTGATGTGGAGCAAACAAATCTCAGGGGTCGATCTTTAGCACTCGAGGCCTTTGCTCCGATCGCAGCCCGTACTAAGGCGACGCTGGTCTCGCTTCAGCATGGCTTTGGCAGCGAACAACTTGATACGTGCTCTTTTCGAGATCGTTTTGCGAGCTGCCAAGAGGAAATCAGCAAGGCCTTCAACTTTCCAGAAACCGCCGCCATTATCGCCAACTGTGATCTTATTGTTACCTCTGACAGTTGCGTTGCCCACCTTGCGGCAGGGATGGGGAAACGTACATGGCTACTGCTTCACAAAATGCCAGACTGGCGATGGGGTATGGAGGGCAGTAGCAGTTTTTGGTATCCGTCCATGCGCTTGTTCCGCCAGAAAGAACGAGGCAACTGGAATGACGTGCTGAAGCAGGTGGCAGCCGAACTACAAAAGGACTCCTGAGAAAACAATCTAGTTTCCGATTCAAACCCAGCACAGCTTGGTTCACCTGCAATCCTGGCAACAATCTCAGTTGGCGAGTTGATCGATCGGATCACGACTCTTCAGAATAAATGCAAGTTTCAGTTGGAAAACCCCTGGGATTGATTTGACCCCCCAAATGCTGAATCGTCAACTTTGAATACCCACAACAAAGCCTGGCCTCTCTGCTTCGACCCTTTACTGATATGTGCATTACTTCAATTTTCACGAGATGCATGCCTCCCTTCGGCAGACAAGCGACAGGTCTTTCAAGCAAGAGCCGGAGCAGCATGCGCCAAAGGCCTTGGCAGGTTGAGAGCTGGCCTTAAGAGTTTGCAGAAAAACCATCTCGCAGCATCAGTTTTCCACAGCTACAACTGATTTCTTCCTGTTTTCGGTCGATCGTTGGCTGTACCTCCCAGCAGAAGGCTCGATTTCGGCACTTTTTCGTGAATTTGTCTCG
>JAPLIB010000167.1 GCA_026389335.1 Cyanobacteriota bacterium | reverse complement strand
TCGCTTGGCTCCTCGCCACCGGCCCGCAGCTTCAGCTCCTCCCGCAGCTCATCGAGCCCCATCAGCTCCTGCACCTGCCGCCCCAGGGTGATCTCCTGCTCATGGCTCAGCAGCGGCACCCGGCCGATGTCCCGCAGGTAGGACCGCACCAGATCGCCGTCGATCGAGGGCATCTGTCGGGCCGAGGAGGCCGAGGGGTTGCGCGGCATGGAGAGGGCCACACTGTCCACAGTGCTGGACTCCAAGGGAACAGTGTCGAGGACAGGGGAATCGGCCACCCTGTCCTGAAAAATGGCAACGACCACGAATCGGTCCGTAAAGGTGTGTGAAGCCTAACCTGAAGAAGTGTGAATTCCTCTCATCTTTCGCGGTTATCCCGCGGCGGACTCACCACGAGACTACCCTGACCGCCGCTGCCGCCCCTGCCGGTCCACCCGCACTGATCTCCCCTACCGATCCACCCGTGGCTATCCACCCATGGCAATCCACCCATTCAGCCGCCCGCCGGCATGCGATTGATCAGCCAGCCCGCTGTGTGCAAGTAAATGAACACCCCTGCCACATCAGTGGCCGTGGCGATGAACGGAGCCGACATTAAGGCGGGATCGAGGCCCAGGCGGTTGAAAAGCAGGGGCAGGGCGGCGCCGGCGGTGGCCGCCAGGGTGGTGATCGCCACCAGGCTGATGCCGGCGGCGGCGGCCACTACCCAGCTGTGGGACACGTAGGCCGCCCACGGCACCACCACCACCAGCATCAGCAAGCCCAGCAAAGCCCCCGCCACAAACTCCCGACCGATCGCCAGGGCCGGCCCCAGAGCCTGCAGCCGCTGGGTGCTGAGACCACGGATCACCACGGTGGAACTCTGGGCGCCCACATTGCCACCGGTACCGATCAGCAGCGGGATGAAGGCCGCCAGCACCACCACCTTTTTCAGCACCGCATCCTCGGAGGCGATCACCGCCGCGGTCCCGCTGTTGGCCACCAGCAGCACCATCAGCCACACCACCCGGCGGCGGGCCACCGTGAACAGATTGCTCTGGAAGTAGTCGTCCTCATCGCCGGCCTGCACGGCACCGGCGGCATAGAGGTCACGGGTGGCCTCCTGCTGGATCACGTCGATCACGTCATCGACGGTGACGATCCCCACCAGCCGCCGCTCCCGGTCCACCACCGGCACCGCCAGAAAGTCGTAGCGCTGGATCACCCGCGCCACCTCCTCCTGATCGGTGTCCGTGGCCACGCTCACCACCTCACGGGTCATCACATCACCGAGCCGTTCCTCGGGCTCGGCCGTCACCAGATCGCGCAACGACAACATGCCGCTCAGATGGCGGGAGGCATCGGTGACGTAAAGGCTGTAGATGGTTTCGGTGTCCCGGGCCCGGCGGCGCACAATCTCCAGGGCCTGGGCGGCGCTGTGAAACTCCTTGAGATCAATGAACTCGGTCGTCATCAAGCGACCGGCGGTCTCCGCGTCGTAGCCAAGCATCTGGGCGGTGACCCGCCGCTCCGATGGACTCAGCTCCGCCAGCAAGCGCCGAACCACCTTCGCCGGCAATTCATCAAACAGCCGCACCCGGTCATCGGGTGACATCTCCTCCACCAGCTCCAGCACCTCACCGGAGCGCAACCGCTCCAACAGGCTCTGCTGCACGGAGGGATCGAGGTATTCGTACACCTCAATCGCCTCGTCCTTGGGCAGCAATCGAAAAGCCAGGGCCTGGAGGATGCGGGGCAGGGTGCCGATCGCTTCGGCGGCGTCCACCGGTTGCACCGGCTGCAACAGCAGCTTGGCGCCGTCGTAGTTGCTGGCCTCCAGCAGACTTTCCAGTTGGCGCGCCACCACCTCCGCCACGGCGGAACTTTCGCTCATCACGCAGGCACCACCGTTGCTGCCGAGTTTATGGGGCGCTCTGCCAGCGGCGGCCCGATCGGCATCCACCCCCAGGGATCCCCGAACGCCTGCAAGGCGCGTGGCCCTGCCGCAACAGGCCGGGCACGACAACGCCAGAATCACGCCGTTGCCCAGGAGCCCCATGGCCGTCAATGTCAGCGAAATCAGCGTGCGCGAAGCCCAGGGAGGCGAGCGCAAGCTTGGGGAATGGGCAGGCCAGGTGCTGCTGATCGTGAATGTGGCCAGCCGCTGCGGTTTCACGCGCCAATACACCGGGCTGCAGAAGCTTCAGGACACCTATGGCGCCCAGGGACTCACCGTGCTGGGCTTCCCCTGCAATGACTTCGGCGCCCAGGAGCCGGGCAGCCTGGCGGAGATCCAGCAGTTCTGCTCCAGCACCTACGGCGCCAGCTTCCAGCTGTTCGACAAGGTGCATGCCACCGGCGCCAAGACCGAGCCCTACACCACCCTCACCCAGACCGAACCTGCCGGCGATGTGGCCTGGAACTTCGAGAAGTTCCTGGTGGGCAAGGACGGCACCGTGCTGGCCCGCTTCAAAAGTGGCGTCGAACCGGACAGCGCCGAACTCACCGGCGCCATCGAGGCGGCGCTGGCGGCCTGAGGCCCCAGTTCCAACCTCCCAGGTCACCCGGCGCCGGCACCCTGTGGGCGGCGCCGGCCTGGTGGCAAGTCAGCGGCCAATGGCTCCAAGGCTGAGGCCTTGGCTCAGCCCGGCAACCAACCCCTGGTGGCCTCGCCGGCCAGGGTGGTGGCCTCCACCCGCAGCCAGGGGCGCCCCCCCGGCGAAAGCCAATGGCGCAGCACCCGCAACGGCACGCCGGCATCCAGCTGGGCCAGCACCGGCGCCTGGCGTTCCGGGGCACAGCGCAGGCTCATGCAGCTCTGGCTGAGCAGGGGCTCCAACCCCTGCTCGCGGCGCCGCACCTCCGGCAGGCGAAGCTCGCCACCACCGGCCGGCAGCGCCGCCGGGGCCAACAGGGCAAAACCCAGCAGGGCCGCCCAACGCCAGGCCGGCCAGGGACGCAAAGGGGCGACGGTGGCCATCGTTTCAGATGTCGAGCTGGGTGAGATCAAGCTCGGCGCTGTGGGCTTCGATGAACTCGCGACGCGGCGCCACCTTGTCGCCCATCAGGATCGTGAAGATGCGATCAGCCTGAGCGGCGTCTTCAACTTCCACTCGCTTCATCATGCGCGTGCCGGGATCCATGGTGGTTTCCCATAGCTGCTTGGGCATCATTTCACCGAGACCCTTGAAGCGCTGGATGTTGTAGTTGGCCTTTTCACCGTAGCCGGAAAGCACCTTTTTGAGCTCGGCTTCATTGTAACAGTAATTATGATTTTTACCACGCTCCACCTTGTAAAGAGGCGGGCAGGCGATGTAGATGTAGCCGCCCTCCACCAGGGATTTCTGATAGCGATAAAAGAAAGTCAACAATAAGGTGCGAATGTGAGCGCCATCCACGTCGGCATCGGTCATAATCACGATGCGGTGATAGCGCAGATTTTTCTCTTCAAACTCTTCGCCCTTGATGCCCAGGCCAAGGGCCGTGATCAGCGCCTGGATCTCGGTATTTTTATAGATCTTGGAATCGTCGGTTTTCTCAATATTAAGAATCTTGCCCCGCAGCGGCAGGATCGCTTGAAAGCGCCGATCCCGACCCTGCTTGGCGGAGCCCCCAGCCGAATCACCCTCCACGATGTAGATCTCGGATTCGCTCGGATCACGGGAGCTGCAATCGGCCAATTTGCCGGGCAGGGTGGAGCTTTCCAGCACCGATTTGCGGCGCACCAGCTCCCGGGCCCGGCGAGCCGCCTCGGCCGCATTGAAGGCCTGAATCGCCTTTTCCAGGATCAGGTCAATCACGCCTGGATTGAATTCCAGATACTGGCTCAGGGCTTCCCCCACCAGGGTGTCGACGATGCCGCGCACCTCGGTGTTGCCGAGCTTGGTCTTGGTCTGGCCCTCGAATTCCGGCTCGGGCACCTTCACCGACAGCACCGCTGTCAGCCCTTCACGGATGTTCTCACCGGCCAGGTTGGTGTCGGCGTCCTTGCGCTTACCGCGCTTCTTGGCGAAGGTGTTGAGGGTGCGGGTGAGCACCGTTTTCAGACCCTCAATGTGGGTGCCACCATCCACGGTACGAATGTTGTTAGCAAAGCCGAGAATACTGTCGGAATAGGCATCCACGCACCACTGCAGAGCGGCCTCCACCTGCACGCCATCCTTTTCAGAATTGACGTAGATAATCTCAGGATGTAGCGGATCCTTCTCCGCATTCATATATGTCACATACTCGCGAATACCGCCCTGGTAGTGATATACCTCTTCATGCGCTTCGCCATCGGCCGACAGCGCCGCGGCCCGCTCATCGCGGAAAACGATGCGCACCCCACCATTGAGGTAGGCCAGCTCCCGCAGTCGGCCCGAGAGGGTTTGGTAGTCAAACTCAATGCCGGTGCTGAAGATCTCGTGATCCGGCAGAAAGCGCACCATCGTGCCGGTCTGATCAGGATCAGCGGCCGGCTTGGCGCTGAGGCTGCCGATCGGGGTGCCGCGCTCAAACCGCTGCTGATGCTCCTGACCCTGGCGATGGACAACCACCTCCACCCACTCACTGAGGGCGTTGACCACGGACACGCCAACGCCGTGCAGACCGCCGGACACCTTGTATCCGCCGGAGCCGAATTTGCCGCCGGCATGGAGCACGGTCAGCACCGTCTCGAGGGCGCTGCGTCCCGTGCGCGGGTGGATATCGGTGGGAATGCCACGGCCGTTGTCGGTGACGCTGGCGGAGCCATCGGCGTGGATCACCACCAGGATCGCGTCGCAATGGCCGGCCAGGGCCTCATCCACGGCGTTGTCCACCACCTCGTAGACGAGATGATGCAGGCCACGGGGGCCGGTGGTGCCGATGTACATCCCCGGCCGCTTGCGCACCGGTTCCAGGCCTTCGAGCACCTGGATCTGTTCGGCGCCGTAGGCGGACTGGACTTTGGTGGCGTCGCTCATTCGGAAAGGGCTCCCCAGGGAACGGGCTCAGGACGACGGAACCCCGGGGCAGACAGGGGCGCGGGAAGCAGGGCGCGGGGAGTGCAAAAGCCTCTCCACAAGGGCCACCTTACCACCGACGCCCCGCAGCGCCACCCAGGCCCCGCTCCGGCGCGATTCACCGAGGGGGTTGATCCCGCCCCCGCCGCCGGACGGTCTGGGAACCGGTGCTGAACCGGGCGCTGGTGACGGCCCTGTCCGTCCCCTCACCACTGGAGCCCATGGGGATGGTCGATCGGGCCAACGGTCACCGGGCTGGCGTCGTGCCGTGCCCATCGCCATCAGCTCCAAGCCCGCTGGCCAGCAGGTCTTGACGGCCCCACAACCGGCGAGCCCACGCCCGGCCAGACCCACACCCTGGAGGGGTCCGGCGCTGTTTGCAGGGGGAATCAGCCTGGGATTGAAGCGCTCCGGGGCCTGGGAGCCTGCAGTCCACGGTTCCGAAGCAATGGTTACGAAGCGATGGGAAAGTGCTCAAACGCTCCGATACAACGCCCAAAGCGATCCCAGGCCGATCTCGCCTGGACCGCATCTCATACATGTCCAGCGCTCAGGATCGATTGCTGTGGAGCAGGTCTGGCCTTGCCAGCAAGTGGCGATTCCGTTGCCACTGTCTCAGCATGATTCCGGCTTGAATCCGTTGGCCAGCGTCGATGTCCTCGATTTCTGTTCGGGGATCAATGCGCAACAGTCTCCTGGGCCCCGGCCTCGCAACCGCTGAGCCAAGGCCCGGGCCCGATCACCGCGCCCGGGCGTCAAGCCTTGCAGCCACCCAGGCCCTGAAAGGAGGCAGCCGGAGGCCAGCGCCCCCTGCGGCCAGCAAGCAGCGCCAGTCACCCGGGCGCCTCTGCCAGCCTGTTGGCTGGAGCCCGATCCGAGCAGCAAGGAAATCCTTGCCCTTGCCCCAGCCCAACAAAAAAGCAATCTCAGAAAGATCGCGTCCGAACCACGCCTCTCACCCCCCGCCTCTGCCACAGTCGCTGGCTCGAGATCGCTTCCTGGACAAAGGGTCTGGGGAAGTCGGCCAATCGCGTGCCGTTCCTTACGATCTCAGCTCGATTCCAACCTGAAGCGCCTCGGCGGCAGCAGCGGCCTCCAGTCCTGTCCGGCGATCCAGGCGCAACAGGGGCCTCCAGCGGCCTGCCTGCCCACCAGCCAGCCGCCCTCGGCACCGGCGCCAAGCCCACCTCGTCCAGCCCACCCTGAAGCGCCCGGCGTCTCTCCCTGCACCCACCCCGCTTTGTTCTGCCACCGCCGTGCCCCTGTCAGTGCTTGACGCCACCAGCCCCGAGCCACGCCCCCTGGTGATCGCCCTGATGGGGGCCACCGCCAGCGGCAAGACCGCCCTGGCGATCGAGCTGGCCGAGGCCCAGGGCCTGGCGGTGCTGTCGGTGGATTCACGCCAGCTCTACCGCCAGATGGATGTGGGCACCGCCAAGCCAACCCCGGCCCAGCGCCAGCGGGTGCGCCATGAACTGCTCGACCTGCGCGATCCCGACCAACCGATCAACCTGCAGGAGTTCGTGCAACTGGCCCAGGAGGCCATCGCCGCTGAACACCGCCGCTGTGGTGTCGCCTTGCTGGTGGGAGGCACAGGCCTCTATCTGAAGGCGCTGCTGGCGGGCCTGCAGCCGCCGGCCGTAGCGCCCCAGCCCCAGCTGCGCCAACAATTCAGCGCCCTGGGCCAAGCCCACTGCCATCGCCTGCTGCAGCAGGCCGACCCCGAGGCAGCGGCCCGGATCATGCCCCGCGATGCGATCCGCACCCAGCGGGCCCTGGAGGTGATCTATGCCACCGGCCGCCCCCTCAGCGCCCAACAGCGCCGCAACCCGCCCCCCTGGCGGGTGCTCGAGCTGGCCCTCGACCCACCGGATCTGGCCCAGCGCATCAGCCGCCGCACCGAGCAGCTCTACGCCGATGGCCTGGTGGCGGAAACCGCAGGCCTGATCGAACGCTTTGGCGCCGACTGCCCCCTGCTGCAGACGATCGGTTACGACGAAGCCAGGCGCCTGCTGCTCGGGGAGCTCGATCGCCCGACGGCCATCGCCCTCAGCGAACGCCGCACGCGCCAGTTCGCCAAACGCCAGCGCACCTGGTTCCGCCGCCAGCATCAACCCCAGTGGCTCAATGGTGCCGATCTGCTGCAGGAAGCGCTGCTGGCGACCCGGCAAGGTCTAGGGTGACTGTCTAATCGCCGCGTTGAATGCCTCCCCGTCCCCGTTTTGACCGCCGGGCTCCCGTCCGGGAGCTGCCCAACATCAACGATCGCATCAACTACCCCAACCTGAGGGTGGTCGATGCCGACGGCAGTCAACTGGGAGTGATCACGCGCGAAGAGGCCCTGGATGTGGCCCGCGATCGTGAGCTGGATCTGGTGCTCGTCAGCGAGAAAGCCGATCCCCCGGTCTGCCGGATCATGGATTACGGCAAATACAAGTTCGAGCAGGAAAAAAAGGCCAAGGAGGCCAAGAAGAAGTCGCACCAGACCGAAGTCAAGGAGGTGAAGATGCGCTACAAGATCGATTCGCACGACTACCAGGTGCGCATCGGTCAGGCTGTGCGCTTTCTCAAGTCCGGCGACAAGGTCAAGTGCACTGTGATCTTCCGGGGCCGGGAAATCCAGCACACTGCCCTGGCCGAAGTGCTGTTGCTGCGCATGGCGAAAGATCTCGAGGACAACGCCGAGATCCAGCAGCTGCCCAAACGGGAAGGCCGCAACATGATCATGTTCCTCAGCCCCCGCAAGCAGAGCGCCGGCAAAGCCGGGGCCAAACCCGGCGCCCCGGGGGCTGGCATCCCAGCGCCCACTCCCCTGCGGGTCATCAAGACGCCGGGCACCTGAATCTCGCCTCCCCAGGGGGGCGTTAAGCGAGCTGCCACCTACCAGGCGGCCACTGGCCCCTTGATAGCCCCCTTGATAGCCCGCGTTGACACCCGGCGTTCACATCCGGTGCCCTGCCGATCTGGAATCGATCGGCCTGGTCCTTGCTGGCTTGGACCTTGTCAGCGCTTGATCAGCCTGGCGCCTCGCTGGCGTGGTGTGGCCAATCCCATCGGGGAGCGACTCTGCCCCGTCTGAGTTCAACCAGCTCCTGGGCGGCTGTCTCTGGCCGCCCGGAGCGTCCTGGGTCAACCAGCGTCAGCAGGGCCCAGAGAGGCCCCCAGAGTCCGGCCAGCGAAGACCGAGGGGCCAGAGCCGATCGGCCTCAGGCTGGGCGCCCAGGCGGTTGCCCCAGCTCCTCGGCAAACAACGCCAGCATCTGCTGCCAACCCAGGGCCGCCGCCGGCGCCCGGAATGCGTCCCGGGCCTCACACATGAAGCCATGACCCGCCGCCGGCACCCGGAGCAGGCGATGGCGACTGCCCTGCAGCGCCCGTTCGATCGCCAGCACCTCCGGCGCCGGAATCAGCTCGTCCTGATCGCCGCAGAAGCACAGCAGGCGCCCCGGGATCGTCGGCACCAGCTCCAGGCTGGGCGGCCCACCACCGGGGCGACCTGAAGCCACGCCGGCCCCGTAGAAATCACAGCTGGCCCCCACCTGGGGCAGCGTGGCGGCCAACAGGGCCCCATGGCCACCGAAGCAGAAGCCGACACAACCCAGTGGCGCGTTGGCTGGTTCCAGCCAGTGCCGCAGCCAATCGGCCGCCAGGCCCAGATCCAGCAACAGCTCCGCCGTGCTGGTGCGCTCCTTGTGGAAGCGTCCCTCCACCAGGCTGGCCTCGTCGTAACCAAGCTCCAGATCGGGCGCAGTGCGGGCGAACAGGGGCACCGCCAGGGCGGCATAACCCTGGGCCGCCAACCTGTCCGCCACGCTGCGCACCCAGCCATTGACGCCGAACACCTCCGGCAGCACCAGCACCCCGGCCCTGGGAACGGTGCCGTTGGCGGGGCTGGCCAGCCAGGCCCGCAGGGGCACCTGGGCTGGCGAGAGCGGTGGCAGCACCTGCCAGGCCCCGTGGACAGCCGAGCCGATAGGAGGGAAAGAGACAGAAATCAAGGCGTCGTCCACAGCAACCGGCACAACCCGGCACATGCTCGTATGCCAACGCAGGAATTGTCACGGGGACCAAAGCTCCTTAGGGTGGCCACGCGTCCATCTGGCCCCACCGGCGTGCGATTCCACATCCAGCAGGAAAGCGACATCCCGGCGTCGACCCAGCTGTACAACCAGATCTGCTTTGCCATTGCCGCCCGGCACTACCCGCCAGGGCACCGTCTGCCGAGTACCCGGCAGCTGGCGATGCAGACCGGCCTGCACCGCAACACGATCAGCAAGGTGTACCGCCAGCTGGAAACCGATGGCGTCGTTGAGGCGATGGCCGGCTCGGGCATTTATGTGCGCGATCAGCAGAAGCCGCGGGAGATCAAGCCACCGCCGGGTCTGCGCTCCAAGAGCCTGCCCGACATCGACCGGGAGGTGCGCCAGAGCGTGGATGGGCTGCTGAATGCCGGCTGCACGCTGCAGCAGGCCCGCGAACTGCTCACCCATGAAATCGACTGGCGCCTGCGTTGCGGCGCCCGGGTGCTGGTGTCCACCCCGAGGGAAGACATCGGGGCCTCGATGCTGATCGCCGAGGAACTCACCCCAAACCTGGAGGTGCCGGTGGAGGTGGTACCGATGGAGGAGCTCGAAGCGGTGCTGGAGAGCTCCAGCAAGGGCACGGTGGTCACCAGCCGCTACTTCCTGCAACCGGTGGAGGAAATCGCCAAGGCCCACGGCGTACGGGCTGTGGCCGTGGATCTCAACGATTTCCGCCAGGAACTGGATCTGCTCAAGGAGTTACGTGCCGGCAGCTGCGTCGGCCTGGTGAGCATCAGCCCCGGCATCCTGCGCGCCGCCGAAGTGATTCTGCACAGCATGCGCGGCAACGAGCTGCTGGTGATGACCGCCAACCCCGACACCGGCAGTCGGTTGCTGGCCCTGTTGCGGGCCGCCAGCCACGTGCTCTGCGATCGCCCCAGCCTGCCGCTGGTGGAGCAGACCCTGCGCCAGAACCGGTCCCAGCTGATGCGGCTACCGGTGGTGCATTGCGCCAAGAGCTACCTGGGCAGCGCCACGATCAACCTGCTGCGCAAGGAGATCGGCCTGCTGGCGGTCTGAGAGGGGAGCCGGAGCGGAGCTCGAGCGCAGCCGACGGGCGAGACCCGAACCGCCGGCCCCTAAAGGTAGAATGGAATTCTTTTCTACCCACGGTGGCGCCATGGGGATGAATATCAAAGATCCCCAGGTCCACGCCATGGCCCGGGAACTCGCTGAGCGCCGGGGCACCAGTGTCACCGACGCCGTGCGCCAGGCCCTGGCGGAGGAGCTCAAACGGACACCTGACTCCAAGAGCGCAGCCTCAAGGCAGGCTCGTCATCAGGCCCTCACGGAGCTGCTGGAGCGTTGCCGCAAGCTTCCCCGTCAGGACGCACGCGACCGAGAACAGATTGAGGCGGAGCTCTACGACGCCGCTGGGCTGCCATGGTGATCGACAGCTCAGCCCTGCTCGCCATCCTTCTCGACGAAAGCGATGCCACTTTGTTCCTCGACCACCTCAGCCGGGATGCGCCCAAACACATCAGCACCGCCACGCTGGTGGAAAGCCAGATCGTCACTCTCCGAATCCTGGGCGAGGACGGCCTGCAGGAACTGAGGCTGCTGCTGAAACTGGGACAGATCACCGCGATCCAGCTCACCCCCGATCACGTGGAGTGGGCCCTGCAGGGTTGGCGGCACTATGGCAAAGGCCGGCACCCAGCCGGTCTCAACATGGGCGACTGTTTCAGCTATGCCCTCGCCAAGGCCCTTGAAGAGCCGCTCCTTTACAAGGGCAACGACTTCGGCCGCACCGACGTGCAATCGGTCGATCTGCCCACTTGAAAGACCGCTTCATGCTGCTGCGCGCCATCCGAGCCGATCTGGCGATCATCAAGGAGCGCGACCCGGCCTGCCGCGGCACGCTCGAGATCCTGCTCTGCTATCCGGGCTTCCACGCCCTGGTGCTGCACCGCCTGAGCCATCGCCTCTGGCACCTGCGACTGCCCCTGGCCGCACGAATCCTGAGCCAGCTGAGTCGGGGCCTCACCGGTGTGGAGATCCATCCGGGCGCCCGCATCGGCGAAGGGGTGTTCATCGACCACGGCATGGGGGTGGTGATCGGTGAAACCAGCGTGATCGGCAACAACTGCCTGCTCTATCAGGGAGTCACCCTGGGGGGCACCGGCAAGCAGCACGGCAAGCGCCATCCCACCCTGCTGGACAACGTGGTGGTGGGGGCCGGCGCCAAGGTGCTGGGAGCGATCACCGTGGGCTCCAACACCCGCATCGGCGCCGGCTCCGTGCTGCTGCGCGATGTGGGCGCGGACAGCACGGTGGTGGGCATTCCCGGCCGGGTGATCCATCAATCCGGCGTGCGCATCGATCCGCTGGCCCACTCGGCCCTGCCAGATGCGGAAGCCCGGGTGATCCGCAACCTGATGGAGCGCATCGACACGCTGGAGAACGAATTGAGCCGCACCCAGGCCTGCCTGCGCGAAGTGGCGGCCGGCCGGCCGCTGGCCGAACCCTGTGCGGGCCGCGCTCAGAACCTGCGCGATCGGGAGATCCTCGAGTTTCTGGGAGAAGAATCCTGAGGGACAGCCTCAAGGCTTCCGGCAGCAACGAAGACTTGAATCAACCCATTTTCCCCTATGCCAGGCTGGCGACAGCGACCTGAATCCATCCCCATCCGCCATGCACCTTCGCTTTGCTGATCGCCTCTGGAAATACAGGGAGCTGTGCTGGCAACTCACCGTGCGGGATGTCATTGGCCGCTACAAAGGATCAGCTCTCGGCTGGCTCTGGAGCCTGCTGACACCACTGCTGATGCTTGCCGTCTACACCTTTGTGTTCTCCGGCATTTTCAAATCTCGCTGGGACAACCTCGGCGACTCTGGAACCATGGGTTTTGCTGTCAACTTATTTGCCGGCCTGATTGTCTTCAACATCTTCGCCGAAAGCGTCAACAAAGCGCCCCAACTTATCTCGGACAACAAAAACTACGTCACCAAGGTTATTTTTCCGCTCGAAATCCTCTCAGCCGTTACCGTCGCTTCAGCTGGCTTCCACGCCGGAACCAGCCTGCTGGTGCTGGGAGCTTTTCAGCTGATCACAGCCCACCACATTCCAATCACAGCCCTATGGCTACCACTGCTGTGGATACCACTATTCAGCTGGTCGCTATCCCTGTCATGGGCACTTTCGGCCCTAGGCGTTTATCTGCGAGATGTCGGACAAGTCGTAGGCGTAGTCACCAATATGATGATGTTCTTAAGTGCGGTATTTTACCCCCTTAGTTCCCTGCCACCGAGCTGGAGACCAATCCTTGGGCTCAATCCACTCGTCTGGGCGATCGAGCAAACACGGCACATCCTGATCAGGGGCATCATGCCCAATATCTTCACGCTCACCGTCGTGATTCTGATCAGCATTTGCCTCTGTGAATTCTGCTATCGCTCCTTCACCATCGCCCGCCGGGGTTTCGCCGATGTCCTCTGAAACAGGCCTCGCACTGAGGGGAGAAAACCTTAGCAAGAAATATCGAATCTACGCCCATCCACGCGATCGCCTGTTCCAGGCACTCTGGCGATCCAAGCAGACGAGGTACCAGGAATTCTGGGCCTTACATTCATTGGATCTTGAACTTAAACGCGGCCGCACCCTGGGGATCGTGGGCCGCAACGGATCCGGCAAAAGCACGTTGCTGCAACTGGTTTGCGGCACTCTGACACCCACCACGGGCTCAGTTGAAACCCATGGACGCATCGGAGCCCTGCTGGAGTTAGGCAGTGGCTTCAATCCAGAATTCAGCGGGCGAGAGAATGTCTACCTCAACGCCTCCCTACTGGGACTGCGCCGATCAGAAATTGATCAGCAGATGGACAATATCCTCGCCTTTGCAGATATCGGTGACTTCATCGATCAACCCGTAAAAACCTATTCCAGTGGCATGGCCGTACGCCTGGCATTCGGCGTGCAAGCCCACATCAACCCCGATCTCCTGATCGTCGACGAAGCCCTTGCCGTGGGCGATGAGCTATTCCAGAAGAAGTGCTATGCCTACATCGAAAAGCTCAAAGACAACGGCACCTCAATCCTGCTCGTAACGCATAGCTGCCCGCAGATTATTCAGCACTGTGATGAAGCGCTGCTGATCCACAAAGGTCGCGCCCGCATGCTGGGTAAACCAGCCACCGTAACCGTGATCTACCAGCGGCTGATCAACGCCCCAGACGAAGAATGGGATCAGGCGATCGAAGAACAGCATCGCCGCACAGCAGGGCCCCAACAAGAAGAGCGAGGGGAAGAAAATCACGGCCCCACAGAAGGCAGCAACCCGGAAGCCCCAGCGCTGCCCGCCAAGGCAGAGCCTGTTGAAACCGACGAAGCCTGGCTGGACGCCAATCTGCGCCCGGCCTCTACGGTGGTTTATCCAGATCTTGGTGCCCGGATTGAAGAGCTGCGAATCCAGCGGCTCAGTGGCGAGGAAGTGAACCACATTCCCTATGGCGAAAGCTTCAGCCTCAGCTTCGACTACTTCGCCTCAGAAGAGCTGAAGGACGTCAGCATGGGATATCACATCGCCAGCAACAGTGGCCTACGGATCAGTGGCCAAAACCACCCTTCCGGAGAAGACAGCATCGCCCACATCGGCGCAGGTGCACTTTGGACCGTAACCTTCTACGTGCGGGGCTCGCTTTGGCCCGGCCTCTATTTCATCGGCGGTGGCCTCTGGGTGATGGGCCCCAAAGGCCAGCAGTACGTTCATCGCGTCATCGACTTCAAGGCCCTTCGCGTCCTAACCACCACCACCATCAATGCCACTGGGGCATGCAATCTGAGCCTCAAACCGCCGGAAATCAGGCTGTCGCGGCCTGGGCAGCTGGATCCATCTGTGGCTGGAACATGAACATCGAGTAAATCACGTTGCGGCGCATCTGGGTCATCATCTCCAGGAACATGTCGTAGCCTTCATTTTTGTATTCAATCAGTGGGTCCTTTTGCCCATAGCCACGCAGGCCCACCGATTCACGCAAGCTATCCATCGCCTGCAAGTGCTCCCGCCATAGCGTATCAATCTGCTGCAGGATGAAATAGCGCTCCGCCTCCCGCATCAAACCGGGACGCATCTGCTCCACCTGGCCTTCCTTGATGTCGTAAGCATTGCGCATCTGCTCCTGCAAGAATGCCTTTAGTTCCTCCATCGTCAGGCCACGCACCTGGTCGGGTGAGAGATCCTCCAGCAGATAGACAAACTCCTGCACCTTTTGCACCAGCCGATCCAGATCCCACTCTTCCGGTGGCAGATCCGGATTCACGTAGGCCTCTACGATGTCGTCAATGGTGCGCTCGCCATAGCCGATCACCTGCTGTTTGAGCTCACGTCCCTCCAGCACACGCCGCCGCTCAGCATAAACCGCTTTGCGCTGATTGTTCATCACCTCGTCGTACTCGAACACCTGCTTGCGGATATCGTAGTAATAGGTTTCAACCTTCTTCTGAGCCCCCTCCAGCGAGCGGGTGAGCATGCCCGATTCAATCGGCATATCCTCCTCTACACGGAAGGCATTCATCAATCCCGCAACCCGCTCACCACCGAAGATGCGCAGCAGGTTGTCTTCAAGTGACAGGAAGAAGCGGGTGCTGCCCGGATCGCCCTGACGACCGGCACGGCCGCGCAGTTGGTTATCCACCCGGCGTGATTCATGGCGCTCGGTACCGATCACATGCAACCCGCCCGCCTCGCGCACCTGGGCATCTTCGCGCCTGACCACGGCGTCGTACTCGGCCTTCACCGTGGCGATCAGATCGCGGAGCGCCTGAATCTGGGGATCATCAGTCGGGGCCTTCTCGGCCGCCAGGGCAATCCGATCTTCCAGCTGCAGCACCGTGAGAGCCCGATCTCCCCAGCTGCTCACCAGCTGACGCACCAGAACCACCAGCGCTTCATCGGTGTCGGGCGAGAGATTGCAGGGATACAGATTGCCCATGGCCCGAGCCTCCGAGGGAGCCGAGTTTGAGACGGAAACATCGCCAAAGCCACCGCCGCCCTCAGGCTGCCGCTGCAGCGGAATCGGCGGCTTGTGCCCCTCTTCCGGACGCACAAGCCGGGGAAGCAGCACCTCACGCAACTTCAAACGCGCCATGTAATCGCTATTGCCACCAAGAATGATGTCGGTGCCCCGGCCCGCCATGTTGGTGGCGATCGTCACCGCGCCAAAACGACCCGCCTGGGCCACGATCTCCGCCTCGCGCTCCACATTCTCCGGCTTGGCATTAAGCAGGTTGTGGGGCACCTGCTGCTCGGCCAGCAGAGCCGAAAGCAGCTCAGACTTCTCCACACTGGTGGTGCCGACCAGAACCGGCCGACCAATCTTGTGGATTTCAGCAGTTTCGAGCGCAACGGCACGCCATTTCGCCGGTTCACTCTTGTAGACCTGGTCGGTCCAGTCGCCGCGAGAACGGGGACGGTTGGTCGGCACGATCGTGACTTCAAGTTTATAGGTTTTCTCAAACTCCACCTCTTCCGTCTTAGCCGTACCGGTCATGCCCGCCAAACGCGGATAAAGCAGAAAGAAATTCTGATAGGTGATACTGGCGAGCGTCTGGGTTTCCGGTTGAATCTCCAGTTGCTCCTTGGCCTCGATCGCCTGATGCAAGCCATCACTCCAGCGGCGACCTGGCATCACCCGCCCGGTGAACTCGTCAACAATCACGGCATCGCCAGCGCGCACGATGTAATTCACATCTTTAACAAACAGCTCCTTAGCCTTGAGAGCGTTGTTAACAAAGTGGGCCCATGGATCGGCGGGATTATACAGATCAGTCACACCCAGCAGCTGCTCTGCCTTGCCAAAACCCTCGTCCGTAAGGGTGACATTACGCTGCTTCTCATCCACCTCATAGTCACCCTCGGGGTCGATGCCGTCCTTACCCATCTCAGCGGCTCGCTCCAGCTGATTGGCAATGGCCGAGGCCTGGCGATACTTCTCCTGCGGCCTTTCAACCTGCCCGGAGATGATCAGCGGCGTACGGGCCTCGTCAATCAGGATCGAATCAACCTCGTCGATCACGCAATAGTTAAAGTCGCGCTGCACCACCTCGGCGATATCATTCGCCATGTTGTCGCGCAGATAATCAAAACCCAGCTCCGAGTTGGTGGCATAGGTGATGTCGCAGCCGTAGTTGCGACGCCGTTCAGCCGGAGCCATGTCCTGCTGGATCAGGCCCACCGACAACCCAAGGAAGCGGTGGATCTGCCCCATCCACTCCGCATCCCGCCGGGCCAGGTAGTCATTCACCGTGACCACATGCACGCCCCGGCCAGTGAGCGCATTGAGATAGGCCGGCAGGGTGGCCACCAGGGTTTTGCCTTCGCCCGTCTTCATTTCGGCGATCTGGCCGCCATGCAGCACCATGCCACCGATCAGCTGCACATCAAAGTGACGCATGCCCAGCACGCGCTTGCCGGCTTCGCGCACTACGGCGAAGGCCTGGGGAAGCAGCTCATCGAGCAAGCTCCGCTGACGATTGGGAGATTCAGCCTTCTCGAGCTGCAGCCGGAATTCAGCCGTGAGACTGCGCAGCTCGTCGTCCGAGAGGGGCGCGATCTCCTCTTCCAGCAGGTTGATATCGGAAACCTGCGGCTCGTAGCGCTTCAGCTTGCGGGCATTGGGATCGCCCAGCAGCAGCTTGAGCATGGAAAAAGCCGGTCGGATTGAGCCAGCTTACCACTTGGGACGCTGGGGCCGAACCCGAAGACAGCAGTGGTGGGAAGGGATCTGGGCAACCGCACCGGGCCACGACCAAGGCTGATCACCCCGGTGATCTAGCCCGGGAGCGGCGGCGGGCGACGGGCCACAATGAAGAAGTTCGCTCCAGCGCAAGCGCTTGATCCGCCTGATCCGTCATCGTGCCGGGGCGCGGACTCTGAGACTGGGCCTGGGCCCGGGCCTGCGGCCCTGTGGGGCGATGGAGCAGTTACGCGATCTTTTCGAAAGCAGCAGCTTCTGGGCCCAGGGGCGCAACGGCAACGACCTGCGCCGCATGCTCGCTGGCAGCCAGGCCGCCGTCACCGCCTGGAACCAGCTCAGGCTGGTTGGATTCGGCCGCGCCACCAGCGATGGCGTCTACCGGACGGTGCTCTGGGACGTGGTGGTCACCCAGGAGCACCAAGGCCTGGGACTGGGACGTCGCATCGTCAAGGCGCTGCTGGAGGCCCCCCCCCTGGTGGCCAGTGAACGGATTTACCTGATGACGACGAACAGCAGCGGCTTTTACGAACGCCTGGGATTCCAGACCGTGGAGAGCCAGCGGCTGATGCAACTGATCCACAATTCGAATCCCACTGCAATCAAACAGCCGCAAAACCGAAGCGATTGGCGACTTCAGCCCTGAATCAGGAATCAATAAGCGGATGAAGAGATTCGAACTCTCGACCCTCTCCTTGGCAAGGAGATGCTCTACCACTGAGCTACATCCGCATCACTGAAAGCGCCGAAACGACTCAGCTGCTCTCCCCGGCCAGGCCGGCAAAGACAACATGCACCATGGCGCCGCCCTTTGTCAAACCAAGCGACTGGTCGGGAGGATTTGGGGGAGGTACACTCGCGAAGATGATTGATTCGCTCCAAGGCCTTCCGGCCCCTATCCGGTCCCTCCTTGGGCGCCACCAGCTCCTACGCACCCTGGTTCAGCGCCAGCTGATCGCCGAGGCGGTGGCGGCTGAGCTCATCACGCCCGAGGAGCTCGAGAAGGCAAAAAGCCTGTTCCTCCAGCAAAACCGACTGACAAACGAAGCGGAGCTGGCTGGCTACCTACAGAGTCAGGCCCTCTCCCAGGAGGATCTGCTCTGGCAGATCTGCTTGCCGCTGCGGGTACGCAAGCACTGCACCACCCACTACCTGGACAAGGCTGAAGCCCGTTTTCTGAGCCGCAAGAAAGAAATGGATCAGGTGGTGTACAGCCTGGTGCGCGTGCAGGATCCCATGCTGGCGCGGGAGCTGTATCTGAGAATTCTCGATGGTGAGGCCACTTTCGCCGAAGTGGCAGCCCAGTTCAGCGAAGGCCCCGAAAAAGCCAGCCATGGCATTGTCGGTCCCAAGCCACTCAACCAAGCCCATCCGCTCCTGGCCGAGAAGCTTCTGAGCAGCGAACCTCGCCAGCTGCTGGAGCCCTTCCCGATCGACCAGTGGTGGCTGGTCGCCCGACTCGAACAATGTATGCCGGCCAACTTCAACGGCCCCGTAGCTGAGCAGATGGCCATGGAGCTGTTCGACGAAACGATTCAACAGGAGATTGCCCGTACGATGATCGAGCTCCTGGCGATGCCGGCCCCCTCGCGATGACGGTATCTCCTGTTGCCGAGCTGCTGGACCATCCAGCCTTCCAGCACCTCAGCGAGCCGAGCCTGGCAGCCCTGCAGGAGCAGGCCAGCCTGGTGCAGTTTCGGGTGGGGCAACTGCTGGCGGAATCCATGGTGATTCCAGCCAAGGTGCTGATCATTCAGCAAGGCCAGGCCCGCCAGGTGGGCAAGGCCAAGGGCAAACTGATCCCACTGGGCAAGATCGGGCCAGGAAGCGTCGTCGGCCTTGCTTCGCTGCTGCGAGCCGCCCCCTGTGAGGAGGTGAGCGCCGCCACCGAGCTGATCGCCGCCGCCATCCCCGATCGCCTCATCCTCGACCTCTACACCGAGGAACCAGCCTTCCGGCGATGGTGTTCCAGCCAGCTCTGGGCATCCGAAATCTTTGCGGTGCTGCAGGCGATCCGCAGTCGCAGCGCACGCTCACCTGGCAACCTGCGCGACAACTTCGAACGCTGGGCCCCCGAGGCCCGGCCGGTAGGACCCAGCCAGGACGAGCTGCGGGCCGTACCGGCCGATCAGGTGGTGCTGGTTGCCAGTGCCAACCTCGAAGATCGGCAACCGGGCGACCCGGTTGATCCCGAATCCCCCCTGCCAACGGCCAGACCACCGTTCCCAGCCAGGCTGCTGAGCCTGCCGCGGGCCTGCCTAGAGGAGAGCGCCGACGACCTGGCAGGAATGGCCAGCCTCACCCAGGCGAGTGCACTGGCAGCGGGGATTCACGCCATCGAAGCGGCGCCAGCCCTGCCTGTGGCCAGTTCCCTGGATCTCGGCCAGGACAATCCCTCCCAGCGCCTGCGCCTGGTGCGCGGCCAGGGTCCGTTGGACGAAGCCCAGGCCTGCTTCCAGATGCTGGCCAGCTTGATGAAGCTGCCATTCCGCAAGGATTCGATTGAAAAAACGCTGCGCGACCTGATCCGCCGCGGGCAAACCCTGAATCTGCAGACCTGCGGTCAGCTGGCGGCCTCGATGGGCCTGCACGTGGTGGGGGTGCGGGTGCCGACGGGCGCCTCGAGCCGCATCCAGGCCCCATCGATGCTGGTGTGGGGACAATCCTTCGCCATGATCACGGCCTGCGATGGCAGCGGCCTCACCATCGCCTCCCCCGCAGACGGCTGGGTACACCTCTCCCATGCCGAGGTGCACGAGCGCTATCCGGAGGGGATTGAGCTGCTGCTGGTGGAACGCACGGTGGGCAGCCCGGAAGAACGCTTTGGGGTGAGCTGGTTCTGGCCGGCCATGCGCCGCTATCGCAGCGTGCTGCTGCAGGTGCTGCTCGCTTCGTTCGTGGTGCAGCTGTTCACTCTGGCGAACCCGCTGCTGATTCAGGTGATCATCGACAAGGTGATCACCCAGCGCAGTCTGGACACCTTGCAGGTGCTGGGCTTCGCCCTGGTGGTGGTGACGCTGCTGGAGGGCGTGATCACCAGCCTGCGCACCTTCCTGTTCACAGAAACCACCAACCGCATCGACATGCGCCTGGGTGCCGAAGTGATCGACCACCTGCTGCGTCTGCCGCTTGGTTATTTTGAAAAGCGTCCAGTTGGTGAGCTGTCGTCGCGCGTTGCCGAACTTGAGAAGATCCGCAACTTCCTCACCGGCCAAGGTCTAACCACGATCATCGACTCGATCTTCTCCGTGATCTACATCGCGGTGATGATGATCTACAGCTGGGTGCTCACAATCGTGGCCTTGGCAGTGGTGCCGATTCAAATTTTGCTCACCGTGCTGGGCAGCCCGCTATTCCGTCGACAACTGCGCCAAACGGCCGTTGAAAACGCTCGCACCCAATCCCACCTGGTTGAAGTGCTAACCGGAATTCAAACCGTGAAGGCCCAGAACGTGGAGATGGTGAGCCGCTGGAAATGGCAAGACCTCTACGCCAAATACATCAGTCGCAGCTTCGAGCGCACGATGACAGGCACGGCCTTGAGCCAGACCAGCCAGGTGCTGCAGAAGCTGTCTCAGCTGCTGGTGCTGTGGCTCGGTGCCGCCATGGTGCTGAAAGGTGAACTCACCTTGGGACAATTGATTGCATTCCGCATAATCAGCGGTTACGTCACCCAACCCTTGCTGCGTCTTTCCAGCATCTGGCAGAACATCCAGGAGTTGAAGGTGTCGATGGAGCGCCTGGCCGACGTCGTCGATACGCCAGTGGAATCTACTGAAGTTGATCAACAGAAGATTCCCTTGCCGCCGATCAACGGTACAGTGACCTTTGAAGGTGTGAACTTCAATTTCCAGAAAGGCACACCGCTGATTCTTAAAAACATCACCTTTGAGGTCCCGGCAGGCACCTTCGTCGGCATCGTCGGCCAAAGCGGTAGCGGCAAAAGCACCCTGATGAAATTGCTGCCGCGCCTCTATGCTCCCCAGTCTGGTCGCCTCTTGATTGACGGGTACGACATTGATAAGGTGGAACTTTATTCCCTGCGCCGTCAGATTGGCATTGTCCCCCAAGATCCACTCTTATTCGCAGGCTCAGTATCCGAAAACATTGCCCTGACAGATCCAGATTCCTCCAGCGATTCCATCGTGCGGGCGGCGCGAATTGCGATGGCCCACGACTTCGTGATGGAGCTCCCATCTGGCTACAGCACCAATGTGGGCGAACGCGGAGGGGCGCTCAGCGGTGGCCAGCGCCAACGCCTGGCCATCGCGCGCACCTTGCTGAGCAACCCCAAGCTGCTGGTGCTGGACGAGGCCACCAGTGCCCTCGATTATGAAACCGAAAAGCTTGTCTGCGATAATCTACGCCAAGAGCTTTCTGGATGTACAGTATTCTTTATTACCCACAGACTCAACACGATCCGCAACGCAGACCTGATACTCTTGATGCATCAAGGTCTGATCGCTGAAAGCGGCACCCATGAAGAGCTAATGGCTCTCAGGGGTCGGTATTACGCACTCTTTCGCCAACAGGGTTCAGACTGATGAAAAAGATTCCGACCCCTGGGTCCTTATTGCGTCATGCGCAAAACAGCATCGAGCAAAAGCTCACCTCATCCAGCCAGGATGATGTTCACCTCACACAATCAAACTTCTGGGCTCGCTCCGTCACTTGGACACTGATTGCCACCACAGCCTTCGGCATCGGCTGGCTTTGCATTGCCAAAACAGAGGAGATTGTGGTGGCCACCGGCAAGCTTGAGCCCTTGGGCCAAGTCAAGGAAATCCAGATGCCCGTGGGCGGAATTGCCAAAACCATTCTTGTCCGCAATGGCGATACGGTCAAAGCCGGCCAAGTGCTGATGCGGCTTGATGCCGAATCGACCATGGACAGACAACATTCACTCAGGCGCACGATCTCACTGAAGAGAAGGGAGTTAGCCCTCAAAGACAATGAACTATCTCGCTACTTGGATCTCAACAATTCCGAACAGCAAGTTCTGGGACGCAACCTAGGGCTCAACCGCGAAATGATGGCCCGCTATCAAACCCTGGCCAAAGAAGGCGCCACCGCCGAAATGCAATACTTACAACAAAAAAATAAAGTAGAAGAAATCAGCGGCCAACTCGATCAAAGCAAGATTGAGAGACTGCGCCAACAAGCCATTTTGATGCAATCCACGCAACAACTAGAAGCAGAGATTACCAAGCTCAGCAATGAGTTGGTAGAGCTAAATGTGAATATACGCTATCAAGCCATCAAATCCCCCGTGAATGGAGTAGTTTTCGACCTCAAACCCACAACGCCAGGATTTGTCGCCCAAACGAGCGAGCCAATCATGAAGATCGTGCCGTTTGATCAGTTGATGGCCAGGGTGACCATTCCCAGCGATCAAATCGGCTTTGTCTCGGTGGGCAAGATCGCCGACATCAGCATCGACTCCTTTCCCGCCACAGACTTCGGCGTGATCCAGGGAAAAGTGGTAAAAATTGCATCAGACGCCATACCGCCCGACGAACTGGATAAAACTTACCGTTTTCCAGCCGATATTAAGCTCAACTCCCAACAGCTTAAGTTGAAATCAGGCACAACCCTGCCCCTGCAAGCCGGCATGTCACTCAAAGCCAATATTAAGTTGCGCAAGGTGTCTTACTTGCAAATGCTGCTCGGCGGCTTCCAGGACAAGGCCGATTCCATTCGTCGCCTGCGCTGATTTCCGGCCCTGCCCTTGTTAAGCCCTAATTAAGCATAAAGAAGCCGGACAAGCAGATCCCGTGACCGCCAGATATCAGACACCTTTATTGCCGTCACAGATCAAACTCAGCGGCCACTTGCTAGAATGGAAGGTGAAAGGACTCTGGCTCCGCAACCCAACCCAGAAATGGCAACCCCTCTCGTTTGGCTCGGCACGAACGGCCCCAATATTACCGTTCAAGGCACCGCTTCGGAAACTTACGTCGCCGATTTCAAAGCTTTAGCCGGCAATGATTACATCGAGATCGACGGTAACCTGATCGACTCCGTCATTCAAGGCAATGAAGGCGCCGACGGCATCAACCTGGAATCGTCCGAGATTCAGGCCAGCACCGTCTACGGCGGCGCTGGCAACGACCTGATTGAGATTCGCACCCAGAACGGTACCGACAACCAGTTCTGGGGAGACGGCGGCGACGACGAAATCATCCTCGGCTCCAAGACTTTTGGTGCCGAGTACAGCGGCATCACCATCAAAGCCGACGGTCTTGATCCCACCAAGGACGGCATTGACACTGTTTACATCGGCGAAGATGTCAAGAGCTTCAACCAAAGCTCCGTTGATCTGGGTGGCAACGGCAACTCCTTGGCCGGCCCCGTTATCAATGAGGCTGTTAAGTACTTCCTCAATCTAAGTGATCCTTCTAACCCTATCGATGATTTCGACGCTAGTCGGATTGTTGAATTCGGCGAAGAAGTCCTCGTCGTGGAAGCCGCCGAGGTTTATCAATCGAGCTTCACTGGTGGCGAAGGCGTCGACATCATGGCCCTGATTGATCCCAACATAGGGCTGCTCATTGGTGGAGAAGATCCAGTAGAATCGACTGCATTCAACGAATCCATTCTCAACGGCAACCAAGGCAGCGATGTCATCGTCTGGGCCCGTGACCTGGACAATTCCGAGATCCTCGGCGGTCAAGATGACGACATCATCCTTGGGCTTTCCGGTGTTGTCAAAGACACGGAAATCAACGGCAACCGGGGCTCCGACACGATGATCCTGCTGGGTCTCGAGCTCGATGATTCCTCCATCTACGGCGGCAAAGCCGAAGACACCATTCTTGTTGCCGGTGTCGAAAGCAACAACACCCTGATCAGTGGTGATCTGGGCAACGACGTCATCAACTTCCTGGCAATCCAGTCGCTCAATACCACTCTGGAAGGTGGTGATGGCGACGACACCATCAACGATTATTCCGGTGCCGCCCGCACCAACAGCACCTACATCTCCGGTGGTAATGGCGACGACACCATCACCCAGGCTTCGGGTGTTGTGTTCTCTGAATTCGCCGACATCTTCACCACCATCGACGGTGGCACCGGTGCCGACATCATGACGGGTGATTCCACCACCCAGACCAGCAC
>JAPLIB010000031.1 GCA_026389335.1 Cyanobacteriota bacterium | reverse complement strand
TCCTGCTGGTGGAGTTCCTCGACGTTGCCTGGGGCTGAGCAGACGCCGCAAGGCTCCGGTCGGCAGCAGCCGTCCTTCAGCGTGCCACGGCTGTGCCGTGGCGTGCATCGGCCAGCCGCCGCCGCCCTCCGCACCCTGGCCCGGGGTTATGTGTTGGGTGGTTGGCCCGGTTTGGGGCCCGCGGCTGCGGTGGCGCGGCGCATCTTGGCTGTAGCTGGCCGGGGTTCGGCCCGGTCTGGCCTCGCGCGGCTGCGCGGGCGGTTACTCATTTTGTCCCTTATTCGTCGGGGGTTGCAATTGCTTCTGGCCCGGTGCTGGGCGGGTCGTCTCCATGAGCAAAACCGCTGCAGCACAGCGGATCCTGCCGGATTTAGTACGTTTGTACTGGTAGAATAAAGGCTGCGCCAAAGGCCTCGAGCCCATCGCCTGCGGCAACGGAATCGTCAGACAACTTGCCCCGTTCGTTTGCTCTGTTGTCCATGAGTCTTTCTTCTGCTGCTATCGCGGCTCAGGCCGCTGCTTTGGCTCTGCCTGCGCTGGGGTCTCCTGGCGGGGTCAGTCGTTCGCTAGTCGTCGTTGCCGGTGGGGGGCGTGATCTGGCCTGGCCGCCGGCCCGCATCGCTTCTCAACTGCTGGCCCGCACCGGCGGGCGGGTGGTTCATCTGCTCCTCCATGGCGGTGCCCGTGGCGCGGATCAGGCCATCAGTCGTGCCGCTGATCAGCTCGGCTGGTATGCGCTCTCCTTGCCGGCCGAGTGGCACCTCTATGGCCGGGGTGCCGGGCCGATCCGCAATCGCCAGCTGTTGGAGCAGGCCTTGGCCGTGGCTCAGGCCCGCTGCACAGCCAAATCAGCCGTGTCGGTGCTGGTGGTGGCCTTTCCCGGTGGCTCCGGCACGGCCTCCTTGGTCAAGCAGGCCCGGCGCCTGGCCTCCCGCTCTGCTGTGCCCCTTGCCGTGATGGAGGTTTCTCCGGCCTTTGGCGCTCAGTCGGCTCTGGGCTGATCGCAGCGCTCCTTATCCATCTCTCCCCATCTCTCCCCGTTTGCACCTCTGCTCCTTTCAGCCATGACCGTCCTTACAGCCATCAAGACCGCCACCCCCACTGCCCCAGAGGCCCCCTCGCCGGGGCTGTGGCAGCTGGGGATCGAGAACCAGGAACTCACCTCCCGTGTCGCCCGCCTCGCTGAGCAGCTCGACAGCGACGATCCAGACCTCCGCTCCCAGGCCATCAGCGAACTGGAAGCAGCCCTGTTGCAGGAGGAGGGGCATCGGCAGGCTCTCGATTCCAAAGCCGATTCCTACTGCTGGGTGATCGAGCACCTGCGGGCTCAGGCCGCCTACCGCCAGCAGCAGGCCAAGCGACTGGTGGAACTGGCTCGTGGGGAGGAATCCCGGGCCGATGCCTTGGAGGAGTCCCTCGTCTTGGTCCTCACCAAGCTCCAGCCCGCCGCCACCCGCTTCTCCTTCCCCCATCACGAACTGACCTCCCGCAAGTCCCAGGCCGTCGAGATCGACGACGAGGACGCCCTCGATCCCCAGTGGCTGAGCTTCACCACCACCAGCAAGCCGGACAAGACCGCCATCAAAGAAGCCCTCAAAACCGGCCACTCCATCCCCGGCGCCCAACTCATCTCCCGCCGCTCCTGGCGAATCCGCTGAGGGGGGCCAAAGGCCCCTCATACATGGGGTTTCGGTGGTGCAGCCGGGGCCCCTCATTGACCGAATCCATTTCGCCACATCGCCTCACACCGCCATGACTGTTGTCGCTCCTTCCACCAACGGGATCAGCACCACCAGCCGCTCCGCAGTTCCTCGTTCGGCCCAGCGGCCTACCTCGGCCCTGGAGCTGATCCGCTCCACTGATCGGACCGAGGCGGGGACAACTGCAAGCCCGGATCTGGCACCGGCGCCAGGCCAGCAGGTTCAGGCAGCCCAGCCCTGTGGCTTCTCCCCCGAGCAGCTCGCCGCCCTGGCCGCCCCCCTTGATCGCGCCAACGTCCGCCAGCGGGAGCAGGGCCGCGGAAAGGTGGCTTACGTGGAAGGTTGGGTCGCGATCGCTGAGGCCAATCGGATCTTTGGCTTTGACGGCTGGCAGCGCCAGACCGTTGCCATGCGCTGCGTAGCCCAGGCTGAGCGTCCTATCGGCAGGGACCAAAAACCGGGCTGGGGTGTCACTTACACCGCCCGCGTGCGCGTCACCGTCACCGCCGGTGGGCTGCCACCCCTGATCCGCGAGGGCAGCGGTGCTGGACATGGCATTGATGTGGATCTGGGCCAGGCCCATGAATCAGCCATCAAGGAGGCCGAGACCGATGCCATGAAGCGGGCCTTGATGACCTTTGGCAACCCGTTCGGGCTCGCCTTGTATGACAAACAGCAGCGGCAGGTGAGCAGCGCAGGTGGCCAGGCGGAGGGACCGCAGCGCCTAGCTGGGCAGCGTCCTTCAGCCAGCCGGTCGGCGCCTGTCGCTCCCGCCCCTTCCGCAGCTTCCCCAGCCCAGGGCCACACACCGACCCCGGTCCCAGCGCCATCGGCCTCGGTTGACCCCGGCCTGGCACCCCTCGCTGCCGAGACGATCCAGTACCTCCACGGCACCCTGCGGGCGCTACCCCGACCCCTGCTGGAGAGCCTGACGAGCGCTTTCCGCAAGCGGTTCCAGGTGCCTGATGCAGCCGTCACCATCGCCGATCGGATCAGCCAGAAGTGTCACCACGACTGGATCGAGGCGTTTCTGGTGTCGCACCGAGAGGTGCGCTCAGCCGAGCAGCACCAGAGGCCTGGCGACCGTTGAAAGCACCACCAAGGCGCCGAAACGGTATAGATTCAACTCAGAATGGACTTTGAGTTCGATCCCGCCAAGAGCGACGCCAACCTGCGCAAGCACGGCATCGACTTCCTGGCCGCCCAGGCCCTCTGGCGGGACCAGGCTTTGCTGGAAATCCCGGCACGAACCAGCGGTGAATCCCGCTTTCTGGTCATTGCCCGCCTGCAGGGCCGTCACTGGTCCGCCGTGATCACCTACCGCCAGCAGGCCATCCGCCTGATCTCCGTCCGCCGCTCCCGCCCCGAGGAGGTGCAGCTTTATGAACAGC
>JAPLIB010000093.1 GCA_026389335.1 Cyanobacteriota bacterium | reverse complement strand
CACGAGACAAATTCACGAAAAAGTGCCGAAATCGAGCCTTCTGCTGGGAGGTACAGCCAACGATCGACCGAAAACAGGAAGAAATCAGTTGTAGCTGTGGAAAACTGATGCTGCGAGATGGTTTTTCTGCAAACTCTTAATGGGCTCTACGCACGGGCCGAACGGGCCTACGAAGGAGCCCTCAGCGGCGTGCTGCGCCATCGCGGCCCGGTGATGGCGACCCTGGTCGGCGGCATCGTGCTCACCGCGGTGGCCTTCAACGCCATCCCCTCCGGTTTCGTGCCGGTGGAAGACCAGGGCTATGCGATCGGCATCGTCCAGGCCCCGGAGGGCAGCTCCGATCAGATCACCGGCGCGATCAACCGACAGGTGGCGGCGATTCTGGCCGAGGAAAAAGCGATCACGGCGGCGGCGGTGTTCAGCGGCGCCAGCCTCAGCGGCAATGCTCCCAACCGCGGCCTCTTTTTCTTCGGCACCACCAACTGGCAGGAGCGCAGCGCGCCGGATCAGTCGATGGAGGCGATCGTGGCGCGGCTGAACCGGCGCTTTGCCAGCCTGCGGCAGGCCCGGGTGATCGCCATCCAGCCCCCCTCAATTCCCGGGTATGGCAATGCCGGCGGCTTCGAGTTCCAGCTGCTGGATCGCAGCGGCGGCGGCCTGTCATTGCCGCAGTTCTTCAACGCCGCCGGCCGGCTGATCCAGAACGCCAATGCCCAGCCGGAGCTGCAGGGGGTGTTCACCCAGTTCAGCCCCGAGGCCCCCCAACTGCAGATCACGGTGGATCGCGCCCGGCTGGCTTCGCTGGGCATCGACTTCGGCCAGGCGATGCAGGCCCTCAGCCTCAACTTCGGCGGCGCTTACATCAATGACACCTTCCAGGAGGGTCGGGTGCGGCGGGTGTTCGTGCAGGCGGATGCCCCCTATCGCGCCACCCCCCAGCGGCTGGAGGAGCTCTATGTGCCCAATGCCAAGGGCGAGCCGGTGCCGCTGTCCGAGTTCATCCGCATCAGTCCCGCCACCGGGCCGGCGGTGATTCCCCACTTCAACCTTTATCGCTCGATCAAGGTGGAGGGCGAGGCGGCACCCGGCCGCAGCTCCGGCCAGGCGATCGTCGCCATGCAGAAGGTGTTCGATCAGCTGGGGGTGGGCGGCATCAGTTCCGACTGGACTGGCCTGTCGCGGGAGGAGGTGAAGGCCGGGTCGCTGGCGATCCTGATCTTCGCCATGGGCATCCTGGTGGTCTATCTGGTGCTGGCGGGCCAGTACGAGAGCCTCAGCGATCCGCTGATCATCCTGATGACAGTGCCGGCCGCCATGCTCGGCGCGCTGCTGTTCCTCAGCCTGCGCGGAGAGGTGCTCAACATCTATGCCCAGGTGGGTCTGGTGATGCTGATCGGTCTGGCGGCCAAGAACGGAATTTTGATTGTGGATTTGGCCAACCAGCGGCTCTCGGAGGGGCTGACGGCCCTGGAGGCGGCCCGGGAGGCTTCCAGGGCGCGGCTGCGGCCGATCGTGATGACGGCGATCTCCTCCCTGTTCGGCTTCCTGCCCCTGGTGCTCGCCAGCGGTGCCGGTGCCCGTAGCCAGACCTCCCTGGGCACGGTGGTGTTCGGTGGTCTGCTGGCGGCCACCCTGCTCAGCCTGTTTGTGGTGCCGGTGTTCTATGTGGTGCTGAAGAATTGGCTCGGGGGTGGTCCTGGGCCCGGTTCATCCAGTTCCTCCGCAGGCCTGTCGGCGGCGCCGCAGCCCGGCCCATGAATCAACGCACGGGAGCTGGAGGGCGGCCGCTGCACCGCCGCGTGCTGGCGGCCCTGCTGGGCGGTGCGCTGCTGGGGGCGGCGCTGGCGCTGCTGCTGCAGGTGGCCAGCGCACGCTCGGTCGTACCGCTGTCGCCCGTGCGGGCTCTCTGGCAGGTGTTCCTGCTGGCGTTTGCGGGTGGCCTTTCCGGCTTCGCCCTCAGCACGATCACGCTGTTGCAAGCCACCTTCCCCGACCCCGACTACCACCGACCTCGCCGGCCGCACCAGCCTCGTCCACCGATTCGATACCGCCCGCCGGAACGAGGCTGAGCCCTGGTGGCTCCGGACCAGCAGGCCGGCATGCGAGAGCAGGGGTGGGACGGGATGGCGGCCAACGCGCTAACGCCGTGGTCATTCGGCGTTACGCGCCTGCTCGGTTTCCTGAATGGTGAGCCTGCTGATCAGGACCCCCATGACCGCGGCGATGTAGAAGGTGCCCGTCACGGCGATCATCACGCAGATCATGCTGGCAGGCGCTGTCAGTGGCACCACATCGCCATAGCCCATGGTGGTCAGACTGACGAAGGCAAAGTAGTTCAACTCCGCAAAGTTCAGACCCCACACCGTGTGATTTAGGCCGACGGCCTGGGTGCCGACTAACTGGGTGCCGATATCAATGCCCCGGAAGCTGCCCGGTTGGATCGTTTCCAGCCCGCAGAGCAACAGGCCACTGGCCAAGCCGAGCATCAGGTATCCCGCCAACGCCCCCTGCAACACGGCTCCATTCACCTTGCATTCACGGGCCAGTCGTTGAATCAAGCGAATCGCGCTCCAGCCCCCGAAGACGGTCCACAGCAGGATCACCGGGATGCCGGTGTTGCGCATCTCCACGGGAGTCAGGGTCCACAGCAACCAGAACCCAATGGCACCGAGGCCGAGCATCCTGTAGGACCGGCAAGGTGCGCCTCCAGTTCCCGGCTCTGGAGGTTCTGAACCTAAACCTTGAATCAAAATCAAGCCTAGGAGCAGATAGCCGATTGAGGCCAGTCGGCCCCATGGTAGTGGCAGACCAAAACAGACCATCAGGGCGAGGCAGGCGAGGAGCAGTCGCCGATAGAAAAAAGATCGCTGCATTGAAGATGCGCTCCTGGGTTGGATGGTTTTGTTCCTGAACAAGGACATCCGCCACTACGGACACATGTCACAGATTGGGCCGGTACTGAATCTGGCCGTCACAAGCAGTGTGCCCGTCGTCCGATGGCCCAGTCAACCGCGCTCCCAGACCTGCCAGGCGGCAGTTCATCCTCCGGTTGTGGTCACCCTGACCGCCGCTCTTGCCCTTGTGCTTGTCCGCGCAGTGGGTGTGGACAGGCCTTGCCAAGGTATTGCACCAGGGCAAGAACGGTGCTGCTGCGGTGGATCAGGTTCTGGCCGGTGAGGCAAGCGGCCCGACCCGGCGCGTCACGTTGCTGCCCATCGGCGCTGCTGATGGCCAAACCCTCGTTAGCGAGTCTCCTAGGGCTGGAGCTGCGCTTGCCCAGCTGACTACGGGTTTTGTCACGGATGGTCTTGCGGCCATTATCGTCACCCCAGAAAAACTGGACAGTTGGCTCTCTGACTGTCAGGCTTAATGACTTTCATCAATGATCTTAATCCTGGTTGATTAGCCTAATATATTGTTAAGTTTTTTGAATTTTTGGCTCCGAATTGTTTTTATCCAGCTGCCCTCTCTGGCTGTATTCCGATCCCCATGGCTGCATGGTTTGGGCGGACTTTCCTGTAGGCGGCTCTTCAGGGTCTGCGCCGGCAAAGTTGATCAGCGCCATTCGTTTCAAGGCCCAGGCTTGATCCACCAGCTGGCGATTCGTGTGATCAGGCCACGTAGCAACAGGTAAGGCAGAAAGGCAATGAAGGCTGTGAGGATGACCGCTTCACCCGGGTGAAACGTTTTGAACTCAATTGCTTGGTAGATCAGGTCCATGCCCAGGCCGAGCAGGAGCACCCGCGCCGTGGCGATCAGCCCCTCGTGCAGACGACGGCTGCGCTTGTTGGGGTTGGTGAGAATGGTCCAGAGGTAGGGGGCACGCCCATTGCGGGCGTCCTTCACCCCATCCAGCAGCGCCGCCATCGAGGCCATGATGGGTTGCAGGACGAAACGGAAGCCCATCGGCCCACTGGGGCGCTCGATCAGGTTGTGCCAGATCCGCCCCAGGACCGGCAGCGAGAGTCCGTGCATGGCCACCCCAAGCACCACGAAGGTGACGGTGAGAATGAGCGCCAGGCGAGCCAGGAAGAGCTTGGATGGCGATGGTTGTTCTGTCATCAACTGAGCATCCCTACCTGTCTTGAATTTGTTGTCATTGCTTTGCTTGGCAGCGCTGAGGCCTGGCACCGTCATCCCCAAGGCCTTGGATCCGTGCTGTGTTCAGGTTGTTCGCTCCGTCTGGTGTCGGGGCCTGCTGGCCATCGGGGGCAGATGTTCTACTCTCCCTGCCTGGTCTGCTTGAGGGGCAACGGCGGCACTGGCGCCGGCGGCAACACCTCCAGTGCCGGGGGATTCGGGGCCGTTTCCGGACCAATCAGGTCCACGGCCGTGCGTTGCACCACCAACCGGAAGTGCAGGGGCGCCTGGCTCTTGTTGATGAAGTTCTGCACAGCAGCCACTTGTTTGGACGTGGGCAGTTGCGGATCGGTGACCCGCACCCGGGCTCGGATCAGGGGCGGATTCTTCTGCCAGTCGATCTTGAGGTCCATCAGATCGATGCCGGGATCGCCGCCCAGGGTGATCGTGCTGGTGCGCAACTGCTGCTCAATGGTGGTCTCCAGTTGCTGGGCTTTGGCTTCCCGCCGGGCCTGGTTCAGCAGGCGGAAGAAGCTGCTGCCCAGGGGAATCAGCAGCAAGGCGGTGAGGGCCACGCTGGTGATACCGAGGTGGCTGTGATACAGCCGACGCCGGTACACCTTTTCAAGCGTGCCCAGCGTCGCCATCGCCCCCACCATGATCCCCAGCAGGTTGGTGGTGAATAGCAGCAACGCCCCATAGGCCTCCATCCAGTACGAAGAGGCCACCAGGATTCCTACCACGCACATCGGTGGCACCAGGGCCACGGCGATCGCCAGGCCGGCCAGGGCCGAGATGGCCTCCTTGCGCAATTTGGCGTACATCGCCACCGCTCCGGCCACCAGCGCCACCCCCAGGTCCAGCAGATTGGGACTGGTGCGGTTCAACACCTCACTGCCGAAACTCGGCAAGGCCACCAGGTGGCTCACCCCCATCGCCAGCAGCACGCAGATCACTACCCCCAGCAGCAGGGTGCGCAGGGCCCGCAGGAACATCGGCACGCGACCCCGCAGGATCTCGAAGGCCATCGCCTGCAGCGGCAGGATCCAGGGTGCTACCACCATCGCTCCGATCACCACGCCGGGACTGTTGGCCAGCAGGCCCAGGGTGGCGATCAGGGTGGCCCCCACCGTGAGCACCACGAACACCTGACTGAAGCTGGCCTCCTGCTCGAACTCCAGGCGCAGGGCTTCGAGCCGGTCGTCTTCGGAGGCGTTGCTGCTGCTGCTGCTCACCGTTGCGCCCGCTGGCATGGGTCGCTGCCAATCTTGCCGCCCGTCAGTGGTTGCGCCTGGTCCTGCGCAGGCTTACTTACCCGTGATGAAAGAAGTTGCAATCATGCGGCGGCTGCCCAGGCAAATCCGTGGACTTGAGGCCTGGCTGCAGCGGCAGGCTCGGCGGATTGGGGAGTGCCAGGGCAGCCGGATCGCTGTATCCAGCGCCATGCTTTCCTTGCCCGAACCTGAGGCTGGAATCCACTCCGACCCTGCCGTTCAAACGCTCACCGTCGCGGAGTTGCGCCAACTCTGGCGGCAACGTGGACTGAAGGGCTGCTCGACGTCACGTCGCCAGGAATTGCTTGATCGGCTCCTCAGCCCTGCCGCACCAACCAAGGAACCGCCAATCCAGTCCAGCAAACCTGGGTTGGCCGCCATGGTGCTGCTGCTGAAGAGATTGAGGGTACCGGGCTTGGCTGAACCAGCTGGATGGCAGGAGGGAGATGCAGGCCTGAACTGCGCTCTGGCATGGGGAATCAGACAGGCTGTCGGCTTTATCCAGCCCTTGCACCCAGCCGTTGACGCGGGGAACGCGACGTCGCTGATTGTGCTGGCTTACCTGGTCAGAAATGCTGGCCAGATCATGGTGTCATTGTCCCCGTTGCGCCCAACGAAAACCGCCGGATTCCCAGTCAGGACCGACGGCACATTGCCTGAATTGACAAACGCTGGAAGAACGACTTGGGAGCCCGATCAACTCATCGAATCAAAGCACCAAACTTGCCTCAGTAACCTAACCAGAGGTATGGATAGTTAGTGGCCTGAGTAGTCAGTGGCCTGAATAGTCAGTGGCGTGGATAGTCAGTAGCGTGGATAGTCAGTGGCAGCGATAGTCAGTGGCAGCGATAGTCATTGGCATCAACTCAACCAGCAGCTGTGGATCTGGCTCTGCAGCAGTTCGAGGCTGACTCAGCATCAAGCCGCCAGCTTGTTGCAATCAGTTGGCTGATCACCGCTGATTTCCTCTGCCTGGCGATCGACATCCACGGGATTGCTCCGGCTCATCTGGACAAGCTGGGGCCAGTGGCCTGGGGCCAGTGACCCGGGGCCAGTGACCTGGGCCTGAGCCCTGAACTTGCTGGAAGGCGCAACCTCGCTGGTTGGCACGGATAGGCCAGTCCGGCCCCGCTCAGCCCACGCCCCGGCCCAACAACAGATCGCGGGCACCGTTCACCGATTGCATGGTGTCGTGTTGCCCTCCGCGATCGGGATGGTGTTCGGCGGCGGCATTCTTCCAGGCCCGGGTGACGGCCCCCTCGGTGATCCGCCCCGAAAGGGGGAGGTGGAGGCGCTGTCGGGCCACGATCGCCTCGAGATCAGGATGCTTGCCCAGCGGTCCCCAATCGGCCTTGCTGAGCGCCGGACTGCGCTTCTTGCCGCCCTTGCGACGGCTCGATTTACCGCCGCCACCACCGAATCCCCGCCGCTCTTCAGCGGGCATGTCCGCGGCGGGGCTCGGTTCGTCTGCTGCTGATCGGGTCACCACCAACGGCAGGGGTCGCTCTTGCTTGGTCTGGGGCATCGCCATCACGGTTCGTTGCTCCAGTTTCCTGCATCATCTTCGGCGTCGCTGGTGAGCGACAACACGAACCCCATGGGCTCGGCGGGCAGGATTCCATCCTGTCTGTCCCCAGGCAGCGGAGGGGAGGGCTCGCCTGGTGCCATCCAGGGTTGGAACGGCTGCTGGACCTCCCGCCTTTGGGGGCGGTTTGGTGTTCCACCCCGCCCGCTCAAGGCCCCAGCTCAGCAGAGTTACGCTTCTGCCCATCACGATGCCGCACCGATGGATGGCGTTGCTGCTGCCCAAGCGCTCGAGCCCCGGAAGTCGTTCCAGCCGAGCTGACACCCAGTGCGGGACGGCCCGCCGCCATCACCTGGTCCTGGTGGCGGCCCTGTTGTCGCCACTGCTGTTGACCGTGACGTCGACCGTGCTGTTGCCCCTGCGGGTGAACGCTGATTCGCGGGTGATCGGCAAGCCCGGCGCCGGCGACATCGTCACGATCCGACCCAGCACCAGCAACGTCAGCAAACAGCAACTTCAGCAATTTGTTGGGATTTCTGGGGCCAACAGTGGCGCCAAGGGGTTATCGCTTAATCGCGTCGTGATCCCGCCGGGGGCCAGCGCCAAGGCCCATCGCCACATTGGCTCGGAATCGGCGATCTACATCATTCAAGGCACGGTGCTGACCCGCTATGGCGAAAAGTTGCAATATTCCATTGTCAATCATGCTGGTGATTTCCTCTACATTCCAGCTGGCCTTCCCCATCAACCCACCAATCTCAGCACCAGCGAGACTGCCGTGGCGATCGTCAGCCGTAATGATCCTAATGAACAGGAACATGTGGAACTGATCGACAGTGTTCCCCATTCCCATCCCTGAGCGGCGCTGATTGTCGCCTCAGGTTTTGATCCAGCCTTTCCTACCCAGTCACCCAGCCGTCGCGCTCAGCCTGGGCCCTTGCGGCTGTTGCCATGGTCCCGTAGGCGTGATGGCCTTCCCGCAGCCCGCACCCTGATCGGCTGCGGGCTGTCGTGGGATTGCAGGGGCTAATCGATTGTCAACATTTTTGAGCTGGCCGTTCTCAGGTTTGTCGCCTGCCGAGCACGCCTTTGCCTGGGCCTGTTCCGTGGATGGCTCATCCGATAGCAGCGATGCTGGCGGCTCACTTGGTGCCGCCTGCTTTGCGGTTTACACCTTTGTTGGCGGCTTGGTTCCCTCCCTTCACCTTGCAGCGTGTCGCCAGGGCCCGCAACAGCCGGATGCTGGCATCAGCCTGGCCTTGCAGGGCAAAGGCCTCCTGTTCCACCACCTGATTGCCATGGTGATAGTTGGTCGTCAGGATCCCGCTGATTTCCCGGGACACCACCGGCGCCAGTGGCAGTGTCCAGCCCACCGGTGTGAGGACCCCTTGGGGACAGCTCTGCACCGCATGGGTGGCCTCATGCAGAAACACCTGCTTGCCGATGCCGAGTTCAAAACTCAGCGGGGCAATCCATAGGGTGCGGCTGCGCTGCACGAACTCTCCGTAGCTGCCCCGGCTGGGCGGCGGGGCCAGTCGAATCCTGAACCCGTGCTTGATCAAGGCCTCCGCCAACGGTCGCAGCTCCGCCGGCAGCCCTGCTGCAGGGAGCCCTGGAGCAGGGAGCCCTGGTGGAGCAGGGAGCCCTGCTGCCCCCACCACGTCTGCCGCCAAGATATCTGCCGCCAAGACGTCTGCGACCAAGACGTCTGCGACCAAGAAGGCTGCGACCAAGAAGGTTGCGACCAAGACAGCCGCTGTCAAGACGGTCGGCTTCTGGGGCGGGGGCACGGCGACGACCATCGCTCCACTTTCGCCCCGAATGCATGGTCCTGATGGTCCTGAGTGCCGATGTCGATCACAGTCGGTTCATGACGCCGCTTCAATCCCTCCTCGCCCGCGCCACCAGGCCATGAGTACTTTGCTTCCGCGCACCCCTGCCCCCGGCGGCTTCGCTGGTCATGCCGATCTGGTGTGGCGGCCGGCCGCTGAACGCTTCCACAGCCAGCACAGCTGGCTCGACAGCTGGCACAGCTTCAGTTTTGCCGACCATCTCGACCCCGCCTGGATGGGCTTCGGGCCCCTGCGTGTGATCAATGACGACCGCATTGCGGCGGGGCGGGGCTTCGACATGCACCGCCATCGCGACATGGAGATCATCACGGTGATGCTCGAAGGCGAGCTGAGCCACCAGGATTCCATCGGCCACCACAGCAGCCTCCGTGCCGGTGAGGTTCAGTGCATGAGTGCCGGCAGTGGCATCCTGCACAGTGAGATCAATCGCTCCGAGCAGAGCTGCCATCTGTTGCAGATCTGGATCGAGCCCAGCCACCAGGGCGGCACCCCCCGTTACGACCAGCGGCCGTTTGCGGAGGCAGCCGGCTGGACCCTGCTGCTGGATCCCGAGGCGAGGGGCGGCGCCATGGCGATCCAGCGGCCGGTGCGGCTCTGGCGTGGCCGGCTACGGGGGGGGGCTCGGCTCGAAATGCCCCTGGCCGCTGGAACCGAGGGCTGGATTCAGATGATCGCCGGCGAGCTGGAGCTCAGTGTTCACGGGCCGTCCGGGTCCTGCACCGGCCGCCTGCGCCAGGGCGACGGGCTGGGGCTTAAGGCAGACCGATCGGCAAACGGAGCAGCAGCGCTGACGGCGGGCCCGCGGGCCTCACTGACGGCCCTGGACACTGGTGCCGATCTGCTTTGCTTCGAACTGCGCTGAACGGGATCGGCCGCTGCCGCCTGGCCCCATCCCGCGCTGGCCACAGCAGAGCTTCATCCTGCGGCAGATGGCCCTCTACACCTGGGCCGCCGCTCGCCTGCAGCAGCTGTTCCGCATGGAGGTCCAGCGGCCGCTGCAGTCAGGCCAGGGCTGAGGATGGATTCCTTCCCCCTTGCCGAGTGCCCAGGTGTTGCCGTTCTCCGCCGCCTGCGAGCGCAACAAGCAGCCAATCCTGGCGGTACTGCGCCATTGGTTGCCCCTCGCTGCCCGGGTGCTGGAAATCGGTTCCGGCAGCGGTCAGCACGCCGTGTACTTCTGCCAGCAACTGGCTGGCCTGCACTGGCAGCCCAGTGATCGCAGCGCCTATCTCCCGGGACTGGGCGAGCGGATTGCCAGGGAAGGCGGGCCTGATCCGGGCCCAGCCAATCCCGATTGGCGGCCCCTGGCTGCCGGTGCGGTTCTGGCCGAGCCGCTGGAACTGGATGTCGATTGCCTCGATCACTGGCCGCAGCCGCCGTTCGATGCGGTGTTCAGCGCCAACACGCTGCACATCATGCCGGCGGCTTCCGTGCCCCAGCTGCTGGCCGGGGCGGCCCGGAGCCTGAGAGCCGGTGGTGTGCTGCTGCTCTATGGCCCCTTCAACGATGGCGGTGTGGCGAGCTCGTCCAACAACGTGGCCTTTGATGCCCAGCTGCGCAGCCTGGATCCGGCGATGGGGATTCGTGATGCCCAGCAGATCAGGGCCGAGGCCCGCCGACTCGGCTTCGAGCCCCTGGCCGATGTGGCGATGCCGGCCCACAACCGCACGCTGGTGTTCGCCGCGGCAGATGGCGGGTCTCGTTGATCTGGGCGCGAACCAGGTCTGCAAGCCGGCAAAAGCTTTGGTGTCACAGACGTGATCAGCGCCGCTGATCACCGTGAGAGGAAATCCCGAACAGTGAAGCCCCCCAGCAGCCAGCCCATCCCCGTAAGCTTTTCTTCAGTTTCTCCCCCCAACCTTCCATGGCTGATTCCCCTTCCCGTTTCGGTTTCGTCGGCTTCGCCGAAACCTGGAATGGCCGCCTGGCCATGCTCGGTTTCGTGATTGGTCTGGCCACCGAGATCCTCACCGGCCAAGGCATCCTCGGCCAACTCGGCCTCGGCTGATCGAGCCCCGCTCCAGCTCGACAACAACGTGGGTTTCCAGGCCCGGATGGTGGTGACCATCCGGGTTTTTTGCTGGCCCCGTTCGCTCAGAACTGGGTGGAGCTGACGGGCTTGAGTTGCCACATCGCCTCACCAGGCACCAGCTTGTAGGTCACCTGGCGGGTGCCGCCTGTGGCTCTGGCATTGGTGTCACCGGCTCGGTAGAGCGGAAAGCGGCGCACCAGGCTGGTTTCCACCACCGCGAACTGATCATGCCCCCGATAACCCTGAGCATCCTTGGCCGGCAGCTCCTGCAGATGAATCGGCAGCAGGGAGCCAGATCGGCTGCTGGTCCAGCCCTTTAGTGAGCCGTAGCTGCCGCTGCCGGCGCTCTGGATGTACACGAACAGATCGGGCTGGCCGTCACTGTTGAGATCCTCCACTTCCGCACCAACCACCTGGCCCTCAATCGGCTCCTTGATCACCTGAACCGGTTGGCCGGCGCGGCTCACCTTCAGCGTGAGTTGCTGCTCGGATCCCGCACCGCTGGCCTGGACCTGGAACCTGACTCCCTGCAGGCTGAGGCTGCTGCGGAACGGCGCGGCCTGGGCCGTCCCCGTCAAAGCTGGTACGACCAGGGCTGGCACTGCCAGGGCTGGGCCCAGCAGGACCGCGAGTGCCGCGCCTCTCCAGCTGGTAGGGCGAGGCCGTAAGGCGCGGGTGTTGATCATGGGGGAGGCGAGTGCAGGCTAAATCCTGATCGATCATCCATGGCTTGCCATCGGCGGATACTGCTGGGGGACGCAATCCAAGGGAATGTCGTGCCTGTGGCTTGTGTTGCGCCTTTGGTGCGCCATCGGCCCGCTGCGGTGATGGGGCCAGGTTCAAATCCCCCCATCGATAGCTGGGGCCAGAACGGCAACAAACGCCTTGCTGGCCAGATACGGCACCAGCACGATGGTTGTCAGCAACCTGGAGCTCGGCGCCTCACTGCCGAAAGGCATCAACGTGGAAGACATCAGCCTGGCTGAACTCCAGAGATCTGAACTCCAGCGGAAGTCTGGGCGCCAGAAGTCTGGACTCAGAATTCACCTCATGATGATCGATACCCAAGGCATCGATACCCAAGGAATCGATACCCAAGGCAAGGATGGCAGTGGCTACGGCAAGTTCCAAGGCCAGGGCATGGTGACGGCGCTGGTCCCAGGCCGCTGATCACTGATCGCTGATCACTGAGGACGGGATCTGATACGCCTGCAGCGTTACTGGAGCTGGCAGGGTTGTGATCGTTGGCGGGTTTCTTTATGTTTCTTTATGCCATGCCCCCGGGAAGGAGCCGTCCATCCGAGGCTCTGCTCTGTATCCCCAGAGTCTGAAGTGGGCCCTGGTCAGTCTCTCTCCCAGCGAAAGCCGATGTCATCCCAGGATCGTGGATCTTCGAGTGGTTCGAGATGGGTGAAGACGTGGGTGCGCGGCAGGGTACGGGCGATCTGCTGCTCAAGTTCGTCGCAGAGCTCATGCCCCGCCTGCACGCTCCAGTCGCCGGGGACGAGCACATGAAAGGCCACAAAGCGCCGCGAGCCGGCCACTCGGGAGCGCAGGGCATGGAAGCGAATCTGGTCCGTTTCATGGCTGGCCAGCAGCGCTTCCAGCTGGTCCTGGTCCTCCTCGGGCAGGGCACGATCGAGCAGGCCGGATGCGGTTTCGTGCAGTAACTTCCAGCCCGTCACAATGATATTTAGTGCCACAGCAATGGCGATCAGGGAATCAAGCGCCGTCAGTCCGGTGAGCTTCACCAGGGCGAGTCCCAGCACCACGCCGAACGAGGTCCAGACATCGGTGAGCAGATGGTGGGCGTCGGCCCGCAAGGTGATCGAGTGGAACTGGCGCGCCGCCCGCAGCAGCACCCAGGCCACCCCGGCGTTCAAGGCCGTCGCCACCAGGGACAGCGCCAGCCCGATACCCAGCTGCTCCAGCGGTTCTGGATGCTGGAGCCGGCCCACCGCTGCGGCGATGATCGCCAGGGCCGCCACCACGATCAGGGCACTTTCGATGCCGCTGGAGAAGTATTCGGCCTTGAAATGGCCGTAGTGATGGCTGCGATCAGCCGGTTTACTGGCCAGGGTGAGGGCCCAGAAGGCGCCCAGGGCTGCCACCAGATTCACGCCAGACTCCATCGCATCGGACAGCAGTCCCACCGAGCCGGTGAGCCTCCAGGCCGCCGTCTTGAGCGCGATCGTGGCAATGGCCGCTGCCACCGACAACAGCGTGTAGGAGCGCGCGGAGGCGAAGGCCATGGGGCGGTGGTGACGGGTCAGGCACATCCAGGTTGGGACCGCTTCCACGGCATGGGCCCCCGTGCTTTGAAGTGGCGACGCACCGGATGGATCCAGGCTCCCGGGCGATCGCTTCGCAGCCTCTCGGAGCTGGGGCTGAGGCGAGAGTCAGGGCCTGGACGGCGTCGATCAGCTGCGGCGGTTCGCTGCGGCAATTGGCAGTGGCAATTGGCAGTGGCAATTCGCTGCGGCAGCTGGCGATGGGGGCCACCGGAAACCCGTACAGAGCACCCCTGGACTCTCTAGTCGACAGGAGGCTGCAAGCTGATGGCATCGGGCTTTTCCCCATTCAGAACCGCCTGATCCACCCCATAACAAGGAGAACCCCATGACCCCGAGCCAATCCGTCGCCACGGTCGCCCGCCGCGGCTGTTGCTGTGTCGCTGCCCCTACCGCCCTGAACGAATCACGCTGCACTTGCGGTTGCGGCTGCGGCCCCAGCTGCAGCTGCAGCCAGGGAGAGGCCTGTGACTGCGGTTGCGGCACAGCGCAGCCTTGAAACAAGCCAGGGGCTGCCGACGGCCCCTGGCTTTCAGCGGTCCGTTGTTGTAGTACCAGGCCTTGAGCCACTGCCCCACCCCCGGCATGCCGATGTCGAAGCCGAAGCCGAAGCCGAAAGCACTGATCCGCAATACCCCGGTTTGGTGTTGCACCATGCCGTCGATCCAAGCGCCGCTCCTGGGTGCTGCCTGCGGGTCCCCTGGCGTGACCATGGGCGCCATGGGCGATGGCCCTGGCGGTCCCAAGATCGATCGGCTGCCGATGCAGATTTTGGTGCGTCTGGATTTGATGCATCGGACTGACGCAAACCAAAGGACTGCACCTAGAGTGATCTCTCCTGTAACTGGAGAGTTAAGTGGTGGCCGCTGTCCCCCGTCCCAGTCCCGAGGCCGGCCAGCAGATCGGCGCGGTCGCCGAGCGCTCCGGCCTGCCGGTGAAGACCATCCGTTTCTATAGCGATGAAGGTCTGATCGTGCCGATCGGAAGATCGCAGGGTCGCTATCGCCTCTATGGCGAGGAGGTTTATGCGGAGCTGTTACTGATCCGCACCCTCAAGACCATGGAAATCCCTCTGGCTGATGGGCGGCGCATTCTCGAGGCGCGGCGCTCCGGGTTGTGCACCTGCACGGATCTCAAGGCCACGATCGCCGCCAAGGTGGGCGAAATTCAGCACAAACTCTCGGCGCTGCAGGCGCTGCGCACGGAGTTGACCGGCCTGCTGCAGAACTGGGAGGACTGTGGCGGCCAGAAACGCGACGATTCGCTGCGATGACGCCATCCCAGCCCAGGTGATAGCTGACTCCTGGTCGCGCTGGCAGCTGCCTACATGCACAAGCTCTGGGGCTGTGGCGGGGATTCCAGACAGAACCAGCCCCTGCTGGCGGCGCCCTCAGGCCCGGATGCGCCCAGATGTGATTGCGTTCGTTCCAGCGGGTGCTCCCCTGAGTTCCGACATCATCTTCGCTGGCGATTTCGCCTGCCCACAAGCTGATGTCGCTGAGGACTCAGGCATGGCGGCTGCCGGCAACATGCAACTTCAGGGTCCATCGGACCTGTCATGGGTTGTGGACTGAAACCTCCCTGAGTCCTATCGGCTCCTGAGCCCACGGCTAGCTGTATTGTTACTTAATTTTGAGACCGATAGGCTGCTAAAATAAAGCCGCGATTGACTAAATTATGGCTTTGGATTGGTCTTCGACGCTGTAGTTGACTTGGGCCTATATTCAAAGGCCAACCCGGACACCAATCTGCCCGCCCCAGCTCGAGAACGATGAGTTGCGCCAATCATTGTAGCCATCGTTGGTCTTGAATCCATTGGTGCCTCGGTAAACTGCCTCGATAAATACTTTCGACTTAGGATCTATCCCGTAGGACAATCCTGCTTTTGCTTGGTATCCAAGCAGTAAATCTGTGTGGGCGCTGTAATTATAGCCAGGCTCGGAAAACTGTCCAACGCTCAGGCTGGATAGGCCCAGGCCTGCGCCGATGTAGGGGGTGAAGCGCTTATCGGGAAACAGGTCCCAGTAGAGGCTTGCGAAAGCAGAATTTTTCCTGGTGTCGCCACCACGATTGTAGGCATAATATTTATCAGAGTCCAGGTTGTAACCCTGCAGCCGGCTGGCGTCCAGGGCATACGTCAACTCAACTCTTAATGGCTTAAAATTATAACCAAAACCGATTTCTGTGGAGAATCCAGGATTGGAAAACTCCGTGAATGATCCGGCATCACCAGTACCCGTCCTGGCCGTTGGCCCATTCATGCCAACGGCGCCAGTCACATAGAGGCGGGAATGGCTTGCGCTCGTTTCCGCGGCTGGGCTCTGGGTCGGGACTGGATCGGCTGCGCCGGGACTGGGAAGAAAGGCGAGGCCGGGAACCATCAGCAAAGCCAGCAGCTGCCGTTGCATTTTTAAATGCTTACAAATGATGAATACACACTAGCGTTAGTGGCGGGGATCCTGGCTGGTCAGCTTTTGATGACAGTATCGGCATAGGTCATAAGGAAGGTCAAGACGGCTGTGCTGTTTGTGATGGCGCCATGCGAGATGGCGTCACGATGCCGCTGTCGAGAGCGAAGAAAGGACAAGCTCTGGTCCCCATCTAGAATCCAAATTGAGAATTCAAATTGAGAATCCAATCTGCTCCAAGACCTCGCCGCGGGCGGCATCAGGCTCACCCCCAGGATCGCAACCCCATTTTTCTGCTGGAATTTGTTTCCAGATACAGATTTTGAGCTGAAGCCTGCTAGGAAACAGAGCGTTTTGCTGGCTTCAAAGGCCGTTATGACAGAACTCGGTAAGTGCCCGTTCACTGGTCAGGGTGGCGGCGCCGTGGCCGGCCGCGGTCCTGCACCACGCGACTGGTGGCCTCAGCAGCTCAATCTGGCCATCCTGCACCAGCACAGCCCTGCCGCTAACCCACTCGGGGCCGGGTTCAACTACGTCGAGGCCTTTCAGCAACTCGATTACGCGGCTCTCAAGCGCGATCTTGTGCTGCTGATGACCGACTCCCAGGACTGGTGGCCGGCGGATTGGGGCCACTACGGCGGTCTGTTCATTCGCATGGCCTGGCACAGCGCCGGCACCTACCGCACCGGAGATGGGCGCGGCGGTGGGGGCACCGGCAACCAGCGCTTTGCTCCGATCAACAGCTGGCCCGACAACGGCAACCTCGATAAGGCTCGTCGTCTGCTCTGGCCGATCAAGCAGAAGTATGGAAATTCCATCTCCTGGGCCGATCTGATGCTCCTGGCCGGCAACTGTGCGCTGGAGTCGATGGGCTTCCCCACCTTCGGTTTCGCCGCCGGTCGCGTCGACATCTGGCAGCCGGAGGAGGATATTTACTGGGGCCAGGAGACCACCTGGCTCGGGGATGAGCGCTACAGCGGTGATCGCGAGCTGGAGCCGCCGCTGGCGGCGGTGCAGATGGGGTTGATTTATGTGAATCCGGAAGGCCCCAACGGTGTGCCCGATCCCCTGGCCTCGGGCCGTGATGTGCGCGAAACCTTCGCCCGCATGGCCATGAACGACGAGGAAACGGTGGCCTTGGTGGCCGGTGGCCATACCTTCGGCAAAGCCCATGGCGCCTGTCCTGAAGAGCTGCTGGGTCCGGCTCCAGAGGGAGCGCCACTGGAGGAGCAGGGCCTGGGTTGGCGCAACCGCTTCGGCAGCGGCAATGGGGCCGACACCATGACCAGTGGTATTGAAGGAGCCTGGAAGCCCCATCCCACCCGCTGGGATATGGGCTACTTCGAGATGTTGTTCGGCTACGAGTGGGATCTGGTCAAGAGCCCGGCAGGGGCTTGGCAGTGGTGTGCCCGCGATGTGCGGGAGGAGCACCTGATCCCCGATGCCCACGACCCCGCAAAGAAGCACCCGCCGATGATGACGACAGCGGATCTGTCTTTGCGCTTTGATCCCATTTATGAGCCGATCTCCCGCCGCTTCCACCAGAATCCAGCGGCGTTTGCCGATGCCTTCGCCCGGGCCTGGTTCAAACTCACCCACCGCGATCTTGGGCCCAAGGGGCGCTATCTCGGCCCCGAAGTGCCCGCGGAAGATCTGATCTGGCAGGATCCGATCCCAGCGAGCCGCCAGCCGCTGATCGATACCGCCGCCGTGGCCCAGCTCAAGGCCCGTCTGCGCAGCTCGGGCTTGTCAGGATCCGAGATGGTTGCCACTGCCTGGGCCTCGGCCGCCAGTTTCCGCGGCTCGGACAAGCGTGGTGGGGCCAATGGCGGCCGCCTGCGCCTCGCCCCCCAGAACGCCTGGGCGGTGAACCAGCCAGCCCAGCTGGCGCGGGTGCTGGAGGTGCTGGAGGGCCTGCAGCGGACTTTCAACGAGGAGTCTGCCGGCGGTTGCCAGGTGTCTCTGGCCGACCTGATCGTGCTGGCCGGCTGCTGCGCCGTGGAAACGGCGGCGGCAGCCGCTGGCCATCACCTGGAGGTGCCCTTCCATCCAGGTCGCGGCGATGCCACTCAGGAGCACACCGATGCGGAATCATTTGCCGTGCTGGAGCCCCATTGCGACGGATTCCGCAACTACCAGAAGGCGGCGATGACCGTGCCAGCCGAGCACCTGCTGGTCGATCGGGCCCAGCTGCTGGGTCTGAGTGTTCCCGAGATGACGGTTCTGGTGGGTGGCCTGCGCGTCCTGGGCGCCAATACGGATGGCCTGCCCCACGGCGTGTTCACCCAGCGCCCGGGTCAGCTCACCAATGACTTCTTCGTGAATCTGCTGGCGATGGAGACCGTCTGGACAGCCACATCCGAGGCTGGTGAGATCTTTGAGGGCCGGGATCGCCTCAGTGGTGAGCTGCGCTGGACCGGCACGCGGGTGGATCTGGTGTTCGGTTCCAACTCCCAGCTCAGGGCGGTGGCCGAGATTTATGCCCAGAGCGACGGCGGCGAACGGTTCGTGCGCGATTTCATCGCCGCCTGGAGCAAGGTGATGAATCTGGATCGATTTGATCTGTGCCCGGCGAGCTAAGTGCGCCTCGTTGGCGTGCTGGACAAGCAGAGAGGTTGGGAGTCTGTTTCGAGAGCAGATTCCTGCCCGTTGCAGATCGGTGCCGGTAGGGGGCCGCACCTTCACCGCAATCGCTGGCCTGGCCAGGCCAGGTCCTCCCTGTGGCTGCACCACACCGATCCAGGCCTGGTTCCAACGCAGGCTCGGCACCCAGCTGCTGGATGCTGAGCCGGGAGGCGCCTGTCAGGCCGCCGTTGCAGGCCAGCCGGTGATTTTCAAATCTGAAGTTATTCAGGCATTCTTTGAATCCGCCAGCAGCTTGTAAACGCGCTTGAAGTTCCAACACCACTGGTTACAACTTGCCTGTTTAGCGGAGGTACTGCGGGAAGAGATTCCTAAGGTCACCGCACTTGTTGGAGCGCGCCGTGACCCCTTCCCCCAGTCCCCGCGGCGAACTCCTCACCCAGTTGGCCGTTGCTGCCCTTGGTGCCGGTGTGGTCACCAGCATTGCCGTAGCCCAGGGTCAAAACCCTCTCACCGCTCTTACGATCACCCTGTTCTCGGCTATGGCAGCGGTGCTGGTAGGTCAGGTGATCTGAGCCTCTTGGAGGGCCAGGCTGCAGTCTGCGGTGCTGGCTCCCCGCGACTGGCGAACTCCCCAGATCCCTCAGGCGATCAGCCCAGCGGCTGTTGTTGGCTGGGATGGTTCGGCCCGATTTCCTGGTTTGAGTCCGGGCTCGACCAGGCGCCACCGAGAGCATGGCCGCTATCCAGGCGGGGGAGGTGGCTGATTGGATCACCCAAGCCAACAAACGAACAGTCATTGCAGAGGCCGGCATTGCCGAATTAATTGCTACAAAATACTGAAAAGAAAGTCTTGACTTTTTAAGATAAGTTCTTAAGTTGCATGGCTAGCAAATGTCCAGTGCCGGGATTTGGCTCAAGAAATTAGTCTTGAAGAAATAATCCCAAAGAGTAGTGATCGATCGCATTGTGATGATCTCAGGTGGTGAGCATGGTCTGGGCTTTATGCGGAAAATCAACTCTGCTAACGAGAGCAGCGCAAAGCTGGCGTCAACCTCTTCGTGCCCAGCACTCATCGCGTCACTTCAAGCGACTTGAGCAAAGGTAAAGCTCCACTCAGCAGGGCTAGCGCAAGCCAGGTTGCAGAAATCAAAGAATAAAAAACTACTGGGAATAAGGGTGGCATTGCCAATCTGGCGCCGATATATCAAAAATGGCAGAGATGTCGCTTGAGGTCCTGCCCTTAGCGAACTTGCTGTCGACTATTTCTTTGTTGTTTCTGCAGCAATGACTTGGTCTAGGCTATGGACATGATGGCTCCATGGGCATGGATGGTAGCTTCTCTGTCTGTTCGTTCATAAACGAGGATGAACGTCAGTGCCGTGAAGGCTCTGACATAATATTGGTAGATCGCCGATTCGCACCATCTCTATGGCCGGGAGAAAAATCTCCATCCATGATGCCTGCCGGGATATCTGGGACATCGTCGTGATCGGTGCCGGAGTATCGGGGTCGATTGCGGCGCGGGAGGCTGCTCGCTTGGGCAGCAGAGTTCTTCTCGTGGACAAGGCCGTTTTTCCGCGTCGCAAAGTGTGTGGCTGTTTTCTCAATGCCAACGCCCTGGCGACCCTTGCCCAGCTGGATCTCACCCACTTACTTGTGGCTGGTGACGCGCCACCAGTCCGCGGCGTCTTCGTGTCAGCGGGCCGGCGTCAGGCCTATCTGCCACTCCCCACGGGAGCAGCTCTCTCCCGCCACTGGCTGGATGTCCAGTTGTCAGACGAGGCGATGGCCGCAGGTGCGTCGCTCCTGCTGGGTACCGAAGTGCATTTGCTCGATAATGACGTGGAGCGTTGTCGATTGCGGCTGATTTGTGGGGACAACGATGTCGAGATCAGCACTCGGATAGTCGTTGCTGCCGATGGGCTCACGGGTGGGATAGCGCGGGAGACCCCAGGCTGTACCAGGGTTATCCAATCTCATTCGCGCATTGGCGTGTCGGCAGCCACGACTTTCGTTCCCAAAGGTTACAAACCCGGCACGATTCAGATGGCAATTGGTCGCGATGGTTATGTCGGCAGCCTGCAGGTGGAAGACGGTCACATCGAAATCGCCGCCTCGCTCGATCCGGCGGCCATCAGGCGCTCTGGCTTGGGAGGTACGGTGCAGCGCATTCTCCAGCAATCAGCTCTACCGAGATTCGAAGGAGTCGGCGAACTCAAGTGGCAGGGTACTCCCCCACTATCATGCCAGACATTGCCAGCTGCGGGACACCGCATCTTTTTTGTGGGCGATGCGGCAGGATATATCGAGCCCTTCACCGGTGAGGGTATGGCATGGGCGCTTGCTTCAGGCGCATCCGTCGCACCCATTGCCCATCAGGCCGCCAGGAACTACAGCAAAGATCTGCCAGGACGCTGGATTGCAGAGCGCAAGCGATTGTTGCGCGGCCGAATGCGTCTTTGTCGACTGGTGACGCGGAGCTTGCGGAACCAACGCCTTACAGAACTGAATGTGACACTGCTGGGTCATCTGCCCTTTCTGGCCAGGCCTTTCATTCTCTGGCTCAATCGCCCCCACATCTTGACCTCCGTTCCACGTTAGTCACCCAGGAAATCAGCCGATGCTCCCCTCACTTCCCCTTTCCCATGTCCCCGTTGCCATCTGATCAGGCCGACTTCCTGCGCATTCCTGCAGCGAAGCGTGAATACAATGAATTGCTGTTTGCTGAGGTTGCTCGCCGTTACGACTTTGTCACCCGGGCGCTTTCTCTGGGACGCGATCAGGCTTGGAAGCGGACCCTGATCAACTCCTTGCCTGGGGAGGGGCCATCGTCAGCCTTACCCACCCCGGTGTGTCTCGATCTCGCCTGTGGTACTGGCGATGTCGCCTTTGCCCTGGCGCAGCGCTATCCGCAGGGCAGCGTCTGTGGACTTGACTTGACGGCGGAAATGTTGACGATCGCTCGGGCCAGGAATCGCCACTCCAATGTCAGGCTTGAACTCGGTGATATGCATCAGTTGCCTTTTCCTTCAGCCAGTGTTGACATCGTTACCGGAAGCTATGCATTGAGGAACGCCCCTGCGCTGAATGTGGCATTGCAGGAGATTTATCGTGTGTTGCGTCCCGGTGGTACTGCAGCCTTTCTTGATTTTTCGAAATCACCACACTGGCTGTGGCAACGTCTTGCCTATTGTGTGTTGTTTGTCTGGGGATCCTTTTGGGGACTGCTGCTCCATCGCCAGCCCTCTGTGTATGCGTATATTGCCAAGTCTCTTTGGCAGTTTCCTGATCGCCGCGAGTTGCGGCAGACGTTATCTGAAATTGGCTTCTTGCCTGTCTGCAGCCGTCGTTTTTACTTTGGAACCCTAGAGATGATTACCGTAATTAAACCCTCCTCAGAATTGGAGTCGGCTCCTTATGCTTGATTTTTCACAGCGTTCCACCGATCCAGAGCTCATGGATTGCCCCGATTCTTCGGGCCAGTTGTTGGGTAATACACTCAAGCAGTTTGTGTGGATTAATCAGCATATGACGCCCTCACGCCGTCTATTGCGCCGCAATGTGCTGAGGCAAATGCGAGCCGATCCCAGCCGTGAGTGGACCATGCTCGATATCGGCTCTGGAGGATGTGATCTGGCTATCTGGCTAATCGACCTGTGCCGACAGGAACGGATCTCTCTTGTTATCACTTGTATAGATCACGATAGCCGCGTGGTTGAGTTTGCTCGGCAGCGCCTCGTTAATTATCCAGAAATTATTCTGCACCAGGGTGATGCCCTCGCCCTTCTCTCAAAGTCACCCAAGGGCAATTGGGATTTTATCTTTTCCAATCATTTTCTTCACCATCTCACGACCCCTGAGATTGTTCACTGTTTGCATTTGGTTGTTCTTGCCTGTCGAGAGCAGTGCATCATGAGCGACTTGGTACGCAGTCGTTTCTCTTATTTTCTTTATTCGGTCTGCGCCAAACTGCTTTTGCGCAATAGCTTTGCCTACGATGATGGTCGTCTTTCTATTCGCAGAAGCCTGACAAAAAAGGAGGCATCACTTCTGGTGGAAGCGGACCCTCAGCTCCAATCGTTGTGCGTCCATTCTGCTATCCCAGGCCATTTTGTTTTTTGGAACCCTCAGTGAATCATTCTGGATCTAGCTCCTGAGGTTGGATATATTCCAGTTATCCTGCTGCCTGATCCACGCCTGCGCTTGCATCTTGATTCTGAGCAGTCGTACAATAGCAGATCTCTTTCATCGCCAAGCCAGTGACAATCTTGACAACATCTGGCTTCCGTTCCGATTCTCTAGGAGCCTGGCCTTCAAAATAAGACCAAACTGTTTTCGATTCTGTTGCCCATGTTGATCAGATTCACAGTCTACCTTCCTAGCCTTGGCGTGCTTCCCTGCCGATCGTCATCGTCTCTATAGAATGGCGTCAGGGTCTGTCGTCCTCGCTTGCACTCCTCGTTGTGACCCGAGGTGGACTATTCTCCCAAGTGGCCCGAATCGCACCCCCGGATAGCCAGGTACACGGGACTTGTAATCACGATAGGTATCCCCCATGAAGTGCACCAACCGAGCATCTTTGATGATGCTACCGACGATGATATAGGCCGACCAGATCGCGATCAAGATGGCCCTGTCGAGTGTAACCAGGGGTGTGAACCAGATCAGTCCCAGAAAACTCAGGTAAACTGGGTGGCGTAGCACACGGTACGCGCCCTGCTCGACGAATTGGCGCTGGGGTTGTGGTAGGCCGCGAGCCCAATGCAACCAGGGTGTCCACCCGGTCTGCCAACCCAGGCCCGTGAGGTACAGGCTGTAAATCAGTGCAACCCAGGAGATAGCGAAGGCGGCGGTTATGGCGCTGTCGATCGGTGCCGGCCAGTGCCAGGCGATCACAGCCGTGGTTTGCCAGCTGAAGATCGTCAGTAGTAGCGTTGCACAGGAGATTACACAGTAGAAGCAACCGTAAAATGGAGTGAATTTTGTTGATACCAGTCTGCGCCGCACTGAGGGTATCAGCAAGATGCTATGCGGTACTGCGAAGGACATCGCCAGAAGTGCGTCAATACTGAGCGCCGTGATGAGTCCTAGTGGTGATGGCTGAATGTCCTGCAGCGATGGTCCTTTCAAGAACCAGAATAGACACCAGATGGTGACGGCAAACAGAGCTTGTGTCCCCAAGCCGAACACAAAGCCAAAAAACCTGTTCATTTTGCCAACCCTCCCAGCCATGAGAGTGAGATGCCGGCATCAGCTCTGAACCGTACAAATGCCATTTCCCTTCACAAGCCAGCGATTATCACCTACAGTAACGCAGCGGTTCGATTCCATTCCGGAATCATTTTCTGCTGTCATCAAAATGTTATCCTGCTCCGCTAGCTTGCTCGCCAAATCAAACGGTCTCGAGGTAGGCTTGTTTTTTGCTTTGTAGGTCTTCAACGGGATCAGGCGCCCACAGCTGCCTTTTCCATTTGCCTCTTGACATCCAACGTCGGCTTGACTGACGTTCCTGCGCCATGCGTTCAGTCGCTCCAAGGCAACGCGAACCGCCAGGCTCTGAGGCTGCCGCTGATTTAGCGGTGGCGATCGCTCGTATGCCGGCTTGGCTGGTCAGTCTCCGAGCCCCAGACACTGGCAGGTATTTCTTGGTGCTCGTGACGGGCCAAGACGGCGATGATGGCTGTGCTGATGGCAATTGTTGATCCGGGAACACTGATCTGGGAACACTGATGCGAAACGACCTATCTATTTACACCACGTACGCATCTCACTGGTGGGATGGATCGCAGCGATTTCTACGACTGTTGGCCAATCTTGTGCCCGCGCGCCTGTTTCTTTTTGATCAGATCGTCGGGAGCTGGCAGGGCCTGACTATTCTCGATCTGGGCTGCGGCGGTGGCTTCATGTCTGAGGCGATCCTGAAGCGTGGAGCAAGCGTCATTGGTGTTGATCCCTCTTTGGCGGCCATTCTTGCTGCCAGAGCCCATGCTAGTGAGCAAGGGGTTGTGATCGATTATCGCCTCGGTAACGGCGAGGCTATCCCTCTCGCTGACCGAAGTGTTGATTGTGTCGTGTGTGTCGATGTCCTTGAGCATGTTGCTGATCTCGAATGCGTCCTTGATGAGATCGTTCGCGTGATGAAGCCTGGCGGTTTCTTCCTATTTGATACGGTTAATCGCAGCAGGTTGGCGGCCTTTGTTCTTGTGTCTTTAGGCGAGAATGTTCTGGGGCTGCTGCCTCGGGGCACCCATGATCCGGCCAAGTTCTTGAAGCCTGCAGAGTTAACCCAGATGCTCGTCAGCAGGGGGTTGATCGTCGGGCCTTTCGTTGGGCTTGGTCCCTGTGGGCTTAATCGTCGGCTTGATTTCACTTTCGGCAGGCTCCCAACGCTTAAGGTCATTTATGCGGGTCATGCCCGCTTGCCGAAGTCTTGACCGCTTTTCGTTTCCGGAACTGCTTCACGATGCCATAGCACTGTCCGATATTTTGTTCATCACTGATGTCAGTATGCTTTGTATTGGGCCAACTACCGCTTATACTATGATTGGCAGGGATGATAGGGTGTCGGCCTCGGCGTCACGAGGTTCTATTAAAATGCTTTGGCGAGATACTTGCTGTTGAGAATTATTTTTGTGTACCGACTAAGGGGTTGAGTTGTTTCGTTTCGCTGGATAGCATCTCTGAATAATTGTTTTTGCGATGAATAGGGTGGCCCCTGCCTGTTGATCGCCTATTGATCATGCTCTCTCATCGTTATCAGTAGTGCAGTATCGCCATTTCCAATCTTACTCCTGGGGCGAATGCGATGGCAACACAATAACCACGTTTATTTTCCGATCTCATCCGTTCCAGGACGAATCCAACAGTTGATGACGACATATTTCCAAAATCTCTGTATATATCCCGGCTCGTGGCTACTTGCTCGTCGGAGAGTGTCAATGCGCTCTGGCAGGCGTCGAGTATTTTGGGGCCGCCAGGGTGTATCGCCCAATTGTCAATGCTGGAAACTTCAAGATTCTCTTGGGCTAGGATCATCTCGACAATGTCTTTTAGATTCTTCTCAATATACTTTGGTAATGCTGGGCTTAGGCCCATTTTAAACCCTGCGCTACCAAGCTCCCAGGTAACCATGCTCTTGGTGTCTGGTAGTAAGTGGGTTCTGCTCAAAATGTGGCTCCACGACTGCGAGGTTATGCCTTGTGATTGTTTAGTATTGTCTTCGCCTTCGCAGATTAGGCAAACGCTACCATCCGCGAATATCGAATTGACAATGACTTGCTCGTTGCTTTTTGTTGGCTTAAAGTGGAGGGAGCACAGCTCAGTTGCGCATAGTAACACCCTATTGGATGGCTTGGCATCAACAATATCCTTGGCAACTTTTAATCCAGATAGAAGTCCTGCACAGCCGCCATAAAAATTAATTTCCAAAAGGCTTATTGAGTTGTCTTGGGATACATGCTGAGCAATGTCAAATGAGATGCCTGGTGCCGATTGCCCTGTGCACGATACGTAGATAATGTGTGAAAAAAGTGACTCCTGGTTGTTCTTTGTATTTTGCAATTTTTTAACGGATTTTATGGTCAGGGCTAATGCTTCTTCGGCGTAAATTTCCATTCTTTGTTCGGTTTTTGTGCCAGGATTATCGTCGTCGGGGTTGATGTCTTCAAGTAAGCGCTTATGGTATTTCAGGGCAACGCAGTGACGGCGTTTGTTATCTTCGCCTCTGTAGACATGGTTGATCAGAATATTAAGCAGATCGCTGACTGGCTCAGTTGAGAGTCTTGCAAACATTTTGCGCTGCATCAACTCCCCCTCCTTGTGGGTGAGGACTTGTTCAGGGGTGGAGGTAGCAATAGCTGTGATTAGCATTCTTTAGTGTCGTTGGTGGATTTGTGAGCAATTTCCGTGGGACTTCATGCGCTTTTGATGATCAGCACTTGGTTCTTGCCTCCAAACCCAAATGAATTGCATAGGCCAACGCTACCATTAATCGCTCTGCTCTTGGCGGCAAATGGTAGCGTCATCATTGGATCCAGTTCATAGTCATGTGACAGGCCTGGCGCGACTCCTTGTTTGAGGCACGAAAGAGCCATGATCAGTTCAATCGGGCCAGAGGCGCTGATACAGTGACCAATTTCTGACTTTGGCGCGATGACTGTAGGCTTGTTCGATACATTTCCCCAGATCTCACTAAGAACGCGCGCCTCTGCCAGGTCGCCTGCCTTTGTTCCTGTTGCATGGGCTTTGATCAGCGAGATGTCCTCTAATTCCAGCCCCGCTTTTCTCATTGCTTTCTCTATTGCCCTTTTCGCGTTCACTCCATCTGGTCTGCTGGCAACCAAATGGTAGGCATCAGCGCTGCTTCCCCAGCCAAGGATCCAGCCGAGGATACAAGCACCTCGATCGATCGCATGCTGGCCATTTTCCAGTACTAAGGCTCCAGCCCCCTCACCCAGAACAAATCCATTCCTATTAAGGCCAAAGGGTTGTGGCTGGTTTGTGCTGTCCGGCGATAATGCTCCTAGTGCCTCAAACGCACACACGCCTAATTTGTTGATTAGGGCCTCGCACCCACCTGCAATCGCCATATCTACATGGCCCTCATTGATCCACTGAGCACCGATTGTGATGGCCTCAGCTCCTCCTGCACAGGCAGAATTTGGTGCTGAGATGTCACCGGAAGCATTCATCATGATGCTGATCTGTCCAGCGGCGCTGTTGGGCATCGCCATGGGAAGAATATATGGATTGACGCGTAATATTTTTTTCTGTTCCAGCTCTACTGTGCCATTGTGAATGGTTTCAAGGCCTCCAATGCCGGAAGAAATTGCTACCCCTAGCCTTTCCGGATTTATTTCAGGCTTCCCGCACTCTCCCCAGGCTTGCTGAGTTGCTGCCATTGCCAGTTGGGTGTATCGGTCCAGCCTCCTGAGCAGGTGTGGCTCCAGCTCTATCGGCAAATGCTTGCAGCGTGCGACAAGGCTCGTCTTCAACGTTGCAGACCACTCTTCGCAGAGTTTGTCCATGGCTCCAGTGCCATCAAGCCAATTTCCCCATACCGTGCTGGCTCCATTGCCCATAGGGCAAATGATTCCGGTACCTGTGATGGCAACAGCTGAATCCATTGCCCTATTGCTTTGGTTGGAGCGCATTTAACATGTCTTCTACGGTTTTTATGTCTGCAAGGCTTTCGGTTGGTATTTCTATTTTCAGTCCAAACTCATCCTCTGCTTCAAACAGAAGTTCCATCATTTCCAGCGACTCTAACTCCAGATCCTCGTTCAACCTTGACGAAAGGCGAATTGTCGATGGGTCTTTCCCCGCTACTCGGTTCAGTAGCTTTGTCAGTTTTTCGAGGCTTTCTTCGCTGTGCTGCGCGTTCATGAACGGATGCGGGAGGTTGAATGGATTTAGTTTCGGGTGAGCTGGGCTTGATTTTTTTTGGCGGGGCTTCTTCACATCTCCCTTTTCCATTTTAGCATGAATGTGCTTCCTGTTGTGCTTGGCCTTGATGGCTGGCCGTGGGAGTTCAGGCTCTGGCTCCACTGGGGCAAGGCTTGCTGACTCTGCTCTTGGTTTCTTTTAGGATTGACTTTGTCGCATTACTCAACCGATTTTGGCTGATCCATGGTTCTTCGGATCCATCCCTATTCACTCTGGTACGTGGTGGGACTCGTTGGCTGGCGGCCTCGCTTCCCATGGCCCTATTCTTTGTTTTTCGCTTTTCAGTAGACATCAGCAAGCCTATCTCCCTGGTTGAATAAGCGCTACCAGTCAGCCCAGCCCAGTCCTTTGCTTTTGCGATCCTGGGTCACCAGCCAGGCTTTAAGGACTTCATCCCTGTAGTGTCAATTCGCTGACCCTGGCATTCATGGGCTATTGGAACTTTTTCTGCTTATCGACCCAGTCTGGCCTTCGACTGCACTCCCTCAAGCCGGCAGAGCGCCTGGTTGTCTGTCGGGTGCCTGGTTCGGTCATCAGGCTCGGCTGGGTCTAGAGCACCTCATCATCTTTATGGGGGTCGCTCGGCTGTCTACACTTGGCTGGTGGTCCATGATCAGCCGCTCCGAGTTCGCTCCATTCTTCTTGGCACTCCGCCGCAGGATCCAAGCCAGCCTTGCAAATTTGGCCGGCATCTGTTGGACACTTCTTGGATATCTCATTTTCACTACAGCATCAACCTCTGATCTGGAACTTGTTCGTGTCTCCTGAAAGCTTGCGGGCCCAGATGCCGGCCCTCGCCAACAAGACTTACTTCAACTACGGCGGCCAGGGGCCGTTGCCGCAGGCTTCGCTGGCGGCCATCAACGCCGCCTGGACGACGATCCAGGAGCTGGGGCCTTTCACCAGCGATGTCTGGCCTTTTGTGGCCCGCACTACGGACCAGCTACGCCAACGGTTGGCCAACTGGTTCGGCGTACCGCCGACTCGGGTGGCCTTCAGTGAGAACGTCACCACCGCCTGTCTGGTACCCCTCTGGGGCCTGCCCTGGCAGCCCGGTGATCAGCTGCTGATCAGCGACGCCGAGCACCCTGGCGTGGTCGCTGGCATCCGCGAATTGGCCCGGCGGGAGCAGCTGGAGTTGTCCATGTTGCCGGTGTTGCAGCTGCGCGGTAGTGCCGAAGTGGCAGCCGTGGGCGTTCTGGAGGCCCTGGACGCCGCTCTCACGCCCCGCACCCGCTTGGTTGTGCTTTCCCACCTGCTGTGGAACACCGGCCAGCTGATGCCGATCGCCGCCGTGGCCGAGCGGCTCCAGGCCCATCCCTGCCAGCCCTGGTTGCTGGTTGATGCCGCCCAGTCCCTGGGGGCGATTCCGGTGGCTGAAGCCGCCGCCGCCGCCGACATCTACGCCTGCACCGGCCATAAGTGGTGCTGCGGGCCCGAGGGCCTGGGGGCGATCGCCCTTTCGGAGCGGCTGCTGGCCGAAAGTTCCCCCACGCTGATCGGCTGGCGCAGCCTCAGCAACGAAACCGACGCCGGCAGCGCCTTCCACCGCGACGCCCGTCGCTTTGAAGTGGCCACCTCCTGTCTGCCCCTGTTCGCTGGTCTGGATACCTCCCTGCAATTGCTCGAGGCCGAAGGCGATGCCCAGTCCCGTCTGCAGCGCATCCGTGCACGCAGCCTGCAGCTCTGGCATGGCCTGCAGCAGATCGACGGGGCCCAGACCCTGCTGGAGCAACCACCGCCTGCGGGCTTGGTGAGCTTCGTGCTGGGGTCTCCAGTTCAGGGCCCGATGCCGGCCCCGTTGGCGGCCGATTGGGTGCGGCAGCTCGGCGCCCAATCCATCTGGTTGCGCAGTCTTGCCGATCCGATCTGTCTGCGGGCCTGCACCCATCTCACCACCACGGCAGCTGAGGTGGACCAGCTGCTGGCTGCCCTGCAGCGGGCCTTGCCGTCGGCGTGAGCTGGCGGCAGTCGGCGATCCCTGCTGTTGTCGGCGGTGGCCCCTGGCGGGTGAGCCGTTCGATCAGAACGCCCAGCAGGTTCGCAACGCTGCGGCGCGCCGATCTGCCCAGGCAGCAGCGAGTAGCTTCCTCCAACAAAAAAGGGCCCTTGCGGGCCCGTGGGCAGGGAACGTGGCAACCAGCGCTCCTTGGATGATCGAACGCTCAGATCGTTTCGGCAGGAATCTCGCCGTTCACTGCAGTTTCGTGGGTGAGCAGATTGCGGTACACCCAGCCGGCCAGCAGGGCTCCCACAATCGGCGCCAGCCAGAACAGCCACAGCTGACCCATGGCCTCGCCGCCCACCCAGAACGCCACGCCGGTGCTACGGGCGGGGTTCACGGAGGTGTTGGTGACGGGGATGCTGATCAGGTGAATCAGCACCAGCGACAGGCCGATCGGCACGCCGGCGAAACCCGAGGGGGCCAGCTTGTCGGTGGCGCCGAGAATCACCAGCAGGAAGAAGAAGGTGAGGATGATCTCGATCAGCAGCGCCGCGCCCAGGCCGTAGCCACCGGGGGAGTGGGCGCCGAAGCCATTGGTGGCCAGGGGGTTGCTGCCTACCAGTTCAAAGCCGGGCCGGCCACTGGCGATCAGCTTGATCACGCCACCGGCGAGCACCGCACCGATCACCTGGGCGACGATGTAGGGCAGCAGGCGTGAGCCGGGGAAGCGGCCACCGGCCCAGAGGCCGAAACTCACGGCCGGATTGATGTGGCAACCGGAGATATGGCCGATGGCATAGGCCATCGTCAACAGGGTCAGGCCGAAGGCCAGCGCCACGCCCAGAAAGCCGAGGCCCAGGGGGTTGGCGGCGGGGTTGTCATAGGGGAAGACGGCGGCCAGCACGGCACTGCCGCAACCACCGAGCACAAGCCAGAAGGTACCGAATAATTCAGCGAGAAAAATCTTCGGCAAGGGAGCACCCTGCGCCATGAAAAAACCACGAGCAACGACTCCCGGAACCTAGCCAGCACCCCTGGGCCTGTCTGGGATGATCGCCAATCTGTGACAAACGCGACAGCAACCCCAACCTGCCTGGTTCTCAGCGATCGGGCGGTGCCGCTTCAACGGCGGGCCAGGCAGCGGCGGGCTTCTTCCCGATCATCAAAATGCACCTTCTCGGTGCCGAGGATCTGGTAGTCCTCGTGGCCTTTGCCGGCGATCAGCACCAGGTCGTCGGGGCCGGCTGCGGCAATCGCCAAGGCAATCGCCACCGCCCGATCGGGCTCCACCCGCGCTCCTGATTCGGCCGGAATGCCGGCTACCACATCCTCAAGAATGTGTCCGGGATCTTCCGTGCGCGGGTTGTCGGAGGTCACCACCACCACATCGGCCAGCCGGGCGGCGATCGCCCCCATCAGCGGGCGCTTGCTGCGATCGCGATCACCGCCACAGCCGAACACGCAGATCAGCCGGCCCGTCGTGAACGGCCGGCAGGCCGCCAGCGCGTTTTCCAGGCCATCGGGGGTGTGGGCGTAATCCACCAGCACCGCCGGGGCTCCCTCGCCGCCGCCCGTCGCCAGCACCCGTTCCATCCGCCCCGGCACGCCGCCGAAGCTGGCGAGGGCCTCCAGCAGCGGCTCGAGCGGCAGCCCCTGCTGGGCCAGCACCCCGACGGCCTGCAGCAGATTCATCAGATTGAAGCGGCCCACCAGTGGCGAGCGGAAGGGTCCACTGCCCACGGGAGTGATCAGGGTGCCGGCCATGCCGCTGGCCGCCAGGGTCAGGTCGTCAATGCGCAATTCGGCGGCCGGATCCTGCAGCGAACTGCGCCAGCAGGGGCTGCCGGCGGCGAGCAGCCGTGCGGCCAGCTGTTGCCCCCAGGGATCATCGACATTGACCACAGCCCCTCCGGCCAGCAGCGGTGGTGCGAATAACGGTGGCGCGAACAGCAGTGCCTTGGCCTCGAAATAGGCCGCCATCGACGGGTGGTAGTCGAGGTGATCCTGGGTGAGGTTGGTGAATACGGCGCCGCTGAAGCGGCAGCCCGCCACCCGTTGCTGATCGAGGGCATGGGAGCTCACCTCCATCGCTCCCAGCCGGGCGCCGGCCGCCACCGCCGCCGCCAGCTGGCCCTGCAGCCGATCGGCGAAGGCCGTGGTGTGCTGGGCGGTGACGCTGTGGCCCGGCCAGCGGTTCACCAGGGTGCCGAACAAGGCCGTCGGTTGTCCGGCGGTGCTGGCCAGATGCTCAATCAGATAGGTGGTGGTGGTCTTGCCGTTGGTGCCGGTGACGCCGATCAGACCCAGCTGCCGGCTCGGTTGGTCCCAGAAGGCGGCTGCCAGTTCGCCGGCCGTGCGGGCCAGATCGTCCGCCAGCACCAGCACCGGATCTGTTGCGGAAGGTGGTACGTGGCGGGCAGCGGCCGCACCGATAACGGCGGCGGCCGCCCCGGCCTTCAGCACCTCAGGCCAGTAGGTGCCGCCATCCACCGTGGTGCCGCTCAGGCCGAGGAACAGATCACCTGCCTGAATCCGGCGGGAATCACAGCTGAGGCCCGAGAGCTGCGGGTTGGGCAGTCCCGGCGGCACCGCCAGGCCCGCTTCATGCAGCAGCAGATGGAGCAGCTTGGCCATGGCAACGCCGGGTGGATGCCACCCGGACGAACGTGCCGCCCTTTCTAAGCCGGAGGGCTGGCCCCGTGTCTGCTTAACCAGCTCTGAAGTTGATCCCCCGCCAGGCGCGGCGAAACCCGGGGCAACTGGTGCAGACTGCCTTCGGCGTCGAGGAGCGCCAGCACCGGCACCTCCAGGTCGTAGCGGTTTTGCAGGGTCGGATCGCCATCGATATCGACCAGCTCAAGCATGGGAGCTGGGTTCAGGGCTCGCAACCGTTCCTCCAGTCCTTGGCAGAGGCAGCAGCCCGCCCGGGTGTAAAGGCGCAGGGTGGGCGTCATTCGGGCACCGGATCGCAGCCGCAGGGGGTGAAGGGATGGCAGCGACCCAGCCGCCGCAATGTCAGCCAGCCGCCCTTCCAGGGGCCATGGCGGCCGATCGCTTCGAGGCCGTAGGCGCTGCAGCTGGGGATGAAGCGGCAGCGCGGGCCCAGCAGCGGTGAGATGGCGAGGCGATAGGCGCTGATCAGGGCCATCAATACGGCTGCCAGGGCCGTATTCAGGCGACGGCGGAGGGCGATCAGCCAGACGTTTAGGATCGCGAATCGGCCGGACACGGCGGAGCAGCCGGGGTAACCCAGTTTGCCCCAGTCGCTGCCCGTTCGACCATCCCCTAGCCCCAGTCCTCTCTATGTCTCGCTACCGCGGCCCTCGCCTGAGGATCACGCGGCGCTTGGGAGACCTTCCCGGTCTCACCCGTAAGTCCGCCAAGCGGTCTTACCCCCCCGGTCAGCACGGCCAAGCCCGTCGCAAGCGCTCCGAATACGCGATCCGTCTCGAAGAAAAGCAGAAACTGCGTTTCAACTACGGCATTTCCGAACGTCAGCTCGTCCGCTACGTCAAGAAAGCCCGTGCCCAGGAGGGTTCCACCGGAACCAACCTGCTCAAGCTTCTCGAAAACCGGCTCGACAACGTCTGTTTCCGTCTGGGCTTCGGGCCCACGGTTCCCGGCGCCCGTCAGCTGGTCAACCACGGCCACGTCGTTGTCAACGGCCGGGTGGTCGACATCCCCTCCTTCCAGTGCAAGGCCGGTGATGTGGTGGCGATCCGTGAGCGCAAGGCCAGCAAGCTGCTCGCTGAAGCCAACATGGCCTTCCCGGGTCTGGCCAACGTGCCGCCCCACCTGGAGTTCGACAAAGCCAAGATGACCGCCAAGGTCACGGGCAAGATCGAGCGCGAATGGGTCGCCCTCGAAATCAACGAACTGCTGGTGGTGGAGTTCTACAGCCGCAAGGTCTGAAGAACCCTGTCCGCAGCGCAGGGGGTGGCGGCGTCACCCCTTGTCCCACCAGGGCCCTGTTGCGCTTGCCGCAACGGGGCTTTCTTTGTGGGAGCAGGCCTTTTTTGTGGGAGCGGGCAGGGTGCTGCTCCTGGTTTATGGGCGTCGCTGGCGCAGGCTTTGCCACTTGAGGAGCCATGTCAGGCAGGGCACAGCGCCACTTCAGGGGACGACTGGGAAGGCTCCGATCGTGCCGAGGCCGTGGTGCGGACCCCAGCTGCTCGCGTCTGTTGCGTCCGGGGCGGGTTGGGCCCTCATCCCTGAATCAACGTTTCCAGTGCGGCGGTCACGTCGTCCTGGCGCATCAGCGCTTCACCCACCAGCACCGCATCGGCTCCGGCTGTCAGCACGCGATCGAGATCGTCGCGGTTGAACAGGCCCGATTCGCTCACCAGCAGGCAGCCCTTGGCCCGGATCTGCTCGCCATAGAGGCCCATCAGGCGCTCGGTGGTGGCCAGATCGACCTCGAAGCTGCTCAGATCGCGATTGTTGATGCCGATCAGTTGCACACCCTCCAGGGCCAGCACCCGCTCCAGCTCGGCTTCATCGTGCACTTCCACCAGCACGGCCAGAGCCAGGCTGCGGGCCACCTTGAGCAGGTAGGCCAGGTCCACATCGGTGAGGATGGCCGCGATCAGCAGTGCGGCATCGGCGCCGGCGGCCCGGGCCTGATAAAGCTGATATGGGGAGAGGATGAAGTCCTTGCAAAGTAAGGGCAGGTCCACCGTCTGGCGCACCTCCACCAGCACCTCGAAGCCCCCCTGGAAGAACTGGCGATCGGTCAGCACGGACAGGCAGCTGGCGCCACCGGCTGCGTAGCCCCGGGCGATTGCCACCGCATCGAAGTCCTCGCGGATCACCCCCTTGCTGGGGCTGGCCTTCTTCACTTCGGCGATCACCGCCGGCTTGCGGCAGCTGGCCTTCAGGGCCGCGACGAAATCGCGCGGTGCCGGCAGCTCCGCCACCTGGCTCTGCAACTTCTGCAGCGGCACCCGCTCGCGGGCGCTGGCCACCTCCCGATCCTTGGCCCAGACGATCTCCTCCAGGATGTGGCGCGGCTTCTCCTCCGGGTGAGGAATGCCGAATTCCAGGTGAACCACTTTCACCGAGGGGTTGGGGGGCCGGCGACGGATCTCCATCTCAGGACCTCACAGGTGCAATGGCCATGGCAGCTTGCTTGTAGGCCACTTCCACCACCTCGCTGAGGGTGGGGTGGGTGTGCACCTCGTTGGCCAGCTGCTGCACGCTCTGGCGTCGGGCCACGGCATTGGCCACCTCCTGGATCAGATCGGCGGCATGGAGGCCAAAGATGTGGGCCCCAAGCACTTCGCCGGTGTCCTTGCGGAACAGCAGCTTCATCAGGCCATCGCTGTCCAGTTCGGCCAGCGCCTTGGAATTGGCCTTGAAATAGCTGCGCACCGAACCGAGCTCAAAGCCTTCGCTGGTCGCCAGCTGTTTGGCCTCGGCCTCACTGAGCCCCACGGAGCTGATCTCCGGATGGGTGAAGGTGGCGGCCGGAATCGAGCGGTAATCGATGCGGCGCGGATGGCCGAGGATGTTGTCCACGGCCACGGCCCCCTGGGCGGCGGCGGTGTGGGCCAGCATCATCTTGCCGGTCACGTCGCCCACGGCCCACAGATGGGGCACCGCCGGTGCTCCGGCCTCAGAGCTGGCCAGCACCCGCATGGTGTCGTCGACGGGGATGAAGCCCCGATTGGTGGTGACGCCCACTGAGGCCAGATTGAGCTCCTTGCTCACCGGCACCCGGCCGGTGGCCACCAGCACCGCATCCACCTCCAGGGTTTCCACCGGCTCGCGGGTCTTCATGTCCACCAGTTCGATCAGCACCGGGCAGCCGGGGGTGATCGTCTTGGCCAGCACGCCGGCGCGGGCGTCGATCTCGCGGCCCTCGATCAGCTTGCGGGCCGCCAGCTTGGCGATGTCGGGATCAAAGGTGGGCATCACCCGATCCAGGGCCTCGATCATCGTCACTTCACAGCCCAGGGCGGTGTACACATCGGCGAACTCCAGGCCGATGTAGCCGCTGCCGATGATCGTGATCCAGCGGGGCAGCCATTCGAGGTTGATCGCCTCGTCGCTGGTGAACACGGTGCGACCGTCCGTTTCGATGCCGGGGGGCACGAACGGATCGGAGCCGGTGGCCAGGATCACCTCCCGGGCCGCGTAGACCCGCTCCACCCCACTGGCTTCCCGCACCGCCACCCGCTGGGGCCCCTCGAGCCGGCCCTTGCCCCGCAGGATCGTGGCGCCGGCGCGCTCCAGGCTCTTGGTGAGGTTGGTGCGAATCGTGGCCACCAGCTGGGCGGCGTGATCGGCGATCTTCTGGCGCTCGAAGCGCACCGGCGCCGCATGAATACCGAAGCCCTTGAGATGTTCGGCATCGGCCAGTTCCCGCACCCGGCCACTGGCGGCCAGCAGGGCCTTGGAGGGCACGCAGCCCCGGTTGACGCAGGTGCCGCCCATGTCGCGGGATTCGACGATCGCCACCTTGAGGCCGTGGTCCGCCGCGTGTTTGGCGGCGTCGAAGCCGCCATAGCCGGCACCGATCACGATCACATCGAAATCGAAGGAACCAGGGTCTGCGATCACCGGGGGATACTGCGCTTGTTGCCGGGCATTCTCCCCCCTCAGGTGGCCGGCGCCGCCGCACCGCTGAGCAGACGCTGGCGCCAGCGCTCCAGCAGCAGTGGCGCCGCCGCCACCGCCACGTTCAGCGACTCCACCGCCCCGCTGTGGGGAATGGTCACGCAGTGATCGGCCAGGGCCAGGAATTCCGTTGCCAGGCCGGCACCTTCATTGCCCAGCAACAGCAAGGTGGGCTGGGTCCAGTCCAGTTCCCAGTAGGGCTGGGCGCCGTCACCCACCTGGGTGGCCAGCCGCTGCAGCCCGGCGGCTCCAGCCTGCTCCAGGCGCTGGCGCAGCTCATCGCGCTGCAGCCGTTGCACCGGCAGGGCCAGGGCAGCGCCGCTGGAGGCCCGCAGCACCTTGGGGGCATGGGGATCGGCGCCATCCGCCAACCACACTTCGTCCACTCCGGCGGCCAGTGCCGTGCGCAACAGGGTGCCGAGATTGCCCGGATCCTGCAGCCGATCGAGGGCCAGCACAAAGTTCGGAGCTGAAGCGTTCGCCAGGGAGGGGATCGCGACACTGGCCACCACACCATCGGGACTGCGGGTGGTGGCCACCGCCGCCAGCACCTCGGCGGTGGCCGGCTGCAGACGGGCGTGGGATTCCAGCGCCGCCAGCAACGAACCATGGCGGGCGAGCCAATCTGGGGTGGCCAGCACCAGCTCCAGGTTCAGTCCCAACCGCAGGGCTTCCTCCAGCAGGTGGGTGCCCTCCAGCAACAGGCGCTGGTGCTGCTGCCGACCACGGGCATCATGCAGATCGCGCAGCTTTCCCACCAAGGGATTGCGCCGACTGCTAATCGGTTCGGACTCAGAAGCTCTGATGAGAGCGGACATGCAGCTTGTCCTGCAGGATGAGCTCCTTGTCCTTGAGATCAAGACCGCGTACGGATGCCACTTCACCCTCCAGACCCTGGGCCTGGAGGTTTTCCATCAATTTACGAACCAAAATGTCTTCGACCGTGCTCTGGTCGAATGCATCGGGTGTCAAGCTCTCAAGGAACTTGCCCACCTTGGTTGCCATGAACGCCGAAGCGTTGGTGATCTTGAGAACGATCATGGAGTGGGTGATGCGGATGGGGAGACTTGAACTCCCACGACATTGCTGCCACTAGTACCTGAAACTAGCGCGTCTACCAATTCCGCCACATCCGCGGGCGTAACGCCGCAGCGAGAACCGCCACGACTCCATCACCATAAAACATCGTGGTCACCCCAGTCGACTCTGCGGCCATCTTCCGCGCCCAGGGCCTGCCACCAAGCCGCTCTGCCCGGCCCTGGTCTGCCCGCTCCCAGGCCAAGCCAGTTTGAGTGGCGGCCATCTGGACGGTGTGTCGTTTCATTGTCAATATCTCCGAACCAGATGATCTGTGTGGACAGCCAAACCATGACCAATACCGCCGTCCCCACCCCTTCCAAAATCGGTCCTTCCCTCTCGCTTGTCGACGTGGCTCCGCTTGCCTCCCTGGGCCAGCCCCGGCTTGAGATCCGTGGTGGCCGACCCCTCGCCGGAGAAATCCGGGTCAGCGGCGCCAAGAATTCGGCCCTGGTGCTGATGGCCGCTTGCCTGCTCACCCGCGACACCCTGCGGCTACGCAATGTGCCACCCCTAACCGACATCACCGGCATGGGTGAGATCCTCGGTGCCCTCGGCGTTGCCGTGACGCGCAGCGGCGACAGCATCGAACTCAATGGCGACCACATCAGCAAGGCCGCTCCGCCCTATGAGCTGGTCAACAGCCTGCGGGCCAGCTTCTTCTGCATCGGCCCCCTGGTGGCCCGGATGGGTATGGCCCAGGTGCCACTGCCGGGTGGTTGCCAGATCGGGTCCCGTCCAGTGGTGGAGCATGTCAAGGGGCTCAAGGCCCTGGGCGCCCAGGTCACGATCGAGCACGGTGTTGTCACCGCGGTGGTGCCGGGCCGCAGCCATCGCCTCACCGGCGGCCACATCCATCTCGATTGCCCCAGCGTGGGAGCCACCGAAACCCTGATGATGGCGGCCACGCTGGCCGACGGTGAAACCACCATCGACAACGCCGCCCAGGAGCCTGAGGTGATCGACCTGGCCCGGCTGCTGATTGCCATGGGAGCCAAGATCCGCGGAGCCGGCAGCCCGACGATCACGATCGTCGGTGTCGAGCGCCTGCATGGCGCCGACTACGCCGTCATCCCCGATCGCATCGAGGCGGGCACCTTCCTGCTGGCTGCTGCCATCACCCGCTCCGTGCTGCGGGTGGCGCCCGTGGTGCCCGAACATCTCGGTGCCGTGCTCACCAAGCTGGAAGAGGCGGGCTGCCGCATCGAGCACGACGGCCTCGGTGTGGTGATTGATGCCCAGCGCATCTCCGCTGTGGATCTGCGCACCCAACCGTTCCCCGGCTTTCCCACCGATCTGCAGGCGCCCTTCATGAGCCTGCTGGCCACGGCTGAAGGCACCAGCATGATTGTGGAGAACATTTTCGAGAATCGCCTCCAGCACGTCGCTGAGCTGCAGCGCATGGGGGCTTCGATTCGCATGCAGGGCAACACCGCCATCATTGAGGGTGTGGCATGCCTCAGCGGCGCTCCGGTCCACGGCACCGATCTGCGCGCTTCGGCGGCCATGGTGCTGGCCGGTCTGGCGGCGGAGGGCACCACCACGGTGCGGGGCCTGGAGTTTCTCGATCGCGGCTACGCCGATCTCGAAGGCAAGCTCAACTCCGTGGGTGCCGAGATTCGGCGTCTTCACGACGAACCCACCAGCCTGCCCCTGGCGGCCTGAGTCCAGGCGAAGCCGGCCCCAATCGGGTTCAGAGCCCTGTTGGGGCTTAAGATCGCCATTGCGGGAGCGTGCCGGAATTGGTAGACGGACTCGACTCAAAATCGAGCGCCTTCGGGTTTGTGGGTTCGAGTCCCACCGCTCCCATCCCCCCCTCGGCGTCCAGCGCGGCGCTTGAGGGTGGGGCTGAATCTCCAGGCTCTGCGGCCCTCAGCGGGTCCGGTGCCCCCACTGGCACGGAGCCGGTCAAGGGCTCAAAGGCCTCGTCGGTGATGGGCACCTACGGCCGCTATCCGCTCGAGTTGGTGCGGGGCAAGGGTGTCTGGTTGGTGGACAGCCAGGGTCGGCGTTATCTCGATGCCGTAGCTGGGATCGCCGTCTGCACCCTGGGCCACAGCGATCCGGTGCTGCGCCGTGCGCTCTGCCGCCAGCTCGACAAACTCCAGCACGTTTCCAACCTCTACCGGATTCCCGAGCAGGAGGCCCTGGCCCGGGCCATCTGCGAGCGCAGCGGCGCCGATGCGGTCTTTTTCTGTAATTCCGGCGCTGAAGCCAATGAGGCCGCCATCAAGCTGGCCCGGAAACACGGCCATACGGTGCGCGGCAGCGAGCGGCCGCTGATCCTCACGGCGGAAGCCAGTTTCCATGGCCGCACCCTGGCTGCGGTCACAGCCACGGGCCAGCCCAAGTACCACCAGGGCTTTGAGCCGATGGTGGAAGGCTTCCGCTACTTCCCCTACAACGACACTGCGGCGTTCGAAGCCTTGCTGGCCGAATGCGAGGCCGAGGGCCCGCGCGTGGCCGCCGTGTTGCTTGAACCGATCCAGGGTGAGGGGGGTGTGATTCCCGGGGATCCGGCCTTCTTCCGCCGGGTGCGGGAGCTCTGTGATCAGCACCGGATCCTGCTGATCTTCGATGAGGTGCAGATCGGTGTCGGGCGCAGTGGCCAGTGGTGGGGCCATGAACGGCTCGGCGTTGAACCGGATGCCTTCACCATGGCCAAGGGCCTAGGCGGCGGCATTCCCATCGGCGCCCTGGCGGTGAAGAGCGCCGTCGATCACTTCCGCCCGGGCGACCATGCCAGCACTTTCGGTGGCAATCCCTTCGCCTGCCGCGCCGCACTCACGGTGATCGCTGAAATCGAGCGTCGCCAGCTGCTGGGCCATGTGCAGTCCATGGAGCGCTTGCTTGTCGATCAGCTCCTGGACCTGGCCAGCCGCCATCCCGGCCGCATTGCAGCGGTGCGCGGCTGGGGCCTGCTGCAGGGTGTGGTGCTGTCCGAGGTTGGCCCCAGCGCAGCGGAGGTGGTGAAGGCGGCGATGGCGGAAGGCTTGCTGCTGGTGCCGGCCGGACCCCGGGTGGTGCGCATCGTGCCGCCCCTGGTGATTCGCCGCCGCCATCTGCGCAAGCTGATCAAGCGCCTGGAGAAGGCTTTGATCAGCGCCTGCTGAAGTGTCGATGCCAGACCCTGCCGCTGCGGCCGCCATCCCAGCGTCGACCCCCGCGCCGATGGCGACCCTGGCCCCTGGCCCGCAGGGATCCCAGGGGCAACCCGTCGCCCTCGGCCTGCCGGCCCCCGTCGATCTCGATGACCTGCTGGAGCCCTTCGCCCGGCGCGGGGTCGATCTGGGGCTGGAACGGGTGCAGGCGGCCCTGGCTGAAGGCGGCCATCCCGAGCGCCGCTTTGCCGCTGTGCAGGTGGCCGGCACCAATGGCAAGGGCTCGATCTGCACGCTGCTGCATGCCATCCTGCGGGCCTCCCGCCTGCGTTGCGCCAGCTATCGCTCCCCCCATCTGGTGAGCTGGTGCGAGCGCATCCAGCTCGATGATGCCTGGATCAGCCCCGCCCAGCTGCGCGCCGATCTGGCCCGCTGGCAGCCGATTGGTCGTCGCCATCAGCTCACTCCCTTCGAGCTGCTCACCGCCGCTGCCTTCGATCGCTTCGCCAGCGAGGCCCCCGATCTGGTGATCCTGGAGGTGGGCCTCGGTGGTCGTCTCGATGCCACCACTGCCCATCCACAGCGCTCGTTGCTCGGCTTCGGCAGCATCGGCCTCGATCACCGCGAGCATCTGGGCGCCACGTTGACGGCGATCGCCCACGAGAAGGCCGCAGTGATGGCCCTGGGGAGCCTGGCCTTCAGCGCTCCCCAGTCTCCGGAGGTGGTGGCCGTGCTCACGGCTGAAGCCAGCCGACGGGGCTGTGAGCTGCGCTGGCTCGAGCCCCTGGCGACTCCTGCAGCCGGCGGTCCGCCGCTGGGTCTGGCCGGCACCTGGCAGCGCAGCAATGGGGCGGTGGCCCTGGCGCTGGCCCAGGCCCTGGCGGCGCGGGGTTGGCCCATCGATGCCGTGGCGATCGCCAGCGGCCTGGCTGCCGCCCGCTGGCCCGGCCGCCTGGAGCGTCGCCGCTGGCGGGGCCGCGAGCTGCTGCTCGACGGTGCCCATAACCCGCCGGCGGCGGTAGCCCTGCGCCAGGAACTCGATGGCCAGCAGGGGCGCCGCTGGCTGTTGGGGATGCAGCGCCATAAGCAGGCCCCGGAGCTGCTTGATGCCCTGTTGGCTCCTGGTGATCGGCTGGCGGTGGTGGCCATCCCGGCTCATGCCAGCTGGAGCGCCGCCGATCTTCAGGCCGAGCGGCCCGCCCTGGCCGACCGGATCGAAGCGATCGCCGATCTGGAGGCGGGACTGACCTGGCTCAGCGCCCCGGGGCCCCTGCCGGTGGTGACCGGTTCGCTGCATCTGCTCGGTGCCTTGATCCCCCTGCTGGATCCTCTGGAACCGGGCTGAGCACTGCTGGCTGGATGGCGAGCGCAGGGCCAAAAGACTGCTGAAGAATTCTCAGCCGATGTGACTGACGCAGTGCCGGCTGGCTGAAAAGCCAATGATCACGGGGGTGTCGGGTGGCGAAGCACTGCTCAACCATGGCCGAGACAGGTTTTCCCGCCGTGTCTTGACCAGCCGCTCCAGGCGGTTGCCGAGCACATCGGGTCGGGCCGAGGTTCTGGCTGATCAGGGCCAGATGCGTTGGCGGTCGCATCGGCCCTGGACGGGGCGGGAGCGGATCCGCCAGCATCAGCATCAGCCCCCAGTCCCACGCTCCCCATGGTCCCGATCCCGCCGGCTGCTGCCTCCGCCCCAGAGAGCCGCCTGCAGCGCCGCCTGCTTGGCCTGGTGCTGGCCCTGCTGCTGCTGCTCGTCGCACCCAGCGCTCCGGCCTGGGCTGAGTTCAGCGGCATCGACTACACCCTCACCAACCAGAATGAACAGGACTTCAGCGGTCAGGACCTGGCCCACACCTCCTTCGCTGGAGTGCAGGGACGGCGGGCCCGCTTCGCCGGTGCCGATCTGCACGGGGCGATTTTCACCCAGGCCGCCTTCCCGGATGCGGACTTCAGCGGCGCTGATCTCAGCGATGTGTTGATGGACAAGGTGGATTTCAGTGGCGCCGACTTCAGCGGTGCCGTGTTGCGCGGTGTGATCGCCGCCGGCAGCAGTTTCGGTGGGGCGATCGTCACCAATGCCGACTTCAGTGAGGCCCTGCTCGATCGCAGTGATCAGCGGGCTCTCTGCCGCGACGCCAGTGGCACCAATCCAATCACCGGCGTCGATACCCGGCTGAGCCTGGATTGCGGTTGAGGCGCCATCCCACAGCGGCAGCCATCCCCGAGCGGCAGCCATGCCTGGGCGGAAGCGCCCCAGGCTGTCGCGCCATGGTGGCGGCGCTCGCGGCAGCCAGCCCAGGTGTGGCGGACGGTTCGATCCGCTGGCGCTGCACTCAGCCGGGGCGATCGCTGGCAGGCCGCTCCAGCCAGCCCCGCAATTTGCCGGGATTGAGCAGGCCGCTCGGGTCATAGAGGGTCTTGGCTGCCACCTGGGCGGGATCAATGCCGCCCAGGCCGCCTTCCTCCACCGTGATCTGGTGCGGGTCGAAAACCAGGGCACCGAGGTCGCGGCACTGGTCGATCAGCGCAGCCAGGGCCGCCGGGCCCGCGTAGTGCAGCAACGGCAGCCCCGACAGCCGCACCTCGCCGTGCTGGCGCACCGCCTCCAGATGCCACAGCAGTCCATCGCCCCAGCGCTGGCGCAATGCCGTCAGCAGGGGTTGGGGATCGGGGGGCAGCAGCAGCTGCAGGTAGGTCCAGTCGGGCTGCTGGCCGCGCCAGTGCAGGGTGGTGTGGTTCCAGCAGAGCTCCCGCAGCGGTAGACCCCGATGTGCCGCCTGGGGCTCCTGCCAGAGCAGCCGGCCCCCCCATGCCGCCAGCAGGTTCGGGTGGCTAGCCAGGCTTTCGGGGGCGGCCAGCAGCAGCAGGCGATGCTCGCCGCCGGTGCTGCTGGGGCACCCCAGGGGCCAGGGCATGCGAGCGGCCACCGGCGCCTCCAGCAGCGCCACATTGTTGAGCAGCAGGGCGCTGGCTGCCAATCCCTGGAGTGCCGCCAGCGCCTGGTTCCAGTCGTCGAAGCCGAGCACCAGCTGCTGCCAGGCCACAGCCGCGCAGGTGGGCAGCCGCAGGGCCGTGAGAATGCCATTGGTGCCATAGGCATGGTTGAGCGCGCCGCTGGCGCTGGCGTCCAGGTGCACCAGCCTTGGCTCGGGTTCCACCGTCATCACCTCCAGGCCCAGCAGGTTGCCCGGATCCCGCAGAAAACCCCAGCGCAGCGAGCCGATGCCGCCGGCCCCCCCGGCGATGAAGCCCCCCAGGCTGGCTGTTCGATAGGTGCTCGGGGCCAGGCGCAGGGCCCGGCCCTGGGGCGCCAGCTGGCGATCGAGGTCTGCCAGCAGGCAGCCGGGCTCGGCGATGATCTCGCCGCTCTCGGGATCAAGGCTGCGCAGCTGCTTCAGACCGGTGAGGTCGAGCACCAGCCCCCCTTGCAACGGCACGCACTGGCCGTAGTTGCCGGTGCCGGCGCCGCGCAGGGTGAGCGGCACCTTGAGCCGGGCGCAGGCCGAGGCCACCTGCCGCACCTGCTCCAGCCGTTCCACCTTCACCACCAGCTGGGCGCGGCACGGCGCCAGCAGGGGGCTGAGCACCGGCGAATAGGCGTAAAAATCCTTGGACAACCGTTCCAGCTCTGTCCCGTCCGCGATCGGGACGAGTTCCGACAGCTCGGCCGCCAGCGCCGCGATCCGCTCGGGCGAGGGTGGGGGCGGCAGATCGGGCAGCTGGGAGAGGGTCATGGTTGGTGCGGCAGGCAAGCCAGCAAGGGGGAAAGTCTCTCTGCTGGCGGTGGCGGCAGCCATTGGCCGCCCCGCAGCACCCGTCGCTGGGGAGCCTGGGCCAGCAGCTGCCCCCAGGAGCTGGCCCCCAGCACCAGCAGATCGGCTGGCGCCCCCAGGCGCAGCACCCCATCCCAGGCCAGGCCCAGCAACCGCGAGGGGGCGGTGGTGAAGGGGGCCAGGCCCTGCCGCTGCCAGGGCACCACATGGCTGATCAGGGTCGCCAGCCGCAGCAGCTCGATCGGATCAAAGGCGCCGCCCGGGTACCAGGGGTCCTGAACGTTGTCGCCGCCGAGGGCCACCTCGACGCCGGCCAGTTGCAGCTGGCGGATCGGCGCCTGGATGCGCTGCAGGGGCGTATGGCCCGCCCGCCGGCCCAGCAGCCAGAGATTGGTGGTGGGCAAGGCGACCACGCCGATGCCGGCGGCGGCGATCGTGTCGCAGAGGCGCTGGCAGGGTTCAGCTGCCAGCAGCGCCATGCTGCTGGCATGGCTGCACACCAGGGGCACCTCGCTGCGCTGGGCCAGCCGCTCGCGGCCCACCATCGCCACGCCCCGCCCCGGATCGCTGCTGCCCTCATCGATGTGCAGATCCACCGCGCAGCCCAGCTGTTCCGCCAGCCGCAGCAGGGCCACCACGCCGTCCCGATCGCGGCGGCGGGAGGCGAAGGGGGGCCCGATCACCCCGCCCAGGATCCCGGCGGCGGCGGCCACCCGGGCCGCCAGGGCCTCTCCTGCGGGAGTGAGCCAGTGCTGGACCGGCACCAGCGCCACCAGCTGCAGCTCCAAGCGTCCGGCCCAGCGCTGACGAAGGGTGCTCAGGGCCTCCCAGCTCGGGTCGGCGGCGGCGCCAAGACTGTCGACATGACTGCGGATGCTGCGCAACCCATGGCTCCAGGCCAGCTTCAGCCCCTGTTCAGCGCGGGCCAGCACCGCCTCGAGATCCCGGCTCTGCGACTCGTTGATGTTGGCGGTGAAGGCCCCGGCCACGGTGCCCTCCCGGTTGGGAAAGGCCGTGGCGGTGAAGGGCTTGTCGAGATGGGCATGGGGCTCCACCGGCGGTGTGATCGCCAGCGGCAGAGCGGCGGCAGCCCGCTGCTGTGGAGCTGAGTGCCCCGGATCGGGCCAGGGGTGGATGGCGCTGATCCGCCCCTCGAGGTGCTCAAGTTGAACCGCCACCAAGCCGTCGTCATCGGCGGGTCCCAGACCCTCGAGCCGGGGATCAAGCAGGGCCCTTGGCAGCAGCAGCGGCGGCAGCCGTTCAGGCCGGCTCATGGGGTTGGTCCCATTCAGGGCCTTTCGGCTCGGGTGGACCCATTGTCCTGACCGGTGCGCAACAGCACGAACCGCCCGGCTGCTGCCAGGGTGAGGGCGTGGTAGCGGGGCAGGCTCCAATTCGGCAGGATCCGCTCGCCGCCCAGTTCGGTGCTGTACAGGCTGAACAGGACCAGATTGCGGCGGCGGGAATGCTCCAGCGCCAGATTCCCCAGCACCTGACGCTGGGACGCCACCACCGCAGGGCAGTCCCGGATCACCAGACGCAACATCAGGGGCAGGCCGTCCTCGTGGCAGATCTCCTCAGTGATCAGGCCCGTGAGTTGTTCGGCGGCGAACTCCTGAAACTCAACCGGCCCCGGGTTGGTGGCGGCCAGGCCAATCGCTCCGCCGGCTGTCGCCAGGATGCCAAGCAGGGTGGAGGTGGTGGTGAAGCTGGAGGGAGGCAAGCGCCAGCTGGCGGTGATCTCTCCCAGAATTGCAAATGACGACCCTGTTGCCATCCGGAGCGGGCCGGCGGCCCATTCGGCCTTCACCGGCCGGCCGCATGGCCGCCCGCTTGAGACCGATCTGCGGTGTGAGCCTGGTCGCCTCAGCTCGCCTCGGCATGCCTGGTATCGGGCCTGAGGCCCAGAATCCCGTCCAGCGCCAGCACGCCTCCGGTCCCCATGGTGCTGGCCGGACCCCGGTACGGGCCGGCATGATCAGCGCCTCATTCAGGCCAGCCGATGTTGTAGGTTCCCATTTGCGCGGCGGGCGTCGCCAAGAGGTTAAGGCAGTGGCTTGTGGCGCCACTATTCGGGGGTTCGAGTCCCCTCGCTCGCCCTTTAAGGTCCGGTGTCTCTGGCACTGGGCCTGTTTTTTTAACCAGCCTGCGCTAGCAGGGCCTCCAGCAAGCCGCCGCCACCGGCTCGCACCGGGTCGTGGCAGGTCAGGCCAGTGAGAGCGGCCGTGGCGGCGATTGCTTCGGCGGCGGCATCGGCCCCGAGATGGCCGGTGTTCAGCGCAATCGCCCGCACCCGTGGCGGCGGCGCTGCGGCGCCCTGGGGACGGGCCAGGGCCGCTATCGCCTCCAGGGTCGTGATCAGCTCGTTCAGCGGTGGCAGGGGAATCTGGGGGTGATTGCGGATCGTCGCCTGACCGGCGCGATGCACGAGCAGCAGGGCTGTGGGCTGGCTGCCCCTTAGCAGCGGCAGGGTGGCGCTGGAACCTGGATGGCAGAAGGAGCCCTGCCCCTCCACCAGGACCAGGGTGTCCGGCCCGGCTGCCTCGGCGGCATCGAGCACGGCCCGCTCCACGGCGCCGGCGGCGTAGTCGACTCGCACCGCATCGAGGGCCACCCCCCGGCCACTGATCAGGATGCCGGCCTGTCCCGTACCAACGAAGCGGGCGTCCAGGCCCCGGCTTGCGGCCGCCGCCTGCAGCTCCAGGCAGGCGCTCATCTTTCCCACCGACATGTCGGAACCCACGGCCAACCAGCGTCGCCCCGGCAGGCTGGCGGCCAGGGCGGAGGCCACCGGCAGATCGGCGGGTTCCTGGCGTAGGTCCCAGATCCAGCGGCCTGGTTGCACCAGGGCCGCCAAGTGGGGATCGTCCCCCAGCCGGGTGTGCAGGCCGCTGGCCAGGCAGAGGCCCGCCTGCAGGGCGATCTCCAGATCGGCCCGCACCCCTTCATCCAGGCGCCCTCCGGCCGGGGCCAGGCCCACCACCGCCACCGGTGTGTACGGATCGCTGCCGTCGGCCCGGCTGGATGGCGCCGAAGTCAGCAGCGGCAGGACCTGGGCCATCGAGGCCACCACGGGGATGGCGCGATCGATGCCGGTGATCTCCCGCAGGCAGCCCCCTGCATGGTCGGGATCGATCACGGCCAGGATCGGCCCCGATCGATAGCGCAGCAAGGTCAGGCCGGTCTTGCCACCGAGATTGTCGAGACCATGGTGCAGCAGCAGTACCACAGGCGCTGCGGCGCTCAGCACGGGCCCAGCTCCAGCCCTGCCGCCGCCTCCCCAGCTGCTTTGGCTGTCACCCCCAGGCCCGGGGTCAGGCCGGCCAGCAGCCGATCGGCCTCCAGCCGCGGTCCCTCGAAGGGGTCATCGAGCAGGTTCAGATGGCTGTCGAGATCGGGCCACTGGATCAGGGGCAGCAGCTGGGCGGCGGCGCCGTTGAGCAGGGCGCTGTCGGAGTAGCAACCCACCATCACCCCCAGTCCCAGGCGCCGCGCCGCCTCAGCCATCAGCAAGGCTTCGCTCAGGCCGCCACTCTTGAGCAGCTTGATGTTGACCCCATCCACATAGGGGGCAAGACGCACCACATCGGCCAGGTTCCAGCAGCTCTCATCGGCCACCAGCGGGATCGGGCAATCGAGCTCGAGGGCGGCGAAGGCGGCGCAGTCGGCATCGGGATCCTCCAGGGGCGGCAGCGGTTGCTCCACCAGCACCACGCCACGCTCGGCCAGCCAGCCCAGCATCGAGCGGGCCGCGGCGGTATCCCAGCCGCCATTGGCATCCACCTGCAGTTCCAGGGCCTCGCCCCGCTCCTGGCGCCGCCGCTCCAGGGCCGCCGCCACGGCCTCCACCAGGCTGCGGTCGTGCTCCAGACCCTCCGGGCTGCCGAGTTTGAGCTTGATGCGACTGGCCGGCAGCTGGGCCCACCAGCGCTCCAGTCGCTGCAACACCGATTCCACCGAACCCAGTCCCAGGGTGACGCTGGTGGGGACCGCCAGTGCACTATCGAGTCCCCAGAGCTGATGCACGGGCAAACCCAGCCGCTTGCCCCACCAGTCGTGCAGGGCCAGATCAAGCCCGCAGCGCGCTGGTGGTGAGAGATTGGCCAGCAGCGGTTCCAGGGCCTGGAGCGGCTGGGGCGCCAGACCGATCAGCCGGGGAAACAGGGCTTCCAGTTCGCGGGCGATGGCCTCGCTGTCGTAGTGGCGATGGCCGGTCTCGAATCCGCCGGTTTCGCCCAGGCCGGTGATGCCCCCATGCTCAACACTTACCAGTAGGTGTTCCACCGCCGCCGTGGTGCCGCGACTGATGGCCAGGGGGACGGCCTTGGTGAGGGGGAAGCGGCGCAGACTGCAATGCATGGTGAACGTGGAGCTGGCCGGCTTTTGCCTCACGCTGGCACAGGCCGGGCGCAGTCAAACTGTCAGCGCAGCGCCAGGGCCACCGTCCCAAGCCCATCCAGTCGCTCCGGACTCCTCCCCTGGGCCGGCGACAGCGAGTGGAACAGGTTCTGCGCTGGCGGTCCATGGCTGAAAATGTCGGCATGACTGCCACCGAGACCAGCCTCCATTCCATGGCGATCCCCACGGCCGGCCCTGCCCCCGGCCGCGGCAGCTACTGGATCACCACCTTCGGCTGCCAGATGAACAAGGCCGATTCCGAGCGCATGGCCGGAATCCTCGAGGCCATGGGCTACAGCGTCGGCAGCGACGAACACAGTGCCGATCTGGTGCTCTACAACACCTGCACGATCCGCGACAACGCAGAGCAGAAGGTCTACAGCTACCTGGGGCGCCAGGCCCAGCGCAAACGCGACAACCCCCATCTCACCCTGGTGGTGGCCGGCTGCGTCGCCCAGCAGGAGGGGGAGGCGCTGCTGCGGCGAGTGCCCGAGCTGGATCTGGTGATGGGCCCCCAGCACGCCAATCGGCTTGAAACCCTGCTCACCCAGGTGGAGAGCGGCCAGCAGGTGGTGGCTACGGGCGAACACCACATCCTTGAAGACATCACCACGGCCCGCCGTGACAGCACGGTCTGCGCCTGGGTGAACGTGATCTACGGCTGCAATGAGCGCTGCACCTATTGCGTGGTGCCAGCGGTGCGGGGCCGGGAGCAATCGCGGTTGCCGGAGGCCATCCGCCTGGAGATGGAGGGCCTGGCGGCCCAGGGCATCCGGGAAATCACTCTGCTGGGGCAGAACATCGATGCCTATGGCCGCGATCTGCCAGGCATCACGCCGGAGGGCCGCCGCGCCCACACCCTCACCGACCTTCTCCAGCACGTCCACGACGTCAAGGGGCTGGAGCGGATCCGCTTTGCCACCAGCCATCCCCGCTACTTCACCGATCGGCTGATCGACGCCTGCGCCGATCTACCCAAGGTGTGTGAACATTTCCACATCCCCTTCCAGAGCGGCGACGACGACGTGCTGCGGGCCATGGCCCGGGGCTACACGGTGGAGCGCTACCGACGCATCATCGAGCGCATCCGCCGGCGCATGCCCGATGCCTCGATCAGTGCCGATGTGATCGTCGCCTTCCCGGGTGAAACCGATGCCCAGTACCGCCGCACCCTCGCGCTGATCGAGGAGATCGGCTTCGATCTGGTCAACACCGCCGCTTACTCACCACGGCCGAACACCCCCGCGGCCACCTGGCCGGACCAGTTGGAGGAGGCCGTCAAGGTGGCGCGCCTGCAGGAGCTCAATGCCCTGGTGGAGCAGGTCGCCCGCCAGCGCAGCGGCCGCTATCTCGGTCGGGTCGAGGCGGTGCTGGTGGAGGGGGTGAACCTCAAGAACGACCAGCAGTTGATGGGCCGCACCCGTAGCAACCGCCTCACGTTTTTCCCGGCCCAGCGGCCTGATGGCAGCGGCATCACCCCAGGCGAGGTGGTGGCGGTGCGGATCGAAGCGGTGCGTCCCTTTTCGCTCAGCGGCAGTCTCGCCTGAGGCCAGCGCGGCCGCCTCAGACTGATTGGCCACAGCCGCACCCTGGTCAGCGGCCCGATGGCTGATACGTTTGGCGCCGCGATCGGCCGATGATGACCCAGCTCCCCACCCACCTCGGCCTGGTGTTCGGGGGAGCCTCCGGCGAGCATGCGGTCTCGATCCGCTCCGCCGCCACCGTGCTGGCGGCCCTGGGTCGGGGGGCCAACGCCGAGCGCTATCGGGTGAGCTGCTTCTACATCGACCAGCGGGGGCGCTGGTGGCCGCCGGCCGTGGCCCAGCGGGTGCTGGAGCGGGGCACGCCGGCCCTGGCCGCTGACCTGCCAGACCCTGACGGTGCCGCTGGTTTTCGGGGGTTTCCCGCCGGGGCCCTGGAGGTGGAGCTGTGGTTCCCGGTGCTGCATGGCCCCAATGGGGAGGACGGCACGATCCAGGGGCTGTTCACGCTGATGCAGGTGCCCTTTGTCGGTTCCGGCGTGCTGGGTTCAGCGGTGGGCATGGACAAGCAGGCGATGAAGGCAGCCTTTGCGGCCGCCGAGCTGCCCCAGGTCCCCTACGTCTGCCTTGATGCGGCCGAACTCCAGGCCGATCCCGACGCCTTGCTGGAGCGCCTGGAGGCTCACCTGGGCTACCCCTGCTTCGTCAAGCCCGCCAACATGGGATCTTCGGTGGGAATCAGCAAGGCCATCGACCGCCCCGGCCTACTGGCGGGCCTGCAGCTGGCCGCCACGCTGGATCCGCGTCTGGTGGTGGAGCAGGGCGTCACCGCTCGGGAGCTGGAGTGTGCCGTGCTCGGAGTCCGGCAGCTGCGGGCCTCGGTGCTCGGCGAGATCTGCTTCGAGGCGGATTGGTACGACTACGAAACCAAGTACAGCGACGGGCGCAGCCATACGGTCATTCCGGCGGTCGTGCCCCAGGCGCTGGCGCAGCGGGCCCAGGTGCTGGCGATCGCGGCCTGTCGCGCGGTGGCCGCCGCCGGCCTGTCGCGGGTGGATTTTTTCTACGACGAGAGCAGCGGTGATCTCTGGCTCAACGAAATCAACACCCTGCCCGGTTTCACCAGCCAGAGCATGTATCCGATGCTGTGGCAGGCCACGGGGTTGCCACTCGAAGACCTGGTGCACGAACTGGTGCTGGGGGCGAGAGAATCCTTTGCGCAACGCCATCACTTCGGAGGTGCGGCGGCATGATTCACGGCCTGCTCTGGTTGCCCTTGTTGCTGGTGTTCGTGCTGCTGGCCGCCCTGGGCTGGCTGGAGCGGCGCCGCCAGACCCTCTTTCGCCAGTGGGCCGAGGGGGCGGAGCTGGCCAAGTTGGACAGTTGTGGTGCCGCCTGCCTGCGCGACGGCCTCCTGCGTTGGAGTCGCTTTGAGGCGGGTAGCTTCCAGCCTGAAGGTGAGTTTGTGATCAAGCAGCTGGAGCTGGTGGAGCTGCTCTCCCTCGGTTCCGGTGAAGCGCCGCTCACCGAAGAAAGCCACGGGGCCTGCCGCCTGCGCTTGGTGGGCGACGGCCAGCAGCAGGATCTGCCCTTCGCCGATGCCCAGCGGGCGCGGCGCTGGATCGAGGAGTTGATGGCGCGCTCGCGCTGCGAGCTATGAGCGAGAGCGAACCCCAGGAAGCCCCCCGGCCAGCTGGCTCCCCCTTGCCCCCCGGCTCAGAGCGCCGCAGGGAGCTGCGCCAGCAGCGGCGGGCGGAGCGCTGGCGCAATCTCTGGCGGCTGGTGGTGTTCAGTCTGATCTCTGCGGGCCTGGGCTACGGATTGCTGCGCCAGGGTTGGAGCCTGCGTGATCCGTCCCAGGTGCAGGTGGTGGGCAGCCGGCTCGTCAGCCGTGACCAGGTGATCGCCGCTGCCCATCTGCAGTTCCCCCAGCCCCTGCTCGCGCTCAGTCCCAGGCAACTGAAGGCGGAGCTGGCCGAGGCTCTGCCGGTGGAGCAGGTGCGTGTGACCCGGCTGATGCTGCCTCCCCGCCTGCGCATCGACCTGATGGACCGGGAAGCCGTTGCCCGGGCCCAGCGCCGTACGGCTGCCGGCCTGGAGCTGGGATCCATCGATCAGCGGGGCAATTGGATCACGGCCAATCAGGCCGCCGTGGTTCTCAATCCCCGTAGCCAGGATCTGCTGGTGAGCGGCTGGAATGAACGCCATCGTCCGGCGGTGGTGCTGCTGCTGGCCAACCGACCCGCCCTGGGCCCGGGCCTGCGGCAGATCCGCTTCGAGCCCGACGGCAGCATCTGGCTCACCACCACTGAACTCGGTGATCTGCGGCTCGGCCCGGCCGATGGCAAACTGCGGCGGCGCTTGGAGGTGGCGGCCCATCTCATTCACACGCTGCCCAACCAGTTGAAGGGTCGACAATTCCAGCTGATCGATCTCAGCGATCCGGAACAGCCCGAACTGAGCCTGCCCGGCCCGGTGCTTGACAGCAATGACGGCGGCCCGGCCCACGCTCGCAAGCCCCTGGGTGCTCAGTGATTCCTCCCACCGGCAAGCCAGCCATTCCTCACAGGGGATTGCGCTCCTAAGCTTTTGAAGGGATTCTGTACAACACCAACAGGCTCCCGCCCCTGCCCCGCACATAATGCAGCCGTCGATCAACGGATTCCCTCCTTCGCACCCCGCGATCACCCGCGATCAGGACAACTCTTCATCCGTTGACCAGTCGGACCAGCCGGCTTCCCCTCAGGAGCATCAAGACATGAGCGAGACCTCACCCCAATCCAATGGGATCGTGCCGAGCCAGTCGGCGCGGATCGAGGTCATCGGCGTTGGTGGGGGCGGCAGCAATGCCGTCAATCGCATGATTGCCTCCGATCTGCAGGGCGTGGGCTACCGGGTGCTCAACACGGATGCCCAGGCCCTGCTTCAATCGGCGGCCCAACAGCGCATCCAGCTGGGTCAGAAGCTCACCCGCGGCCTCGGTGCCGGCGGCAATCCGGTGATCGGCCAGAAGGCCGCCGAGGAATCCCGCGCCGATCTGCAGCAGTCCCTTCAGGGGGCGGATCTGGTTTTCATCGCCGCCGGCATGGGCGGTGGCACCGGCACCGGCGCTGCTCCGATCCTGGCCGAGGTGGCCAAGGAATGTGGCGCCCTGACCGTGGGCATCGTCACCAAACCATTTGGCTTCGAGGGCCGCAAGCGCTTGCGTCAGGCTGAGGAGGGCATCGCCCGCCTGGCGGAGCATGTCGACACCCTGATCGTGATCCCCAACGATCGTCTGCGCGATGCGATCGCCGGCGCCGCCCTGCAGGATGCGTTCCGCGCGGCCGACGACGTCCTGCGTATGGGCGTGAAGGGCATCAGCGACATCATCACCAAGGCGGGCCTGGTCAACGTCGACTTCGCCGATGTTCGCTCGGTGATGGCGGATGCCGGCACCGCCCTGCTGGGCATCGGGGTGGGTTCGGGCCGCTCCCGCGCCAGCGAAGCGGCCCAGGCTGCCATGACCTGCCCCCTGCTGGAGTCGGCCCGTATTGATGGAGCACGCGGCTGCGTGATCAATATCAGTGGCGGCAAGGACATGACCCTTGAGGACATGACCACCGCTTCGGAAGTGATCTACGACATGGTCGATCCAGACGCCAACATCATTGTTGGCGCAGTGGTGGACGAAAGCCTTGAGGGTGAGATCCATGTGACGGTGATTGCCACGGGCTTCGAGAGCGGCGGCATCTACCGCCCGGAGCGCAGCAGCCGCAGCAGCTTCGTTGATGCCCTCACCGCCTTGCCCGAGGAACGCGGCGCCATGATTCCTCCCTTCCTACGCAACCGTCAGGGCCATATCGACTGAGGGCCAGAGCCCTGTTGTCGTGCAAGGCAGAGCTTCTAGAAGGCAGTGCTTCTAGAAGGCAGTGCGCCTACAAGGCCGTGGCGAACCAGGACAGTGGTCCCCAGGGTTGAAGTTGGAGCCTCGGGGCTCTGAGTGTTGAGCTTTTCTGCTGCACGCCTCCAGACTCGCTGCTGATCGCAAATCAATGTACGAAGGACGCAGAACGGGAGCCGTGCCATGGGCCTGTGGCTTCAGCTGGTTCTGGCACTTCTGGATCGGACTGCTGCGGGGCTGCTGACGGCTCTCCGGTGATGACTGGCTACGAGCTTTGGGGGTGCAAGGGAGGGCGCTGCGGCCTGATCTGCAGGCTGGTTGCGACCCCCTTCAGGCGGCACTCAATCGGTTGCGGTATCGATGGGCGGCCGCAACACCCGCTGAAGCTCTGCCTGGAGATGGACCCATCTCACCTTCGGCGGCTTGGCTGGGGAGCCTGGTGGCCGGCGATCTCCGAAAAGAACATCGGCGAAATTTCCGCTGCCGAGAAGACTCGCTTCGGAATCATGCTGAGACAGCCGTGAATGAATCTCGACTTGCTGGCTCAACCAGATCCATCGCAGAGCGATCGATCTTGAGCGCCAGACCGGCCCGAGCTGCGGTCCAGATGAGATCGTCCTGAGACCGCGCCGGGTGCTGGTCCGAAGCAGGTGCGGACTCTTTGCTCAGGATGGGGCTCCTGGCAATACGTTCCAAAGGGACTGCTGGAAAACCTGTCTCGGCCATGGTGGACGTCGTCTTAGCCCCCGGCAGTCCAGTGTTGAGCGACTGCTTGCGCGAGAATACCGGCTGAGCACTGGTGAAATCTGCTGCGGGGTATTTCCGCCGGCTCCTCGCCAACGTTCAAGCTGTTCGGCTCGCTGACCTTCGGGGGCGAGTCGCGTCTTGCAGGAACGCGAGCGCTTTTTGAGCTCCTGCTCAACACCTATTCCGCAAAACCAAAGGAAACTTCGCCCAGGCCTGCGTCATTTGGGTGACCCGGAGTCCACGCCTGCCTGGAGCATCCCGTGTGGCTGCTCCCTTCCGGTCCTGACCAGATTTGGGCGTCCGGGCCGCATGGGTCCGAGTCGAAATAAGTGTAGCAATCGCAGCGGTGTCGCCTGGATGAGGGCCGCACTGTCGGATGCCAGGCTTGGCAGCACAACGCCGGCCTGCGTCGATGCGTCCCGCTGATCTGATCGTTCGCAAACAGGAAGGCCTGCCGATTGCGATGCTGACCGCCTGGGATGCCCTCTCGGCGATCGTGGTGGCTGAAGCCGGCGCCGACATGGTCCTGGTGGGGGATTCCCTGGCGATGACGGTGCTCGGCTACGGCACCACCCTGCCCGTCACCCTCGACGAGATGTTGCATCACTGCCGCGCCGCCGGTCGCGGTCTTGATGCCTGGCGCGAGGAGCAGTGGCGCTGCGGTAATGATCGACCCGTGCCCCTGCTGATCTGCGATCTGCCGTTTCTGAGTTATCAATGCGGTGCTGATGAAGCCCTGGTCGCCGCTGGTCGCGTCCTCAAGGAGGCCCCGGCGGCGGGCGTCAAGCTGGAAGGCGCTGAGCCGGAAACGCTGGTGGTGATTGATCGCATGGTGCGCAGTGGCATTCCGGTGCTGGGCCATCTCGGTCTCACCCCCCAGTCGGTGCATCAGTTGGGGTATCGCCGTCAGGCCAGGGATCCGATCGCCCAGGATCGCCTGCGCCGCCAGGCGGAACGCCTTGAGGCCGTCGGCTGCTTCGCCCTGGTGCTCGAACACATTCCGGCGGAGCTGGCCACCGAGCTGAGCCGCGATCGGCGCATCCCCGTGATCGGCATCGGCGCCGGTGAGGCCTGCGATGGCCAGGTGCGTGTCACCGCAGACCTGCTGGGCCTCACCAGTCGCCAACCGCCCTTCTCGCCACCGTTGCTCGATGGTCGGGGTCTGGCGGTGCAGGCCTTGCGCCAGTGGATCAGCGCCCAGCGACCGTCCCAGCCGGCCACCAGGCCAGCAGCTCCCGCAGCACCGCATTGCTGAGGGCCAGGCCGGCTGGATCACTCAACCGCCAACGATCCCCTTCCACCAGCAACAGGCCGCGTTCCTCGAAAACGGCCAGTTCCTGACGCAGCGCCACCAGCTCCCACGGGTCCAGGCCGGCGGCGGCGGCCAGCTCCCTGGCATTCACCCCTTCCCGCCGCCGCAGGCCCACCATCCAGCGCTCATCGCTCGCCATGCCCTGGGTGGCTGCCGGCTCACCTGCGGTGGCGTCCCGTGCAGGGGCTGGGGCGCTCCGGGCTGCCAACCAGGCGGCATAGGCCTCCCGGGTGCGAGGCCGCGCCTGGCGAATGCCATCGGGCGCCGCCGTGGCCCCCATGCCGAAGCCCCACCAGCCGGCGCCACTCCAGTAGACGCGGTTATGCCGGGAGGCGTGGCCGGGCAGGGCGTAGTTGGAGATTTCATAGTGGCCGTAGCCAGCCTGGCTCAGTTGCCGCTGGGTGAGGTCCATGAGATCGGCGGCCAGATCCTCATCCGGCAGCTCCAGCTCGCCCCGCCCCAGGCGGCGCTCGAACACGGTGCCGGGCTCCACGATCAGGTCATACACCGACAGGTGGGGCGGCTGCTCCGCCAGGGCCGCATCCAGTTGCTGCTGCCAATGGGCCAGCCCCTGCCCCGGCAGGGATTGAATCAGATCCAGGCTCCAGCTGGCCAACTCAGCCCGGGCCTGGGCACGCCGCAGCCAATCGGTGGCCTGCAGCAGGTCCGCCAGCCGATGGCGCCGCCCCAGAGTCGCCAGCACGGCGTCATCGAAACTCTGGCCCCCAAGACTGACGCGGTTGATCCCCGCCGCCAGATAGCCAGCCAGACGCGCCTGATCGAAACTGGCCGGATCCATCTCCAGGCTGATCTCCGCTCCCGGTGCCAGGCCATAGCGGTGCGTCAGGGCCATCAGCAGGGCGCCCACCTGATCGGGGCTCAGTATCGAGGGGGTGCCGCCGCCCAGATAGACGGTGGACAGGGGCGGACCCGGCGGCGCTGTGCTGATCTCGCGCTGCAGCAGCTCCAGGTAGGCGGCGATCGAGGCGCTGCCGCTGCCGCCGGCGCCATCGGCCCGATCACCCAGGGGCACCACCGGGAAATCGCAGTAGAAGCAGCGCCGATGGCAGAAGGGGATGTGCACATAGGCCGAGCGCGGTGGGCGCAGCGTCTCGCGAGCTGATGGGGGTCCCATCACGGGCGGTAACCCCTGCCTGTAAATCGGCTGCAGATCGGGCATGCTTCAGGGCTGAAGTGATGGGCCACCACACGATTCCGGCATGGTGGACACCCTCATCCTGGTGCTGTTCCTGATCTCCGGTGCGGCCACCGGCTGGCTTGGTGTGGACCTGCTGCCGGAGAAGCTGCTGCTGGAGGTGACGAACCTCGAGGGTCTGCGTGGCGTGCTCGCGGGCTTCGGCGCCTTCTTCGGCCTGATCGCCGGTTTCATGTTCCAGCAGCTGCGCCGGCGGCTGATGGCCCAGGTGCGCAGCATGCCCACCGACCTGCTGGTGAGCCGCGCCGTCGGCTTGATCCTGGGACTGCTGGTGGCCAACCTGTTGCTGGCGCCGATTCTGTTGCTGCCCCTGCCCTGGGAGGTGGTGCTGGTCAAGCCGCTGGCGGCGGTGCTGAGCAATGTGTTTTTTGGGGTGCTGGGCTACAACCTGGCCGAAGTCCACGGACGCACCTTGCTGCGGCTGTTCAATCCCTCCAGCACCGAGGCTCTGCTGGTGGCCGAAGGGGTGCTGCAACCAGCCAGCGCCAAGATCCTCGACACCAGCGTGATCATCGACGGCCGCATTCGCGGGCTGCTCGCCTCGGGTTTGCTGGAAGGGCAGGTGATTGTGGCCCAGGCTGTGATCGACGAACTCCAGGCGCTTGCCGATTCAGCCAATGCCGAGAAGCGGGGTAAGGGCCGCCGCGGCCTCAAGTTGCTGTCGGAGTTGCGCGCCCAGTACGGACGCCGGCTGGTGGTGAACAGCACCCGTTATGAGGGCAATGGCGCCGACGACAAGCTGCTCAAGCTCACCGCTGACACCGGCGGCACCCTGCTCACCGCCGACTACAACCTGGCCAAGGTGGCTGAGGTTCAGGAGCTCAAGGTGATGAACCTCAGCGAATTGGTGATTGCCCTGCGGCCGGAGGTCCGGCCCGGCGATGACCTGCAGCTCAAGATCGTGCGCGAGGGCAAGGAGGCCGATCAGGGGGTGGGCTATCTGGAGGACGGCACCATGGTGGTGGTGGAAGATGCCCGTCGCCGCATCGGCGAGCGGCTCGCCGTCACCATCACCGGAGCCTTGCAGACCCCCACTGGCCGCATCGTCTTCGCCCGCTGTGAGAAGGGCCCCAGCGAAAAAAGCGGCGACAAGGGGGCCGACAGCCCTGCCATCAAGGGCCTGGAGTCACCGTCCGCCAAAGCCCAGGGCAAGTCCGCTGCCCGGGCTGTAGGAGGCAAACCCACCAGCCCGCAGGAACCGCTGCCTCCCGGAGCCAGCTAGGCTCCGGTTCCAAGCCTGATGATGTGTGCGGATGACGGTGTCGGCCCCCTACTACGGCGATTCCGCCGTGATGCGCACCCCACCCCCCGATCTGCCCTCGCTGCTGCTGAAGGAGCGGATCGTCTATCTGGGGTTGCCCCTGTTCTCTGATGACGAAGCCAAGCGTCAGATGGGCATCGACGTAACTGAGTTGATCATTGCCCAGTTGCTTTATCTGGAATTCGACAATCCGGAGAAGCCGATCTTTTTTTACATCAACTCCACTGGTACCAGCTGGTATTCGGGCGATGCGATCGGCTTTGAAACCGAAGCATTCGCCATCTGCGACACGCTGCGTTACGTGAAGCCGCCGGTGCACACCATCTGCATTGGTCAGGCCATGGGCACTGCCGCCATGATCCTCAGTGCCGGCACCAAGGGCCAGCGAGCTGCCCTGCCCCATGCCTCAATCGTGCTGCACCAGCCCCGCAGCGGCGCCCGGGGCCAGGCCAGCGACATCCAGATCCGGGCCAAGGAAGTGCTGCACAACAAGCACACCATGTTGGAGATGCTGTCAGAGAACACCGGCAGGAGCATCGAAGATCTCTCCCGCGACTCTGACCGCATGACCTATCTGACGGCGGAGGAAGCCAAGACCTACGGCCTGATCGACCGGGTGCTCAACAGCCGCAAGGATCTGCCTGCTCCAGTGGCCACGGCCGCCGGCATCGGCTGAGTCCCCAGCGGGCTCAGCACCTTTCTTTCCCCCACCAGCCCTCACCGCCCCACCAGCAAGACCCATGCCCATCGGCACCCCCAGCGTTCCCTATCGCCTTCCTGGCAGCCAGTACGAGCGCTGGGTCGACATTTACACCCGTCTGGGCGTCGAGCGGATTCTGTTCCTCGGCCAGGAAGTGACCGACAGCATCGCCAACAGCCTGGTGGCTCAGATGCTGTACCTCGACTCGGATGACAGCTCAAAGCCGATCTATCTCTACATCAACTCCCCTGGCGGCTCGGTGACCGCCGGCCTGGCCATCTTTGACACGATGCAGTACGTCAAGAGTGACGTGGTGACCATCTGTGTCGGCCTGGCCGCCTCCATGGGGGCCTTCCTGCTGACCGCCGGTACCAAGGGCAAGCGGCTGGCCTTGCCCCACAGCCGCATCATGATTCACCAGCCCCTGGGCGGCACCAGTCAACGCCAGGCCAGTGACATCGAAATCGAGGCCCGCGAGATTCTGCGCATCAAGGACATGCTCAACCAGAGCATGGCCGACATGACCGGCCAGGAGCTGGCGAAGATCACCAAGGACACCGATCGCGACTACTTCCTCAGCGCTGCCGAAGCGGTGGAGTACGGCTTGATCGACCGGGTGATCGCCCATCCCAGCGAGGCCTGAGCCGGCCTGAGCGCCTCCCCTCCGGAAACCCGGCCGCAGGTTCCTGCTGCGCCAGCGCCTGGGTTAAGCCCAGCCTGGGTGGCTTCTCGGGGGTCCCTAGCGGTTACCTTGATCCAGTCATGGTGCTGCCCTGGAGTCTGACTCCGTCCTGGGCGATCGGTTCCGATCAGCGGACCTCGCCCCCTCTGGCACCTCAACGGTTCCGGGAAGCACCAAGGCATGAACCTTTGCCTTGCAGCCCACTCCATGCCCACCACCCTCGAAGCAGCCGCCGACGCCTTCTATGCGGCCGGCAACCGCCTGCTGGCCGGTGATGCCTCCGCCTTCTCAGCCATCTGGTCGGACGCGGACGATATCAGCCATCTGGGCCCCATGGGTGTCATCTGCACGGGGCGCGGAGCGGTGATGGAGGAGTTCACCAAGGAGTCCGCCATGGGCTTCGAGGGCAACCTGGTGGCCGATGAGCGCCGCTTCGTCGAAACCCCGGAGATGGGCTATCTGGTGTGTGTGGAGCGCACCCGCGGCATGACCAAAGCCGGCGAGGTGATCACGGCGGACATCCGCGCCACCACGATCTTCCGCAAGGAAGCGGGCCAGTGGCGCGTGGTGCATCACCACACCGATCGCTTCTAGCGTCCCAGCCCATTCCCTGATTCGGCCCGGGGGGAGGTTCAGCCCTTGCCGGTGAACGCCAACAACTGGGAGGCCGTGTTGGGCGCGATCGGCAGGCCGGCCGGATCGAGCAGGCCCAGCTGGGCCAGCAGACCGGCCTGATCCCAGTAGATGTGCTCGTAGGCCACCTTGCCTGCCTTCACGCCCACGATCACCACCAGGGCCATCTCCACCCGCCGGCCGGTGGGTGCCACCCCTGGCAGCAGGTGGCCGATCGTTTCGGTGTGGGTGAAACGGATCACCATCTCATCCACCAGTCGATCATCAGCCACCGTGCGGGAGATCGGGATGAACTCCACATCCGGCGGAAAGAACTGACCGATCAGGCGGGTGGCGTAGAACTCCTTCACGCCCTCATGACCCGTGCCGCCAGTGCCGGAGGCCAGGTTGAGCAGGTGGGGCTCGGCCACCATCGTGGCCATGGTGCTGTCCAGATCCGCCTCCAGCTCGGCCCGCATGTGGGCCTCGAACAGGGCGGCGGGATCATTGGCAACGGGGAGGGGCATCGCAGCGGATCGGCAAGCTTCTATTCAGCGATGATGTCAGGAGGCGTCTGGCCGGAGCCACAGCCCGGTGCGAACCTGCCCTGGAGCGCTCCGGCACTTGGGTAGGCTTCTTCTTTGCTTTGCCCGCCGCTCGGAATGGCCCAGCTCTTTTACGACTCCGACGCCGACCTCAGCCTGCTGAACGGCAAGACGGTGGCCATTATTGGCTATGGCTCCCAGGGCCACGCCCACGCGCTCAACCTCAAGGACAGCGGCGTGAACGTGGTGGTGGGTCTCTACGAGGGCAGCCGCTCGGCGGACAAGGCCCGTGCCGATGGCCTGGAGGTGCTCAGCGTCGCTGATGCCTGTGCCAAGGCGGATTGGATCATGGTGCTGCTGCCCGATGAGTTCCAGAAGGCGGTCTACGACGCCGAAATCGCCCCCCACCTGAGCGCCGGCAAGGTGTTGAGCTTTGCCCACGGCTTCAACATCCGCTTCGGGCTGATCGAGCCGCCCGCCGATGTGGATGTGGTGATGATCGCCCCCAAGGGCCCTGGCCACACCGTGCGCTGGGAATATCAGAACGGCATGGGTGTGCCCGCTCTGTTCGCCATTGAGCAGGACGCCTCCGGCCACGCCCGTGAGTTGGCGATGGCCTACGCCAAGGGCATCGGCGGCACCCGCGCCGGCATCCTCGAAACCAACTTCAAGGAGGAAACCGAAACCGACCTGTTCGGCGAGCAGGCGGTGCTCTGTGGCGGCCTCTCTGAGCTGGTGAAGGCTGGCTTCGAAACCCTGGTTGAAGCTGGTTATCAGCCCGAACTGGCCTATTTCGAGTGCCTGCACGAGGTGAAGCTGATCGTTGACCTGATGGTCAAGGGCGGCCTCACCGCCATGCGTGATTCGATCTCCAACACCGCCGAATACGGCGACTATGTGAGCGGCCCGCGCTTGATCACCGCCGACACCAAGGCCGAGATGCGGCGCATCCTGGCCGACATCCAGGACGGTACCTTCGCCCGCAATTTCGTGGCTGAATGCGAGGCCGGCAAGCCGGAGATGACGAAGTGCCGTGAGCGCGACGCCCAGCATCCGATCGAGCAGGTGGGCAAGGGCTTGCGTTCGATGTTCAGCTGGCTGAAGGCGTCCTGATCGCGTCGTTGCCAGCCAGCGGTACCAGGAGGCGGCCTTGATACAGCCCCTGGTGCCGCCGCTGCAATGTTGGCTGCTGGTGCTCATGGCCTGCGGCCTCGACCGCTTGCTGGGCGATCCCCATGGGTTGATTCATCCGGTCCAACTCATGGGGGCTGCCATCACGCAGCTGCGCCGCTGGGCTGAAGCCTGGGCTGGCGACCAGCCACTGCGGTTACGACTGGCCGGGGGCCTGATCACCCTGTTGGTAGTGGGCGCCAGCCTCCTGGCGGGGTGGGCCGTGGAGTGCCTGGCCCTGGCCTGGCCCCTGCTGGGCCTGCCTTTGCTGCTGCTCGGCCTCGCCAGTGCCCTGGCCGGCCGCAGCTTGGAGCAGGCGGTGGAAGATGTGTTGAGGGCCCTGCCCGATACGGCCCTGGCGCGGCAGCGCCTGGCCTGGATCGTCGGCCGCGAGGTGAGTGGGCTCGACAACGGCGAAATTCTCAGGGCGGCGGCTGAAACCGCCAGTGAAAACGCCGTGGATGGCCTGTTCGCACCGCTGTTCTGGATGCTGGTGGGGGCTGCCCTGTGGGGTGCTGCTCCCCTGGCATTTGAACCGCTGACGTTGCTGCCCCAGGGGGTTGAGCTGGCCTATCCCGGCCCCTTGGCCCTGGCCTGGGGCTTCAAGGCGGCGAGCACCCTCGATTCGATGCTGGGCTATCGCCACGGTCGCCTGGCCTGGCTGGGGACGGCCGGAGCGCGGCTGGACGATCTGCTCACCTGGTTGCCCTGTCGCTTGGTGGCCCTGGGCCTGCCTCTGGCGGCGGCCCGGCCGGGCCGCACCCTGGCCTGGTTCTGCGGCGCCCTGGAGCAGGGGGCGAGTGATCCTTCCCCCAATGCCGGTGTCTCCCAGGCGGCCTATGCCCTGGCGGCCGGGGTTCGGCTGGGCGGCACCAATCGCTATGCGGATGGATTGAAAATCAAGCCGCTGCTGGCACCTTTGCATCCAGCCGCGGATGGCGAAGCCGTGCAACGGATTCTCAGGCTCAGCTCCAGGCTGGAGTGGATCTGGCTACTGGCCAGTGGGCTGGTGCTGCCTCTGAGCTGAAGGCTGCCTGGATGGTGATGAGGTTTCTCAGCCGAATCGAGGATGGATACGGTGCTGGTGCAGCAGGTTCACCCCGATGACCCAGAACGTTCGATCAGGCCAGGGAAAGCCGCTGAGGAATGGATTGATTGTGATGGGGGCGCATTTCTTTCTGGAATGGAAATGGCAGGCCACCGTGGCAGCGGCGGAATCAAGACGTCCGCTCTCCATGAAAATCATGATCCTGCTGCCAGGATTGGTGGCATCGGCCAATTGGCATCGGCAAACTGGATCAGACCAGGCTGATACAGATCCCGGTAATGATCGCACGTTCATCACCAATACCAGGAATTGCGCATCAAGTCCAACAAGCAGCTGAGAGATTGACTTGGCAAGTGCAGCTAGAAAGTGGAAAGCCGGGGAATCGTTTCAGTAGGCGCCACGATCACGGGGATCAAGGATCACCGCAATGGTTTTGAAGATGATCGTGAGATCCATCAGCACGCTGCGATGGCGGGCATAGCGCACATCCAGTTCCACCCGCTCCTCGTAGCTGAGATTGTTGCGGCCAGACACCTGCCACAGTCCCGAGAGGCCGGGCCGCACCGCCAGCACTTCATCCATGCGCACGCCGTAGCGGGGCAGTTCCTTGCGCACGATGGGGCGCGGCCCCACCAGGCTCATTTCACCGCGCAACACATTGAGGAACTGGGGCAGTTCATCGAGGCTGGAGCGGCGCAGAAACTTACCCAGCCGGGTGATGCGGGGATCGTTTTTGAGCTTGAAATCGTTGCGGAACTCTTCTTCCAGGTCCGGGGAACTGAGCAGCAGGGCACTGAGCACCTTGTCCGCATCGCGGCGCATCGTGCGGAACTTGATACAACCGAAGCTGCGATAGTCGCGGCCCACCCGCTGCTGCACATAGAACACCGGACCGCGTGAGCTGAGCTTGACCAGCACTCCCAGGGCCAGAAACAGGGGGGCGCCGAGGGTGAGGGCCGCGAGCGAGAAGATGATGTCGCCGCTGCGCTTGAAGGTGCGTGCCCGCCGCGACTGCAACTCGATCAGCTGTTCTGCCGTCGGGGTTGGCGTGAGCAACGGCAACGAAGCGACGGAAATCAAGGGCGTCCGGGCAAGGGGGGCGGGGCGGCGGCGTCCACGGGCAGACGGGAGTTCAAGCGCAGGCCGGGGTTCAAAGGCAGGCCGTAAGGGGTTGTTCGCAGGGGTTGAGGCCTGTCCTGGCGCAGCAATCATCAGACCCCCAGCCGATGCTGAAATCTAAGGACCTGTCTCACTGGGACTCCAGCCTTTGGGGTCACTCATGCCAGTGGCCCCCTCAGATCCAGGGGGGCGCTTGTTCGCCGTAGCCGCGCCTGATGGGCCTCCCACAGGTGCTCCAGCAGGGGCAGCAGGCGCTGCTCGAAGCGGGCAGGAGAGAAGTTCTCGGCCCAGCTGCGCTGGGCTTCGGCCGGCAGGGCTCGCCACAGTCGGCCGGACTCAAAATGTTCCAGCGCCGCCGCCAGGGAGGCGGCGGTCTGTTCCGCAAACAGCAGCCCGGTGGGTTGGCTAGCGCCCTGGGCCAGGCAGCGCACGCTGTCGCACAGACCGCCGGCGCCATAGCCGATCACCGGCGCACCGGCGGCCATCGCCTCCACCGGAGCAATGCCGAAATCCTCCAGCCCGGCATAGACGTAGGCGCGGCAGCGCTGCATCCACTGGGTCACCTCGTCATCGGAGCAGCGCCCCAGAAAGCGGATCTGAGGTCCGGCCAGGGCCTCCAGCCGTTGTCGCTCGGGGCCGTCGCCGATCACCACCAGGGGCAGGCCCGTGCGGTTGAACGCTTCCACCACCACATCAACCCGCTTGTTCGGCACCAGACGGCAGAGGCTCAGGTAGACGTCGTCGCGGGGTTGATCCCAGCGGAAGCGCTCCACCGCCACCGGCGGATGCACCACCCGGGCCTGCCGCCGCCAGCAGCGCCAGATGCGCCGGGCGGTGAAGCGGGAGTTGGCCACCAAGGCATCCACTCGCAGGCTGCTGATCGCATCCCATTGGCGCAGGTGATGCAGCTGCAGCCTCACCAGTGGACCCAGGGGGCCCCGGGCCAGGCTGGAGCTGGCCAGATAGGGATGCATCTGGTCCCAGGCGTAGCGCACCGGTGTGTGTACATAGCTGACATGCAGCTGGTCCGGGCCGGTCAATACCCCTTTGGCCACCAGGTGGTTGCTGCTCAACACCAGGGGATAGGCAGCCAGATCGAGCTGCTCGATTGCCAAAGGCAGTAGCGGCAGATACTGCTGCACGTGGCTCACGCCCCAGGGCAGCCGCTGGATGAAGCTGGTGTGCACCTGCCGGCCCGCCAGCCAGCTGCCGGCCTGGCGGCTTTCCCCATCGACCAGGGCATGGAGCTGGGGCTGCCGGCCGACAGCGCTGAGCATGGCGTCCAGTTGGCGCACCACCTGCTCCGCTCCGCCCAGCGAGCGGGGCGAGAACCACTCATGCACTAAGGCGATCGGGCTCGGCAGCGCGCTCATGGCTCCTCCGTAGGAGGTCACCGTAGGGGGCCACATCACGAAAACTCTCAGCCAATTGCCCTGCCGGTCCAGCCTGCCGATGCTGTGGCCACCTGGATCAGGGCGAAGGCCGGCAACCGATGGCGATCCGCGAACTGCTGGAAGAGGCCCTCAAGGAACCTTCGATCGGCAGCACCTCCAGCTTCATCTGGCATGCCACGCCGGTGGGCATCGCCGCCCTCTGGAGCGAGGGCACGCCACCAGCCTCACCGCCCTAAGAGTTTGCAGAAAAACCATCTCGCAGCATCAGTTTTCCACAGCTACAACTGATTTCTTCCTGTTTTCGGTCGATCGTTGGCTGTACCTCCCAGCAGAAGGCTCGATTTCGGCACTTTTTCGTGAATTTGTCTCGT
>JAPLIB010000166.1 GCA_026389335.1 Cyanobacteriota bacterium | reverse complement strand
GGCCAGCGGGTCGCTGGGCAGTACTGGCGTACTATGCAGTTGTGGTTTGGAGGGCTGCCATGTGGCAGGCGGCTGTTTTATGCAGGCTGGTGATCCTTGAAAACCGATCATTGGTTCTACGGGCTGGCTGTTCCAGAGCGCACCGGATCTGATCGCCTTGCTGTTGCCGGCGTCAGATGCGGCAGCTCCCTCGCTCGGGCCCGATTCCCCTGGGGATGCGCTCTATCGCTTTGCGGCGCCCGAGTTGAAGGCGGCAAACCATCGCCTCGATGGGGCGTTCTGGCCGCAAGCCTGCGAGGCCGGCAGGCCGGAGCAACCGGTGGTGCTGCTTGAGGTGCAGATGCACAGCAAGCCTGGGTTCAAGTATCGCCTTGGCGCCCAGAGCTTTCGCTTTCTCCAGCTCCACCCTCAGGTGCACCATCGTGGTGTGGCTGAGCCTGGAGGAATTGGGCCAGCAGGCTGATCTCGACCCGCTGCTCAATCTGCTCACGCTGCCGGTGCGACCTGAGGCTGAGCTTCAGGTCAGCACCCGACGGATCCTCGAGCTCCGGCCGGATCTGCTCTCTGCCGTTCTTCCTATGCTGGTGGAACGGTTTCCCACACTCACTCGCGAGGAGATCATGGTGATCGCAGGAATTCCCGCCAAAGACCTCCGCCACACCCGCGCTGCCCAGCAGTGGATCGAGGAGGGTAGGCAGGAAGGCCGGCAGGAAGGTGAGGCCCAAGGCGAGGCCCGCGGCCGTGCAGCAGAGGCCGCCTCGGTGACCCTCCGCCAGCTCAACCGCCGCTGCGGCCCCCTGACCGACGCCTCCACCGCCCGCATCCAGGCCCTGCCGCTGGAGCAGCTGGAGGGTCTGGCCGAGGCGCTGCTGGATTTCACGGGTCCGGCCGACCTCGCTGCCTGGCTGAATGAGCACAAGGGCTGAGGCCCGAGCGCCGCTGGGGCTGCAGTTCATGAGGCCCTGACCAGCTCAGAAAGCCGATGGCAACAACGGCCCCAGCCCACTCGGCAGGCCCCAGCACCTTCCGGCTGCGAGCAGAATCCCGCCCAATGCTCCGGACGCAACCACCAAGTCTCCACCGCCGTGGAGCCCGCCATCGCCGCTGCCGACATGGTGCTCCTCTCGGCCGGGCCAGCGGCTTGCGCTGGACTGAAGCGGCTCTTCACTGATTGATCCCGCTGGGGGTGGCGGTGCCCGCCGGGAGGGGGGCTTGATCCGGGGAGCTGATATCCGCTGCAGGCGCTTGGCTGGGAACCCGTGAAACCACCGAGACACTGCGCGGCAGTACTGCCGTACTATGCAGTTGTGGCTGTTGGTTCGGGGTCGCTACGGTTATGAGAGACGCTGAAAGGCTTCCAGGGATTCCCCGTTCCAGCCCGCCCCGGCTCCTTGATCGCCAAGGCTGGTCAACCCTTGTTGCTGGCGCCCTGCTCCTCCTGATTTCGTTCACCACGAATTACGGCGATGACAACCTCCTCCACTTCGGCACCCTCCAGACCTCTGAGCAGGTCGGAATGGGTCTCCACCTTGTCGCCCTGGCGGCGCTTGCTGGCGATGGTCAACTGGCGACCCGTCTACGACATCGAGCAAGAAACAGAGAAGTTGAGGATCGAATCGCTCGAGAGCGAGAAGCGGATTCTCGAAAGCAAGAGGCAGATGCACGAGAGCGAGAAGCAGATTCTCGAAAGCGAGAAGCGCTTGAAGCAGTTGAAGAACAAAACCGAGCAGCTGAAGAAAGAGAACAAGCGGCTCGCCGCTCTCGAATCCAGAATGGATGCCTTGCTGCTCAATGCCGATTCCTCCTCGCAGACACCTCCCGCAACCGGCTCCAACTAAGTGAAGCCCTGGCAGTGTTGCTGGAGGAGTTCCAGTTCCGCTAGCACCGCCATCAACCGGCGCTGGTCGCTCGGATTGGCCGGCCGCACCAGTGGCGCCCCGCTCAAGTTGATCACCACCCTGCCTCGGACCCATGGCACTGGGCGCTGCACCACAACAGGGTTCAAGCCAGCCCTGAGCGACTGGCAGAGGGGGCCTCTTGGGGCCGGCCATCGGCGCTCCACATCGCCGCCCCCACCAGCGCGTCGTTGCTGAGCAGAAGCAGCTTGTGTCCCGTGCCAGCGCTGCTGCGCCGTTGCAGGCAACTGGTGGCTGTGCACCGCCGCTGCCTTGAGGCGGCAGACCCGCCGACAACACTACCAATACAGGTGCACTATGGTAATCGGAATGGGTTGAGGCCGCTACGGTGAACTCACTCGAAAGTCTTTCGGGATTACCCCGTTCAACCCAGAAGCCACGGCTGCCGGATCGCCAGGGGTGGTCAACCCTGATTGCTGGCGCCCTGCTGCTCCTGATTTCGTTCATCACGAACTATGGCGATGACAACGTCCTCCGCTTCTCAAGCCTCCAGTCAGCTGACCAGATCGGAGTGGGTCTCCACCTTGCCGCCCTGGCGGCGCTTGCTGGCGATGTTCAACTGGCGACCCGTTTACGACATCGATCAGCGAACGAGGCAGTTGAAGAGCGAGATCGAGCAGCTGAGGAAAGAGAACAAACGGCTCGCCGCACTCGAATCCAGGCTGGATGCCTTGTTGCTCAGTGCCGATTCCTCCTCTCAGACACCTCCCGCAATCGGCTCCAACTGAGTGAAGCCCTCGCGGTCTTGATCGAAGAACTCAGACCCCAGCGAGGCTGAGAGCGCCAAGGCTCCGGCAGCCTCGGCCAATGTGTCAGGCACCATCACCGATCTGCCTCAATAGGAGCCCCGCTGAATCCCTTCTCCAGATCCACCAACACCGCCATCAACCGACGTTTCAACCCCGAAGTCCCGACTGCCGGATCGCCAGGGTTGGTCCACTCTGATCGCCGGCGCTCTGCTGTTCCTGATTTCGTTCATCACGAACTATGGCGATGACAACCTCCTCCACGTCGCAACCCTCCCGGCCATTCACAAGATCGGAATATGTCTCCACCTTGCCGCCCTGGCGGCGCTTGCAGCTGAGCTGAAGCCAAGTTGGGTTACAAGTTGTGGGACAATCATTGGCTGAAAAACTGATTATTACAAAGGCCCAAGGCCCCTTCAGCAGGTGATACCACCTGCTGGTGAAAGAAGTGCAGCCAAATCCCCGCTCAGGGTGATCGGCGCGATCAACAGCACCGATTCGCTGCACTGGCCAGGCAGGGCTCCAGTTCCGCCAGCACCGCCATCAAGCGGCGTTGATCGCTCGCATTGGCCGGCTGCACCAATGGCTCACCACTCAGATTGAGCACCACCACGCTTTGTGCCGGTGACGCAGAGCACGGCACCACAAAGGTATTCAGGCCAGGTTTGAGCACCTGACTGATCGGCTCTTCAACATCCAGCTGAATCAACACCATTGGATCGTCCCGCTGCAGCCCCTGCTCCGGCAAGTACAGCCCCAGACGCAGGCCGCCGGCCAGCGCCCCTTCCCCCAAAAGTTGAATCACCAGCCGGCTCGGCGTTTCCAACCAGCCATCGGTGTGCAGCCCAGTGGAGCTGGCCAGGATGCGCAGCTCCTGCCGGTCCCAGCCCGGTAGCACCGGCAGCCGTATCGCCTCCGGTTTTGGCAGTAGCTCAGTGGGCTTTTCCACCAGCGCCCACTCAGGCCGGAGATGCTGCAGCCGCATGGCCAACTCCCCGGCCGCTCCCTCCAGTGCGCCCACCAGCAGCACCTGCGGCCCACCCTCCGGCAGCTGCTCCAGCAGCCAGCGTTCCAGATCCCGCCAGCCCAGCGGCAGCCCCAGCACATCCACCTGTGGGCTCTCCCCCAGCGCCAGCACTCCGTAGCCCTGCTGCCAGCAGGTGGTGATCGCCGCAGATGTGGGTTGCAGCAGCAGCGCCAGCGGCCGGCCCAGCAAGCTTCGATCGGCTGCCAGCAGCCAGGGGTGGCTCGCCGGTGGTTGCTCCGTATCCAGCGTGAACTGCCACTGATGCTGGAGCTGCTCCAGGTTGCGCACCTGGTGGGCCTTGAGGCCCTGCTCGGTGCTGCGCGAGTGGCTCAGGCCCTCCAGGTGCAGGATCCGCGCCGCCGGTTGCACCCACACCGCCCGCCCTGCCTGCCGCACCCGCAGGCACAGGTCTGTGTCTTCCGCGTAGGCCGGCCGGTAGCGCGGATCAAAGCCCTCCAGCTCAGCCCACAGCTGCCGCCGGATCGCCAGCGCGCAGCCACTCACGTAATCGCACTGGCGCTCATAGGCCAGGGCAAAGCCGTGCTCTGGCGGCGCATTGCGGCCGTGGTTCCATACCTGCCCATCGGCCCACACGATGCCGCCCACCTCCTGGGGCCGGCCATCGGCACTCCATAGCGCCGCCCCCACCACGCCGGCCTCTGGCTGGCGCGCAAACGTTTCAGCCAGCCGGTCGAGCGCGTGGTCGCCCACCAGCACGTCATTGTTGAGCAGCAACAGCAGCTCCCCCCGCGCCAGCGCCGCGGCGCCATTACAGGTATCGAGAAAGCCCTGGTTGTGTTCGCTGCGCCAGAGCCGCAGCCAAGGCAGCTGCCGCCCCAGCTGCTGGGTCGCATCAGTTGAGGCGTCGTCGGCCACGATCACCTCAAAGCGGGTGCCATTGGCCATCGCCACCAGGCTGCGCAGCGCATTGAGCGTGATCGGCCAGTGGTTGTGCAGCGGGATCAGCACACTGATCCGCGGGGTTTCCGCGCTGTCTGGCGCCACCAACTGCGCCGGCGCCGGCAGCGCCTCCAGGCCCCGCAGCGCCAAGCCGTAATAAAGGAGGCGAAAGGCACCCTCGGGGTCGTGGCGCAAACTGCGCTGCACATCGCTCCAGCCCGG
>JAPLIB010000064.1 GCA_026389335.1 Cyanobacteriota bacterium | reverse complement strand
CCTCCATGCCGACAACGGCAACGCCATGCGGGCGGCCACGTTGGAGAGCCGGCTGGAGGAACTGGGTGTCCTGCGGTCGTTCTCAAGGCCTCGGGTCAGCAACGACAACCCCTACTCGGAGTCGCTGTTCCGCACGATCAAGTATCGGCCGGACTACCCCAGACGCCCATTCCGCAGCGTGGAGGAAGCCTGCTCCTGGGTACTGGCGTTCGTGGACTGGTACAACCACCAGCACCGCCACAGCGGCATCCGGTTCGTGACGCCCGATCAGCGCCACAGCGGTCAGGCCATTGCGATCTGCAGCCAACGAGCCCAGCTGTACGAACAGGCCCGTCAACGGCATCCACGCCGCTGGAGTCGAACCACCCGCTGTTGGCGTCAGCCGGAGAGTCGAACCACCCGCTGTTGGCGTCAGCCGGAGGTGGTCTGGATCAATCAACCACCTCCTGAAAACAGCATCATTCCGACTACGTTGGTGATGGCCGCCTGATCCGCGGCAGGGGCGTCATCTTTCCTGGCAGTCACCGGCGCGCTAGCAAAGGCATGCTCGCCAAGTCGCACGACCGAATCCCATTTAACAACTTCAAGAAGCCGCTCTCGGAGCTTTTTGTAAGTCCCAAGAAACAACCAGTTCTGCGGAGTAACTAGGACCGTGCTTCCGCTGGGGGCGCAAAACGACAAACACCGATCAACGAAACAGGTGGCGAGATCAGCTTTGGCATCTGGGTGAACGCGTTCGCAGTAATCTCTGAGTTCACCTTCCTGTTTGCCACTGCCTAGATAGGGCACGTTCGTCGCAACAAGCGTGAACTGGTCGGCGAGTATTTCCGCCGCCTTGGCCAGGCCCCGCGCAGTCACGGCCATTTCATATGCGGTGTCGTCCTGGCTCTCCTGCGCTAGTGCCTGTTCCAGCAGCGGCTGAAGTTCATGGAAGGCGGCCACCAGCAAATTGCCCTCGGCGGCGCGTGGGTTGATGAGGCTGCCCAGCAACGCTGCCTTTTGGAACAGCCTATTAAGCCGCTCCATTCCATTTCTAAGCCGCTCGTTATCGCCAGCCATCGCCAGCCAGTCGGCTTCTTGAGTGTTCGGCGCAAGGCCGGAGCAGGCCAGGTTCATCGCCGGCAACTTGCAATGGCCCACGCGTCGCCATGCAGCAAGCGCCAGGTTGAATGCGGCGATCTGCGTACAGCGTGGGTCGATCTCCAGGCCGAATAGGTTGACCTCGATGACTGCAGCCACAGCCGCCGATTCGATCTGCTCTCCCTCGACTAGGCGCAGCGCCACCATCCGCTCAAACATCGCCACCACGAAATGCCCGCTGCCCATGCACGGGTCCAGGCATTTGAGCTCTGCAGCTGTCTTAGGCCAGCCTTCAAAAGTTCCAGCTGCCGGAGCCCAGTGGCCATCGTCCGACTTGACGAACCGTAGGTAGCTCCAAGGGCAGCCGGGCAGTGCCAAGGCTTGCCGCAAATCGTCCTCGGATTGGGCGTTACTGGCCAGCTGTGGATTTTCCGCGAAAACCTTGCCGGCGTGCCAGGCGCCGAGGGTGTTGTCCAGCAGAAAGTCCACCATGTAGTCCTCGGTGAACAGCTGCGTCACCGGGGAGATTTCATCAGCGCCGATCTTGACGCCGGAGTCGTTCACCTCCTTTTTGCGCTTCGTCTGCCAGAACTGATAGGTCCAGCCCAGGCTGTCGCTGGCCGTGAAGACCTCCGCTGCCAGCTCAGCTACCAGGCCCTGCAGCTGTTGTCGGATCTCCAGCGGCAACTTTGCTGCCAGCACTGGATCATCGACCCGGAAGATCTGCGGCAGCATCGACTGGGCGTATTGCGCGGCCAGCCCCCAGAGATCTGTTCCCTCCTCTGCAGCGAGTTCTTCGCATTCGTCGAGGCTGATCGAAACACCAGAAGATGGTTCGATCAGCAGCTGGTTCTCCGCCAAGAAACGGGCAAATAGCATCCGGTGCCAGTGCTCGTAGGCCATTTCCCGCACCAAGCGCTCGATGCTTTGGCTGCCCTTCTGAGGATCGCGCTGATCCCCCAGCTGGCGTCCGCGGGCGCGCTGGCGGTTGCGCAGCTTGCGCTCCTGCTCGCTCATTGAGCTGAAGGGCTCGTTGGCACCCACCGCCAAACCCATGAGCGCTTCTCGTGCTCCCCTTTCAGCCAGGTCCCTGGCTTTGACGACGGTGTTTTCGAGGGTCTTGCGCAGATCGGAGGCGAGGGCGGGCATGCGTGTCAGTTGATCTGGATCGGACCGTTTTGCAGAGCAGCGGCGAGCTTCTGGCGCTCAGCTGCCCACCAGGCATCAAGTGCCGCTTCGTCTTTGAGCACCCCACTGCTGAGCTTGAGCGGCTGGATGTTGGGCTCCAGGGCCTTGGCTGCCGCAGATCGGGCTTTACCAAAGCGGGTGGGCATGCTCTCGGCCAGCTCTTTGCAGCCGGTGATAGAGCGCTGCTGCAGCACCTCCAGCAACTTGATCCGCTCGATGGGCACGACCGGTGGAGCTTTGGTGGGCAATTGCAGGCCCTTGCTGACGCGGTTTCGCTCAGCATCCGACAGGCTCTGCCACTCAGCACTGGCCTGCAGTTGCTGCAGCTCGGCGCTCACTACCTGGCTCACCTGTTGCAGGGCCTGCTCCAGCTCGGCCGTGAGCTGCTGCTCCAATTGCTGCAACAACGGCGCTCCGAAATCGGTGGTGGGATCCAGCAGTGAGCGCTGGCTACAGATCGCCTCCACCTGGGGCTCCAGCTCCTGGTGCACTGGCAATCCCTTGGCATGGTGCAGCAGAGCCTGCAGCCGTTCCCAGCCAGGCAACCGTTTCTCCTTGAGGGCGGCCAGGCTGCAGGCCTGATCCCACAGCTCCTGCAGCAGCTCCTTGGCATCAAGGATCGCCATGAGTTGCTCGGGCCCACTCTTTTGGCGCAGCTCCTTCAGGAGGGTGGCGCTCACTGGCGGGGGCAATGGTGCATCACCACCGGATTGGAGAACCTTGTGCTCAAGGGCATCGAGGAACTCGACGGCCTTTGCTTCTTCCTGCCCTGACTGGGCCGTGACGCCGGCAATGCCAAACACGCCTCGCACGCCCATCTTTTCCTTGACGGTGAGGCGCACCTCCTGCAGGTAGAACCGCGCTTTGCCGAGGCTCTGTTGATCGAGCTGACCAACCCCAATCGCGTTGTTTTGGCTGTCCTTGGCGCTGAGGGTGCCATCGCGCAGCAGGGCCAGCAGCACCGCATCCATCGCATCCTGCGGCCAGCCATAGGGCGCTACGCGTAGGTCGGCGCGAATCGCACTGCCCTCCTTGCCGCCGCCGATGGCACCGATGACAACGCGTGCCACTGGATGGCTGTCGTTTGAGCCCTGATGGCCCACGGCAGAAAGCGGTGAATCGCTGCCATCTTTGGCGCGCTTCACGGCGGTGCCCCAGCTGCCGTGGTCGGCCTTGTGGAACTCGGGGAACAGCCGAGCTAGTGCAGCTTCAGAAGCCGCGGACTGCAGCTTCTCGCTGAGCTTGATGCCGTACTCCTCGATGCCGCCGCCCTTGAGCACCAGGGCATTGGCGATCACATCGGCAATTAGCTCGTTGCAGTCGTCTTCTGCTCGGCCGGTGACTGCCAGGAAAGATGACGCCCCTGCCGCGGATCAGGCGGCCATCACCAACGTAGTCGGAATGATGCTGTTTTCAGGAGGTGGTTGATTGATCCAGACCACCTCCGGCTGACGCCAACAGCGGGTGGTTCGACT
>JAPLIB010000082.1 GCA_026389335.1 Cyanobacteriota bacterium | reverse complement strand
CGGATGGCTGGTCGGGATCCGCTCCTCGATCGAGACGTAGGAGAACAAAGAGCTACTGCGCTCCTGTTGGCCTCGCATCAACGAATGGGCAGCTGCCCAATTCTGGCAGAGGTGGCTGGGTTTTTCAGCAAACTCTTAAGCCTGGCGTCCTGACTGGTTCCAATGGAGACGACCAGTACCTGCAGCGGATGCGCCAGTTCGGCGACACGACGGACCCAGCAGCCCAGATCCAGGCTCTGGCCAGTTACGGCATCAGCGCCCGCTTCAGCAACCAGGCCAGCTTCCAGACGCTGGAGCAGCAGAGCGCCGCTGGCATCCCCGTCCCCTGCGGCTACCTCCACCGCGGTCCGGTCGATCGGCCCACCGGCTCGGGCCACTGGTTGGTTGTTGTCGGCCATACCCCCACTCATGTGGTGGTGAACGATCCCTGGGGTGAGCCGGACCTGATCCACGGCACCACCCTCAACGCCAACGGCATGGGTCTGCGGTTCTCCCGCCTGAACTTCGGCAAGCGCTGGATGGTGGAGCCCATCGGCGGCGGTGCCTACCGCTATGCCCCGGGCAAGGGCTGGGCGGTGCTGGCGCAGGGGTGTGGCCCGGACCGCTCAGCGCATGGGTCGGGTCCAGCGGCTGATAGACGCCACCACCGGCCGTAGGGGTTGGAGGCCTGCGATATCACGCCCCTATCGGGCCTTGCGCCGGGCCTCTCCAGTCTGAGGCCCTCCTGACGTCGGGCCTCGGCTGGGATCGGTCCCGTCGCGGCGCCCCCGGCGTCCTGCTCCATGGTCCACATCACCACCACCTCTGCCTTCTGCTCGCCGGAGCAGGATCCGTTCCTGCTGCTGGAATCCAGCCTGCGTTGCATCGAGGGCATCCTGCGCTGTCATGTCAATCAGCCGCTGCGGCGCAGCTGGATTGAACATCCCTACGGCGAGGAGGAAATCGCCTTGCTGGAAGAGGAAATGCTGCCGGTGTTGCAGCGCTGCCTGCAGCGCATCGATGAAATCGATGCCGAGCTGGAAGAAGAGCTGGAGGCGCAGATTGCGATTGAGCAGCTGCGCAGTCAGCTGGCAGCTGAGGGTGAGGGCCGTGAGGCCCTTGAGGCACTGCTCCCCCTCTGAGGCCTGGCCCTGCCGGGGGCCTTGCTCCCGGCTTTTTGCCTGTCTGGGACAGGGGATCCAGACAGGTAACAGAGGCTGCAGCCTTCACGCTGCGGGGCCAGGGGAGGACGGCGACACTCTCAGCTCGGACTCTGGCTTGGTGGTGGGGTCGGTGTTGCTGTCCGGGCCGGCGAACGCCGCCTGGAGCAACGGGCAGCAGCACTGGAACGGATCGCAGAAGCGGCCGAGACCGCCGCAATGGAATCAGTGTGCGAGGGGTGTCTGCTGTCTGATCCGCGGTTCTCCTCCTGAACAACACCAGGCAGGGGCTGATGGAGAGGCGCACAATCAGCTGGGGGTTCGATCCAGGCCGCCTGTGCTCAGACCCATGCTGCTGTTCTTTGATACGGAAACCTCAGGCCTGCCCCGCAACCACCAGGCTCCCGTGAGCGATCTGGCCAACTGGCCCCGCCTGGTGCAGATCGCCTGGCTGCTCACCGATGCCCAGGGCGGCCGCCAGCAGGCCGTCGAGGCGATCATCCGACCCGATGGGTTCACCATCCCCGTCGATGCGGCACGGGTTCATGGCATCGCCACCGAGCGCGCCATGGCCGAGGGCCAGCCGCTCCATCAGGTGCTGCAGCAGTTCCTGGAGACCCTGCAGCGGGCGGACACCCTGGTCGCCCACAACATCGCCTTCGATGAGAAGGTGCTTGGCGCCGAGCTGCTGCGTTGCGGTTTGCCCAATCCCCTCCCCGACTACAAGCGCCACTGCACCATGGAGGCCTCCACGGCGCTCTGCCAGCTGCCGGGGCCCTGCGGCTACAAGTGGCCCAGGCTTGAGGAGCTGCACCGCCATCTCTTCGGGCGGGGGGTGGACTCGGCCCATAACGCCCTGGCAGACATGGAAGCCACAGCTCGCTGTTTCTTTGAGCTGCAGCACCGTGGTGTGATCGCCTGAATCACCTCAGCGGCCAGGGGATAAGAAGGTCTCATCCCTTCCTATCCGTCGATCGCCACCTGTCGCGACTTCCGCCGTGGACTGGCTCCAACCCGGACTCCACCACGGGCTGCTCCGCTGCAGCCCCTGCGGGATTTCCCATTTCCGAGCAGTGGCACCAGGATCAACTGCTTGATCTCAGCTCCCTGCAGAAACCGAGCACAGGTGATCGTCGTGGTCCGTAGTCCCCTGGCCGTGTTGCGGCAGCGGCGCAGGATCTGCTGGAGATCACAGCTGGCTTCCACATCAGCCACCAAGCGCTCCAGTTCAGACCAGCTCATGCGCCGTTGCTGCATTTCTGCACACGATGGCGTGAGTGGCTGCCTGGCACCAGGTTCCGGCGGGCACACTCGATCCGTACGGCGTCACAGGTGCCGGGGCCAGAGCAGTCCTGAGCTGGGCCTGGCATTCGGGTTGGTCTCGGCTCCGCCACCCCCGTCTCCCCCTGCACCGGAGCCGCTGAGCAGCGGCCCCTGCTGCGGATGCTGGCGGGCGCCCATGGCGCTCATCGCCGGGAAGTGGCGGATGAAATCGGCCGTGCCAGTGATTAACTGCAGGCCCCAAGGGGGCAGACCCTGAGGCGGCAGGCCGCTGATGAAGTGCAGCTCGTTGCACTCCCGCCAGTGGCTCAAGGTCAGGGGAGAGCTCCAGGGGCTGGCCTGGTTGTGGCTGGTGCCGGTGGGCACCCACAGCCACACATCCCGGTCGGTGGAGCGTTGGCCCAGCTGCAGCATCACCCCATCGGGGCGGATCACCTTGCCGAAATGGGTGCTGGCGCCGCGGATCGAGGTGGAGCCGATGAACAGCGGCGCCGGCAGCTGAATCAGGGGCGGCGGGGCATCAAAGAGTCCTTGGGCCTGGAGAGTGAAGTCGTAGTACCCCAGGGCGATGCCGCTCCGCAGCTGGTGGCCGTTGGCGTGGATGCTGCTGCTGATCCCTGAGGGCAGACCGCCAAAGCGACTGCCCGAATAGCCGTGCAGCACCACCTGCCCATAGAACTGCTTGCTGGTGCGGGGGAAGACGGCGATCGAGTTCCAGCCCGTCGTGCCAGGGCTCTTGTAGAGGGCGTGGCAGCAGTCACGGTGTAGGTCATCGTTGCCGCCATGAGTTTTGAGGGCCCAGCAGAAGAACTCCTTGCCAGGAGTGGTGTCCTGGGCGATCAGCAGGATGGCGCCGACAGTTGTGTAGCTGCCGCTGGTGCTGTCGATGTAGGCCAGGCCGGTGGAGTAGGCGGTGGAGTTGCTGTAGCCGCCGTAGCCGCCATTGCTGGTGCTGTTGGTGAAGGTGCTCGCCAAGGCACTGCCGAACTGGGCACTGCTGCTGCTCTGGGTATCCCCTTGGGCTGTGGTGCTCTCGACCAGGAACCAGAGATGGGCGGGCTCGACCGGATGGCCGAGCTGCCAGGTGTAGCCCCAGCGGTTGGCGGTGGCATCGGCATGGCTCCGCACCACCGACAGGGGCGTGCTGGCGTTGTTCGGCAGGGCATTGACGAGCGCCGCAAACGCCCGGAAGGCGGCATCGAGCTGCATCCCCACCCCGGAGGGGTCCTTGCTGGTCCATTTCCAGCTGCCTGGCGCAAAGCTCTGGCAGAACACCTGATAGGTCATGGCGCTGCTGGTGTGGAGGGAGCTGCGTCCTTGGTGCGCAGCAGCAGGCCATGGCCGCCGATCGCCAGCCATTCGCTGCCATCGGGCGGCTTGAAGTAGCTCATCGCCGCCTGGCTGCCCGACACATCTCAGCTGCGAGATTCACGCGACAGCCAGCTGCGGAGTGTGACGGTGGGTTGATCGTGATCGCGTTGGGAGCTCAACCTTTGAGAACCAGGCCTGGGCCTGCTTTTGGCGGGCCCTGAGGCT
>JAPLIB010000092.1 GCA_026389335.1 Cyanobacteriota bacterium | reverse complement strand
GGAGCCCTGCATCCCAAGTCGCGGCGTGCAGAGGCGGCAAAAAGAGCCATGGTTCACGCGGATTGACTTGCCGCCACGGCTACGCCAGAACCAACGGCTGGCTGTCCCATGACTGTCGCAGCTGAGATGTGTCGGGCAGTCAGGGTGTTCAGACCATCGCCAGCATTAATCGTGATATCTGCATTGATGCCAGATTCAATGGTGAAGGCATCATTGCCAGCCCCAGAGGTGATGCTGAAGGAACCCGTGGCGCCGGTTCGAATCGTGTAGGCATCGGTGCCAGCACCTGAGGTGTAGGTGCCGCCAACGGCAACGCTTGTGATGGCGATGGTGTTATTGCCCTCACCAGCATCCACCACATCACCGGTGCCGGAGGAGGTGATGCTGTCATCGCCGGCATCGCCATAAAGGCGGTTGCTGCCCGTGCCGCCATCAATGGAGTCGTTGCCAGTTCCGCCGATGAGGATGTCATCGCCGGCCAAACCGGAGATGGTGTCATCGCCGCCGAAGCCGTCGATCAGATCGTCGCCTGGGGTGCCGGTGAGGGTTTCTGGGTTGTCCCCGCCCGGGCGTGGCGGCGTGAGATTAATCGCAGCTTCTGCTGCGATGCTCTGTCCGTTGACCACTAATTGAGTCTGATCGGCCTGCGTGCGGAGGGCCACCAGGTCTGTGGTGCTCAGTTTCTCGCCGGCTAACAACCGCGCAAACAACTCTCCTTCATCCCCCGGCGTATCCACCGCATTCAGCAGCCCATCCAGGTAATGCCCCAGCTCCTCCGTGAGCACCGCCATGGCCTGGGCCGCACTGGCTGTAGCCAGCCAGTCCTGGTTCAGGTAGATGGTGCCAGTACTGCTGGCATAGGCCCCAGCCGCTCCCGCCATCGAGCTCGCTGGTAGCAGCACGATCGGCGGCAGGCCGGAAAAATCACCTTGGCTCCACTGGCTGACCAGCCGCTTCAGGGGCTCTGGCTCAGCCTGCAGCAGCAGCGCCTCCTGGGCCGCAGCCGTAAGCGCACCACTAGCCGACCAGGCCTGCAGCAGCCGCTGCCATTCGGGCAGTAACGCCGCCAGGAGGTCGTTGCTGCTGCTGGTGACGGCCACGGGTTCGCCCTGAGAAGGAATAAAAAACAAGCCCTGGCGGCAAGGCCAAGGCTATGTCTTTAGCTTTGCTTCCACCCTATGCCCAGGCAGTGGGGCTCCGGGTAGGAAATGCCGGATTTCCCTGGGGCTTTCCCTATAAGCAATGCTGATAAATCCTCCCGAGCCCTGCCATACCAATCCTTTTCGGACTTTATGCAATTCATGCATAAAGTCCTTCTGGCCGCCATCCAGCGCCAGCAGCGATCGGCATGACCACGCCCCGGCCCCATCCACCCGCACCTAAATTCCCCCCATCGCCCTGACCCCATGAGCGCCCCTCCGGCCCAGCTCAGCCTGCGTCGCCCCGACGACTGGCATGTGCATCTGCGCGATGGCGCCTTGCTGCAGGCCGTGCTGGCCAGCACAGCAGCCCAGTTCGGCCGGGCGATCGTGATGCCCAACCTCAGCCCGCCGATCACCACCGTGGCGGCGGCCCTGGCCTACCGGCAGCGGATTCTGGCGGCTTTGCCCGATGGCAGCGGCTTCACGCCTCTGCTCACCGCCTATCTCACCGACACGATTGATCCGGCTGAACTGGAACGGGGTTTTGGCGAGGGGGTGTTCGCCGCCTGCAAGCTTTACCCCGCCAACGCCACCACCAATTCGGCCGCCGGCGTCAGCGACCTGGCGAATCTCTCCGCCTTGTTCGAGACCTTGGAGCGCCTCGGCATGCCGTTGCTGATCCATGGCGAGGTCACCGACGCCGAGATCGACATCTTTGATCGCGAAGCGGTGTTCATCGAGCGCCATCTTGAACCGCTGCTACGGCGCCACCCCGGCCTCAAGGTGGTGCTGGAGCACATCACCACCGCCGAGGCGGCCGCGTTTGTCGCCGCCTCCAGCGCCAACCTGGCGGCCACGATCACCCCCCACCACTTGCACATCAACCGCAACGCCCTGTTTCGCGGCGGATTGCGGCCGGACATGTATTGCCTGCCGGTGGCCAAGCGCGAACAGCATCGCCTCGCCCTGCGCGCCGCCGCCATCAGTGGCAACCCCCGCTTCTTCCTTGGCACCGATTCGGCCCCCCATCCGCGCCACGCCAAAGAGGCGGCCTGCGGCTGCGCCGGCATCTTCAATGCCCCCTATGCGATCGAGAGCTACGCCCTCGCCTTTGAGCAGGAGGGGGCGCTCGATCGGCTCGAAGCCTTCGCCTCGGAATTCGGCCCGCGCTTTTACGGCCTGCCGCTCAACGAGGAGCGCATCACCCTGGTGCGCGAGTCGGTGTCGGTGCCGGCCCGGCTGCATCTCAACGACGCCGCCGGCGAGGCCGTGGAGCTGGTGCCCTTCCATGCCGGCGAACTGCTGCCCTGGCGCTTGGCCTGACAGCTGGCCGGTGACCGACAGAATGGGGACTCTCCAGTCCCCGCACCATGGCCGGCCCGAGCGTCCAGCCCCTGCTCACCGCCTTGCGGGGCGCCGACCTGCTCAACAATCCGCGCCTGAACAAGGGCACCGCCTTCAGCCGCAGCGAACGGCTGGAGCTGGAACTGGAGGGCCTCTTGCCCTGGCAGGTGGAAACGATCGAGCAGCAGGTGGAACGCTGCTGGCGCGCCTTTGGCGAACTGGAGCGCGATCTCGATCGCTACGCCTACCTGCAGATCCTGCGCGAACGCAATCTGACCCTGTTTCATCGCGTCCTGGCTGATCACATCGAAGCAGTGATGCCGATCGTCTACACCCCCACGGTGGGCTCGGCGATCCAGCACTTCAGCCAGACCTACCGCAGCCCCTCCCAGGGCCTGTTCCTGGCCGCTCCCCAGCAGCAGCGCTTCAGCGAGATCCTGGGCCGGGCCTGCCGCGCCTGGGGTGATGCCTCTCGGGGCGATGCCTCTCGGGGCGATGGCCCCCGGGGCGTAGCCCCACCCGAACTGCTGCTGGTAACCGATGCCCAGGGCATCCTCGGCATCGGCGATCAGGGCATCGGCGGCATCCACATCTGCCAGGGGAAGCTGGCGGTCTACACCCTCTGCGCCGGCCTCGATCCCAGCCGCTGCCTGCCGGTGATGCTCGATGTGGGCACCGACCGGCCGGAGCTGCTGGCAGACCCCAACTACCCCGGCCTGCGCGAACCGCGCCTGCAGGGCGAGGCCTATGACGCCGTACTCGAGAGCTTCGTCAGCGCCGTTGAAACGGTCTGCCCCGGCGCCCTGGTGCAGTGGGAGGACTTCGGTGCCGCCAATGCCCGGCGGGTGCTCGATCGCTATCGCCAGCGCCTGCCGAGCTTCAACGACGACATCCAGGGCACCAGCGGCGTGGCGGCGGCGGCGATCCTGGCGGGCCTGCAGGGCCTGGGCCAGCGCCTGGTGGACCAGCAAATTGTGATTTTCGGTGCCGGCAGTGCCGGCTGCGGCATCGCCGAGCGCTTGCGGCGCCTGCTGCAAAGCCAGGGGCTTTCGGCTCAGCAGGCCGCCGATCGCCTCTGGCTGCTTGATCGGGACGGCCTGCTGCAGGAGGGCATGGAGGCCGCCGGGCTGACACCGCCCTCGGCGGCGGCGGCGCCCTACGCCAAGCGCAGCGAGCTGCTGGCGGGCCTGGCCCGCGACGAGCGGGGGCGCATCGAGCTGCTGGCGGTGATCGAAACCGTGAAACCCTCAGTGCTGATCGGCACCTCCACCGTGGCCGGCGCCTTCAACCAGCAGGTGGTGGAGGCCCTGTGTCGCGGCACGGCGCGGCCGATCGTGCTGCCGCTCTCCAATCCCACCCCGCTGGCCGAAATCACGCCGGCAAACCTGTTGGCGTGGAGCCAGGGGAAAGCCCTGGTGGCTAGCGGCAGCCCCTTCGCGCCGGTGACGCTCAACGGCAGAGAGCGGCAGATCGGCCAGTGCAACAACTGCTTTGTCTTTCCCGGCCTCGGTTTTGCCGCCGTGGCGGTGGGGGCCCGCACGGTCAGCGAGGCCATGATCGATGCCTGCATCGAGGCCCTGGCGGCGGTGATCCCCGCCGCCCATGACCCCGAAGCGCCGCTGATGCCGCCCCTGGCCCAGGTGCGGCAGGTGTCCGCCGCCGTGGCCGAGGCCGTTGCCCTGGCGGCCGTCGCCGAGGGCCTGGCCAGCCGCGCCAGCACCCCGGCCGAAGCGCGGGCGCAACTGGAACTCTGCAGCTGGCGGCCGCACTACGCCGAGATCCGGGCGGCTCCCTTCAATAAGAGCTGTGTCGCCGCCTCGCAGCCGGCGCCAGCGCCGGACTAGCACCAAGCCACCGATCCGTCCACGCTTGGGATTCTTCGTCCGGCTCACAGACGCCATCGCCGACCACCAGTCGCTGCTGGTGACGGGGCTCGACCCCAACCCGGAGATGCTGCAGAGCTGGTCCCAGCGCCGCGGCATGGCCGGCCGCTCCTTCCTCTCCCAGGCCCGCCACTGGATCAAGGCGGTGATCGAGGCCACCGCACCCCACGTCTGCGCCTACAAGCCCAGCCTCGGCTTCTACCAGGCGCTCGGGCCGGTGGGACTGGATCTGCTGCGGGAGGTGCGCGAGCTGGTGCCGCTGGAGATCCCGCTGATCATTGACGCCAAGCACGGCGATCTCAACAGCTCCTCGGCCCTGGCCCACTACCTGTTTCGGTCCTTGGGGGCCGATGCGGTCACCCTCTCGCCCCTGCCCGGCCAGGACATCGCCGCTCCGTTTCTGCTCTATCCCGACAAGGCGGTGGTGGTCACCTGCCACAGCTCCAATCCGGCCGCCCGGGTGCTGCAGCACCACCCCAACGAAGAGGATCCGCTCTACCTGCGCATCGTGCGCGAAACCCAGCTGTGGGCCACGCCCGAGCAGCTGCTGCTGGAGGTGGGCACCAGCGATCCGGCGATTCTGGCCCGGGTGCGGCGGGAGGCGCCGGAGCGCTTCCTGATCCTGCGCAGCCTCTGGGCCGAAGAAGATCGCCTCGATGCCCTGCTCGAAGCCGGCCTCAGCCAGTCCGCCGACGGCCTGCTGCTACCCCTGCCCCAGAACCTGCTGGTGGAGGACGACATGGCCGAACGGGCGGCCCAGCTGAAGCGCCGCATCAGCGAGCGGCGCGAACACTGGCTGGAGAACCGCCAGAAGCCCGCCGCCAGTTGCAGCCTCTGGCTGCCCGACCGGCTCCCGGCTTTGACCCCTGCTGAAACCAGCGCCACTGGCCCCAGCAATACTGGCCAAAGCAATACTGACCCCAGCAATACTGACCCCAGCGCCACTGCGAGCCCGGCCGCTGGGGTGCTGGCCCCCGGCGCCACGAACGGATCGGGCCTCGTCGCCGGGGCCGAAGGGCCCGATCCCCTGGAAAGCCTGATCGTCGATCTCTTCGACATCGGCTGCCTGCTGTTCGGTGAGTACGTGCAAGCCTCCGGCGCGCTGTTCAACTACTACATCGATCTGCGCCAGATCATCTCCGATCCCAACCTCTTTCACCGGGTGCTGCACGCCTATGCCGGCCAGCTGCAGGGGCTGGAGTTCGATCGCATCGCCGGCATTCCCTACGGCTCCCTGCCCACCGCCACCGGCCTGTCGCTGCAACTGCACAAACCGCTGATCTATCCGCGCAAGGAGGTGAAGGCCCATGGCGCCCGGCGCTTGATTGAAGGCGACTTCATCGAGGGCGATGTGGTGGCCCTGGTCGACGACATCCTGATCACCGGTGGCAGCCTGCTGGAGGGCATCACCAAGCTCGAGAGTTCCGGCCTGGTGGTGCGCGATGTGGTGGTGTTCATCGACCATGGCGACGACCCGGCCGGCCAAGCCGGTGCCAGTGGCATTGGTGGCGGCAGTGCCGCCCTGCAGCGCCTGGAACAAAAGGGTTATCGCTGTCGGGCCGTGCTCGACATCCAGCGCATCACCCGCGTGTTGCATCGCCATGGCCGCCTCAGCGATGCCCAGGCCGCCGTGCTGGGCAACACGAATTCATTCAGCCCACCGGAACCGCCCGGCCAACCAGCCCATCCCGGGCGGGTCCGGGCCAGCTCGTAGACTGGTCCTGCGTCCTCGCAGCTCCCGGACGCCCCCCTCGCCATGTCCCAGGGCAGCCGGATCGACAGCCCCGCCGCGCCGACGATCGGTGAGCTGGAGGCCAAATACTCGCTTTATTGCAAGGCGATGCGGCTGTTGATCAAGGAGGGACGCAGCCGCGAGGAGATCAGCCGCACGGTGTGCTGGAGCCGGCTGGAACAGCTGCACGCCTGTCTACCGAGCCGTTACAAGGATCCGGATTATCTGTTTGTGGTGCTGCGGCGCGATCTGGCCTGAAGACCCACCCATGCCGGCGGCGCCGGGCCATGATCGGCGACGCACCCTCCCCGCACCCTGCGCGGCCACCGGAGTCCGATGAAATCGATCTCCGAACCCTTCTTGCGCCGGCCGGTGCTCACCCTGGTGATCAGCCTGCTGATCCTGCTGGCCGGCCTGATCTGCCTGCCGCTGCTGCAGGTGGAAAACCTGCCACCGATCGCCCCTGGCCGGGTCACGGTGCGGGCCAGCTATCCCGGCGCCGGTCCGGAGGTGGTGGAGCAGGGGGTCACAGCCCTGCTGGAGAAGCAGCTCAATGGACTGGAACGGCTGGACACGATTCGCTCCAGCAGCTCCGCCAACGGCAGCCTGATCACCCTCGGCTTCGAGGGCGGCGATCCCGAACTCAACCAGATCAACACCCAGAACGAAACCACCGTGGTGGGGCGGCAACTGCCGGCCCAGGTGGCGCGCTTCGGCGTCCAGGTGCGGCGCAGCTCCGATGATCTGCTGTTGGTGCTGAGCTTCAGCGCCGAGAAGGGCTCCTACAGCGACACCTTCCTCACCGGCTGGGTCGACCAGGTGGTGAAGGAGCGGCTGCGCCGTGTCAGCGGCATCAGCGATGTGAGCCTGTTCGGCGGCAGCAGCCTGGCCTATCGGCTCTGGCTCGATCCGGCGCGGCTGCAGGAACGCAACCTCACGATTCTCGAGGTGCGCCAGGCCCTGCAGCAGCAGAATGTGCTGGCCGCCCTCGGCCAGGCCGGTGAGGCGCCTAGCCCTGAGGATCAGGTCACCACCCTGCCCCTGCGCCTGGAGGGTCGCCTGCGCAGCGCCGAGGAGTTCGAGCAGCTGGTGGTGGCCCGCAGCAGCAGCGGCGGCGTCACCCTGCTCAAGGAGGTGGGCCGCGTGGTGTTGGGCAACGAGAGCTACGACACCGTGGCCACCAACCTGCGCGGCGATCTCGCCGTTGCCCTCGGCCTCTATCAGCGCGACGGCAGCAATGCCCTGCAGGTGCGGCAGGGGATCGACACCGCCTTGGCCGAGCTCTCCCCCCGCTTTCCGCCAGGGGTGGCGATGGAGGTGATCGTCGATGAGGCCCAGACGGTGCGCACCAGCATCGATCGGGCGATCGAAGCCCTGCGCGACTCGGTGCTGCTGGTGTTGCTGGTGCTGCTGCTGGGCCTGGGCAACAGCCGCCTGGCCCTGATCACCGCCGTGGCGGTGCCGGTGTCGCTGATCGGCTCGCTCACCGTGCTGCGTCTCAGCGGCGGCTCGATCAACACCCTCTCCCTGTTCGGCATGGTGCTGGCTTCCGGGCTGCTGGTCGACGACGCCATCGTCGTCAGCGAGGACATCGGCCGCCGCCTCGAGCAGGGTCTGCCGCCGCTACAGGCCGCCCGCGAGGCGATGCAGGAACTCGGCGGCGCCGTGATCGCCACCTCCCTGGTGCTGGTGGTGGTGTTCATCCCGGTGCTGGGCCTGGGCGGCAGCCTCGGCCGGCTATACGCGCCGATCGCGATCGCGATCGCCGGCGCCATCTTCTTCTCGACGATCAATGCGATCAGCTTCACGCCGGTGGCCGCCAGCCGGCTGCTGCGCAACGACCAGCGCGAGCCGGCCTGGCTGCGGCGCTGGATCGAGCCCAGCCGCCGCGGCCTCGAAAGCCTCGAGGGGCCCTACAGCCGCTGGCTGCACGCGGTGATGGGCCGGCGCCGATTGGTGGTGATCGTGCTGCTGGTGGGCCTGCTGGTCACCGGCCTGGCGATCCGGGCCCGCCCCACCGCCTTTATCCCCCAGGAGGACACGGGCCAGTTGCGCGGGGTGGTGATCCTGGCTGACGGCCTGGCGATTGGCCAGACCCAGCAGGTGCTGGAGCAGGTGCGGAGCGTCGCCCAGCAGGAACCGCTGATCGCCAGCGCCAACTTCTACGCCGGCCGTTCCTTCGGCGACAGCAGCCCTAACAAGGGTCAGTTCTTCCTCAGGCTCAAACCGGTGGATGAACGCCACGGCCGCGACCAGAGCAGCTCCGTGGTGGCCGAACGAATCAACAAGCAACTACAGAAGCGGATCCGCAATGCCCTGGTGCAGCTGAGCGAAGCCCCGAGCGTGCGCGGCTTCAGCAGCGAAGGCGGCCTCGAACTGGAACTGCTCGACACCAGCAACGGCCAGCTCAGCCTGGCGGCCTTCGAGCAGCAGGCCCGCAGCTTCATCGCCGCCGCCCAGGCCACCCGTCTGCAGGGCCAGCCCGCCTTTGAGCGGGTCTCCACCCGCTTCAGCGCCGGCGCGCCCCAGTTGCGCCTGGTGCCCGATCGCCTGCGCCTGGCCTCGCTGGGCGTGGACCTGTCGACCCTGGTGGACACCCTGGGCGCCAGCTTCGGCAGCGACTACGTCAACGACACCTTCGAATCCGATCAGGTGCGGCGGGTGATCGTGCAGCTCGATGGCCAGACGCGCCGCAGTGCCAACGATGTGCTCGCCCTGCCGGTGCGCACTCGTGCCGGCACGCTGGTGCCGCTCAGCCAGCTGGTGCGGATCGAGCCGGGGAGCGGTCCGAGCAGCATCAACCACACCCGGCTGGTGCGTTCGATCAGCATCCGCGCCCTGCCGCGCCAAGGGGTGAGCAGTGGCCAGGCGATGGCCCTGCTCGAGGACGTCAAGCAGCGCCTCGACAGCGATGCGATCAGCCTCGAATGGGCTGGTCTGGCCCGGGAAGAAACCCGCGCCGGCGGCGGCAATGTGCGCGTCTTCGCCCTCGGCATCCTGGTGATGGCCATGGTGCTGGCGGCCCTGTATGAAAACTTCCTCGATCCGCTGATCATCCTGGTCACGGTGCCGCTGGCGCTGCTGGGGGCCATCTCCGGGCTGGCCCTGCGCGGCCTGGCGCTCGATGTCTACGGCCAGATGGGCCTGCTGGTGCTGGCCAGCCTGGCGGCCAAGAACGGAATCCTGATCGTCGAGTTCGCCAACCAGCGGCTGCGGGAAGGCCAGGGGCTCGATGCGGCGATCCACGGGGCCGCCGTTGCCCGTCTGCGGCCGATCCTGCTGACGGCCTTCTCCTCCCTGGCGGGCTTCCTGCCCCTGGTGTTCGCCACGGGCTCCGGCGCCGCCAGCCGCATCAGCATCGGCACGGTGGTGTTCAGCGGCCTGCTGGTGGCCACGGTGCTGAGCCTGTTCGTGGTGCCGACGGTCTATCGGATCATCAAGGGCTGGGAACTCGGGATCGTCGGCCATCTGCCGGTGGAGCCCCGCCCGGAGTGAGCGGCGGCGCCAAGTCGGGGATCCCCGCGGGGGGAGTGTTCGGGGCCAGAGAGGGGTTGACGTGGGAGAGGCGCACCAACATCGCCAGGAACGGCGACCAGACAAAGCCCAGCACCACCGCCGCCAGCAGGATTTTCACCGGCAGCGGCCAACCGGCCTGGCGGCCTGGCGGCACCGGCTCTGCGGCCGCCGCGGCGGTGACGGCGGTAGGGGTGGCAGCGGCAGAGGTGGGAGCGGCAGCTTCGGGCTGGTGATCGGAATCCGGCACTGGCAACCCCATGACTGATCCCATGATGAGCCTTGAAGACCAGCCAGGGGGCGGCCTGGATGCGACAACCGCGACCACCATCACGTGGAAAAACCACCACGGCATGGCCAAGGCCTGACGGCGATGCACGCTCCCAACCAGGCCCAGGCCTCGGCTGGTGGGCCGAAGGTTTCTGACGGAGTGGCCACAGTTCAGGACAAAGCCGTCAGGACAAGCCAGGCAAAGGCAGCCCCAAACAGCTCACTCGCCACGGCGGTTGAGCCGCCCAGCCCCTGCAGGAACCATCGTCACCACTGGCGATACCCCTGGCGATAGGGTCACCGGCACCCACGGCCAACCGCACCTGCGAGCGGGATGACCCCTCGACAATGCCGGTAGGGCAGCGATTGGATCGCTGGAGGCCACCGACTGCTGCAGGGCAGCCTGCAACGCCTCGGTGGCGGAGTCCGCCTGGACTGAGCACAAGTGCGCGTGGATGGTCGCAAGGAGCGTTCAGTTGATCTTCACCCACGGCAACTGATCCTGCAGCGTCCGGGCCTTGACGAAACGCAAAGCAGGGGCCGAGCCAGCGGCGCCACCAAGACACCCCGATGCTGGCCGTCCCCGTTGGACGCCACCACAGCAGGCAGCACGGCGCCAGTGCTGGTGGCACAGCAGAGTCAGAGCAACCGCTGAAGCCGGTGGTCGGTCACCCAAGACCTGAGTTGCGGGATCGCGATAGCTCGGTGCTGCCGGGCGACACGCTTCAGATCCCGCAGGCCTTCATCACTGCTCAGGATCCAGAGCACGGCATCCAGCTGAGACCGAAATCGGGTGCAGCAGAGTCGGCCTCAGGCAACGACAAAGCGCAGGCCTGCTGAGTGCATCGAATGCCGAAAGCTCAGACCAATGCGCCTGCAACACAAGCTGAGCCTGGCCAGCAAGCGGTGAGCAGATGAAAGCTTGCCGCATATCGCCTGCAGATGCGCTAAGGTTTTAATGCCTTCCACTCAAAGCACCACAATGTCCAAAGCTGAAGCAACGCGTTTTTACGCAGATGTTACATCTGGCCAACTAACACTTGACGCCGCAACTATTCTCGGCAAAGAAGATCATGGCGAAATGCATGAGTACGCCAAATCATTTGGCTATGATTTCACTCCGCCTGAAATGCTTGAAGTCGTAAACGACGAAAAGCTTCATGGCGATAAAGAATTGAGCGAAGAACAAATTGAAGCCCTAGTTGGTGGAGTCAACGTAGTCGCTATAGTTGTAGTTGTTGTAGTAGGCGCATCGTCTGCTGCAGCAGCCTGCGTTTAAAGAAAAAACTATTTAAATGACTCAAGCAAGCCTAGCGCCCTAAAGAAGCGTTAGGCTTTTGTAAGTTTAAACCAGATTATAACTCTAATTTTGTTGAAATAACATGTATATTTAAACTTAAAAAAAGCAAATCCATCTTCTAAGACAGGTTAAAGCAAATCATGAAGCTCAAGGCATTTTTCGCATTAATTGCCGCTAAAAATGAAAAAGCCACTGATGAGTTGAGAAGTCAGTATCAACAAATAATCATTGATCCAGATGGCGATGCCGTGCTTCGACAAGGCACAAAAACAGAAGTAGTCACCTACCTAGAATCACGCAGCATCAAACTAACGGAAGATCAGTATCGGCGGATAAGAGCATTAAGCTTGCTACAGCTAAGCCAAGAAGAGATCAATCTTTCACTTGAAGCAAGCAAAGGCGATGAAAATGAACAAGCGGATAAAATAAAACTATTTCGTTCCAACATTCCGCCCTGCAGCTGAAAAAGGCATTGGATTACCAGCCCAGAATGAATGTCAAAGTGCTGATCGAAAGATGCAGTGAAGCCGATGAGTTGTCTCAGAGCAACAACTTACCAAGCATCCATCCCAACACTTTGAAACTTGACGAGATCACGGAGATACTAAGCAATGAACTACCTAAAGCTGGAGTCACGCGACTTGCCTCAATAACGGGTTTTTCAGACCTCCCATGGCCTGTATGGATTTCAATCAGGCCTAATGCAAAAGCATTGAGTCAATCCTCTGGCAAGTCTTTGTCGCACTTGTCAGCTTTGATTGGTTCTGCAATGGAGGGAATCGAACTTTCTCAAGCAGAAGAATACATTCCAGCAACTCAAATTCGTCTTACTTATAATGAAGCAAAAAAACATAATTGCCTTGACTTGACAAGGTCGCCAATCCCAACGGATTTATTTTCCTCAACGTCTCCTATAAACTGGACCCCCGCAAAAAAGTTAGAAAAAACCGGTCTAGATAGCAACAAAAGTTGTCTTGTTCCCGTCAATCTCATAAAACTTGATTTTCGCAAACAAGAACTTCACCCAGGATTTGCCAATACATCCAATGGACTGGCATCTGGATTTAAAAGAGAAGAAGCCATATCACAAGCACTTCTTGAATGCGTAGAACGCCATTCCTCCACTTTGGCAAGCATGTATGGATTAGCCAAACAGGTAGATCTTTCGAGGCTCCCCGAAAGATGCAAAAATTTAATTACTAAGCTATTAGAACTTGGTCTACTTGTAACGATAGCAGACTGTACAGCTTTCGAAGGGCTTCCGGTTTTCGAGTGCACACTAACTCCAACTAATACAACAGCAAAATTCACTGGCGGCATGGGCTGGGGGTGCCATCCAAATCCCGAAATTGCATTATTAAGATCGATACTCGAGGCGAACCAAGCAAGAACAATTATCATCTCAGGTAGCAGGGACGATATGCATAAAAATATATACTTAAGAGAACGGGTCCGCAACAGAACAGAAAAATATAATCAAATTATTCACAACTCACGTCCGTTGTCACAAATAGTTTTCGAGAACAGCAGCACACCTTTAGCAATTGCAGATATTATAGATAAAACTATAGATATTTTGACTGATAATGGATTCAACAAAATATACGTTGTTCCATTAACATCTAGCGAAGAGCCTGTTCAAGTTGTCAAAGTGATTGTTCCCGGACTAGAAGGTTATCATTCCGCCACATACAAACCAATTAACTCAGTCAACTACCGGCATGGCCCTTTTCTGATGGCACAAAGACTAAATCAACACTCCAGCATGGGAGCGATTAAACTAAATGCAGGTGGACTTGCACAATGAGTATACACGCATTTACAGGACCTTCATTGCCTAAGAAACTGCGCAAAAACTACTCAGATTTGGGAATTATTTTCCATCCACCTTTAGGCCAATCCGACCTTATTGCTCATGTTGAGTGGTCTGAAAATAGCGATCTGATTTTAATAGCTGATGGTTATTACAAAGACATTCCCTCAACTTGGCACAAAGAGATACTATATGCCCTGAAAAAGGGTTTCCGGGTCATTGGTTGCTCATCGATTGGTGCCATGAGGGCGATGGAATGCGAACTCTATGGCATGGAAGGCCATGGATCTGTATATCAATGGTTTAAACAAGGACTTTTATATGACGATAGCGACGTTGCTCTGCTTCACGATACGGCAGAGTTCGACCAACTTACAATCCCAATATGCGACGTCTTAGCCACCCTAAAAAGTATAAATTTAGACGACAAGACGATCAATTATCTTTGTAATCTAATTCGACAAATACACTTTGAAGATAGAACTAATAATGCTATCTGTGACCATTTAAGGAACAATGCGAAGCGAATAGATGTAAATTCAGTAGATAAAATCTGCAAGAAGCTCACCCATTCATTAATCAAGCAAAAGCAGCTTGATATCGAAGATACCTTGGCTAATTTGCTCTCTGAACTCGATGTAGAGCAAGAGGAACTGGGGCTAGCCAAAAAAGTATCAAATCTTAGCAAAGGTATTCAAAGTCAAAAATGTAAAGACTATGAATTAAATCAGACTGTATTTTTTGATGGCTTAATGTATCTTGATCGACCTATACACTCCAAGACGGCTACACTTCTCTCAACTCGGTCGTCATATTTGAGTGCGTCTGTGGTCTTGAATCCTGATCTGATGAAAACCCTTGAAACAGAGTCAATGTTAGTCAAGGTTTCAGCATTATTATTCGACCATTTAAAGTCAGATTTCGACATTAACAAATACCAGCATTTTAAAAGCGAGTATATGGCACATATTCGAGAAAATGGATGGAACGAACAATTGCAAAGATCATCCGGCTTAACTGACGAAGAGATTGACGAGTATATTCAAGACAGGTTCAAAGCAACCCTTCTACTCGGCAATATACATCGATTTCATCCCTACGCTTCTGCGTGTAAAAGCTTTTTCTCACATTCCCTATTGAACCCTGAACATCAGCACAACTTTCACGATTTTAAAAAGCTTCTGGATTCGATGGCCGAACTTTCAGTCGATCCCATTACGGAAGCTTCTGAAAGTGATTTGCCGACATGGTCAAACGAAATTGTTAATCAGATTCTATCGTCATACGTAAAGAGTCAACAAGGCAATCAGAATTTTGGTATAGGTTCTTTTCTGGACTTTGATACAACCGCCGCCATGCAACGTATCATAAGAAATTATAGGCATGAATTAATTCGTTTTTTCGCAACCAAGGCACGCAAAAAATGACAAAAAAAATTGTTCTCGTTTCAGGCATGGCTCATTCAGGAACAACAATTCTGCAAAGAGCACTAAAGCATCACCCAAATATTAATGGACCAGTTCCAGAAACAAGTTTTTTAGTTGGTAAAACACGAGATTCCATTATTAACGAGGTCAATTTATTAATGGATCAGTACTCAAGCTATCCAATAGTAATTGAGAAAACACCTCTTCATCTTTGGTTTTTTGAAAATCTTTTGGAAGCCGTTCCTTCCGCTCAAATGCTTGTGATTATACGTGATGGAAAAGATGTCGTAGCTTCTCAACAAGAGCGTCTTGGTCGATTTTATTCAATTAACAGAGGTGCAGATCACTGGTCTAGTTCTGCTGAAAAAGCCTTGAGCCTAGCCATGATGTATCCAGATAACGTCAAAATAGTAAGGTATGAACTTCTTGTTCGGAATTTCAATCATACGATTCAAGCTATTCTCGCGTTTATTCAATTAAACGCAAATGAATATGATTATAGTGCAATCACTAGAAGCTCGAATGATGCATATCTATCTGAGTCAACTGAAACCCCCGCATTTGAAGATATAAGTTACCCATCAGCTTCTGGTTTAAAGGGAATTGGTTCTAGCACTGAAAAATTTACTAAGCAGACTGGATACACAGCTTCAACCAAGCCTCAAGTCGACGACGAAATTAATATTTTGCCCTATCGAAAACTACAGGTAGCTTCACCCTTGTTTGACGGTACTGGCAAGGCAAAGTATCTTTCTATGCATGATAAATCAACACTTCATCGAAACATTATATTTTCAACCATGATGAACTTCATGGGCTATACAATTGAGACATGAAAAAATACACTAAAATCGTACCCCTATCTAAAACCAACCAATGATATTCAAGCAGAGCCACAAATTTCCGCTAAAAACTCATCACGAATCAACTGATTGGATTGAAATACTGAATCATCATAAAAACCAGCCACATATAAAGTATAATTCAAATTCATTTATGGTTAATTGTGCGCAGGGCAATCAGCTTTTCGCAGATCTTCCTCTTTATACACTTTGTGATGGTGCAGGGGGTGTTCCACTTGGATTAATGACCCAATCTAGATATCGTGACCTTGCTGAGAGCCTAAATCATGACGATATTTCAAGTTACCTATACATCGCTCATCCATTTCTGGCACATTATTGCCAAAAAGGCAGTGAATTGCTCAAAATTTTGCATACTAGTGGTTACTCCCATAGCAGTAACCCTAAAGATTTTAATCTCTTTCATTATCTGTGTGGTGCAAAAAATACATATACCCAGATTCATAATCATGCCACTGCAACTGCTTTGTTATTCGAAGGTATGAAGGAATGGTGGCTTGCACCATCTACTGTCGAAAATGCAAAGCTCATGCAGCCACTTTTTATGGATCGAGTTTGGCACTTGTATAGGGAACCAGGCGGATCTCTAGCTGAGTGGCTTGAAATCAAGAGCAGCGCTGTATCTAGCATAGAAGATTTAGTCATTGTTTTGCAACCTCCCAGCACATCATTATATATTCCAGATAAATGGTATCATGGAGTCCTAAATCATGCCTATTCAAGTTCGATCACACTTTCATGGGACTACCAATAAATGATATCTTTAAATCAACGTCGACTCAAGGTTGGCATCTGTAGGCGTCCATTCTCTCTTAATGAACATAGTCCAATTTATTCAATGCCAAAAAACTCCCAATCTTGTACCCTGTCTAATCAAAAACTGAAACCTACTGATGGAAAACCTACTATAAATGATTTAAAAAAAGACAAGCTTACCGTCGATAGTGTCGATACGATCGTTTTCACTTCAGATTGGCTCTGGATTTTAAATCTTTCAAAGGACACCCACACGAGAATCAAGAGTCACCATTTATCCATCGAGACTGATCGGTATCAACAATGACTAAGTATAATACTGTGCCATCGAAAAAGTTCCTCTGGAAACCTCTTCAAAAAAACCAAGCCAAACAATTTTATCTCGGTGCAACAGTATCACTAGTTGGTCTATCTTTATGCTTTTTTCCTTTCTATAGAGGATTTGCTGCTACTGAGCCATCAATTCGCTTGATCAAGCCTCCACATAAGCAGTCGAACCAATTCACAATCGACGACCCCTCTTTGCTGCGGATGACGCAAATGCAAGAGCGGTTTATAAAGGCCTCAACAAATTTGATTAGTGTCAACGATGCTATTAAATTAGCAATTACTAATAATCCAAGTCTACAAATTGCCAAGTCAGCCATCGATTCCCAATACTATGATCTATTAGCGGCTCGACGTCAGTGGATACCGACCTTGGCCTTTGCCAATACATTACCCACGCTTGGGAGTTACAACTCAAAGAGCTTCGTAAAGTATAAGAACGAACCACTTGGGGGAGTGCCTCAAGATTATCAAATAAACTCAAAATATTACACTTTTGCACCTGAAATTCAGGCAAGCTGGACATTTCTGTCAGTTCCAAGAGCAGGCGCTATCAAATCAAATTTTTACGGACTTAAAAGTGAGCAATATTTATACTCTGTCTCGCTACGAAATTTAATTCTTTCTGTGCAGCAAGCTTATTACCAGGTGCAGTCAGCCAAAAAATTGATTGATTCATTTAATCAAATTTACCTGATTAATAAGCGTCAACTAGAAATCCTAGACGCAAGATATTCCAAAAAACTTATCGATCTCGGGTCATTATCTCAGACAAAAGCTCAGTATTATCAACAGCTCTCACAGCTAATTAGTGCCTATAATCAGTACTTCTCTGCCTGTGCCCAGCTTTCAAACGTCATCGGTGAAAAAAATTATCAAGATTTTGTTCCGGCTGATGACTTAAAAGCCACTGGTACATGGGATAAAGATCTCTCTCAAACCATCCAGGAAGCAATCATGTTGCGTGAGGAAATTAAATCCAACCTTGCCATGGCTAATAGTTATAAATGGACTGCATCTGCACTTTATGGCACATACTATCCGACATTTACACTTTCAGCGCTTGGCACGCTTACTATTGACAACGGGAATATTTCTCAGCCATCTTATGTACAAAGTACTAACAATTATGACTATAGTCTGTCCACAGTTTCATCTACAATTGGACTAGGTTTTACGTGGTCACTATTTGATGGTGGCGTTAATGCCGCTAGTGCAAAATCGTATCAAGCACAGGCAAAGCAGCAACTTTTAACCTCCATCCAGAATGAAGAGTTAGTAGCAAGTCAAGTTAAAAGTGCATTTTATCTCTATCAAACTTCGATCGAATCAGTGAAGGTTACAAAACAAGCTCTTGATGCTGCAAATCAAGCCCAAAAAGTCGCTAATATTCGATTTCAAATCGGCTTCGGCGACATAACAACTGTAGTCCAAACAATTCAGCTCTATGGTCAAGCCTACACTGCTTATATTTCCGCCCTTCTTGATTACAATACTGCCGTAGCCCAGCTTTATCGATATTCAGCTGTTTATCCAGAAAGTATCGGGCAGACTGCTGAAGCAGTCATTAATCAAGCTTTTGACAATCATTAAATACTACCCCCCCCCCCGACAACAATGTCACCTAGCAACACCCCACAACCATCGCAATCACAAACCAAGACGTCTCTCGGGTCTTTGTCGATAATTCGTCCCCCGTTAGCGCTCACCATTCTTACAGGGTTTTTATTGAGCATCTCTGCTATTGCCTGGGCCTGTTTTGCCAAAGTCCCAATTAAGGTTACTGCAATAGGAGTCTTGCTTCCCGTCGATACAATTTCATATATCAAAGCAATGGGTTCAGGTAATATCAACTATTACATTAGCTCCGGTAAAAATCGCAATGATATGCCTTTATATCAAAAAGAAGTGGTTGATTTTATTAATCAGCCCGACTCATTCAACGAAGAGAGACTCATCAACCTTTCCAGGATGATTGCATCCGAATCGCTTGTAACATCAAACGCTAAGCCTATTCTCTCCTCTGAAATTAGCATCGACAAGGGAGTAATTTATGCCGCCATCGACAATCCATCTGCTCGTGAAGACCTGCTTTCATCTGTTATCTCTACACAGAAAGGGAATAGTGCTTTGCGAAAAAAGAACATAGCTTCATTAAACCAAATCAAGCTTTCAAGAAGTCAGCTCTCTGGTCAAGCAGATCTACTTAAAAGCATGGTTACTTTATACAAAGATGGGTATGTCAGCAATCCGAATGTACTTTCTCAGAAGCAAACAGTTGACTCGTTAAAATCTTCTATTGACAATAGCAAAGCTACCATTGCAGATACCGACAGCCAAATAATATCGAAAATTGAGGATCTCCGCAGCAGGCTTAGTAGTTATATAAATAGTTATTTGCTTGTATCAAAGCAGACAATGTATGTGTATAGACAGGATAACGTCCAAGGACAACCAGTTCAGCAGGGAGATACGATTCTAATTTATTCCAACCAATCAAAAAGTCTTCCCACGCTTATTCCTGTTTTCATGGATGGTCAGACTGCTGATCAAGTAACAGTTGGCGATTCAATTCTGGCTACCCCACTAGGTTTCGATAAATCTCAATATGGAGGCATTAAAGGTAAACTAGTAAAACTGTCGATGACTAGCCTTAGCCTAGATGACGTTAAAAATTTGACGGGACTTCAAAGTATTTCAGACTCTGTCTCCCAATTAACAAACGCACCAGTATTAACTCTTGCGCAACTTGATACAGCAAAAAATCAATTTCCGAATCAGGGTATTTACAAATGGAGCTCTCGTGGCAATCCCCCTGCACCTGTGCGATTCAATGATGGCTTAACCATTGACATTACAACGAACATGGTACGACCAATAGAACTTCTTTTGCCTGCGTTACGCCGCTTCACTGGTTTCTCTTCGTCCTCACCTCCTCCACAAAGTAACTCAAAATGATATCTGATCAAACTAATTATTACTTAACGAAATGAAAAAAAGAGTCACCCAAACCGATTGCACACTTCAGTTCGAGATGACTGAATGTGGTGCAGCCAGCCTGTCAATTTTGCTCAAGTATTATGGCAGATATGTTACTTTAGCAGATTTACGCATGGCCTGTTGCATTGGGAGGGATGGCTCCAGCGCAAAAAAAATTCTTGTCGGTGCTAATGCGTATGGATTAGAAGGAAAAGTTTATAAGTTATCAGCCGAAGAAACACTCTCATCATTGGAATTACCATTAATACTTTTTTGGAATAATAACCACTTTTTAGTCCTTGAGGGGGTCAGCAAAAATGAAGTTTATTTAAGTGACCCAGCCGAAGGTCGCAGAAAGGTATCCATTCAAGAATTTAAGCAACTTTATACCGGTTTCTGTATTGCGCTTAAGCCTTCTTCTAAGTTTAAAAAAGGTGGCTTTATACCAAGTCCCTTCTCAATCTTACTTCCTTACCTGAAGTCTTATCGTAACATCATTATACTTGCTACGCTACTTGGCCTTGCCTCTTCGATTCCAACGTTAATTTATGCTGGTTCTTCCCAAGAATTTGTCAATACATTTCTCCAGGATGGCCGTGTTTACTTTGGTCTACCCATTGTATGGATTCTTTCCTTAGGCATAAGCCTGAATGCGCTTATCAACTGGCTAGGATACTTACTCTTTCGTAGACTTCAACTTGTCTTCATTAATGACAGTTCTTTAAATATCTTTGAGCGTCTACTCTCCTTGGAGTATGGATATTTTTCTCAACGTCTAACTGGCGAGTTGTCTAATCGTATCTCCATTGCTCTTCAGCTGCCCCAGATGCTCATTGGGCAGATTCTTAGATTTGTAATAGCCTTAGCAAAGTCTTTGACAATAATGATTGTCGCATTATTTGTCTCTCCTGTACTTGTGGTGATGATCGGCATTATCGTTTTGACTAATATATCGTTTTCTCTATTTCTAATAAACATAAGGAAGGATGATAATCGGATGCTAGCATTGGATACGGGAAAGGCAACTGCTGTTTCTTTGCAGTCCATTTCACAAATTGAATCCATAAAATCTTCTGGCATTGAATTTGACTTTATTAGACGCTGGCAAGAAAAATTTATTCCAGTTGTTCGCCAAAATCAATTACTTGGCCAATTCAACGCTTATTCTTCGACGGTTTCCAGTAGCAGTGGCTTCCTCCTCAATGTACTTACTGTAATCGTTGGTGGTCTTCTTATTGTTGCCGGCAAGATGTCTCTTGGAGAATTAGTCGCCTTCCAGCTATTGCAGAGTCAAGTTATAGCTCCTATTACACTAATTCCACAAATTAGTGGGCAGTACCAACAGCTCATCGGTTCATTAGCGCGCTTAGCAGACATCTATGATTGTCCAACAGATCAATTTTCTGCTCTTCTGAATCAGTCAGGCTTCAATAAAGACTCATCAAAAGAAAATGATAGTCTCGCTCCAAGCAGCAATCAGTTGCAAAAACTTCTGCATGTCGAAGATCTCACCATATCAAATCTAAACTTTTCTTATGATGGATCAGACAAATACTTTCTTAAGAATATCAGCCTAAATCTTGAGAAGGCAAAGCATTATGCCTTTGTCGGCTCCAGCGGGTCTGGAAAATCTACCCTAATTAAACTTATTGTTGGTTTATATCAACCCACAAATGGCGAGATTCGTTACGATAGTCATCTTTTGTCTGAAATCGACAAGCTTTCGATTAAGAAATCGCTTGGGTACGTACCCCAAGATCCCTTCGTTTTCAACGGCACTATTAAGGAAAATCTAACTTTATATAACGAAGCCGTTAGTGACTCGGATGTTTGGCAGGCTTGCAAACTTGCTCAAATTGATAAGCATATTTCTCGCTATCCTGACACAATTCATCATTTTGTTCGCGACGGTGGGGCGGATTTATCTGGTGGGCAAAGACAGCGTATTGAAATCGCAAGAGTTCTACTAAGAAATCCATCTTTTATTATTCTTGATGAAGCAACCAGTGCACTAGATGAAGTAACAGAGAAAGCCATTATCAATTCTGTTTTATCGAATGGCACTACAGTTATTTCTGCTGCTCACCGAATGGCTTCTGCCATTGCGAGCGACTACGTTTTTGTATTTGACTCCGGATCAATTTTAGAACACGGATCTCCTGAAACACTTTTATCTGAAACTGGTTCTAGATTCTACCAACTGTGCAAATCAGACTTAACCATTAATGAGTTTTCAAAATCATGACTTCTACTGAATACTCTTTGTCATCTCAGCATTCTTTCGCTAGTCTCATAGAGACTACATCATCGCTCGAGCCAACTCCCCTCCTTAGGTTAATTAGTTTTGCTATTCGCAAATCTGGAAGTGATACCCGTCCTTTGTCAGCCAACTCTGATGATATTGCAATCTTGCTGGATCATAACAATGTACCAACAAGGCTTATAGATCTCCCGACAAATCTAACCAGCAGTGAATATCCTACGCTAATTATTAATAGCAGGGATGATGGCAGGTACTTTGTGGTTTATCGTGAAAACTCCAAAACGTACATTTATTGTCCATATACTAACACTATCAGCTTTTTGGTAAGTGGCTATAATTTTTCTGATAAGGCTTTTGAGGTTTATCCTTCTTTGCCGCACCACTTATCCAATAGTCTTGAAATAGCTGGTTTTTCATTGAGGGGGCTTTGGACTTCTGTCGCTATGCTCCTTACGGCGAGTTTATTGTTAATGATATTTAATCTCCTTGTCCCCGTCATGAATAATTTTCTGGTAGAAAAGGTTTTACCGGAGTCAGACTATCGAATTTTGGTAGAAGGTTTGATTATTGGTTTGATAGTTGTGTTCTTTACTGCCGCAGTCCAGTATCTGCAGTCAATACAAATGCTTAGAATCGAGACTATAGCAGATCTTAAGTTACAGACAGCTCTTATGGAACGTCTACTTAAGCTGCCAATTTCTTTCTTCAACACTTTTTCTACGGCCGACCTCTCATCAAGAGTAATGGCAATATCACAGTTAAGACAAGTATTGAGTTCGGGAATATTCACAACTTTTATCTCAGCTTTTTTTGCTGCTGCTTATTTCGTTTTAATGTACAATTACAGTGTTTACCTTGCTTTTTGGGCCACTGTGTTAACGGCTTTGTCTTTGATCTATATCTCTTGGCTAGCCTACAATAGTGCCGTTATAGACTTGCCCATAGCTGAGTTTTCCGCCGATCTTTCCAATTCTACTCTCCAGGCACTACTTGGAATTGTCCAATTGAAGACGAGTGGTGCTGAGCGTAACTTTCTCAGATCTTGGTCTCTGCAGCTGCGAAAGCTTATTAATCTTCAGTTGAAACAGCTCATATATTCTGATCTCTTTTCTGCTTACAACGACTTGATCGTACCTTTGGGAACATTGCTTATCTTTGTACTGGTTGTCCCCACTGTTCTGAGTGGTCAGAACTCAACTCTCTCTTGGATCATTGTGTATATCTCTTTTAATTCTGCTTTTTCTGGATTTAATCGCATACTTACTGCCTCAATGACTATGTTCATATCAGTTTCCGGCCAAGCTTATGTTCTTTGGCAGCGAGCCCGTCCGATTATGTTTCAGAATCCAGAGCCTGGGTATTCTCCATCAGCCATATATTATGATGTTAAAGGTGGGATTTCAATTTCATCACTAACCTTCACTTATCCTGGTCTTACGAAGCCAACTTTAGACAATATCTCAATCGAGATCAAGCCAGGTCAACACGTTGCGATAACTGGAGATAGTGGTTGCGGCAAATCAACACTTGTGCGTTTGATTTTGGGCTTTTTTGAGGCTGAACAAGGTTCCATCCATATTGACAATATCTTGCTTCAAAAGCTCGCCATTCGCTATTATCGTAAGCAGATTGGTGTTGTTATGCAAGATTCACCTCTCCCAAACGGATCTATTTCCCAAATCGTGTCCGGTGGCCAAGACTTTAATGATGATCAAATTTGGCAAGCTCTTAAAAATGCAAATGTTGCAGATGAAATTCATTCTATGCCCATGAAGTTGCAAACAATATTAAACCAAGGTGCATTTAACATCTCTGGTGGACAAAGGCAACGTATAGCACTTGCTAGGGCTTTAATTAAGAACCCTCGCATTTTAATCTTAGATGAGGCAACAAGTGCTCTTGACAACGATTCTCAGACTTTAATATCAAATTCCATAGAGAACATGCAAATAACTCGAATCAGCATTGCTCACCGCCTGTCCACAATTCGTAATGCAGATAATATTTTTGTTCTTGGAGAAGGAGCCATTATTTCAAGTGGTAAATGGGATGACGTTTCACCTTACTTAGTCGCCCATTAACACCTTCTTTCTTACTTGCCATTTGTGTTCCATATTTTTTACTTTCTTTACTTTTTGATCATCTGTCTAGTTTGCTTAAATTATCCTCTTACTTCTGAGAAATGCCACCATACACACCTTTAAGTAGCTTTGATTATCGCGAATCAAATATTTATTCGCATATTCTAGGTGATTTTTCGGAGGCCATGATTAGAAAGTTTAATATAATTCAACATATCCCACCCAGTTGCTCTTCCAATCTTGTTATCAGTACTCTTGACTGGTCTCAAGCTTCATTCTTGATTGATTCGCCTCATAAAATCACCTCGGCTTTTAATAAAACGATTCAAACGGATGATATTAATCATTCTGAATATGAATTTGCCTGTTATTCTCGGCTTCTTGCTGCGCTATCTTATTTTTCTAGCGAAGAATCTCTTCTTCTTTCTGAGCATATAGAGTCTTTCAAGGCCTCTGCTATCCCCCTCCAGGAATTTTGGCTTTACAAGTCTTACTGGTGTCGTTTTAGTGCTAAGGCCAAGTCGGAGCCTTTTCTGCTGCTAATGGCTTTTTATTCTGCTGTTGTTGTAGGTGATATGAAGCTAGCGCAGACACTTGAATCCAGTGTGCATACTTTTATGGATTTTCTTCCCAAGGATTCTTCGATTAATGTTATGATATCTAATATCTTTTGCCTTTACTTTATTCGATTGGGCCGACCACTGTCTGAGATATTAGATTTAAATCGTGAAATTCTAAATCACGCTTCCATTGACCATTCAGAACTTCGCTCAATTTTATTGCTTAACCGTGCTCGCTTGCTAGCCCGTCTCGGTTTTTCTGTGGAAGCCTTAGCGATTTTGCAGTCTTCCTATTCCTTGCGCTGTAGTCTTGCGAATCTCCCTTGTGGTCTTACGCTCCTTTATGCTCTGTACTACTTGCGTTGGTCTGATTCTGTGCATAAGTTTAGTACACTATTTGATTTGATTGGCGAGCCTGGCCTAACCAGCTTGAGTTGGCGTTTCTCGAGTCTTCTTGCTGTTCCCTCGAACACTCGTTTGATTTTCGTAAATCGTCGATTTACGCTTCCTTCTCACATCAACCGCAATTCAACACTTGCTGAAATTGTTAGTTGTCTTGAGGCTTATTTCTGATGATACCTTTTGCTTCTGCTCACTCTACTAATCGGGTCGCCCTATTGTACGGTGTTCATGGGAGTGAATCTGCCGGATCTTCTTACATAGCAAGTCTTCTAAGATATTTTATCGCGAAGAGCTACACTGATCTTGAGATCCAAATGTATGGCCCACTCTTCCCCTGGTCTGCTGCTAGGTCTTTTCGTTTTGACTCCGACCTTGTAGACCCTAATCGCGTTTTTGCTAACCAGCATAATATTTCCTGTAACCTCTCTGCACTGAATATTTTTCACCAACTTTGGCTTTCACAGCGCCCTCGTGATGAAAAGCAGATTCTAGGGTTTCTTGCAGAATGCCAATCCTTGCAACTTCCTTTGCAGGCATTTCTTTCGTCACCACAAGCTTTGTACCCTGGTCTTCCTGGGTATTGTCTTTCCCCTGCGCTTAAAAGATACAATATCTGCATTCAGAATTTGCTTCGCAAAATTGTTCTTGGCTTGGCGCCTGGTTCTCCTATTTTACTTATCGATATTCACCTTGGCATTGGTGATCATGCTAGAACCACTATTCATGCCGATGATCTTAGTATGGTTGCTCCTCTGCCAGATGGTTCTTTCTTGGGAGAGCTCTGCCTTCAACTCCGTAAGGAGGGTTTCTTGCCTCGTGCCTTCGTGACCGAGACAGGATGTCTGTCGAATCTTCATGGCCTTCTCAATCTGCTGCAAGAATTGGCTCATCGTTGTTTCTCCAATAATCATCTTCTAGTTCCGTTGAGACCGTTAGTGGATCCAACATGGCGCCCCACTTTGGATACATTTTTTTCCAGCGATTTCCATGAACGAATCCTTCCACTTCTCCCCTAAATCTTTTTCTTCTGGGCAATTCTGTATTGATTCATCTTTGCTCATTCTTTCGCCTTGTTGGCGTTTGCAGATTGATTCAATTTCGTTTGACTGTGCGTTTAACTTTCCTGATATTATTTTTGTCGACCCCCTAATAGGCTTTGACGTTTTACTGCTTTGGCAATTTGGCTTTATTGCACTTGACATAGTTGATGCAGAAGGCTTTGGCAATTACTTTGTGACACTACAGCCACTAGGACTTCAGTCCAATCTTTATGGCGACCAGTTTCGTTGGCTAGGTTCGTTTTCTGATTCATTGGACTTTTCTGTTTATAGTGATTCTGCCTGTCTACGCGGAACTCCATTCTTCTCAATTTTGGGCATGCTTAGAGATTTGGAAAAATCTCCCATCTTTAAGGCCTTGCTTCGTTTGCGTTCTCTTGCCATGATTCAGCCCCTCGTAGCTCCTTTACTTGAGCTAAGTCCCATAAATCGTGTTTCGTTTCTCAGTAAGTACGCTTTTTGTAGATCTTCCTTTTTTCAGGGTGTCTCCGAAAAATCATTGTTAACAGCCCTTTCCTCACCTACTGATCCTGATCTGAAGTTCATTAGGAATGTATCCCCGACATTGCGGCGAGGCCAATCTGTACATTTGAAGCCAGTCCAGGATCTTGTCAGAGCTGTTTTTCGAAAAACGAAAAAAGGCTTAATTCCTTTAAATCCACCTATTTCAACTTTTCATCGTAGTACTCCTTCCCCTGGTGCCTTTGCTAGTTGTGAGGCATTTATTCTTCATGGTTTACCGAATACTCCTAGCTCTTTATTGTTTTACGATTCATTGTCCGATTCTTTTGTTGATTGCCTTCTTGATTCTTCTGCTTATTTGCAATCTTTGGCGCGCCATGCCCATCGTGAAGCTACTCTTAATTGTCAATCTGATTCCTGGATTAGTACAATTGTTATCATTGCCTCTGATCTCTGGACTCTTGAGCGCAAGTATGGGCCTGGTGCATTTTCACTTGCGAGTTTTGAGGTTGGAGTCCTCGCCGAAGCTTTACACCATCGGCTTCCGCAGCACCAACTAGCAGGATGTCTCTGTGGTTCGATGCAAATCTGGGCTCTTTTGGCTTTGGCTTATCAGAAACGTAAGCTACTCCCTATGCTGGGATATTCGCTGGTTCAACTTTAGTTTTTCTTTTCGTTTAAAAGCTGCTTTCCAATGCAGACCTTGGCATGAAGCCACAGAAATGGCAACCAAAATAAGAACTGTCTTTTGAAGGCAGTTATCCTATGTCAGGAGTTCGCTGAAAAACCCGGCCCCCTCTGCCAAAATTGGGCAGCTACCCATTCGTTGCGGCGAGACCAACAGGAGCGCAGCGGCTCCTTGTTCTCCTACGTCTCGATCGAGGAGCGGATCCCGACCAGCCATCCGCTCAGGCGGATACGGAAGTTGGCGGATCAGGCCCTTGATCGGCTCTATCCCACCTTCTGCTGCTGTATGCCCTGGAAGGCCGTCCCTCAGTCCCGCCGGAGCAGCTGCTGCTGGCCTCGCTGCTGCAGGCGTTCTACGGGATCCGCTCCGAGCGGCTGCTGCTGGAGCAGCTCCACTACAACCTGCTGTTCCGCTGGTTTGTGGGCTTGAGCCCCGACGATGTGATCTGGCATCCGACCACATTCACAAAAAACCGCGATCAGCTCCTCAATGACGACGTCATGGGGCTGTTCCTGGAGAAGCTGATGGGAGCTCCCGAGGTCAAACCGCTGCTCAAAACAGGCTCCAAAGCACATCCGCGCGACATGGTGCGGCACCAGCTGGATCGTGGAGGTGAGCACCACCGGCAGCCGTGACGGCAAGCCATTTCAGGCCACCCATCTGTCTTGTTTCATGCAGCGCACCTCTCGGTGCGACACCAGCCTGCGTACCACCCCAGAAGCACTGCTGCAGCTGGTGCGGGAGCGCTGGAGTATTGAAGGCTGGCACTGGATCCGTGACACCCAGCTCCATGAGAATGCCCACCGCTATCGAGGCAACAGCGCGGGAGCGATGGCCACGCTGCGAACGGCAGCCCTCAACCTGCTCCGATTGGCGTGATTTCAGTCGATCCGGACCGGCATGCAGGCGGTGATGCACGACATCACGGCGCTGCTGACGATGGCGATGGCGATGGCGATGCGGCAGCCCAACCCTGAAGCGATTTGGTACTTTCAATCAGCCCTGCCCGCCGGGTGATCGAGAAGGTGTTCGGTTGGCTCAAGGCGTTCGGCGGACTGCGGCAGTTCGAACTGCGCGGCCAAGAGAACGTCAGTGCCTTAATTGGCCTGCACGTGATCGCTTACAACCTGATCCGCCTGGGCAACCTGCTCAAGCCAGCGATGGAGGCGGCATGAACCGCAGGTTGTCCAGAGTTGTACCCAAAAGAGCACAACCAATGCCTTGCAAACAGGCCAACGATGTCGAAATCGGGCTGTTTGCTGCCCTAATCGACATCGAACCATCTTTATGAACCGGTAATCAGCTCATGCCTGTGGAAAACTGACTCTTGGACTGGGTTTTCTGCAAACTCTTAGTTCTTCAACCCCTTCTCCACCAGGATTCCGGTGTTGAAGCGCTCCATGGTCGGCGCCCCCAGGCCCAGCTGCCACAGCGCCACCACAGCCCAGTAGCCCTGGGCCCGAGGCCGGGTGGCGGCGGTGGAATCCACCACCCCCTGGCGGATCCAGTACAGGGTTTCGGGCAGATCGTCGAGGGCCACCACCTTCACCTTGCCCGTGAGCCCGAGGCTCTTGAGCGCCCGGGCAATGCCGATGCCACCACCGGCGTCAGCCGTGACCCAGCCGCGCAGGGCCGGATGGGCGGCCTGGGTGAGGCGGACCTGCTGCTCGGCCTCGGCGATGCTGTCGTTATCGGCCGGAGACGCCACCACCCGGATGCCCGGATGGCCGGCGAACACCTCGCGATGGCAGCGCACCCGGATCGCATGGTTCGGCGCCGTCGGCACCCCCTGCAGGATCGCCACCTCACCCTGACCATCAAGCAGCTGCACCAGGCGCTCAGAGGAGATGCGGGCCTGCAGACAGAAGTCATTGCCGATGCTGGGCAGCGCCAGGCCCTCCGGCGCCACCGAATCAAACACCGTCACCGGGATCTTCTCCCTGACGGCCCGTTCCAGCAGAGGTTTCAGCCGCGGGCCATCGACCAGATCGATGGTGATGCCGCTCGGACGGCTGGCGATCGCCGCCTCGAGGATCGCGGCCTGCTCGGCCACCTCCGCCCGGGCGGGCGGGCGGTACTCGATTTGCACCGTGCGGCCGGTCTGGCGCTCCAGCGTGGCCGCCGCCTCCAGCGCCCCCTGATGCACCGTGTCGAACCAGGGGTGGGGCAGCTTGGGGATCACCACGAAGCGCAGCGGCCCTGTCTCTTTGGCGGCTACGGCTCGCCCTGCCGGAGCAACAGCGGCGTTCAGCCCCGGCGCCACCGATCCCGAGGACTTGGGCGCAGCCAGCGCCGGCGCCAGCAGCGCTGAAGCCAGGAGCATGGCGCCCCCGACCAGGGCCGTCCTGCCCCGCCCCGCCAACCCCAGCCGGCTGGACCAGCGACCAGCAGGAGCCGCCCATTTCCGTACCGTCATGCCCGCAAACGCCTGATCACGAAGCACCCAATATCAACACCTTCAGCCTCGGACGTCGCGATCGGGTTGTAAGCCGTAGCAGCTGCCGCCAGCGCCAAGGCCACAACCGGCCACTGGCTCAGCCATCCAGCTTCACGGCCCTCCCGTAGGGCGCCGGCACCCTGGTTCGGCCCAGCCCATTCAGGGCAGGGCCCAGAGGTGAGATTGGCCCCCTGGAGTCAGCTGATTCAGCGCCAACGGGCAGGGCTGATCTGCCCACTGGGCAACCCATCACCCAGCCCCAGGAGGCGCGGCTGCCGGCAGGCCCCCTCCACGCACCGCCGAGCACGGGATCGGGCCGCCCGTGTGAACAAGCGCTGAATCGCTCAGCAGCTCAGGCCGCCATCCCTAACCTGCCCCCAGCCCGATCCGTTGCTTTGCTCCGGCCACCATGACGCAGTTGATCACCGATGCCAGCAGCTTCCGCGATCAGGCCCTGGAAGGCTTCGTCGCCTCCCATCAACGCCACGTGCGGGCCGTCGATGGCGGCGTGGTGCGGGCGGCGCTGCCCCCCCTGGGCCAGGTAGCCCTGGTGGTGGGTGGCGGCTCGGGCCACTACCCGGCCTTCGCCGGCCTCGTGGGGGCAGGCCTGGCCAGCGGCGCCGTCTGCGGCAACATCTTCGCCTCACCCGCCGCCGGCCAGGTGCAGCGGGTCAGCCGCGCGGTGGAACGGGGCGCCGGCCTGCTACTCGCCTTCGGCAACTACGCCGGTGACATGTTGCAGTTCAGCCTGGGGGCGGAGCGTCTGCGCTCGGAAGGAATGGAGGTGCGCATCGTCACCGTCACCGATGACATCGCCAGCGCCCCGCCCGAACAGAAGCAGCTGCGCCGCGGCATCGCCGGCGGCCTGGCCGTGTACAAGGTGGCCGGTGCCGCCGCCGCTGCCGGCCGCGATCTCGAGGCCGTCACGGCCCTGGCCAGCCGTGCCAACGACCGGGTGCGCAGCCTCGGGGTGGCCTTCAGCGGCTGCACCCTGCCGGGGGCCGAGGCGCCCCTGTTCAGCGTGCCAGCGGGCCGCATGGCCGTCGGCATGGGACTCCATGGCGAACCGGGGCTGGGCGAGCAGGAGCGCCCCGATGCCGAGGGACTGGCGAGCCTGCTGGTATCCCAGCTGCTGGCGGAACTGCCCGAAGGCGTCAGCCTCGAACGGGACCGGGCCGTGGTGCTGCTCAACGGCCTCGGCCTCTGTAAGTACGAAGAGCTGTTCGTGGTCTTCGCCGCCGTGGCCCGCCGGCTCGAAGCGGCCGGCGTCGTGATCGCCGACAGCGAATGCGGTGAGCTGGTGACCAGCCTCGACATGGCCGGCGTCTCCCTCAGCCTGTTCTGGGTCGATGACGAGCTGCTGCAGCTGTGGCAAGCCCCCGCCGACAGTGCCGCCTACCGCCGTACGGGCACGCCCCCCCCAGCCCCGGGCCCCGACAGCCAGCGGCCGGCGCCCGCGACCCGGGACGCTGCGATCGCCGGCGCCTCCGCCCCGGAAGCCAGCCCCCCCGGCCGTGCCGCGGCGGCCACCCTCTCGCCCCGGGCCCAGGCCGAGTGCCTGGCCCTGGCTGCGTCCTTGCTGGAGCGACTGCAGCAGCTGCACCACGCCCTGGTGGACGCCGAACCGGAGCTGGGCCGTCTCGATGCCCAGGCCGGCGACGGAGATCACGGCCTCGCCATGGTGCGCGGCGCCGCTGGTGCCGTGGCCGCCGCGGAGCAGGTGCTGGCCGCTGGCGGCGACGCCGTGGCCTTACTGCAGGCGGCGGCCGAAGCCTGGAGTGAACAGGGAGGCGGCACCTCCGGCGCCCTCTGGGGCACCGGACTGGAGGCCGCCGCCCAAGCCCTGGCCGAGACCCTGGCCGCGCCCGACGGCACCCGGGCCGAGGCGGTCGCCGCCGCCCTGGATGGGGCACTGGCGGCGGTGAAACAACGGGGCAAGGCCGAACCCGGCGACAAGACCCTGGTCGATGCGCTCCAGCCCCTGGCACTGCAGTTCCGCGCCGCACACGCGGCCGGCGCTGACCTGCCTGAGGCCTGGCGGCTGGCGGCGGCGGCGGCCACCGCGGCCGCCGCCGCCAGCGCCGAGCTGCTGCCCAGGCTGGGCCGGGCCCGGCCCCATGCCGAGCGCAGCCGCGGCCACGCCGACGCTGGCGCCACCTCCCTGGCCCTCTGCGCCCGGGCCGTGCAGCCCTGAGCCCATGCAACTCTCCGCCAGCCAACCGATCTGGTCCCTGCCGGTCCAGCAGGTGTATGCAGCCCTGCAGAGCCGCCCTGAAGGACTGACCCAGGCGGAAGCCAGCCTGAGGCTGGCCCGCTATGGCGCCAATCGGCTGCCGCCCCAGAAACGGCGGCCGCTGCTGCTGCGCTTGCTCGATCAGATGCTCCACTTCATGGCCCTGCTGCTCTGGATCGCCGGCGCCCTGGCCTTCGCCGCCGGCACCCCGGAGCTGGGCTGGGCGATCTGGTCGGTGGTGCTGATCAACGGCCTGTTCTCCTTCTGGCAGGAGTTCCAGGCCGAGCGCACCCTGGCGGCGCTCACCCGCTCGCTGCCGCGGCAGGTGCAGGTGTGGCGCAACGGCGAGCTGGCCTTCCTCAATGCCGAACAACTGGTGAGTGGCGATCGGCTGCTGCTGGAGGAAGGCGACCGGGTGCCGGCCGACGGCCGCCTGGTGGTGGCCCACGACCTCAGCCTCGACCTCTCGGTGCTCACCGGTGAATCGCTGCCGGTGGCCCGCCATGCCGAGGCGATCACCAGCGATCCCCAACGGATGCGAATCGTCAGTACCGAACGGCCCAACCTGGTGCTGGCCGGCAGTGCGATCGCCTGCGGCCGTGGCGAGGCGATCGTCTACGCCACCGGTGCCGAAACCGAATTCGGCCAGGTGGCCCATCTGGCCACCGGCACCCGCCGCGCCATCAGCACCCTGGAGCAACAGGTGGCGCGCATCGTGCACACGATCAGCACGATCGCCGTGACGATGGGGCTGCTCGCCTTCGGCCTCAGCCTGCTGTTCGTCGGCATGGGCCCGCTGGAGAGCCTGGTGTTCGCGGTGGGGATCATCGTCGCCAACGTGCCCGAGGGCCTGCTACCCACCGTCACCATGGCCCTGGCCCTGAACGTGCAGCGCATGGCCCGCAGCCAGGCCCTGGTGCGCCGCCTCTCGGCGGTGGAAACCCTGGGCTCGGTGAGTGTGATCTGCAGCGACAAGACCGGCACCCTCACCAGCAATCGCATGGCGGTGGAGCAGACCTGGCTGCCCGACAGCAGCGCATCCCAGGCCGATCCGCTCAAGCCACTGCTGCTGCGTTGCGCCGCCCTCTGCAGCAACGCCCGCCTGGAACGGGAAGCGGCGCAAGCCGGCCGCGAGGCCGAGGCCCCCTGGCGCGCCAGCGGCGATCCCACCGAAACAGCGATGCTGCTGGCGGCCGCCGCCGCCGGGCTGATCCCTGCGGACCTGCAACAACGCCACCGGCGCCTGCGCGAACTGCCCTTCGACTCCCACCGCCGCCGCATGACGGTACTGGTGGAGTGGTCGCCAGGAGATGACGACCTTCCCCTGGCCCTGTCCGCCACGATCACGACGGCCATGGCTCCGGCCATGGCTACCGATGAGGCCGCCAGGCCCCTGCTGACGCTCACCAAGGGGGCACCGCTGGAGGTGCTGCAGAGCTGCGACGGCTGGATTACAGCAGCGGGGGCCATGCCACTCAGCGAGACAATGCGGCAGCAGGTGGTGCAGGCCAACGACCGGCTGGCCAGCAAGGGGTATCGGGTGATTGCCGTGGCGATCCGGCCCGGCGACGCCTCGCTGCGGGCTGTGGAACCGGAGGCGCTGGAAAGCGGGCTGCTGTTTCTGGGGCTACTGGGGCTCTACGACCCACCGCGCCCCGAGGTGGCGGATGCGATCCGCCAGTGCCAGGAGGCGGGCATCAAGGTGACGATGGTGACCGGCGACTACGGCCTCACCGCCCAGGCGATCGCCCGCCAGATCGGCCTGCTGGAGGCCCCGGACCATGTCGAGGGGGCCTTCGGTCACCAGGGCGATCGTGCCGATCCGGTGCGGGTGATCGATGGCGGCACCCTCGATCTGATCAGCGATCTGCAATTGCGCCAGTTGCTCAAGTACCGCCACCGGCTGGTGTTCGCCCGCATGGCGCCGGAGCAGAAGCTGCGGCTGGTGCTGGCCTACCGCGCCCTGGGCGAAGTGGTGGCCGTCACCGGCGACGGCGTCAACGACGCCCCGGCCCTGCGGGCCGCAGATGTGGGCCTGGCTATGGGCATCAGTGGCACCGATGTCGCCCGGGAAGCCGCCGACATCGTGCTGCTCGACGACAACTTCGCGACGATCGTGCAGGCGATCCGCTATGGCCGCTCCGTGGTCAGCAACATCGGCCGGTTCATCACCTACGTGCTGGCCTCCAATGTCAGTGAGGTGGCCCCCTTCCTGGCCATGGTCACCGCTGGGATCCCGGCCGCCCTGACGGTGCTGCAGATCCTGGCGGTGGATCTGGGCACCGATCTACTGCCTGCCCTGGGTCTGGGCGCCGAAGCACCGGAGCCGGGGGTGATGCGCCTGGCACCCCGGCCCCGGGGTCAGGCGCTGCTGGATCGAGCCGTGATGCTGCGCGCCTACCTGGTGCTGGGGCTGGCGGAGGCGATCGCCGCGATGGGCGGCTACCTGCTCGTCTGGTGGCAGCACGGCATCGGCCTCAGCGAGCTGCGACGCTTGGCTCCCCAGTTGCTACATCACACCGCGCCGCCGGCGGTGCTGGCGATTCAGCACCAGGCCGCCAGCGTCACCTTCTGTCTGATCGTGGCGGGGCAGATCGGGGCCCTGCTGGCCTGCCGCAGCGACCGGCTGCCGTTCTGGAAGCGGCTGAACACCCCCAATCGCCTGTTCTGGCTGGGCCTGATCAGCGAACCGCTGGTGGCCGGCTGTCTGGTGCTGCTTCCGGCCCTGGCCGCCGCCTTCGGCATGGCGCCGTTCCCGCTCGCCTGGCTACCGGCGATGGCTCTCTCCACCCTGCTGGTGCTCGCCGCCGACACAACCCACAAGCGTTGGGGCCTCCCCGGGCAGACCGCCGGAGCTCAATAACCCGAAGAGCCCGCCGGCGGCCGAGCGGAGGGGTGCAGGTCCAGCCAGGCAGCCACCGCAAGCGGCCGGGGTTCGTCGTAGCCCACCGGCAACCAGAGATCGCCCGCACTCGAAGCGAAGTGAATCTGCCAGTGATACAGACCGGTGTAGGCGGCCGGATCGTCGCGCAGCAGGGCGGCGTAGTGGAGCACGGCCCGACCGTAGTGGTCGCTGTTGTTGTAGCCCCAGAGGCCCTTGCTGATGTCCTTGAGCCCACCCCGCCGCACCAGATAGCGGGCCGCCGCCTGAATGGCGCTGCGAGGATCGCGGATGTCGCCGCCATTGCCGATGCCTGGTTCGGCCCAGGTGGAGGGTAGAAACTGCATCGGCCCGCGGGCATCGGCGACGGAGATGCCATCGATGCGGCCCATGCCCGTTTCCACCAGATTCACCGCCGCCAGCACCTGCCAGGGGATGCCCGTGGCGGCGGCGGCTTCGCGGTAATAGCCCAGCAGCCTGGCGGCCGGCTCCGGCTCGATGATCCGCCAGGCCGGCAGCTGCGAAGGCCGCTGGCGGCGCGGATGCATGGCGAGGAACTCGCGCCGGGCGCCCAGGTGATGGTCAAACACCCCTTGCCAGCGAGGCGGCAGCTGGGCCCGCACCAGCTTCGCCAGCTCCGGCCGGTGGGCCAGCACCCGATAGATCACCTGCTGCTGATGGCCCAGGGCCGCCAGTTGGTCTGCCGGGGTGGCCGCCGAGCGCAGGGCCGGCTCCAGCGAGGCCAGCAGCGCCGCGATCGCGGCGGGATTGGTAGGCACCCGGGGATAGGACGAGCCGGCAGCGACAGGCAAAGCCGGCTCACCGGGTAAGACAGGGGCTGGTACTGGTTCGGTAGGGCTGGGGCTGGCCGTCGCAGCTACAGCAGGCGTGGCAGCAGCAGGCGTGACCGGCGGCGAGGGGGTGGCCGGCTGGGAGCCCAGCCGCACCATGCAGCCGGAGCCCAGCACCAGGGCGGTGCACCCCAGTCCGAGTAGCCATGGATGGGCGGAGAGCTGGGGCATGGATCCGGCCAGCCAAGTCGGCGGCTTCGAAGCTACCTGCCGATCCAGAGCCAAAGGGCGTCATCCCGCCAGGGTTGGAAGATCCCCGGCCCTGAGGGCGCCAAGGCCGGGACCTTCAACTGGAGGCGCTGCACCAAGCGAGCACGGCCACCAGGGCGAAGCCGAGCACACTGACCAGCTGGAAGCGCCGATCCATGCGGATGATCCGCGACCTGGCCACCGCCAGGGAAGCCCCCTCAAGACCCAACAACAAGTTGCTGGACCAGAGGAAGAGGGCAAAGGTGAAGATGGAGACCAGATAGGAATAGGCATACAACACATCAAGGAACGACAAACCATCCATCGGCGGCAGATTCGCCTTGTAGGTCTGCTGCAAGAAGATCATCGTCAGCAGGCCCGTTGAAGGGATCGCCAGGCGCACATCCATCATCTCAGGTGCCAGCGAAGGCGCCAACAAGACGATAGCAAGCACGATCAATAGCGGCAAGATCCAGTTGACAAAATTAGCAAGAAATGTAGCCTCAAAAAAGGATTCAACCGCAACTTGTGAATACTGGAGATCCCCTTGACCCAGCCCCCAATCAGTTCCATAAGAATGAATATTTGCAATAGTCTTGATCGAACTAAGTCTATAGCCATCCATCGCCGAATAGCCGCCCTTGGCATCGCTTCCAGCATTGACATCGGGCAACAATAACACCTTGCGATTCTGGAGAGCCAGACTATCCGGCTTAACTTCCAACACAACAGGAAGATTAATAGTATCAAACGGCGAACGACTGAGACTGACAGAGGGAATATAAAAACCTGCCGAAAATCGAAATAACTGATACCAGCGGCCATCAGCCAATCGCCGCGGAGCCGAACCATCAAGCTCAATCTTCGAGTCCCAGGTGGAAGACTGATTGGTCAATTCGGCGATGTTACCAACCTGAACAATCCCCTGATCAATCAGCGACTGGATCTGCTGGTTCCATTTGAGCCAGTAATACCCCTCTGCCACAAAACTGCGATTGCGCAGATCCAGATGATGAAAGTTTTCAATATGAACCCCAACCTCCACCGGAATCACCCCCGGCCCGCGGGCCAGGGCCCGCACATCCACCGCCACCACCCGGTCGGCCGTGGCTGCAGGCATTCCCCGCCTCGATCCCGACAGGCTCGGCCCCAGCAACACAGCCACGACCAGGGCCATCGAGCACAAGCCCAGGAGCAAGACCTGCCCCCGACGCGTCGAAGCCAGCCGCATCAGCGCACGTGCTCGCAACCATGCGCCTGGTCGCAACCATGCGCCTGATCGGAATCGTGCCACTGAACGGAGCCGTTTCATCGTCTACCGGTCATGCGCCTACCCCAGGCAGCAAAGGCTGATTCACTCACGGCACTCTGCCATCCCCCCACCGGGGCGCTGTCCGGACTTGGGGCGAGGGGAGGGCGCTCCTCCATCCGGACGGATCAGCAGTTCCGATTCCAGGTCCCCGCCCCAGACTGATCGCTCGCCCAGGGTGCGGAGCCATGTCCGGATCGGATCCAAGCCACTTGCCTGGCCCGCTGGGGCCCGGGCTGCTTGCCCTCGGCATGGCCCTCAGCACGGCAATGGCGACAGGGGGGCCCCGCCAGGAGTGGCGGCCCCCCCAGGCCCAGCCGCCACCGTGCAGGAAATCCTCGATGGCAACCAGGTCTACATCGAGCAGCGCCAGGCCAGGGTGCGGGATGGCGCCCGGGTGCCGGATCGTCTGCGCACCGGCAACAGCCGCGCCCAGCTGGGCTTTCTGGCGGGCGGCACGGCCCGCATCAACCGCTTCTCCCAGCTGAAGCTGGGCACCAGCTGCTTTTTTCTGACCAAGGGGCAGGTGCTGGTGTCGGGGCCGCAGAACGGCTGCACCCGCTCCAGTCGCCTCAGTGTGCGCGGCACCAACTACGTGATCAACCTGAGCGAAACCGGTGCGGCCGAGCTGAGCGTGCTCGAAGGCAAGGTGCTGGTGGAGGCCTTGAGCCAGGGCGTCCTCCCGGCCCAGGCCCGACCCACGGCCGTGTTCGGTGGTAACCGGGTCAACCTGGCTGCCGATGGCTCGGTGAGCGATCGGCGCCGCCTCAGCGCGGCCGAGGTGGAAGCCATTCTTAACGGGCCCCTGTTCCAGGGCTTCCTCTCGCCGCTCAGCGCCCAGCAGGCCCTGCAGAACTTCCTGCAGCGGGCCTACCCCAGCCTGAACTCACCCCTGGCACCCAGCGCCGCCGATCCCAACGCCAGCGCCCTGGAGAATGCTGTCAATGCGTTGCGGCAACAGCAGGGTCGCCCCCCCTTCCAGGCACTGCCGGCGGAGCTGGCGGCCCGCAATCGCGCCTACCTCAAGCCGGTGTTGCAGAACATCCTGGCCGGCGCCAGCGGCTGCGACCATGACCGCAGCCGCTGGCGGGCGTTCCAGGATTCCCTCAGCGCAGCAGGCCTCAGGCCCAGCAGCGAGGTGCTCACCTGCGGCCCGTTGCGGGACTGGGATCCCCAGCGCGTGGTGGCGGAGTGGTCGTCCTCAGCGCTGCATCGGGCGATCCTGCTGGAGCGACCGCGGGCGACGAGCCTGGGCTGCAGCACCCTCAGCCAGGGCGAGCAGACCGTGGCGTTCTGCACCCTCTGGACACCGAACCGCTGAGGCCAGCCAGCTCTGAGCCGCGACTTCGGAACCACGACTTCGGAACAGCGACCGCTGAGCCGCGACTCAGAGGCGCATGGCTCCGGGCATATCGAGCAAGGTATCGCTGGGCCAGGCCCCGAGGGAAGCGAAGCGACTGGCCAGCACAGCAAAGAGATTGGTGTGTTGCTTGAGCTCCTGCTCGGCGGCCCACTCCGCTTCCTCCACCTCGCCCTGCTCCAGGCCGAGCGCATCCACCAATCGCCGGTAGGCCACCTTCTCCCGTTGATTGATGGAGGAGGTGTCGCCGAGATTGCGGCCCACACGAATCACCATGTAGGCCAACTTGAGGGCCAGCTGCTTCTCGTCGTGGCCGCTGAACCGTGGTGCCAGCTCCTCGATCACCTCGAGTCCCATCGCGCCGGCGATCATCTCCGCCACCGCATCGGCAGCCTCCGGCAGGCCGACCTTGGCCACGAAATAACGCCGCGCCAGCACCTCCAACAGCCGCCGCTCCTCCGGCGACACCTCGCCATCACTCCAGGCGACGCAACAAAGCAGACGCAGCAGATCGAGATCGCCGGTGCTGACCGAATCGCTGGGCTGAACCATGGCGGGGCCGAGGTTGGAAGTGGGGCCATTCTGATCGTTGATCAGCCAGCCCCCTCCGCCAGCCGCCAGCCAGCCGGGGAATGGCGCAGCTGGGCGCCATAGGGTCCGCGCCCATCGAGGCAGGCGGCACCGCAATGGCAGCCCAGGCTGATCGCCTCGGCCACGCTCCAGCCGGCGGCCAGGCCGGCGGTGACCCCGGCGGCGAACGAATCACCGGCCCCATAGGTGTCCTGAACCGGCCGAAGGCGCTGCGGCGCCGCAAAGCGTCCGCCCGGAATGGCCCGACCACCGGCGCCCCCCTCGGTGGCGATCACCAGGGCCGGCTCCAGGGCCAGATCCCCGGGGCGATAGCGCTCGGCTGGATCGAGGCCGCTGCCAATCAGGGCATCCAGTTGGACCCCCGCCTGGGCCAGCAGCTGCAGCCGCACCCGCGGGGTCGCCGCCAGCAGCCGCGCCCGGCGGGCCTGCTGCAGCGCCGGCCCATCGGCCGCCGTCACGAACACGCCGTCGCAGGCCGCCAGCCGATCCCAGGGCAGGGGATCGGCAGCCGCTGGATTGAGGCGCTCACCAATCACCGTGATCGTGCGTTCGCCGTCCCCGTCCACAAACGTGATTGCCCGGCGGCTGGGGCCGTCGCGCCAGGCCACCTGCAGGTCCAAGCCGAGGGCCGTGAGCTCCGCCGCCGCCCGCTCGCCGTAGGCATCCCGCCCCAAGGCGGTGAAGAACGGCACAGGGCGCCCCAGCAAGCGGGCGAGCTGGACCGCGACCACGGCCCCACCACCCGCAGCGCATTCATGAAAATCAGCGGCCCGCTGAATCTCGCCGGCCTGCGGCAGATGGCTCACCGCTACGAAGCTCACCAGCTCCACATGGCCCACCACCGCCAGCTGCAACGGCCCCAGGGGTGGCAACTGGGCCAGCGGAATCGGCACCGTAGTCAGATCGGGCACCATCAATCGTGCCGCGCCCGGGCGCGGCACGCGGCCAGTCCCTCCACGGCACCGCCATCACTCAAGCCCAGCATCAGCAGCAGCGTTCAGAAGGTGGTGGGCTGAAACTGTACGAACGGGATCTGCACACCCGGCGGCAAAGCCATCAGCGAGCGCCCAGCGGTTGCCTGGTCGAAGCCTGATGGCCCCGGCTGGGTTGGCGGCGGAAGCAGCCCGCCGATCGGCATGCCGCCGCGGCTCAAGCGCCGGCGGCAGTCTCGAGCTGGGCCTGCTGCAAGTCGGCGCCATCGAGCTGGCAAGCGGTGAGATCACAGCCCCTCAGATCGGCCTGGCGCAGATCGGCGCCACTGAAGTTGGCGCCATAGAGGCAGCAGCCACGAAGGTCGGCCCCGCGCATCTGCACCCCCTGCAACTGGGCAAAGCTCAGATCGGCGCCACGGAAATCAGCGCCGCCCAGATCGGTGAGCTGGTCCTGGCCACTGCGGAAGTCCACATCCACCAGGGTGGCTTCACACCAACGGCTACCGGCAGCCACCACTCCCCGCAGACAACAACGATGAAGCCGGGCGCGCCGCAGGTCGGCCTGCTGCAGCCGCGAACCGGAAAGATCCGCTTCCTGCCAGCTGGATTGGGGCGCCTGCACCGCCGAGAGATCAGCTCCCCAGATCAAGGCCTGCTGGAAACCGCAGGCCGCCAGATTGGCGCCATGAAAACAGGCGTGGCCAAAGCGGGATTCCTGGAACGATCCGCCGCGCAGATCACAGCCGGCAAGTGCGAGCTCACCGCCATCGACATCCAGCAGATGCAGACCGGGGAAGTGGCGCTCACCAGCCGCCAGGGCCCGACGTAGTTCCGCCACCGTGGCGGGCAAGGGCCCGGCGGCGGCCATCAAAGACTGGCCGCCAGGATCTCAAGTTGCAGACGGCGGGAGGCCAGAAGCAATTTCTCGGCCTGGGAGATCAACTTGAAGACCGAGCGGTCGATCACGGCATAAAAGACAAGCGAACCCTCGGGACGGCGGTGCACGACGCCGGCGATCATCAACAGCTTCAGATGCTTCGACACCAACGCCTGACTGAGGCCGGTCTTGTCGACAACAGCCGTGACATTGAGCGGCCCATCGCGCAGGGCCTCAAGCACCGCCAGCCGATTGGGCTCGGAGAACACCTTGAAGTAGTCGGCCAGGGCTTCCATGAAAACAGCAGAACGAGGTTGGCGTCAGGAACGTGCGTTGGAGGCGTCAAGCGAAGCGAGCAAAGCAGACCGGGAGCGAAAGCGAGCAAAGCAGACCGGGAGGGAGGCCAGGTAACGAGGGCCGGTGACAGAGGTCGTACAGCAGAACAGCAGGCCTGGCGATGGCCCACTCCGAGCCAGGACGGAGCCAGCTGCTGTTGGCAAAGTCCCGGAGCTCCAGAAGGTTAGCGCAGGCGGATAGGAGTGCCGGACCCTGCGGCCGACACTCACCCCTATCAGCCATTGCCGCTATCGCCCCTTCCCCCTATCCGGGCTCTCGCTTGACGTAGTATCACGATGTCGTTATGACACGAGTGCCGCGATGGAGTTGCTGCCATGACGTTGTCTGCAAAGGGAAGGGCCTGGTCAGGCAAGGGAGGAGCCTGATGGCACCGATCCTCAGCGAGGCTCCAGCGGCCCTGGCCAACCGGCCCGCCGCCAACCAGCCCGCCGCCCCTTCGGACGCCGCTGCAGCTGCCGCCTCAGCTGCCGCCTCAGCTGCACAAGCAGCTACCACGTTGGCTGCACAAACAGCTGGCCCTCGCCGCTGGCCTGGTTCATGGCCCGAACGGGAGCAGCTGCTGGAGCGCCAGCATCAAATGCTGCGCGAGCGAATCGCCGAGCGGATTCTCACCCTGCTCGCCGCAGGCGGCGGGCAGGAGTCGATGGACGAGTCTGCGGCCGCGACGGCCTCGGCCAACCAACAGCTGCTGCTGAAGCTGCACCTGCACCTGCGGCTGGAGGAGCGCTGGCTGGGCGCCTGCGGCTGCCTCTGCCCAGGGCACCGGGCCAGCCATCAGCAGGTCGCCCGCGACACCCAGGCGGGCTTGCACCAAGCCGGCACAGATCACCGGCAACAGCTGTTCTGGCTGCGGGCCCTGCAGGCCTGGCTGCTGGAGCACTGCGCCGGCCCCGATGCCCGCGCCTACGCCATGGCCCATTCCATCGCCGATCCCCAACCATGACCAGCCTCTCCAGCCCCAGCCCGGCAGCGACCGCCAGCGTCGGTGCCGCCCCCCATCTGCGCGAAGACCTGCTGACGCCGCGCTTCTACACCACCCAGATCGCCAAGGCCGCCACCACCAATATCGAACCGCAACGGCCAATCTTCGACGCCATGCTCGCTGAGATGGAGGCCGACTACAACCGCGATCACTTCGATCGACGCACCCCCCTCGATCGCCTGCGGGCGCTCTCAGCTGCCGACAAGGAGGCGTATGAGAGCTATCTAGTGCGCTCGTGTGTGTCGGAGTTTTCCGGCTTCCTGCTATTCAAGGAACTCTCCCGCCGCCTGATCCAGGCCGGCCGCACCGATCTGGGCCGCCTGTTCCAGCTGATGGCCCGCGATGAAGCGCGCCATGCCGGTTTTCTCAATCGCGCACTGGTGGCCGAGGGCATCACAATTGATCTTCCCTCCCTGAGTGGCAAACGGCCGATCACCTGGTTTCCGCTCAGCTGGGTGCTGTATTCGGTGTACCTATCTGAAAAAATCGGCTACTGGCGCTACATCCTGATCGATCGCCATCTCAAGGCCCATCCGGACAACAGCGTCGCGCCCCTGTTCGATTTCTTTGAGCCCTGGTGCCAGGACGAGAACCGCCATGGCGACATTTTCAACATGCTGATTCGCTGTTGGCCGGGCCTGCGCCGTGGCCTGCGCGGACGCCTGCTGAGTCGGTTCTTTCTCTGGTCCGTGTTCCTCACCCATAGCCTCACAGTGTGTGAGCGCGGCGACTTCTACGAACTGCTGGGGCTCGATCCGGCCCGCTTTGATGACGAGGTGATGCGGCAGACCAACCGCACCGCCCAGCGCGCCTTCCCGATGGTGTTCGATCTCGACAACAGCCGCTATCTGCAGCTGCGGGACCAACTGGTGGAAACCTTCCTGCAGCTCAAGGCCCTCGCCGAAACTCCGGCTGGCAGCCGCCCCTGGCTGCAGCGGTTGCAGCTGCGCGCCCAGTTCGCCAGCCAGCTGCTGCAGCAGTTCTGCCAACCGATGGTGGCCTCGGCCGAGGTGGTCGCATGACGATACCGGCAACGCTGCAAACGCTGCAGAGCACAGTGAAACCAGCTTCCACCCAGCACGGTTCAGCGCAGCAAGATTCAGCGCAGCGCGGTTCAGTGCAGCACGGTTTAGCGCAGCACGATTCACTACAGCAGAGTTCACTACAGCAGAGCTCAACCCCTCCACACCCAGCGCTGACGGGCCCAGCGGCGTCCCTCGCCCCAAGCCCCAGAGGGCCCCTCACCGGCAGGGAGACACCGCGGGTGTTCATCGGCTACGACCCCCGCGAGGACGTGGCTGTGAACGTGCTCACCGACTCGATCCAGGCCCATGCCAGCACCCCTGTGCAGATCGCCCAGGTGAGGCTCTCCCAGCTCGGCAACGTCTACCAACGTCAGCACCATCCCCTGCAGAGCACGGCCTTTTCCTTCAGCCGCTTCCTGGTGCCCTGGCTGGCCGGCTACGACGGCTGGGCGCTGTTCATCGATGCCGACATGCTTTGCCAGGGCGACCTGGCCGAGCTCTGGGCCCTGCGCGATGAGACCAAGGCCGTGCAGGTGGTGAAGCATCAGCAGCAGTGCGAGCAGGGGCACAAATTCCAGGGCATGCCCCAGAGCCCTTACGGCCGCAAGAACTGGTCGTCGGTGGTGTTGTTCAACTGCAGCCGTTGCCGCCGGCTCACCCCCGAATACGTGAACACTGCCAGTGGGCTGGAACTGCACCAGTTCCGCTGGCTCGCAGACGAAGCCATCGGCGATCTGCCGCCGGAATGGAATGTGCTGGTGGGGGTGCAACCGGTGCCGGCAAGCGCCCGCATCCTGCACTACACCCTCGGCGGCCCCTGGTTCGACGACTGCCAGACGATGCCCCAATCGGAGCGTTGGCAGGCCGCCCGGGCCGCCATGAATCATCCCCTCTCCGTCCCCGATCCATCCCCTGCCCCCCTCCACGCCAGCTCCTCATGACGGTGACCCCTGGACCTCAGATCAACCCACCACGCCCCAGCAACCCACTGCCCCAGATCGCCGCGCAGGCCATCCCCGATACCGGCTCCGCGGCCTACCGGCATTCCTACAGCCGCATCAATGGCGTGGTGGTGGTGGGGGAAACCCTGGCCCATCACCACTTCCGCCGGCTGGCCCGGGCCATCCCTGCAGACGGAGCCGAGCTGTTGCGGCTGGGAGAGATGGAAGGCCACCATGCCCGGGAGTTGAGCACCTGCGCCCAGAATCTCGGCATCAAACCTGATATCCGCCTGGCCAAACAGTTGTTCGCGCCCCTGCATCAGCTCTTTCGCCAATGCGACGAGCGCGGCGAAATTCCCGCCTGCCTCGTGATCCAGTGCCTGATCGTGGAATGCTTTGCGGTGGCGGCCTATCGCAGTTATCTACCCGTGGCCGATGGCTTCGCCCGGCCGATCACCGCCGCCGTGCTCGCCGATGAAACCGAACATCTCGACTACGGCGAAGTGTGGCTGCAGCAGCGCTTCGCGGCGGTGCAGGAGGCCGTCGCCGCCATCTGCCTGCAGGCCCTGCCCACCGTTCTCGGGATCCTGCGAGCCCTGGTAGACGACATGCGTGTGATCGGCATGGATCCGGTGGAGCTGGTGGCGAGCTTCGGCGAGGAGTTCCAGCAGTCGCTGGAAACGATCGGCTTCGGCTCCGCTGAGGCGGCCCGCCTGCTGCGTCGAGCGATGGCCGCCTGACCAATCGCTCCGTGCGGGGATGACCAACGGGGCCAGACTGGCTAAGGATGGGGCAGCCCAGGGGCGGCCGGGCCTGGGCAACCATCCTGCGGGAGCAAGGCCATGGAACAGACCGAACAGCCAGCGCCCGAGTTCGCCACCCCCGAGGGCCGATCCCGCCGGCTAAATCCCCTGGTGCCTCTCGCTGCAGCCGGAGCCCTGGCGCTGATCACGGTGGCGTTCGCCTGGGGGCAGAGCCAGGCCACCTTGAATGAAGCCAGCCGCACCAGTCGCAGCCTGGCGGTGCTGGTGGCGCTCTCGGATGTGGAGCGCGGCCTGCTGCACAGCGATCTCGGCGCCCTGGCCAGCATCCTCAACACCGCACCGGTCGCGCCGATCCCCTGGAGCGGCTACGGCCTGCAGGATCAGTCACTGGCGACGCTGAAGCAGCTGACGGCAGACAACCTCGACCAGCAGAGCCGCTGGAACCAGCTGCGATTGGCCCTGGATGGCCATGAGCAGGTGCTGGAGCGCAGCATCGAGCTGGCGGCCAGCGGCAACAGCGCAGCGGCGCGTCAGCTGCTGACGCGGCAGGTCACCCCCTCGCTGGCCGCGATTCTGGGGCAACTGCGTGCCATGACGCGCGATGAGCACCAGCTGCTCCAGAGCCGCCAGACCCGTTTGAACCAGCAGCGCCAGCGCCTGCAGCTGCTTCAGCTCCTCAGCCTGGCGGCGATGCTGCTGATGGTGAGCCTCAACCTGGTGCTGCTGAAGCGGGAGCGCCAGGCCAGCGAAGCCCGCCTGGCCGCTCTGATCAGCAGTGAGCAGCGCTTCCGCTACCTGTTTGAAAACGCCAGCGTGGGCATGACGATCACCACGCTTCCCGCCCTGGGCAGCAGCGGACCGGCCCTGGAAGCCAATGAGGCCGTGGCGACGATGCTGGGCTACAGCAAGGAGGAGCTGCAGACGTGGAACCTGGAGAGCCTCAGCGATCCCCAGGAGCCCCAGAGCCACGCCGCGGGCCTGGCCTCCTTGCTGGATGGGAGCAAGGCCTCCGCCCGGGTGGTGCAGTGCTACCGACATCGCAACGGCCAGAAGGTGTGGGTGGATGAGGGCTTGGTGTTGCGCCGCAACAGCAGCGGTGCCTTGCTGGAGCTGATCACGATCATGCTGAACATCACCGCCCTCAAGACCGAGGAGCAGGCCCTGCTGGAGAAGGTGCACTACACCCGCAGCCTGATCGAAACCAGCATCGATCCCCTGGTCACGATCAGCCCTGCCGGCACGATCGAAGACGTGAATGAGGCGACGGTCCAGGCCACCGGACTGCCGAGGGGAGCGCTGCGGGGAAGGGATTTCGCCGATTTCTTCACCGAGCCGGAGCGGGCCCGGGCCGGCTATCAGAGCGTGTTTCAGCGGGGCTCGGTGCGGGATTATCCGCTCACCCTGCGCCATGTCTCCGGCTCGCTGATGCCGGTGCTCTACAACGCCAGCACCTATCGCAATGCCCAGGGTGAGGTGCTCGGCGTCTACGCCGCCGCCCGCGACATCAGCCAGGTGCGGCTGATGGAAGAACAACTGCGCAGCCTCAACGCCGAGCTGGAAGCCAGGGTGCAGCACCGCACCGAGGAGCTCACCGAGGTCAACCAGGAGCTGGAGGCCTTCGCCTATTCGGTGTCCCACGATCTGCGGGCACCGCTGCGGGCGGTGGATGGCTTCAGCCACAAGGTGCTCAAGGCCTACGGCGACCAGCTCGACAGTGAGGGCAGGCGCCTGCTGCAGGTGGTGCGCGACAACGCCCAGCGCATGGGCCAGCTGATCGACGATCTGCTGCGCTTCTCCCGGCTGGGCCGCCGCGAGCTGCTGTTCGAACCGGTGGACATGGAGGCGCTGGCCAAGGGGGTGGCCGCCGAGCTGCTCAGCGGCGAAAGCGAGCGCCGGATCACGTTCAACTGCGGCCACCTGCCTGCGGCCAGGGGCGATGCTGCCCTGCTGCGGGAGGTGTGGGCCAACCTGATCGGCAATGCGATCAAGTTCTCGCGCGGACGGGAGCGGGCCCACATCAGCGTGGCCGGACAGCAGGAGGGGGACCAGGTGGTCTATAGGGTGCAGGATGATGGCGCTGGCTTCGACATGGCCTACGCCGACAAGCTGTTCGGGGTGTTCCAGCGGCTGCATCGCCAGGATGAGTTTGAAGGCACCGGGGTGGGGCTGGCCCTCACCCAGCGGATCCTGCATCGCCACCAGGGCCGCATCTGGGGCGAAGGCCAGCCCGATGGCGGCGCGATCTTCCACTTCTCGCTGCCAGTACACCCTGATCTGCCTGCCGCTGGCCTGCCTGCGGCTGAACTGACTACAAGTGAGCGGCCTGCAAGTGAGCGACCTGCAGGCGAGCGGCCTGCCTCTTGAGTGGCCTGCCCGCTGCGCCGATCCCCGCTGCGCTGATCCCTCCTAATCCCTGAGCACAAACACCATGAGCTTTGATATCTCTCCGCTGCAATTGCTGTTGGTGGAGGACAACGTCGCCGATGCCGAACTCACCATGGATGCCCTGCAGTCGACGGGTCTGGTGAACCAGATCAAGTGGGTGAAGGATGGGGCCGAGGCGCTGGAGCTGCTGCTGGGTGCTGAATCGGCATCAGTCGCACGAATGGATCTCAAGCTGGTGCTGCTCGATCTGCGCCTGCCCAGGGTGGATGGCCTGGAGGTACTGAAGCGCATCCGAGCTGACGAGCGCACCCGATTGCTGCCGGTGGTGGTGCTCACCTCCTCGCAGGAAGAATCGGATCTGGTGCGCGCCTACGACCTGGGAGCCAACAGCTATCTGGTGAAACCGGTGGAATCGGAGGCCTTCATGAAGTCGGTGGCGGAACTGGGGCTCTACTGGATGTTGCTCAACAAGCTGCCAGGAACCACCCAATGAGCCCGCCGGCTGCCTCCATCCAATCCGTGACCCTGTTGGTGGTCGAAGACTCAGCTGAGGATCTGGAGCTGATCGGCGATGCCTTGCGCGATGCCGGCCTGGAGCCGGCCATCCGGGGCCTTGATACCGAGCCCGCTTTCCGCGCCGCCCTCAGCCAGCCGCTGCCGGACGCCATCCTGGCGGACTGGACCCTGCCGGAATTCTCCGGGGCGCGGGCGCTGCAGATCGCCCGGGAACTGGCGCCTGAGGTGCCCTTCCTGTTCGTTTCGGGCACCATTTCCGAAGCTGCCGCCCTCAGCGGCCTGCGGCAGGGAGCGGTTGACTATGTGTTCAAGCATCAGCTTGACAAACTCGGGCCCACCGTGATCCGGGCGATCGCCGAGGCCAGGGGCCGGCAGGCGCTGATCACCAGTGAAGAGCGCTATCGGGGCCTGTTTGAAACCGCGCAGGACGGCATCTTCATCCTTGAAGCCGACAGCAGCCGCATCCTCGAGGCCAATCCCTTCATCTGTGAGCTGCTGGGGATGGCACCGCAGGAGGTGCTGGGCCGACAACTCTGGGAACTGGGCGTGTTCCGCGACCAGCAGGGGGCCCTGGAGATCTTCAAGGCGCTGCAGCAGCAGGGCTATGTGCGCCACGACAACCTGATGCTGCAGACGGCGAACGGTCAGATCCGGGAGGTGGAGTTCGTCAGCAACAGCTACGACGCCGGTGCAACCGCCGTGATTCAGTGCAACATCCGCGATATTTCCGATCGCCGCGCCGCTGAGCGGCTGGCCCGCCGCTATCAGGGCGAGGTGCTGCAGAGCCTGCATCAGATCGTCGGTGCCCTGGTGTCACTCAATGAATGCCGCGATCCCTACACCGCCGGCCATGAACAGCGGGTTTCAGTCCTAGCCAGTGCGATCGCCATCGAAATGAAGCTCTCTCCCCAGCAGGTGGAAGGGATTCGCATCAGCGGCCTGGTGCATGACATCGGCAAGTTCACGATCCCCGCCGAACTCCTTACCAAACCCACCCGCCTGTCGCGCGAGGAGCTGGCCCTGGTGCGCACCCATGCCGAGGCCGGCTACGAGGCGCTGCGATCGATCCAGTTCCCCTGGCCGGTGGCCGAAGCGGTGCGCCAGCACCATGAACGGCTCGACGGCAGCGGCTACCCCCAAGGTCTGAAGGGGCTCAGATCGCTCTGGAGGCCCGCATCCTGGCCGTTGCCGACACGGTGGAGGCGATGGCCACGAACCGCCCCTACCGCCATGCCCTGGGGATCGAAGTGGCCCTGGCCACCGTGGAGGCGGAGCAGGGCCTTCACTACGATCCGGAGCCGGTGGCGGCCTGCTTGCGCCTGTTTCGCGAACAGAACTTCGCCTTTGCTCCCACCGCCTACTGAGGCGATTCGCCAGGCTGGCCGTGGCGTCGAGGCCGGGCCAACGGGCTGGGCCGTCACCAGGGCAGGGCCACCGCCGGCGGCAGATTCAGACTGCCGGTGGGCAGGGCGGCGACGGGCAGCTCCCAGCTCTGGCGCCGGCCACCAAACCGCAGCTGCAGCCAGGTGATCACGGCGCTGTCCTGGGCTGCCACAGCCTCCTGATCGGCACTGGCCAGCTGCTCGGCCGCCAGCAGCTCGGGACTGAGATAGAGAATGCCGCCATCCCCGCCGAGACGGCTACGGCGCTCCCGGATCAACTCCCCCAGCTGGCCATCGCCGCTGAGCTGGCCGCGGGGGGCAAGGAGCAGATGCAGATGCAAGCGGGAACAGGCGGGAGTGGAGACAGTCATGGGAACGGGGAAGAAGGGACAGAGTGGTGGGCTCAGCGCCGGCGCCCTGGGACCGCAAACGGCCTGGCTGCGCCGGCTGGCTGCGTCGACTGGCTGCGTCGACTGATTAAGCCGACTGGCTGAGCCGACTGATTAAGCCGACCGACGCCGAGCCAGGCAGACCCTGGGCCAGGCAGGGATCAAGCCAGACAACAAGGAGAACCTGGTCGTCGGCGAGCTGCGCAACAAATCACGACCACGACACAGCATAACAACGCTGCTGTTATAACGTTGAATCAAGCGGCCGACCGGGCCCCGGGCGTGGTTGTTCCAGTCGCGCCTTACGGGTCCCACCAGGCCCTTGATCGAGGGCAGCGCCAGTGAACTGCAGTCCGACCCGCGCGTTCCGCTCCGCCCGGGCCAGCCAACCCCGGGCCGCCGGGGCCAGCGATGCCGGCAGCGTCTCCCCTCCCTCCCCACCTGCTCTCCTTCCACGCCATGACCAACGCCACCGAAACCAGCCCCGAAACCATCTCCGTCCACTCCGGCCCAAGGGATGCGGCCGTGCGGCCGCGCCTCGGTCCCAGGGTGCGCCGCCTCCATGCCCGCATCGGCGCCGCCCATCACCAGGCGGAAGGCATGACCTTCTCGCGCGCCCTGCTTGATGGCCAGGCGGAACCGCAGCAACTGGCCGGGCTGCTGCGGGCCCTGCAGCCCGGCTACGCCGTGCTGGAGCAGGACGGTCCCGAGCTGGGCGCCGCCCTGGGGGCCAGGGATCTGCCCTGGGGCGACCTCAGCCGCAAGGCCGCCCTGCAGCGGGATCTCGCCATGCTCGACGGCATCGCCGCCAGTCCGGCCTCGCTCGCTTCAGCCGAGTGGGTAGCGCAGTTGCGCACCCTGGCCCAGCAGGCCCCCCACCGGCTGATGGCCCACGTCTATGTGCGCTATGGCGGCGATCTCTCCGGCGGCCAGCAGCTGGGCGACCAGGCCAACGCCATCCTGGAGCGCCATGGCCTGCCGAACCTGGGCTTCTGGTCCTTCGCGCGACCGACGGCAGACCTGAAGCTGGAACTGCACGAGGCCTTCGAGCAGCTCGAACTCTCCGAGGCCGAAGAGGAGGAACTGCTGGAGGAGGCCGTGCTGGCCTTCCAAGCCACCCAGCGGCTGCTGGCCGAACTCAGCTGAACCGCCCCGCGGCGCGCCATCCCCCGCCCCCAGTCGCTGCTGGCGGCCGTTGGCCGCCGTTGGCCGCACCAGCAGCCACTGACCAATGGCCACTGACCAATGGCTAATGGCTAATGACCAATGGCTAATGACCGGGGGCGACTGACCGACCGCCATTACGAGCCTGCTGAAAAACCCCACAGCGCCCTGGGGAGTTACCACGAGTCCTGATCAGAACTGATGTGACGACTGGGCCCCTCAATCCGGCTTCGAGCACCGCGCGGGAGTTCTTCGGGTTTTACAGCGAACTCTTAACCAACGGCTACCGATCCCCCTGCCCACCGCCAACCCCTAACCGCTGACCGCGTCTGTCATGCCCTCGCTCACCAGCACCGCCCCCTTGAGCACCGCATCCACAAGCAGCGCCGCTGCCACCAGCGCCCGGGCCGAAGATCGGCCCGGCGCCCTGGCCACCAGCCCCTGCCTGAGCCCCCTGGAGCTGCTGCTCAAGTACGACCGCCCCGTGCCCCGCTACACCAGCTACCCCACGGCCGCCGCCTTCAGCGCCGCCGTGGGGGCCGGTGCCATGGCGACCCAGCTGGCCATCCCGGCCAGCGCGCCGCTGTCGCTGTATGTGCATGTGCCCTTCTGCCGCCATGCCTGCTGGTATTGCGGCTGCAACCGCATCACCACCCAACTGGGTTCGCAAGTGGTAGCGCCCTACCTGCTGGCCCTGGCACGGGAACTGGAGCTGGTGAGTGCCCAGCTGCCGCAACGGCGTCACCTGGCCCAACTGCACTGGGGCGGTGGCACTCCCAACTACCTCAACAACGGTGAGTTGGCCCAGCTGTGGGATCTGATCGCCCAGCACTTTGATCTCGATGCCGATCTGGAAGCCTCGATCGAGCTGAATCCCGAACTGGTGGACCGGGAGCAGATCCAGACCCTGCGGCACCTCGGCTTCAACCGTATCAGCTTCGGCATTCAGGACGCCGATCCCCAGGTGCAGGCGGCGGTGAATCGGGTGGTGTCGGTGGAGCAGCTGCGGCGCACCATGGGCTGGATTCGCGAGGCCGAATTCCAGAGTGTCAACGTCGATCTGATCTGCGGCCTGCCGCTGCAGACCCCCGATCGCTTCCAGACCACCCTGGAGCTGGTACGGGAGCTGCGGCCCGATCGCATCTCCCTGTTCTCCTTCGCCTACCTGCCCGAGCAGCTGCCGATGCAGCGCAAGATCGTCGCCGCCGATCTCCCCGATCAACACCAGCGGCTGGCGATGCTGGACAACGCCAATCGGTTGCTGGTGGCCTGCGGCTACGACGCCATCGGCATGGATCACTACGCCCTGAGCAACGACAGCCTGGCGATCGCCGCCCGCGAGGGCAGGCTGCATCGCAACTTCCAGGGCTACACCACCGGCGGCGATCTGGAGCTGCTGGGGGTGGGCCCCACGGCGATCAGCCAATTCCACCATCTCTTTGCCCAGAACCACCGTGATCTCAAGGCCTATTACCAGGCCCTGGAGAAAGGGGCGCTGCCGGTGGAGCGGGGGCTGGAGGTGCGTGATCAGGATGTGCTCGAGCGCCGTGCCCTGATCCGGGCGTTGATGTGCCAATTCGCCGTGAATCTGCCCCTGGCTGAGTTCCAGACGGAACTGGCGGATCTGGAGCTCCTGGCCGCCGATGGCCTGGTGCAGCTCGACCAGGCCGACGGCCGTCTGGCCGTGACCGTGACCACCCAGGGACGCTGGCTGATCCGCACGATCGCGGCGGTGTTCGATCCGTTGCAGCGTCTGCAGGCCAGTGGGTCGCGGCTGGTCTGAGAAGCCGGCTGAGAGGCCGGCTGAAACGACGGCTGAGACGACGGCTGAAACGATCACGGTGGCCCGCCCCCACGGCCCCAGCCCTCAGCAGATCCGCGGCAGCAACTCGCCGCTGAGGGGCACCAGCAGGCGCTCGCTGCCGAAGGCCGTGCGCAGCAGCACCCGCTGGCCCGGCTGGCCGACGGCGCCGATCCAGGCGCCGCCCCACGGCTCCAGCAGCTTCAGGGCCGCCTGGCGATCGGCGGCGGGGACCACCAGCAGACAGCGGCCCTCATTGGCCAGATGCAGCGGCTCGAACCCGAGCAGCTCACAACAGCGGGCCACGGACTCCAACACCGGAATCGCGCTCTCCTCCACCAGCAGCTCAAAGCCTGCGGCGGTACTCAGTTCCTGCAGGGCACTGGCCAGGCCGCCGCGGGTGAGATCGCGCAGGGCATGCAGGCGCACCCCCAGGGCCAGCAGCTGCTCCACCAGGGGCCACAGCGGCGCACAGTCGCTGGCCAGGGGCGGCTGCAGATCCAGCCCGTGCCGGGCCGCCAGGATCGCCACCCCATGGCGACCGAGATCGCCGCTGACCAGCAGCTGATCTCCCGCCGTGATCGCCGCCGGCCCGATCGGCTCGGGAGCTTCCAGCCGGCCGATGCCGCTGGTGTTGATGAAGATGCCATCGCCCTTGCCGCGCTCCACCACCTTGGTGTCACCGGTCACGATCGTGACGCCGCACGCACGGGCGCTGGCGGCCAGAGAGGCGATGACGCGGCGCAACAGGACCAGCTCCAGCCCCTCCTCCAGGATCAACCCCAGGCTCAGATGCAGCGGGCGCGCTCCCACCATCGCCAGGTCGTTGGCGGTGCCGCAGACCGCCAGCGTGCCGATGTCGCCGCCGGCGAACTCCAGTGGCTGCACCACGTAGCTGTCGGTAGTGAAGGCCAGACGGCCGTGGGGCCATTCCACACAGGCCGCATCGTGCAGCAGCTGCTCCGGATCGGCATACAGACAGCGGAACTCGCGATCGATCAGCTGCTGCATCACGGTGCCGCCGCCGCCATGGGCCAGGCGGATGCGTTCGCTCATCGGTTCCACCTGCCCATCTCAGAGCCGCCTCGGCCAGGCCGCCATCATCACCTCAACGCCGGTAGCGGTAGTAGGCGGCACAGGCACCTTCGCTCGACACCATCGGCGCCCCGAGGGGATGGTCGGGGGTGCAGCTGGATCCGAAGGCCGGGCAATCACTGGGCCGGGCCGCACCCCGCAACACCGTGCCGGCGATGCAGACCGCGGGAGCCTCCTGCGCAGCGTCGCTGGGGTCCAGATCGAAGTGTTGGCGGGCATCGAGGCGGTCGTAGGGGGGGCGCAGGGCCAGGCCACCGCCTGCGATCAGACCCAGACCCCGCCAGAGCTGATCGACGGGCTGGAACACCGCCGCCAGCAGCGCCTGCGCCTCAGGATTGCCCCCGGAGCGCACCACCGCCGGGTAGGCATTGCTCAAGCGTGCTTCGCCCGCCTCCAGCTGCCGCACACAGGCCCGTAGGCCCCGCAGCAGATCGAGCGGTTCAAAGCCAGTCACCACCACCGGTACGTGCCAGCTGTCCACCAGCTGCTGCAGCTCGGCGGTGCCCATCACGGCCGCCACATGGCCGGCCGCCAGGAAGCCCTGCACCTGCTGCCCGCTGTCGGAGAGCAGCGCCGCCATCGCCGGTACCACCCGCACATGGGCCTGCAGCAGTGTGAGGTTGGTAAGTCCCAGGGCCAGGGCCTGGCGGGCCAGCAGGGCCGTGGCCGGGGCGGTGGTTTCAAAGCCGACCGCAAAAAAAACCACCAGGCGCTGCGGCTGGCGGCGGGCCAGCTCCAGCGCCTGCAATGGCGACGTCAGCAGGCGCACGTCGCCGCCGGCGGCCCGTACCCCGAGCAGATCCTCACCCCCGGCGGCAGCGGAACCCGGCACCCGCAGCATGTCGCCATAGGAGCAGAGGATCACCTCCGGCCGCCGGGCCAGCTGCAAGGCGGCATCGATGGTGCTGGCGGCGGTGACACACACAGGACAACCGGGGCCATGCAGCAGGCGCATCCCCGGCGGCAGCAACTGGTCCAGTCCCCAGCGCACGATGGCGTGGGTCTGGCCGCCACACACCTCCATCAGGGTCCAGGGTCGGGTGGTGATCCGGGCCAGGTCTTCCACCAGCTCGGCCACCAGCTCAGCTGCGGTAGCCGCGGGTACGCCCAGCGCCCGGGTGCCGTAGCCGGCCTCGCCGCCGTTCACCACGGTCCCGGCGCCGTGATCGCGTCATCGCTGCGATATGTCTGCAGGGCGCGCATGTATTGCGCCCGCTCGTACTCGCCCGGATCAGGACAACGGCGCTGACTCATGCAGCCGATCAGCTCGCGCACACTGCCATGGTCGTGCTCCTGCAACCACTGGCTGAGTTCATCAACCAACCCGATGAGCCGCTCGGGACCATGGCGCAGCAGCGCGCCCACCACCTGGGTGCAGCAGGCTCCCGCCATCAGCAGACGCACCACATCGGTGCCGCGATGGACGCCACCACTGGCGGCCAGATCCAGGGGGTGACGGCCGTGCAGCAGGGCGATCCAGCGCAGGGGCAGCCGTAGATCGTGGGGGGTGGAGAGCAGCAGGTTGGGCCGCAGTTCCAGCGCCTCGATGTCGATGTCGGGTTGGTTGAAGCGGTTGAACAGCACCAGGCCATCGGCACCGGCGGCAGCCAGCCGTTTGGCCATGGCACTGAAGTTGGTGAAGAAAGGGCCCAGCTTCACCGCCAACGGCAAGGACACCTCGGCGCGCACCTGGCGCACGATCTCCTCCACCTGGGCCTCGATCGCCGCACTGGAGAGATCGGGATCGGTGGGCAGGCTGTAGATATTGAGCTCGATGGCCTGGGCTCCGGCCGCCTCGATCTGCCGGGCGAAACGCACCCAGCTGCCGGGATGAAGGCCATTGAGACTGGCGATCACCGGAATCGAGAGCTGGCGGCGGGCCTGCTCGAGATGGCGCAGGTAGAGGTCGTGACCGACATGGAACAGTGACGGCTCACCCACGTAGCTGAGAGCCTCGCCATAGCTCTCGCTGCCCTGCAGGCTGAGGCGATGGTGCTGTAGCTGCTCCTGCTCGATCTGCTCTTCAAACAGCGAATGCAGCACGATCGCCGCCGCTCCACAGCGCTCCAACGCACCCAGCTGCTCGCTGGATTCACTCAGGGGCGCCGCCGCCCCCACCACCAGCGGATGGCGCAGGGGCAGGCCCAGGTAGGTGGTGGAAAGATCGGGGCTGCTCATGACAAGGACGCTCCAGGTGAGATCTCCCCTGGGCCCGGCACCCCCGAGGCGGGTAGCCCCGAGGCGGGTAGCCCCGGCTGGGCCGCCAAGGCCCGGTAGGTGGCCCAGCGGCGATCCAGTTCCAGCTGGGCCTGAGCCGCCAGCTGCCGGGCCCGCTCCGGCTGGCTGTAGCCGAGCATGCGGAAGCGATTTTCGCTGGCCATCGCCTCCGCCAGTGGCCGCTTGGCGGCCTTGACATCGAGCTGCAACGGATTCAGGCCCTGCTCCAGCCGGCGCGGGTCATGGCGATAGAGCAACCAGCGGCCTGAATCCACCGCCAGCTTCTGCTGGGCCATTCCCTGGCTCATGTCGATGCCGTGGGCGATGCAGTGGGAATAGGCCAGGATCAGCGACGGCCCCGGATAGCTCTCAGCTTCCAGGAAGGCGCGCACAGTGTGTTCATCACGGGCCCCCATCGCCACACTGGCCACATAGACATTGCCGCAGGTCATCGCCATCAGGCCCAGATCCTTCTTCGGCGCCGCCTTGCCGGCCGTGGCGAACTTGGCCACAGCCCCCCGCGGTGTCGCCTTCGACATCTGGCCGCCGGTGTTGGAGTACACCTCGGTGTCGAGCACCAGGGCGTTGACGTCGCGGCCACTGGCCAGCACGTGATCGAGGCCGCCGAAGCCGATGTCGTAGGCCCAGCCATCGCCGCCCACCAGCCAGACGCTCGTCTTGACCAGGGCATCGGCCAGCTCCAGCAACCGCAACAACGCGGCAGCAGCCGGCTCCGCCACCTGGATCCCAACTCCCCGGCTCCACGCCACTGTGTTCGACTCAGCCGCTGTATTCGACCCAGCCACCGTGCTCGGCTCAGCCGAGCACTCCGCCACCGCCAGCGCCTGCCGCAGCAGCCGCTTGAGCTCCCCCACCCGCTGGCGTTGGTCGACGATCCCCGCCTCATCACTCTGATCGGCACTGGCGATCGCCTCCACCAGCGCCTGCGGCAGCGGCGCTTGCGACAGCGTCGCTGCCACCCCATCCGGCCCGGGCTGGGCCAGCAGCACCAGCAGTTCCAGCGCCATCTGCCGTTGTTGATCCAGCCCCACCCGCATGCCGAACCCGAACTCGGCGTTGTCCTCGAACAGCGAGTTGCTCCAGGCCGGGCCGCGCCCCTCGGCATTGCGGCTCCAGGGGGTGGTGGGCAGGTTGCCGCCATAGATCGAAGAGCACCCGGTGGCATTGGCCACCAGCAGGCGATCGCCGAACAGCTGGCTGATCAGCTTCAGATAGGGAGTCTCACCGCAACCACCGCAGGCCCCGGAGAACTCAAACAAGGGTTGCTGCAACTGCTGCTGGCCGATCTTGTGCAGGTTGAGAGCGGCGCGCGGCACCTCCGGCAGCGCCTCGAAGTAGGCCCAATCGCGCCTCGATTGTTCCCGCAGCGGCCGCTGCGGCACCATGTTGATCGCCTTGCGCCGCGGCTCGCTGCGATCCCGTGCCGGGCACACCTCCACACAGAGGCTGCAGCCGGTGCAATCCGCCGCCGACACCTGCAGGGTGAACGCCTGGCCGGCGAAATCAGGGTCGCGGGCCGGGGCCTGGCGAAAGCCTTCGGGTGCGGCCGCCAAGGCCTCGGGCGCCACCACCTTGGCGCGGATTACGGCATGGGGGCACACCAGCACGCACTTGCCGCACTGCACGCAGAGATCGCTCTCCCACAGCGGCACACTTTCGGCGATGTTGCGCTTCTCCCAGCGGGCCGTACCGGTGGGCCAGGTGCCATCGCAGGGGATCGCACTGACGGGCAGTTCATCGCCCTTGCGCTGCAGCAAGGGGCCGATCACCTCGCGCACGAAGGCGGGGGCAGTCGCAAGGGGGTCCGCCACCAGGGTTCCCGGCTGTGGCTCGGGCTCCTCCAGCTGGCGCCAGTCGAGGCGGACCAGATGTTCGAGGGTGGCCTCCACAGCGCGCAGGTTCATCGCCACCACCGCCTCCCCCTTGGCGCCGTAGGTGTGGCGGATCGAGGCCCGGATCCGCTCAATCGCCTCCGGGCGCGGCAACACGCCGCTGACGGCGAAAAAGCACACCTGCATCACCGTGTTGATATGGGGGCCCATGCCGGCCTCGCGGGCCACCCGGTAGGCATTGATCACCCAGACGTCGAGCCGCTTGTCGCGAATCGCGGCCCGCAACGGCGCTGGCAGACGGCGCCAGCTCTCGGTGCCGTCGAAGGGACTGTTGAGCAGCAGCGTGCCGCCCTCCACCAGGCCAGCGGTGAGCTCGAGGCGATCGACGAAATCCCACTGATGGCAGGCCACCAGCATGGGACGCTGCACCAGGTAGGCGGAACGGATCGGTCGCGGCCCAAAGCGCAGGTGCGACACCGTCATCGAACCGGACTTCTTCGAGTCGTAGACGAAATAGGCCTGCACAAACAGATCGGTGCCCTCGCCGATGATCTTGATCGTGCTCTTGTTGCCACCGACGGTGCCATCGGAGCCCAGGCCGTAGACGATCGCCCGCACCTGGCCAGGGTCTGCGCCAGGGATGCCTTCGGTGAGAAAGCTGGAATCCAGCGGCAGCGAGCGATGGCTCACGTCGTCGTCGATGCCGACGCTGAAATGGTTCAGGGGCCTGGGGCTAGCTGGATCAAGACAGCCAACTGGCTCAAGGCAGCCGAGCAGGTGATCGCAGACGGCCTTGACCATCGCCGGCGTGAACTCCTTGGAGGCCAGCCCGTAGCGCCCCCCCAGCACCTGGGGCAGGGGCCGGTCGGGATACCGCTGCGGCCAGGCTTCCGCCAGGGCCGCCACCACCTCGAGATAGAGCGGTTCCCCCACAGCTCCGGGCTCCTTGCAGCGATCAAGCACGGCGATGGCGCGCGCACTGGCGGGCAGCGCCGCCACAAACAGGGCCGCCGCAAAGGGGCGGAACAGGCGCACCTTGAGCAGGCCCAGCCGCTCGCCAGTGCCCTCCAGCAGCGCCAGGGTCTCCTCAGCGGTCTCGCAGCCGGAACCCATCAGCACCAGCAACCGCTCGGCATCGGCGGGCCCCACATACTCGTAGGGCTGATAAGCACGGCCGGTGAGCTGGGCGAAAGTCGCCATCGCCTCCTGCACAACTGCGGGGAAAGCCTCGATGAACGGGTTCACCGTTTCCCGGCCCTGAAAGTAGGTGTCCGGGTTCTGGGATGTGCCGCGCAAGACAGGGCGCTCGGGTGAGAGCGCCCGCTGGCGATGCTCGCTGATTCGCTCCAGCGGCAGCAACTGGCGCAGCACCGCATCGGGGATCGCCGCCACCTTCTGGATCTCATGGGAGGTGCGGAAGCCGTCGAACATATGCACGGTGGGCAGACGCCCGTTGAAGCTGGCCCGGGTGGCGATGGCGGCGAAGTCGCCGGCCTCCTGCACCGAAGCGGAACAGAGCACGGCACAGCCGGTGCCGCGCACCGCCATCACATCTCCGTGGTCGCCGAAGATCGACAGGCCCTGGGCGGCCAGAGCCCGGGAGGCCACATGCAGCACCACCGGCGTCAACTCCCCCGCCCACTTGTAGAGGTTGGGGATCATCAGCAACAAGCCCTGGCTGGCCGTGAAGGTGGTGGTCAGCGACCCCACCTGCAGCGCCCCGTGCACCGCGCCAGCGGCCCCGCCCTCGCTCTGCAGTTGCACCACAGCCGGCACCGTGCCCCAGAGGTTGGGGCGCCCCTGGGCGCCCCAGGCATCGGCCCATTCCCCCATGGGTGTGGCGGGGGTGATCGGATAGAGGGCGATCACCTCATTGAGGCGATAGGCCACGCGGGCGACGGCCTCGTTGCCATCCATCGTCACCAGCGTCGCGCCGGTCATGGGCTGAACCCCGCTCAGCGGTATGGCCATCGTTCTTATAGGCAGGCTGGCGGCCCCGCACCCAGGGTCGTTACGGGCCGTGTCATCGGGCCCAGGCCAACGCCTCGTCATCCTCGATCTCGTCGTCCTCCTCCTCCTCCTCCACGACGGAGAGGGCGAAGCCCACGTGCACCAGCACCCGATCCCCCACCCGGGCCTGGGGCAGACAGGCCAGGCTCACCTGCTGGCGCACACCGCCGAAATCCACCTCGGCAACGCGCCAGAGGGGATCAGCCGCGACGCGGGGGCCAGCAGCTGTGCCCTCGAATGGCACCTGATCCGTGGGCACTTGATCCGTGATGGCAAGGATCTCTCCGGAGACGGCCAGGCACATGCGGGGGGCTTGGACGCCACGATCTACAGCTGTTCTCTAGCCAACCCCCGCCGCACGGCCCACACCTGGCCCAGGGCCAGGCCGCCGTCATTGCCAGGCACCTGCTGCGACCACCAGGGCTGCAAGCCCCGGCGCCGCAGGCTGGCGCTGGTGGCCTCCAGCAGCAGGCGGTTCTGAAAACAGCCGCCCGCCAGGGCCACCCGGCGCTGATCCGCGGCAAGGTCGAGGCGATCGGCCCAGGCCGCCAGGGCGCTGGCCAGCCCCTCCGCCAGATCCCAGTGAAAGCGAGCGGCCACCGCCTCCCGGGGGGCCCCGGCCGCCACGGCTTCCAGCACCCGGAACAGCAGCGGCACCCAATCCAGCTGCCAGCGGCCCGCGCCCCCCGCAGGGGCAAGCAGGGGCAGGGGATCAGCATGGCCCTCAGCGGCAGGGAACGCCCCAGAATGCGGCCAGCTGCAGGGGGCGGCCCGGCCTGCGGCCCCCTGCAGCCGCAGGCCTCCCTCGCCCTCGTAACTGAGCACCTGCACCAGTCCCAGCAGGGAGGCCACGCCATCGACCAGGCGGCCGGCACTGGAGCACAGCGGCGCCTGGCAACCCGCGGCCGCCGCCTGGCAGAGCAGGGCCAGATCGGCGGGTGCGAAGGCCGCACGCACCCGCCAGGCGCCGGGATGGTCGAGGGCCTGCGCCGCCAGCAGCAGCCCCAGAGCGGCGCGGCGCGGCTCCCGCAGCGCCCGTTCACCGCCAGGCAAGGGAAACGGCCGCAGGCCAGCCAGATGCTGGGCCTGCCAGGCAGTAGGGGCCCCTGCGCTCCTGTCCCAGCCGCCACCGGAATCAGCAGCGGCGCCAACGGCACCCCCCAGGTCGCCGGCATGCCCCCGACTGATCAGCAGCAGCTCGCCACCCCAGAGGCGATGGGCGTCTAGCGCTGGCTCGCCATCGGCTTGGCCGGATGGGGCGCGGGTAGCGGCCGTCAACGATTCGCCGTAGCCGAGGCCATCGAAACCCACCACCAGCAGCGGCGGCTCCAGGCCGTGTTCCGCCATCACCGCCAGGCCATGGGCCAGATGGTGCTGCACCGTGCGCACTGGCAGGCCGCTGGCGCGGGCCAACTGGTGGCTGAGATAGCCCGGATGGGCATCGCAGACCAACGTGAGGGGCAGAACTGAGGGAAATGGCGTGGGAGGTGGCGTGGGAGGTGACGTGGGAGGTGACACCGCCGCCGGATCAGGGCCAAGTGGCGGGGGGTTGAGGCTCGGCTGCGGCGCAGGGGCGCGCTGGCCTGAGGGCGCGTCGCTGAGTTCCTTCAGCCCCTGAACCAGGCGCTGCTGGCAGCGTTCGGCGGCGAGATCACCCAGATGGGGTGCCAGCCAGAAGCGATCTCCCACCGCCAGACCCGGTGCGCACTTGAGATCGCCTGAGAGAGCCAGCAGGGCCTGATCAAACGCCGGCAGAGCCGGATCAGTCGCCGGTAACGGCAGGGCCTCGGGGGCATAGCCGCGGGCCCGGCGCAGCAGCACCGGCAGCCCCTCAATCACTTGCAGCACGGAGTCATCGAGGGGGCGGGCGATCGGCCGGTTATGGACCAGGAAGGCATCGGCGATGCCCGCGAGCCGTTGGCGAGCCTCGAGCGCCTCGATGCACAGCAGTTCGCCGCTGCGATTGCCGCTGGTGGCCACCAGCGGCCGGCCGAAACGACGCAGCAGCAGGTGATGCAGCGGCGAAGCCGGCCGCATCACCCCCAGGAGCGGGCTGCCCGGGGCCACCCCGGGCCAGAGCTCCGTCCGCGACGGGCGACGCCGCAACAGCACGATCGGCGCCGCCCCATCCCGCAACGCGGCCCGCTCGGCGCTATCAATCCAGAGGCCGGCCTCGAGCCAGGCCTCGTCGGCCACCAACAGGGCGAAGGGCTTGGCCGGGCGTTGCTTGCGCTGCCGCAGCCGCGCCACGGCGAGCGGATCGTCAGCAGCCACCAGCAACTGGAAGCCCCCCACCCCCTGCAGGGCCAGGATCCGGCCGGCCGCCAACAGCTCACAGGCCAGCACCAGGGGATCAGCCGGGCGAGCGGCTTGGGGCTGGGGCTGGGGCTGGGGCTGGGGCCGCGGATCCGCTACGCACGCAGACTCACCGCACGGCTGGTCTGCCCCGGGCCAGAAGCTCAGGCGCGGCCCGCAAGCAGGACAGCTGAGCGTTTCGGCATGGAAGCGGCGATCGCCGGGATCGTCGAACTCCCGCTGGCAGGCAGCGCACAGGGGGAAGCCGGCCAGGGTGGTGTGGGCCCGCAGGTAGGGCCGGGCCACGGCAATGCTGTAGCGGGGCCCGCAGCGGGCACAACTGATGAAGGGATCGCCAAAACGCCGGTTGCCGGGATCCGTCAGCTCCGCCAGGCAAGCGGCACAGGGGGCGCGATCGGCCGCCAGGGTCGGCGCCACCAGGCCCACCCCCAGCGCCTGCGGCGGGCAGGCCCCGATCCGCACCCCCGCGACCCCGGGCAGGAGGGCCGGCCCCCAATGGGGCACGAGAGGCTCAAGCCGGGCTGGAGAGGGCAACTCGGCGGCCAGGCGCCGCAGGAACCATTCCAGCTGCGGGCGGGGGCCGGCCAGGTCCACCGACACCCCCTCCCAGCCGTTGCAGAGCTCCCCGGCGAGCCCCAGCTCCGTGGCCAGCCGCTGCACCCAGGGACGGAAGCCGACGCCCTGCACCACGCCGCGGCAGAGCAGCCGCAGGCGAACGGCCGTGGCACTCACAGCGGCAGGGGCGGGACCGCTACGGGGGGCACCGGTAAGAGCGCCGCCAGCAAGGCCTCGATGCCGGCACCAGTGCGGGCCGAGCACTCGAACACCTGGGCCTGCGGTGCCACCGTGGCAATCGCCCGCAGGGCCTGGGGCCGATCGAACGCCACGGCTGCAGCCAGGTCGATCTTGCTGATCACCACCAGATCGGCGGAGTGAAACAGGGCGGGATATTTCAGCGGTTTGTCTTCGCCCTCACCGGCCGCCAGCAGCACCAGCCGCAGGTTCTCGCCGAGGTCGTAGGCGGCGGGGCAGACGAGATTGCCGACATTTTCAATCAGCAGCAGCTCCAGCGCCGCCAGGGGCTGGCCCTGGGCCTCGAGGGCATCGACGGCCCGCTGCACCATCGCCGCCTCCAGATGGCAGGCCTGGCCGGTGGTGATCTGCACCGCCGGCAGGCCGGCGGCCCGCAGGCGGCGGGCATCGTTATCGGTGGCCAAATCGCCGACGATCACCGCCATCGCTCCCCGGGCCGCGCCGGCCAGCCGCTCCAGCAGGGCCGTCTTGCCGGACCCGGGCGAAGAGAGCAGGTTCACCACCCTCACCCCCGCCGCCGCAAAGCGTTGGCGGTTGACGGCGGCATGGGCGTCGTTGTGGGCCAGCAGACGCTCCGCCAGCGTCAACACCCGCGGCCGCAACGGCAACTGGGAAGGCAACGGCGAAGCCGGCTCGACATGGTGATGATCGCCGTGGGAAGAGACGTTCTGAAAGCGGTGCTGATCATCACCGTGGGGAGCCACCTCCTGTCGCAAGAGCTCCTGTTGCGGATGGTCGTCATGCGGATGGTCGTGCGGCAGATGGCCGTGCGAGAAATGATGGTGTGGAGTCTGGTGATGATCAGGGCGATCCGGGTCGGGACGAGCGCTGACCCCGGAAACCACCACAGCCTCGGGATCGCTACGGCCGCAGTTGCAATCCACACACATGGCGATTCCGCTCCAGACGGCGGCCCCTGGCTGGGATCCTCCGAAATTGACGCTAGCGTCGATTGCGGCTGCCGGCCTGCGAGGACCCAATCCCATGGCCCCATCCCCCGATGACGCCGTGCAGGCCCCCTACGCCGCCTTCAACCAGATGTTTCGCGGAAATCTCTCCGCTGTCGAGGCAATCTGGTTCGAGCGCGATGACATCAGCGACATAGGTCCCGCCGGCGCCATTCACCGGGGCCAGTGGCGTGCCGTCCACCACCACACGGACCGCTTCAGCTGAAGCCGCCACCCGCCGGCAAAGCGACCCGGCTTTCGAAGCCCGCCCGCCGTGCCGTCGGAGGCCATACCGGGAGCGGGCCGCTCAGACCAACTCCAACGCCGCCAGCTCCAGCTCCCGCCCCTGCAGCAGCTCGCCACTGATCGTGCCGCAGTCCGGGCAGACGCAGACCCCATCCGCCGCCGCAAACGGGGCACCGCAGGGGCTGCAGAAGCAGCGGGCGGCCACCAGCTCCAGGTGCAGAAGGCTGCCGGCAGCGATCGTGTCCACCATCACCACCTCGTGGGCAAACCGCAGGGCCTCGGGGTCGACCCCCGCCAGGGCGCCGATCCGCAGGGTGATGGCAGTGATGCGACTGGCGCCATGGCGCTCGGCCTGGGCCAGCGCCAGCTCCCGCACCCGATCCAGCAGGCTGAGCTCATGCATCGCTCGGCACCAGCCACTGTCTGAGCAGGCGCCGGGCCCGCGGCAGCTGGCGGCGCAGGCCGGGCGAGAGCCCGGTGCCATGGGCGAAATCGCGGGCTGGCAGCAGCAGCTCATGGGCCACGGGCTGGGCTCCATAGAGGGCGGCCGCCAGGGCAAGCAGATCCGCCGGCTCCAGCCGATGGCTGGAACCCGGCCCACCGGCCCCTGGGGCGACGACGCGCAGCCAGGGCTGGGTCCTACCAGGCCCCAGCGGCAGCTGCCAGGCGTCCACAAACAACACCCGCTCCACCATCGCCAGCTCGGCCGCCAGCTCAGGCGTGAGCTGGTGCACGGCGAGGCCGCCCAGCTCCTCGGCCAACTGCCAGCCAACGCCGTCGTCGCTGCGCAATGGATTGCCGATGCCGATCACCAGCGAGCGGGCCGGCGGCGCGGTCCCCTGCGCCAGCAGCAGCCGCTGCGATGTCCGAGGATCCGTCACGGCGCACGGCGTGTCTGCAGCCTGAGACGCTGCTGTCTGGGCCCGAGCTGTCGGGACCGCTGGCGTCGGTGCTGGGATCGAGCCCGGCCCGGGACCACTCATCCGCGGCAACGCTCCGCCAGCACCCGGCCATCGGCCGCCACCAGGCTGATCGCCAGCGGCATCTGACCGGCGGCATGGGTGCTGCAGGACAGGCAGGGGTCGAAGCAGCGGATGCCCGCCTCCAGCCGGTTGAGCAGGGCCTCGGGAATCTCCACTCCCGCCGGCACTGGATCGGGGATGTAGGCGCGGGCGATCTGATGCACGGTGCGGTTCATCGCCAGGTTGTTCTGGCCGGTGGCGATGATCAGGTTCACCTTGGTCAGCAGGCCGTCGTCGTCGACGCGGTAATGATGGAAGAGGGTGCCCCGCGGCGCCTCACTCACCCCCACGGCCTCGTTGCGATTGAGGCTGGCATGGCTACGCACCCGACCACTCATCAGCTGCGGATCCTCGACAAGCGTGGCGATCGCCTCCAGGCAGGCGACGATCTCCACCAGCCGCGCATGGTGATAGGCGAAACTCGAGATGGCCACCTGGCCACTGCGCTGGCGGAATTCCGTCAGCTCCCGGTCGGCCCAGGGGCTGCCGATGCGGTCACAGACATTGAGCCGCGCCAGGGGCCCCACTCGGTAGAGGCCATCGGGATAGCCAAGCGGCCGGTAGTAGGGGAACTTCAGATAACTCCAGGGCTCCACCGCCTCCGCCAGAAAGCTGGCGTAGTCGTCCTCCCGCAGGCCATCGGCCACGATCCTGCCGTCACTGGCACGGAAGCGCAGCTGACCCTCGAGGTGCTCCCACAACCCCGCCGGTGTCACCAGGCCCATGAACAGGCTGGGGAAACTGCCGAACAGGCGCTGCTCCTGCTGCAGGGGGCCATCGAGCTGGCGCTTGTGCAGCTCCAGGGCCAGGCGGATCGTCGCCTGCGCCTCGGGCAAGCGCGCCAGGATCCAGTCCCGCGCCTCAAGACTCAATGGCGAGCGCACCCCACCGGGCACCGCCCAGGCGAGATGAATCTTGCGGCCGCCGAGCAGCTCCAGAATCTGCTGACCGAACTGGCGCAGGCGGATGCCGGCGCGGGCCAGCTCCGGATCGGCCGCCATCAGCCCGAAGATGTTGCGGCGAGCCGGATCGCTCTCCCAGCCCAGCAGGAAATCGGGGCTGCTGAGATGGAAGAAGGAGAGGGCGTGGCTCTGGGTGATCTGGGCCAGGTTGAGCAGGCGCCGCAGCTTCACGGCCGCCGGCGGAATCGCCACCGCCAGCAACTTGTCGCCGGTCTTGGCCGCCGCCAGCAGATGGCTCACTGGGCAGATGCCGCAGATGCGGGCGGTGATGCCGGCCATCTCGGTGAACGGCCGCCCTTCGCAGAAAGTTTCGAAGCCGCGGTACTCCACCACATGGAAACGGCTGTCGACGAGATGGCCGTCATCGTCGAGGTGCAGGGTGATCTTGGCGTGACCCTCAATCCGGGTGACCGGATCAATGACAATGGTGCGCGCCATCAGCCGAACCTCAACATCGATGCGCCTTCCATGCGAGGTCTCTGCCCCACCAGCAACGGCGCGATCGCGGCACGGATGCGCTCGGCCGAAGGCGGACAGCCCGGCAGGTAGAGATCCACGGGGATCACCTCATGCAGGGGCAGCACCTTGGGCAGCAGCTCCGGCACGATGCCGGGGGCAAACGGCAGCTGGGCACTGGCATCGGCCAGCTCCAGATAGCCCCGCTCCAGCACCGTGCGGGCACTGTCGCGGCCCGGGGCACTGCAGAGATTGCGCAGGCCAGGCACATTGGCGCTGATGGCACAGTCGCCGAAGGAGATCACCAGCGCCGTGCGCTGCCGCAAGGTGAGGGCCAGCTCCAGGTTGTCGACATTGGCCACCGCCCCCTCCACCAGGCAGACATCCACCTGCTCGGGATAGATCTTGGTGTCGCTCGCCACCGGCGAGTAGACGATGTCCACCGCCTCGGCGAGCTCAAACAGAAATTCGTCGAGATCCAGAAACGACATGTGACAGCCGGAACAGCCCGCCAGCCAGACGGTCGCCAACCGCAGCCTGGGCCGGGCCTGAGCGGGATCCTGAGCGGGGGTGGCAGAGATCGTCATGAGATCCATTGGCGCTGCTCCCGGGCCCGCCGCAGCTGGCCGGCCCGCTCGGGATGGGGATGCTTTTCCGCCGTGGTGTCTTCCTTGGCGAACAGGGCGCCGGTGGGGCAGACGTCGACACACTTGCCGCAGGAGGTACAGGCGTCCACCTCGCCCCAGGGCTGGTCGAGGCCGGCGACAATGCGGCAATCGCTGCCGCGCTCGGCCACATCCCAGACATGGGCGCCCTCGATCTGATCGCAGACCCGCACGCAACGGGTGCAGAGGATGCAGCGGTTGTGGTCGAGGCTGAAGCGCGGATGGGAGGCATCCACCGAGCGCTGGGGGTACTGGTAAGGGAAGCGGGAATGATCCATGCCCACCGCCACCGCCACGTCCTGCAGCTCGCAGGTGCCATTGGCAACGCAGAAAGCACACACATGGTTGCCTTCGGCAAAGAACAGCTCCACCGCCATGCGGCGATAGCCCTGCAGCTGGGCCGTATCGGTGCGAATCACCTGGCCTTCGCTGGCCTCGCTGGCACAGGCCGGCAACAGCCGCTGGCTGCCCTCCAGCTCCACCAGGCAGAGGCGACAGGCGCCCACCGGCTCAAGGCCTTCGAGATCGCACAGGGTGGGCACCGACAGCCCTGCCGCCCGGATCGCCTGCAGCAGGGTCGATCCGGCCGGCACCGCCACATCCCGCCCATCCACCTGCAGGGTGACAACGCTCATGACCCCGGCCCCAGCGCCGCGGTGTACTCCTGGCGGAAATGGCGCAGGGTGCTGAGCACCGGATTCGGCGCCGCCTGCCCCAGGCCGCAGAGGCTGGTGGCCTTGACCATGGCGCAGAGCGCTTCCAGCGCCTCCAGATCCGCTGCCGTGGCCCGCTGCTCCACGAAGCGATCCAGCAGGGCCAGCAACTGCACGGTGCCAGCCCGACAGGGCACGCACTTGCCACAGCTCTCGTTGACGCTGAAGGCCATGAAATGGCGTGCCACCTCCGGCATCGCCGTGCCCTGGCCGATCACCACCATGCCGCCGGAGCCCATCATCGAACCGAGGGACAGCAGACTCTCGAAATCGACGGGGGTATCGAGCAGATCGGCGGGGATGCAGCCCCCCGAGGGCCCGCCCGTCTGCACGGCCTTCACGGCGCCACCATCGGGGTCGCCGCCGCCCATGGTTTCCACCACCGTGCGCAAACTGATGCCCATCGGCACTTCCACCAGGCCGGTGTGGCGAATCGCCCCCGACAGGCTGAACACCTTGGTGCCGCGGCTGCCCTCGCTGCCGATGGCGGCATACCAATCTCCCCCCTGCCGCAGGATCACGGGCACGGCCGCAAAGGTTTCCACGTTGTTGATCAGGGTCGGCGCCCCCCACAGCCCCGCCTGGGCCGGATAGGGCGGCCGGGTGCGGGGTATGCCGCGCTGGCCCTGGATCGAATGCAGCAGGGCCGTCTCCTCGCCGCAGACATAGGCGCCGGCCCCCACCCGCACCTCCAGCTCAAGCGCAAAGGCCGTGCCGGCGATGCTCGGGCCCAGCAGCCCCTGCTGACGCGCCTGCTGCAGGGCCAGCCGCAGGCGCTCGATCGCCAGCGGATACTCGGCCCGCACATAGAGGTAGCCGTGATCGGCCCCCACCGCGTAGGCGGCGATCGCCATCCCTTCCAGCAGCCGATGGGGATCACCCTCCAGCACGCTGCGGTCCATGAAGGCACCGGGATCGCCCTCATCGGCATTGCACACCACATAGCGCCGCCCCGGCGGCTGCAGGGCCACCGTGTCCCACTTGAGGCCGGTGGGATAGCCACCGCCGCCCCGCCCCCGCAATCCACTGCGGCGCACCTGCTCGCGCACCGCCTCGGGGCTCAGCTCGTGCAGCACGCGCCGCAACTGGGCATAACTGCCATGGGCGAGGGCAGCCTCAATGCGCTCCGGATCGACGATGCCGCACCCCTCCAGCACCAGGGGCCGCTGCAACCGGAAAAAGGGCTGCTCAAGATCAAGCTGATGGCTGACCAGGGCAGGGTCCGCCGCCAACGGCAACGACGCCAGCCCCCGAACCTGGTCCACCAGAGCCGCGGCCGCCGCTGGCGCCAGCCCCCCGAACAGACGGGTGCCTTCAGGACCATCCCAGGCCACCAGCGGCCCCTCACCGCAGAGCCGCAGACAGCCGACCGAACGCACCTCCAGGGGTTCCGGCGCGGCTGACGCCCCAGCAGAGATGTCGTCTGCGGCCTGATCTCCTGCAGCTATGCCATCCGGGGCGGTGCCGCCTGCGGCCGCGGCCGCCCGCAAGGCGGCGAGCAACGGCCGGGCGCCCGCACTGCGGCAACCACTGGCAGCGCAGCAGCGCAGCCGGGGCCGTTCGCAAGGGGGAAGGGCCACCATCAGCGCGTCTCCACACCAGCGGGCAGGCCCAGGCTGGTGAGCCAGCAATCGAGCGCTTTCGGCTGATCGAGCAGCGGAGCGCTGAACAGCACGCCATCCAGCACCAGCACCGGGGCCTGGCCGCAGGCACCGATGCAGCTCAGCTGCTCCAGAGCCCAGGTGCCATCGTCACGGGTCTGATTCAACGCCAACCCCAACCGCCGCTGCAGGCCCGCCGCCAACCGCCCGCCGCCACGCACGAAGCAGGCCGTGCCCAGGCAGACAGCGCAGCGATGGGTGGCCGGGGCCTGGAGTCGAAACAGGTGGTAGAAGCTGGCCACGCCATAGACCCGGCTCAGGGGCAGCCGCAGCGCCCGCGCCACCTGCAACAACGCCGGCTTCGGCAGATAGCCGTGGATCTCCTGAACCTGATGCAGCACCTCAATCAGGCCATCGCCCTGGCGGCCCTGGCGGCGGATCAGCCGGGCGATGCGCTCATCGCCGTCGCAGGGACCCGGGCCGGGCCGGAGATGGATCTGGGGTTCCGCGCCAGGAGCAGGAACGGGGGTGGCCGCCGACATGAGCCCTCGCGGTCCTCTTCCCTTGTTAGCCAGTCCGGGCCCATTCGGCCGCGGCGGCCACGCCGTCGTGACGAATCAGCATCTCGGAGCAGCGCCGGCGGGTCTGTCCAGACCTGGGCGGTCACCCGGCCAGGACGGATGGAAAATCAATGGGGGCAGGGGGACTTGAACCCCCACAACGTCGCCGTCTGCGCATTTTAAGTGCGCTGCGTCTACCACTTCCGCCATGCCCCCACCGGCCCATCCTAGATTTGTGAGCCGTTGGCTTTGCGCGCCGTGCCGCTGTCCGGGTTGTTGAGCACCATCGCCACGGCACTTCCGTTCAACCTGCCGTTCCAGCTCTCGGGTGAAACCCTGCTGGTGCTGGCCCTGTATGCCGTCCTGGCCGGCGCCTATCTGGTGGTGATCCCCCTGGCCCTCTACTGGTGGCTGGTGAAGCGCTGGACCGTGATGGGCAAACTCGAGCGCACGGGGGTTTACGGCCTGGTGTTCCTCTTCTTCCCAGGCCTGATCCTGTTCGCCCCCTTCCTGAATCTGCGCATGGGCGGCCAGGGAGCCTCGAGGGCATGACCCGCAAAGGAGTGATCCTGCTGGGTCTGGCCATTTTCGCCCTGGGAGGGCTGGGCTACCTGGGCTTCCAGGCCAGCGGCCTGGAAGGTTTTGGCCCGGGTATTGCGGCCTCGGCCATCCTGATGCTGTTGGTGGTGGGCTGGACGAGCAGCTATCTGCTGCGGGTCGTCACCGGCAAGATGACTTACATGGAGCAACGGCGCACCTACCGCAGCGCCTACGACGCCATCACCGACGAGGCCCTGCAAGCCAAGTTCGACGCCCTCAGCCCCGAGGAGCAGAAGCGGCTGCTGGCCGAAGTCGGTCAGATCCAGACGGATGCCGAGATGTGAGGCCTGTCAATCGGCCGATCTCCGCCGGCTGAGCCCGACTCCCAGCCCTCGGCCCATGGCTGCCGGGGTGCCGCTGGCGCCACCGGGCCGATCACGGATCCGACCAGAGCGGGCCAGTAGATCGGCAAGCCAGCGGCCTGGGTCTGGGCCCGGCCCCTGCCCCGTAGGCTCGGAGCTAAAGCCAGCCTGCACGCGCCGATGAGCGCCGCCATCCCCAGCACCACCTTTGCCGGCACCGCCGCCACCAGCCCCACCGCGATCGAAAGACGCTTCAGGGCCCTGAAGCAGGAGGGTCGCTGCGCACTGATGCCGTTTCTGATGGCGGGGGACGCCGACCTCGCCACCACCCGGGCGACGCTGCTGGCCCTGCAGCAAGCCGGTGCCGATCTGATCGAACTGGGGATTCCCTACAGCGATCCGCTCGCCGATGGGCCGGTGATCCAGGCCGCAGCCAGCCGCGCCCTGAAGGCCGGCACCACGCCGGGCGCTGTTCTGGCGATGCTGGCCAGCCTGGCCGGCGAACTCCTGATCCCAGTGGTGCTGTTCACCTACAGCAATCCCCTGCTCAATCGCGGCATGGAGACCTTCTGCCGCGATGCCGCCGCCGCCGGCGCCGCCGGTCTGGTGGTGCCGGATCTGCCCCTGGAAGAAGCCGAGAAGCTGTCGCCGATCGCGGCGGCGGCCGGGCTGGATCTGATCCTGCTGGTGGCCCCCACCACGCCGGCCGAGCGGATGGCCCGCATCCATCACACCAGCCGCGGCTTCACCTATCTGGTGAGTGTCACCGGGGTCACCGGGGTGCGCACCAATCTGGAATCGCGGGTGGAACCCCTGGTGCAGCAACTCAAGGGGCAGGGTCCCACCCCCGTGGCCGTGGGCTTCGGCATCTCCGGGCCTGCCCAGGCCCGTCAGGTGCGCGACTGGGGTGCCGATGGCGCCATCGTCGGCAGCGCCCTGGTAAATGTGATGGCGCAGGCCCACGCGGCCGGCCAACCGGTGGCCGCCGCCGCCGGCCGCTTCTGCGCCGAGCTGCGCAGCGCCCTCGACGCCTGAGCGGCGGCCCGCAGCCGGGGTGCTGGGCGCTGGGCTGTCGCGACGGGGGAACCAAGCCACATCCAGGGTCGGATCGATCCGTGGGATCGATCCGTGGGATCGATCAGTGGGCGAGAAGAGTGGGCGAGAAGAGTGGGCGAGACGCCATGGCCCAGCCGGTTGACGCTGTCAGGTCCTGGAGCCGCCGCCACCGCGGTCCGGAGGTTGGCGTGCCGCCAGTGCGGTGGCCCCCTCACAGCATCGCGAGTGCGGCCCGGCGCCGGGCCTCAGAGGCGCTCGCCCTGCCGCTGTCTGGAGGCGGGCCCCTGCCGATCCGCGCCCGGAGCCCAGTGGCGCACGACAAAAGACTGGCCCGGGGCCGGCGGCGTCGGCTGTGCGATCGTGCTGCGCCAACCGCTGGCCCAGTCGATCACCAGGTGGCCCGCCTCCTGGCGCCAGGAGCCCGCTGCAATCATGTCGATCGAGTTGATCGCCCGGCCACTGGAGAGCAGGCTGGCGAGATAGGGCGGCTGATCCGCTTGGCTGGGGGCAAAGCGGTAGACACCGACCCAGCCCGCCTCGACCCCACTCAGCCGCACCGCCTTACCGGTGTTGGTCGGCGGTTCATCGCGATTACGACCGGGAGCCCACGACCACTGAATCGGTCCCCCCGGTGCCACCAGGATCGTGTCGGTCCAGCCATCGTCGTAATCGATCCGCACCCCGTTACCCCAGCCCTTCCAGTGACCCAGCTCCATCAGCTCCCCTGCTGTCATCGTGCCGGCAGCCAGGGGGCGAGGCCCCTGGCTGCCGGTGGCCGAGAGGGCACTGCCATCGGGCCGCAGCAGCAGGTTGAACAGCAGGTTGTCGTTGTCGGTGAGGGCCCAGGTGCCGAGCAGGCGGCGCGGATCGGGCTCGGCGCTGCCGATCGGCACGGGGCGGGGCGCGGCCCACGCCTGGTACACAGGCCCGCAGGCGGTCAGCAGGGCGAGCAGCCCCAGGGGAAGCAAGCGCAGAATCGGACCCATCCCATCAGTGCAACCATCTCCATCATGGAGAATTTCGGCTCCATCAAGAAGAACTCCGGCTCGATCTTGGAAAACTCCGGCCCCTGAATCAGCGGTTATGTAGACGCAGGGTCAGGATGGGGGTCACTATGACGGGTTGAACCGGGCCTGCACCATGAGCGACACCCCCAATCACGATCCCCTCGAACGCGAGCAGTTGTTTGCCTTCCTGGGCCGCATCCAGCAGGAGCCGCCCCTGCGCGAACAGCTGAACCTGGTTCAGACCGCCATGGAGGTCAGTGAGATCGCCAAGGCCTTTGGCCATACGTTCCGGGCCGAAACCTTGATCAACGTCTTTCAGCTCTGCAACGAACAGCCCTACGCCCGCGAAGGGCTGATGGACGAAAAATTGATACGCGTCTATCTGCGGCGCGAGTCGCTCACCTGAGCAGCGCTCCACCCTTCCCACCATGAAATTCGTCCTCTGGGGCACCTACTGCGCCAACGCCCTCGAGCGGCGCACTCCCTACCGGCAGGAGCACCTCGAAGGTCTGCAAGTCCAGAAGGAGGCTGGCCTGCTGCTCACCCTCGGCCCCACCGCAGACAACACCCAGGTCTTCGGGATTTATGAGGCCGAAAGCCAGGAGCAGGTGGAGGCGTTGCTTCACAACGACATCTACTGGCGACAGGGGATCTGGACCGAAGTTCGCGTCTATCCCTGGATTCAGGCGTTCTGAAAGCCCCCTGCTCCCAGCAAGTCTGCGGCCAATCCAGCCCTGGGGCTGGCGGCTGGCGTCGGTGCGGCGGCTCCGGCCCCCTGACCCCATCCCGCGCCAGATCTTCCACGCCAACACTGTCAGCAGAAGCAGCAGAACCAGCAGACCTCAGAGGCCCGGCTGCCGGACTGGATTGTTCAGGCTGATTCTTCAGGCTGATTGATCAGGCTGGTTGATCAGGCCTATGAACAGGCCAAGGAATCAGGCCTGCGGCCAGCCGGCCTGAGCCTGAGACCAGACCCAGCTCCCCACCGCCTCGGCACCACCTTCGCCCAGAACTTTGGCATAGCCAGACATCTGGCCGAGGCCTGCGGCGGCGATCCGGCTGATCGCCTCGGGACTGGCCAGCTGCTGCCGCTCAAGCGCGGCCAGGCGCAGCGTTTTGCCGCGGCGCAGAATATTGCCGCCCCCGGCATGGCAGCCCACACAGTGGGCAGAAAACAGCGCCGCGCCGCGCTCCGCTTCCCCGCTCAGCAGCGCTTCTCCCCACACAGGCGCTGGCCAGCCCATCGCCAACAGCAGCAGGGCCGACAGGGCCAGGCCGGCCAGCAGCTTGAGGAAACGTGGCACAGGCCCAGGGCGGGGAGCGCCCCCATCCTTACGGCTGCGCCGCAGAATGGAGAGTTGCTGCTGCGGGCGAGGTCGGTGCTTCGTCAACTGACGCTCGAGGATGAACCCCAGCTGATCAGCGTCTACCGCGACGCCGTGCTCAGCCAGGCCCCAGGCCTGTACGAGCACGCCCAGATCGAAGCCTGGGCCCACCATGCCGAACGCCAGCCCGCGGTACGGGACGCCCTGCGGCGCGGCTACGGACTAGCCAGTTGCGATGCGGCCTCTCCGCAGCTGATCGAGGCCTTCGCCCTGCTCGATCCGATCGATCGGCTCTCGTTGCTCTACTGCCGCGGCCGCTCTTGCCGCCAGGGACGGGGAGGCCAGCTTGTGGTAGCCCTGGAAGATCAGGCCCGGCGCCACGATTGCCATCGCCTGCGCACCGAGGCCAGCCAGCTGTCCAGGCCGCTGCTGCTGCGCCTGGGCTGGCAGATCGAAGCCGAAGAAGCGCTGAGCTTTGCCGGCCAACCATTCCAGCGCTGGCGGATGATCAAGGATCTGCCCTGACCATCACCGCCGCTGCCATGGCCGAATACCAGCTGCAAGCATTTCTGGAGAAGGTGCGACAGCTCAACGCCTTCGTTGCCCTCATCGAGGCCGATCCCCAGCTGCGCGCCGCCCTGAGCGATTGCAGCCATCACGGGGAGGTGGTGGCGCTGGCCCGCCAGCAGGGATTCGAGATCGGCCGGCGCTGGGGTGAAGCCACCATCGCCCAGGCCGGCGACGCCAACCTGCTGGGAGGAAGCTGCCCGCCCCCAGGCCAGGAGCGGCTCGAGACGGTGATCGAAACCACCGGTCTGCGGTTGGAACGGATTCATTCCTGCCAGGCCTCAAGCCCGGAAGGCTTCTGGTATGACCAGCCCGAACAGGAATGGGTGACGATCCTGCAGGGCAGCGCCCGGATTCGCTTTGCCGATGAGCCAGAGGCCAGGGAACTCAACCACGGCGACAGCCTGTTGTTCAGTGCCCATCGCCGTCATCGGGTCGAACGGACGGATCCGGATCCTGGAACGATCTGGTTGGCTCTGTACTGGCTCCAGGGTTGAGCCGAGCCGAATGGCGCACCAGCCAGTAGGCCAGCGCCAGGGCCAGCACCACAGCGCCGAGACCCACCAACAACAGCGGTTTGTTTTCAGAACCGGGGGGCAACACGATCACCTTGCGCCCCACCGCCGTCATCGCCGTGAGCAGCACCAGATCGATCTGCACCACCCTGCGGCGCAGATAGGAGGTGATGTTCTGCAACACCTCCAGTCCGATCAACAGGGTGAGTAAATCACCGAGCAGGCGGATCAGGGGTTCACCGATCCAGACGCTGCGGCGCTGCACCAGATCCAGCAGCAGCACACCAACCAGCTGCAGGGCCGCCAGCACCAACACCAGCAACAGAGCGCCGGCGAGGAGTTTGGCAAGCTGACGCTCGGCCCGATCCACCAGGGCCAGGTAGGCGTCGTCGTTGCGGATCCGCTTCAGCCAGAGCATCAGTTCTTGAAGGGCTGATAACTGGGCTTGGCGGGGGTATCCGAGGGCGGGTTTTCAACCTTGGTGTCACAGGTGACCGAGCCATCGGCAGCGGTGACGCAGTTGACGGGCTTGATCTGGGTGGCGGGACCGACGTTACTGCCCGGCTTGAGCATGAAGCTCTCCACCTGAGCCAGGGCGGCTTGGTCCAGGTAGTTCAGCGAGGAGGTCGCTGTGATCAACAGCAAGGTGGCGCGGCCGCAGCCCAGGGCACCGCGGTATATGGCAGGCAGGCTGAGCATGGAGACGCTTCGCACGGGGACACAACGGATAACACTTCCACTCTGGCGACAGTTGGCTAAGCCTGCTGCTGGCGAATCTCCTCCAGCAGCAGATCCAGCTGACCCAGGGACTCATCAAAGTCGGGGTGGGAGTCGTCGGCCTCGAGGCCCTGATCCTCCCCCTGCCACATCTGTTCAATGCCGCAGAGCCGGTCGGCCAGGCCGCTCAGGCCCTCCTTGGCATGGATGCGCTGGAGCTCCTCAATCAGCACGGGCATGCGGATGGAGGGAGCCCTCAGGGCACGACGCAGATCGGCCTGGGTGCGGCCGGTATGACGCAGCCAGTCCTTGAGGAAGGTCTGAAGATCGTCGAGCTGGTCAACACTGAGGGTGGACATCACCAAAGAGAGAGGCAGCGGACAGACATCACTGGTTCGTGGGGAACCAGAGATCCAGTCTGCGCTGTGCCCGCTCCCGAATGTCGGGGGTCAGATGGCGGCTGCAGAGCCCCAGCAGGGCCGTGATCGCCACCAGGTCATCGCTGAACCCTGCCGCCGGAATGAAATCGGGAATCAGATCCAGCGGCAGCACCAGATAGGTGAGGGCCGCCAGCACGGTGAGTCGCGCCTGATGAGGTGTGGCGCCATCGATCAGCATCTCAAAGCATTCGATCGCCGGGCGGGCGATCGTGCGGCCGGCACGACGCAGCAGCCTGGCCAGCAGGGTCGGGTCGACGACGGTGGCCTCCACCTCAACAGCGGCGTCCGGAGGTTGGGCAGCAGGGCCCGCAGCTTGGGCAGCGGCCATCGGCGATCTCCTGGTTTGGGGTGCCCCGAACGAATGGGCTGAACGGCCCCACTCTGGGAGTGGCTGCCGGCTCTGAGAAGGGCCGGTTGCCCCCACGAAAGGTGAGGGCAACCGACGGCAGGCGCCCGAAGGTGCTCAGACCTCGACCAGGCCACTCTCCAGGCCCGCCTTGCGCAACTTGCGCAGGGCGCGCTGCACCACCTGACGGCAATACTCGCGGCTGCATTCCAGTTGGCGGGCCACCTCGGCCAGGGTGCGCCATTCATGGCCCCCATCCAGACCGAAACGCAGCATCACCACCGTGCGCTCCTTGGGGGTGAGGTTGGAACGCTCCAGCAGGGTCCACACCGAGGCGGAACGCTCGGCCAGCTCGGCCCGCTCCATCGGCGGCATCTCCTCACTGGGCAGCAGATCCACCAGTTCGGAGGGGTCCGACTTGGAGCGCACGGCCCCCTGCAGGCTGACAGTGACACTGCGCAGCTCACAGCCGAGCAGCTCCTCCACCTCCGCCAGCGGCAACGCCAGCGCCTGGGCCAGCGCGACCGGACTGGCGGCATGGCCATGGGCCTGGAGATGGCGCGCCTTGGCGGCCCTCAGCCGCGTGAGCTTCTCGTTGACGTTGACCGGAATCCGAATCGTGCGGCTCTGGGTGGAAAGGGCGCGATTGAGACCCTGACGAATCCACCAATAGGCATAAGTACTGAAACGATGGCCCCGGGTCGGGTCGAATTTTTCGACGGCGCGGGTCAGGCCGATGGTGCCTTCCTGAATCAGATCGAGCAGATCCAGGCCCTTGCCCTGATAACGCTTGGCAAGATTCACAACCAATCGCAAATTGGCGGTGATCATCTGTTGCTTAGCCCGCTCGCCATGGCGCAGGGTGCGGCGCTCCAGATCGTCATACACACAGGCTTCACCCAGGCCACCGGCCAGGCTGCAGCGCTCCTGCAGAACCACCATGGCCTGAACTTTGCGACCAAGGGTGAGTTCCTGTTCGGGTGTTAATAATTGATGCCGACCAATCTCGCCGAGAAAGGCACTCAGGGAACTTGCCATGGATCGGCCGAAGCACTTTTGAATGAACTTAGGGTTGATTTTCGCCATCAGATGAACCCACGGAAAGGCTTCAGACTTCGCTTTCTTTCCTGATTTGACCTCAGACAACACCAGCCAGCCCCTGATTGGGTGAGTCACTGGATTACGGGTTCGCGAATCACGCTGGATCCGCCATCGCAGCCGCCAGCCAGCCCCTGGGATCGAGCCGGGTCGCTACCTTGACGGGCCCTGCTCCAAGTTCCATGGCCGGCTTTGCCGCCCTCTCTGCTGCCATCCCCAGCGGCATCCTGCCCAGCGCCGGCGTCGCCTATGTGCATTACCTGAGTTTCATGGTTTGCTTCGGCGCCCTGGTGCTGGAACGCCGCCTGATCCAGCCCAACCCGAACCGCCAGGACGCCACCTTGATGGTGATCACCGATGTGGTGTACGGGATCGCAGCTCTGGCCCTGCTGCTGAGCGGCATCGGCCGAGTGCTGCATTTCGGCCAGGGCACTAGCTTCTACACCGAGAATCCGCTCTTCTGGTGGAAGGTGGGCACCTACCTGGCCGTGGGCAGCCTCTCGCTCTATCCCACGGTGACCTACATCCTCTGGGCCATCCCGCTGCGCAAGGGCGAGCTGCCCCAGGTGAGCGAGGCCCTGGCCAACCGGCTGCGCTGGATCCTCAACATCGAGCTCGTGGGCTTCGCCGCCATCCCCTTCCTCGCCACCTTGATGGCCCGGGGCGTGGGCCTGCCCGGCTGATGCAGCCGGTTCTGCTGCTCCCTCAGCGGCGGCGATGGCCCCCGGGGGGATCCAGGCCTGTCGCCTGCCTGCCGATGTGGCTGGCAGCCCTGAGCCTGCTGCTCACCGCCCCAGCCGGGGCGATCGCAGGCCCGACTGGCGAGGCCCCTGGCCCCCGACCGAGCCCTGAACCAGGCGGAACAAAATCAGCCTGTGCCATCGCCAGCAGCAGCCGGCCGATCCCCCTGCCCGCCGGAGCGCTGCTGCTGGCGCCAGACGTCGGCGCCGAACATCCCAGCGGCGACTACCGCCAACGCCTGAGCCGCACCACCCTCGGCTGGCCCCGACTCGATCGCTGGTGCGTCTGGTTGGAACCGGTCAGCAGCGCCGGCCCCGCCGCCCTCTGGGAGCAGCGCTGGTGGCAGGCCACGCGCCAGGCGCTGCAGCACTGGCAGGCGCTGCTGCCGATCGAACTGGTGGCCGATCCGGCCGCCGCCCAGATCCGCCTGCACCGGCGCCGGCCCCCACGCCAGTACGGCGCCGATGGTCGTCTGCGGGCCAGCCATGGGCGCGCCACCCTGCAGCTGCTGGAGGTGAGCCGCGACGGATCGCCGCGGCTGGAGCCGAGCGTGGAGGTGCTGCTCAGCCCGGGGCAAGGGAGCGAGGCCACTGCCTTACACGAACTCGGCCATGCCTTCGGGCTCTGGGGTCACAGCGAACAGGCCGCAGACGCCATGGCCGCCGTGCCAGGAGCCGTGCCGGTGCTGGCGCTGAGCCCCCGGGATCGGGCCACCGTGCGCTGGCTCTATGGCCAGCCGACTCCGTTCGGCCAGCAGCCGTAAGCCCGCAAGGGGCTTCAGGAGCGAGCCGAGCGGGTGTGGGGAGCCACGAGCAAGGCCAGCAGAAACCCCAGCAGCTGCACCACCACCACACTCGGGCCCGACGGCAGGTCGAAGGCGCCGGAGGCCAGCAGCCCCAGCACCGCACAGCCCGCCCCCAGCAGGGCCGCCAGCAGCACATAGGTGCTGAAGCCACGGCTGACCAGCCGGGAAGCACAGGCAGGGATCACCACGAAGGCACTGATCAACAGCACACCCACCGCCTTGATCGAAATCGCCACCACCACCGCCAGCACCACGGCGAGATCGCCAGGGGTTCGTCGATCGTGAGCAGAATCTGGCTGCGGCGACTCAGCAGCAGATAGCCGCCGGCGCCGAGCAACAGCAGCAGGATCACGCCGAGATCCAGCCAGGAAACGCCGAGGATGTCGCCGAACAGCAGTTGCTGAATGCCGCCCTTGTAGCTGCGCACCCGGCTGAGCAGCAGCACCGCCAGCGCCAGCGACGAGGAATAGACGATGTTGAGCAGGGCGTCGGTGGGCAGTTGGCTGCGACCGGCCAGATGGTTGACCCCGAGGGCAAACAGCACGGCGAAGGGAATCAGCACCAGGGTGGGATTCAGGCCGAGCAGGATGCCGAGGCTGATGCCCAGCAGGGCGGAATGGCCGAGGGCATCGCTGAAAAAGGAAAGCTGACGCAGCACGGCGAAACTACCGAGCAGCCCGCCCAGCAGGCCGGTGAGCAGGCCGGCCAGCAGGGCCCGCTGCATGAACGGCAGCTCCAGCAATTGGGCCAGAGTGGCCGGATCAAAGCCTGACTCCAGCATCAGCTCCTGCTGGCACCGGGATGGTGATGGTGGTAGGCCACCCAGCCGCGGCCATAGAGGCGCTCCAGCTGGGCGGGGCTGAGGGCGTGATCGGGCGTGCCGGAACAGCGCAGGCTGCGATTGAGGCAGAGCACACCACTGCAGGTGCGGCGCACCATCTCTAGGTCATGGGACACCTGCAGGATCGTCCAGCCCTCACTGCGGCGCAGGTCGAACAGCAGGCTGTGGAACTGCTCGGCCGCCTGCGCATCGAGGCCCGCCTGGGCCTCATCGAGCACCAGCAGCCGGCGCGGCCGCACCACGCAGAAGGCCAGCAGGACGCGCTTGAGCTGGCCGGTGGAAAGATCGCTGACCAACCGATTCGCCAGCGCTTCGCCACCTACCTTGGCCAGGGCCAGGGCCACGGCAGCGCATCGGGCTCGCCGGCCGCACCAGGGCAGCGCCAGACCGGCCCGATCCCAGCCCAGACCGACGAACTCCGCCACGCTGAGCGGAAAACGGCCGTGCAAGGCGATGCTCTGGGGCAGATAGGCGACCTGGTCGCGCACGGCCGCCGGCAACTGGCCGCGGGCGCCGAGGGCGTGGCCCAGCAGCCTCACCTGGCCGGCGCGGCGCGGCAACACCCCGAGGATCGCCTGCACCAAGGTGCTCTTGCCGGCCCCGTTGGGGCCCACCAGGGCCGTATCCGATTCGGACTCGAGACTGAAACTGACGTCATCCACCACCGTGCTGCCCTCACGGCAAATGGTGAGGTGGCTGACTTCGAGAATCATTTCCGCCATCGTTTCACCCTACCGAGGGATGGCCTGCTCTCAGCCAAGTGACTGCCCAGCGCCGGCTGCAGCGGCACCCGGAGGCTCGACGGCTGGCTGGCAAAACTCGGAAGCGGCAACGATCCCGTTGGCTGGCAGGTGCATCGTTCAGCGCCCCAGGGCCTGGAGCAGCTGCTGGCCATTGCGGCGCATGGTGCTCAGGTAGTAGGCCGCGGCCAGGGTGGGATCGGCAGGGGCGGTTTCGAGCGGATCGAAGCTCACCAGGGGCAGGTCCAGGTCTGTGGCCAGGGCGACGAACGCCTTGCTGCTGGCCTGGGGTTCGCTTACCAGGGCCCGGGCCCGGCTTTGCCTGGCCCGACGGCTGAAGCGCTCGAGATCGGCCGCCGACGGTGTCTGATCGGGATCGTCGACCAGGGCCTCGTTCAGCAACTGATAGCGCTGGGCGAAGTAGGGCCCGATGGCGTGGAAGGCCAACAGGGGTCGGCCGGCATGGGGCGCGAACTGCCGGGCCAGATCGCGATCGAGCCGATCGAGCTCTGCCAGGAAGGCGGTGGCATTGGCGCGGTACCGCGAACGGCAGGCCGGATCGGCCGCGATCAGACCGTCGCGGATCGTCGCCACCTGCTGGGCCGCCCGACGGGGATCGAGCCAGATGTGCGGATTGACGGGGCCGTGCTGGCTGGCATGGCCGGCTTCAGCGTCGTGATCGTTGTCGTGGTCGTGGTCGCCGCCGGGCGCCGCAAGCGGGTTGGCGATGGGGACGACACCACGACTGCTGTCGATCCGACGCAGCCCGGTGTTGCCCGAGGCGTCCACCAGTTTGTCGAGATGGCTCTCAAGCCCGAGGCCATTGATCACCAGCACATCGGCCTGGCTCAGCCGGGCCAGATCGGCGGGTGTGGCTTGCCAGTCGTGGGGGCCGAGATTGGCGGGCACCAAGGAGTCCACCTGGGCACAGCCGGCGGCCACGGCCCGGGTGAACAGGGTGACCGGCAACACACTGGCCATCACCTTCAGCGGCTGGGAGCCAGCGGAACGCGGCCCTGGGGGAGGGGACTGGGCGATACAGCCAACCAGCAGCAGCGAGCTCAGCCCGGGCACCACCAGCCGCCGGCCCAGCCTGAGCGCCAACCGCCCGGGGGCAGCCAACACCGGCACCACAGCCACGCACAGGAGCTGGATCGAGCCGACCATCGCCGCCATGCAATTGGGAATGGTTCTCATTCTATGCCAGGGCGTTACCGGTCACCGTCGCTGGTCGCCGCTGCCGGGTCGCTTTGCATACGATCCAGGCCAGTACCTTCCGCCCCACCATGCGCATCGCCGTGACGGGCGCCTCCGGCAAGACCGGCTGGCGCGTGGTGCAGGAAGCCCTGGGTCGGGGTCTGGAGGTGACGGCCATCCTGCGGCCCAGCTCCATCGCGCCCGATGGGCTGCGCGGGGCCCAAATCGAACGCCTGGAGTTGCAGGACAGCGCCGCGCTGCACCAAGCCCTGCAGGGCTGCGAGGCCCTGGTGATCGCCACCGGCGCCCGCCCCTCGATCGACCTCCTCGGCCCGCTGAAAGTGGATGCCCTGGCGATCCGTCCCCAGGCTCAGGCGGCCCGGGCCGCCGGGGTGAAGCGGGTGGTGCTGGTGACCTCCCTCTGCAGTGGCCGCCTGCTGCATCCGCTCAACCTGTTCGGCCTGATCCTGGTGTGGAAGGGCCTGGGTGAACGCTGGCTGGCCGAGAGCGGCCTCGACTGGACGGTGATCCGGCCTGGCGGACTCAAGGAGAACGAAGCGGATCTGGAGGCGGAAGGCATCGTGTTCAGCGGACCTGATCAGCAGGAGAGCAACAGCATTCCCCGCCGCCTCGTGGCCCGGGTCTGCCTCGACGCGCTCCAGAACCCCGCAGCCAGCCAGCGCATCATCGAAATCACCAGCAGCCGCACCCAGGCCCCTGGGACCCTGGCGGACTGGCTGGCCAGCTGAATCCGGAGATCTGCCGGCCATGTCGCCACCGCCGCAGCGCCCCCGAAGGCGCAGGACCACCCTCGGGCTGGCGCTGGTGGCCCTGGTGGCCGCAGGGGCGGGCCTTCAGGCCTGGCGCTGGTTCCCCACTCCACTGGATCCGGGGCTGCGTAGCCCCAGCAGACCCAGTGCCCGCACCCGGCCGCCGGCCACCACCCCCGCCAGGCCCGCGGGCAGCGGCAGCCCCGCGGCGATCGATCCCAACCTGCCCCTGTACAGCGGCGCCACCCGCCGCCTCGCCGCCCAGGCGATCGATGACACGGCCCGCTCCCCGCTGAACCAGGCCCTGATCGCCCTGGCCCGCCGCTTCCTGGGGAGGCCCTCCAGCCCGCTGCCGAGGGAGCCGCAGCCCTCGCAACGCCTGCTGCTCGATCTCGAGCAGGTCGACCAGCTCCGCTTCGTGGAGCAGTTGCTGGCCTTGGTGAACAGCCGCCAGGTGGCCACCCGCACCGAGGCGGTGGACCGCTTCAGCGATCACGTACGCCAGCTGCGCTACAGGGACGGCCAGGTGGCCGATTGCCGGCGCCATCCCAACTTCAGCCTCTGGGCGCAGGCCGCGGAACGGCAGGGCTATCTGGTGAACCTCACCCCCTTTCTGCCCGGGGCCAGCCGCCGCCACCTGCCGCTCACCGTCCAGTCCAGCCAGGCAGAGGCCGCCGCGGCGCGATCGCCAGCCACCCAGCGCCACTGCCTGCCAACCCCGGGGAAGAGCCAGACGCTGGAGCAGGTCTACGTACCCCTGCAGGGCCTGGAACAGGTGCTGCCCTCGCTGCGCAAGGGCGATATCTATGCCCTGGTGAGCCGGCGGCCAGGCCTGGATATCAGCCAGGTGGGCCTGGTGGACATCCAGGTGCCCCAGGACAGCCAGCCCCCCCAGATCCACACCATCCACGCCGGCGGCTCCGAGGTGATGCGCAGCCTGGATCTGGCCCGCGAAGCCGGCGCCAGCGACGGCGTGATCGGCCTGAGCATCTACCGGCCGGTGCCCAACCCGGATGGCCAACCGGATCGCTGATGGATCAAGGTGCTGTCATCCAGCTCGCGTGACGCTGACGATGGAGCTTGAGGCTGCCTCGAGCTGCCCTGCTTGGATCGGTGCGGCGGGTGGCGAACGCCGGGGAATGGGTAACGGCTGCGACCTGGCGCCTGGCTTGTGAGCTGGCCCCTGACTTGTGAGCTGGCCCCTGACTTGTGAGCACGGCACTGGCCACTGGGAGTGAACGGTGGACTGGCTGAGAAAGGGCAAACCGTGGCCCACCCGGATCCGGAGCCGCCGAGCCTGGGAAGTGCGCCTGCCCCCTTTGAGAATCATGGTCAGGCCGGCGGCGGCTGGTCATCATGGGCGCAATCGTTGCCGGCCCATGGCGTCAGACACGCCTCCACCGCCTCCCCCACCACCACCTTCGCCACCTCCTTCGCCACTGGCTTCGTCAAGGCTCTCGTCTTCGCCTTCGCCTTCGGTGGCAGCCGCCGCCGCGGCCGCAACGGAAGCGCGGCGCCTGCCGACAGAGGCCGAAATCCAGCGCATTCTGAACAGCCAGCCCAAGGGCCTGGAGCCCCCATCGCCATTTCGAGGCTTCAGCCTCACGGCCATCATGGGCTATATCGCTGGCACGGCCATGGTGTTCAGCAGCATCAGCAACCAGGGCAAAACCGCCGACCAACACATCACTCAGGCCGTGAATCTGGCTGGCGGTTTCACCGTGATCTGCCTGGCCTCCATCTGCCGTCACAGCAAACGATTGAGCAACAAACAGAACAGCTGAAGCCCCCGCCCAGCGCCCCAGGCCTCAAAACGCCCAGCGGCTGGGACCCTGGCACCGATGCCAGCAACGCTGGCCATGGCGCCAGCGCCGTCCTTCAGCCTGCTGGGGGCCGAGACCGGCCTCAGCGATCGAGAGCCAGCCAGTGACGCCCATCGCGGGCTGCTTTGTCCTGGCCGAGCTTGTGGCCGCAGGCAAAGCCGCTGAGGCCGAGGAGCAGCACCAGGGGCTGGGCTCCCTGGTTGCTGAGGGACTTGAGCATGCCCGGCTGAATCACCACAAAGGTGGCCGGGATGAAGGCCAGCATGCCCAGGGTCGTGAGGCCGAAGATCGGCGGCATCAGGGTGCGGCGGCTGATCGCATGGGCCACCAGCACCGGCAGCCCCAGCACCGGGATTGCGGCACCGAAGGCCCAGAGCCAGCGCTGACGGGGATCATCGCTGAGGCGACGGCGAATGGCCCGTTGGATCTCAGCGTTCATGCGGGCCCCACCAGAGATCCCCATGTTGAGCCCTGCGGGTTGAGAGCCAGGGGGCTGCTCATGGCCGGCGTGGGGCGCCACGGCGCTGGGCCAGCACCTCCTGCACCCGTCGCCAGGGCACACCGTGATGGGCCAGGGCCACCTGCAAATGGAAGAGGATGTCGGCGGCCTCGCCGGCGATCTCAGCGGCGTTGTCGTCCTTGCAGGCCATCACGAACTCCGCCGACTCCTCGCCGATCTTCTTGAGGATGCGGTTGTCGCCGCCCGCCAGCAGGCGGTTGGTGTAGCTGCCCGGCTCGGGCCGGTCGCGGCGCCCCTCAATCACCCGGGACAATTCGGTACAGACATCCGCCGGGGGCGGCAGGGCTGGGGGGTGGCCACCGCTGGACTCAGCGTCCTTGATACAGCTGGACTCAGCGTCCTTGATACCGCTGGGTTCGCCGCCGCCTTCACCAACGCCTTCGCCATAAAAACAGCTGCGGGCCCCGGTGTGACAGGCCACGTCGCCCTGCTGTTCAATCGTCAGCAGCAACACATCGGCATCGCAGTCGTAGCGCAGGCCACGCAATTTCTGGATGTGGCCGCTGGTGGCTCCCTTATGCCACAGCTCCTGGCGGGAACGGCTCCAGTAGTGCACCTCGCCACTATCCAAAGTGCGCTCCAGGGCCTGGCGATTCATCCAGGCCACCATCAACACCGCCCCATCGAGCCAGTCCTGGGCCACGGCGGGCATCAGACCCGCCTCATTCCAACGCAGGCCCTCGATCCAGGCTGGTGCACCCAGCTCAAAGCCACCCAATCCAAACCCACCCGGCTCGGGCCCGGTCGGCTCAGGGCCGCTCCTCTTGAGGCCGCTCGGGCTGTCAGTCACGGCATCGCCGGCCACTGGGTTGAACGCTACTGAGGCGACATCCCACCTCCTGGCGGCAACGATCTCCAGCCGCTGACGCCCCAGGGCCCGAGCCCACGCCAGGCCGGCAACAGCCAAGGCTGTCTTCAGACTGGGATGATGGCCCCAGTGCCACCCGTCATGTCCCCCAATCCAGCGGCCTACACCTGCAGCAAGACCTTCAACGGCTTCCCCTGCACCCATCGCCAGTGGCGCCATCCGGGCCATTGCCGTTTTGTGCACGGCTACAGCCGCAGTTTCCGCTTCTGGTTCCAGGCCAAAAGCCTGGATCAGCACGGCTTTGTGGTGGATTTCTCCAGCCTGAAGCAGCTGCAGCAGCGCCTGGTTGACCAGTTTGATCACACCTTCCTGGCCAACGCCGACGATCCACAGCTGGCCACCTGGCAGGCCCTGCATGACCAGGGTGCCCTCGACCTGCGGGTGATGACCAATGTGGGCATGGAGGCCAGTGCCGAGCTGGTGTGGGGTTGGGCCAATGAGCTGCTGCAGGGCCGCGAGGACGGCCGCAGCTGCTGCTTCCGCGTCGAAGCCCGCGAAAACGAGAAGAACGCCGCCTGCTTCACGGCCATCCCCGCCTGGTTCAGCGGCGCCGCAGCAGGCGACGTCGGCGATGGCTATCCCGACGACGCCTGGCCGGAACATCCCTACCGAGAGACCTCCTACGACGAACCTGTCGACGCCTACGGCGGCGACAGCAGCGGCAGCAGCAGCGACAGCAGCGGCGGCAGCGGCGAGCCGCAGGCTGACGGCCTGGACCTCTGGGAGGCGCCCTGAGCTTGCGGCCATGAACCCCGCCCGCCTGGCCACGGCCTGGGCCCTGTTCCAGGGGCTGCTGATCGAGGCGTTGCCCTTCCTGTTGATCGGGGTGTTGATTTCGGCCGCCGCCCGCTGGTTCGCCCCCGGCGGCCAGTGGTTGCGACAGCTGCCCTCCCACCCCGTGCTCGGACCGCTCAGCGGTGCTGCCCTCGGCTTCGCCCTGCCGGCCTGCGAATGCGGCAACGTGCCCGTCGCTCGCCAAATGCTGGTGGGGGGTGCGCCCCTGGGTGCGGCGCTGGGCTTTCTGTTCGCGGCGCCGGTGCTCAATCCGATCGTGCTGGCCAGCACCTGGGCCGCCTTTCCCAACCAGCCCTGGCTGCTGCTGGCCCGCCCGCTCGGCGCCGTGCTGGTGGCCGTGGGCCTGGCCCTGCTGCTGCGCCTGGTACCCGAAGCCGAACTGCTGCAGGCCGATCTGCTGGCGGAGCGGCGCCTGGCCCTGCCCCTGAGCGAGGTGAGCCTGCTGGAGCGCCGCGGCGGCGTGCTCGGTGGCGGCGGACTGGGTGGCGGCGCGCTGACGGCCGCCCCTGGCCGGCCGCGCCGACCCTCACCGGCGGAGCTGTTCCGACACGGCGGCAACGAATTTCTCCAACTGGCCCTGCTGCTGGTGCTGGGCTGCCTGCTGGCCGCCCTGGTGCAGACCTTCGTGCCGCGCAGCTGGCTGCTGGCGGTGGGTGGCGCCCCCACCCTCTCGATCCTGGCGCTGATGCTGCTGGCGCTGGTGGTGTCGGTGTGCTCCAGCGTCGACGCCTTCCTGGCCCTGAGCTTCGCCGCCCAGGTGACGCCCGGCGCCCTGCTGGCCTTCCTGCTGCTGGGGCCGGTGATCGATCTCAAACTGGTGGGCCTGCTGGGGCTGCTGCTACGGCCCCGGGGCCTGCTGCTGACGATCGCCGGCGCCAGCCTGCTGGTGCTGCTGATCGGCCAGTGGATCAACCTCTGGCGTCTATGACTCCGCTGCCGCTGCGTCCACCCCTGCCGCAACGGGCCGCCCTGCAGCGGGGTCTGCTGCTGGCGCTCTGGGCCCTGGTGCTGCTGCGCAGCAGCACCGATGGCCGCCTCGATCTACTGCTGCGCGCCGCTTTCCATCCCCTCGTGGCCCTGGCGGGCCTGCTGCTGCTGCTACTGGCCCTGCTGCAGCTGCGGCTGGGGCTGGTGGATGCCGCCGCCGCCGCGGAACGGGCCAGCCGCCGCCAGGGGCTACTGCTGCTGGTCACCGTCGCCTTCACCTTGGCGGTGGTGGTCCTGCCACCAGCCCCCTCGTTCGCCGAGTTGGCCGGCCAACGTCCTCGGGACGACACCGCCCAGGAGGACCTGAGCTTCGTGCTGCCCCCGGCCCAGCGCAGCCTCACCGACTGGGTGCGGCTGCTGCGCAGCCAACCGGATCCCGACCTGTTCGCGGGTGATCCAGTGCGGATCAGCGGGTTCGTGCTGCCGATGGCCGGCGAACCGCCCCAGATCGCCCGGCTGCTGGTGCGCTGCTGCCTGGCCGATGCGGCGCCGGTGGGCCTGCCGGTGCGCTGGCCCGGCCCGCCGCCGCCGCCGGACCAGTGGCTGCGGCTGGAGGGTCGGATGGCGGTGACCAGCGGTGCCGACGGCAGACAGCTGGTGGTGCTGCCCAGCCGCATCGAGCTGATCGCCCGGCCGGCCCGGCCCCTGGAGCCGTGAAGGCCCCGCGCCGCCGGCCCCGAGTGGCGTTGGCTCTGGCCCTCGGCCTGCCCACCCTGCTGGTGCTGATCCAGCAACAGGCCCTGCAGCGGCAGCCGCCCCACCTGCAGCGGCTGATCAACGCCGCCGCCAGCTCGGGGCCGGCGGCGCTGCAGGCGCGCTTCAGCCGGCCGATGGACCGGGCCAGCCTCCAGAGCGCCAGTGCGCTGCAACCGGACCTGAGCCATCGCTGGCTGGGTTCCAGCGAGGCGCTGCTGCTGACGCTGACGGCGGGCCAGCGGCTGGAGCAGCCGCTGCAGCTGCGGCTAGCCGGCCGCGATCGGCGCGGCCTGGCCCTGCAGCCCCGGCTCTGGCACTGGGATCCCAGGCCCCGGGTGCTGGCGGTGGTGCCCGTCAGCGGCGGTGAGCAACTGCAGCTGCGCGAACACGACGGCTCCTGGCGATCGCTGTCGCCGATCTGGCCGCGTATTCCTGTGCTAGAGCCCCTCGGCGACGGCAGCGGGGTGGCCCTCGCCAGCCAGGACCCGCTCGGGGCCTACCACCTGTTTCGGATCCCTCTGCAGCAGCGCAATCTGGTCGCCAGCCCCCAGCACCTAGGGCCGGTGCGGGCCGCTGCACCCCAGGCCCTGGACGGCCGTGCGCTGATGTTCGCCCACCTCAGCAGCAACCGCCGCGGCGATCTGCTGGTGCAGAGCAGCAGCGAAGGGGGTGGCCATGAAGGGAATGGCAGCCGTGCCCGGCTGTGGCGCTCCCAGGGGGGAAGCCAGGCGCTGGCGCTGAGTGCCAGCGGGCCGATGCGCCTGCTGCCCGAAGGGGATGCGGTGGTGGTGCCCGGCCCTGAGGGCCTCAGCCTGCAGGGGCTGCCGCCCCAGCCGCCGCGCCGGCAGACCCTGCCGGGCAACCGCGATCTCAGCGCCTTCTGCCCCCGCTCCGGCCGCGCCCTGCTGCTGCGCCACTGGCCCGACTACCGCCGTTCGCTGGAGCTGGTGGAACCGGGGCAGCCCCCGCGCCAGCTCTGGATCGGCTCCGAAGCCCTGGTGGCCAGCGCCTGTGCCGGCGGCGGCGAGCGGATCTGGGCCCTGCTGATCGATGGCACCGGCCAACCGGAGCTGACCCTGCTGGCCCTCGATCGCCGCGGCCAGGTGCTGCGCCGCCAGCGCCTGTCGGGCTGGGAACTGGAGCCCGGCACCGGTCTCAGTTTTGATCCCAGCGGCGATCGGCTGCTGGCCGCCCTGCGCCGCCTCGGCCCGATGGAGCGGCAGCCCCCGCCGGCCCAGGCGGTGTTGATCGATGCCCGCAGCCTGCAGCTTCAGCCGCTGCAGCGGCCGGTGCGCCAGGTGATCTGGTTGCCGGCGGGGTAGAACCGGAGAGCGACACGCCGCCATGCCTGCCAACACCGATCTGCCGCTAACGCCTCGCCAGGAGTTGCTGCTGGCGGAACTTCGTGCTGCCGAGCAGGAGCTTTCGGGCCAGGAGCTACATGCGCGCCTGCGGGGTGGGGCCGGCACCATGGGCCTGGCCACCGTCTATCGCCATCTGCGGCAACTGCAGCAGAAAGGGCTGGTGCGCTGCCGCCACCTGCCCAGTGGCGAAGCCCTGTTTGCCCCCACCGAGCGGGACGAGCACCATCTCACCTGCGTCGACTGCGGCAGCACCGTGCGGCTCTCCCACTGCCCGGTGCATGACGTGCATCTGCACGACGCCGACCTCGCCGGTTTCCTGCCCCTGTTCCACACCCTCGAGTTCTTCGGCCTCTGCAGCGGCTGCCGCGACCGTCAGCCAACCGCGTCCGGCACCTGAAACGGCCTGCCTGCGGTCCCGATCTTCGGGAGAATGGCGTGATGCCTGTCTCCCAGCAGCCCTGGTGGCCCCATCGTTCCAACCGCTGGCTGGCAGCCCTGGGCGCTGTGCTGCTGCTGCTGACGCTCCTGGCGGGCCCCCGGACTGCCGGGGGGCAGGGCTGAGGGCAGCAAGGTGCCGGTGGCAAGCCCCGCCGCGCTGGGCAACCCGGGCACCAGCCCCCACACCGGCGACAGCAACGCTGGTGGTGCCGGCAGCTTCCAGCTGGCCAAGGTGCGGATCCTGGGCGTGCCCGTGCTGACCGTGGCCGCCCCCACCGTGGCGGGCGACGGCCAGGGGCCCGATGCCAGCACCCGCGCCCAGGTGATCGAAGGCAACCTGGCCCTGCTCTACCAGCGGCGCCAGATCTGCAGCGGCGGCGAATCCCTGGCCGAAACCTTCCTGGAGCAGGGGTTCCTGCATGGCCAGGAGCGGGCCTGTGACAGCGACAATCTCGGCCTGCTCGGTGATCCCGCCGCCCTGCAGGTGGCGGTGGTGCGGGATGGCAGCGGGCCGAACCGACTCGTGGCCCTGGTGCCTGGACGCGCCCAGCCCCTGCCCCTGCTCACCGTCACTGACGAGGACGTGCACCTCAACGGCATGGGTGCGGACCGCCTGGCGCAGCGCTGGCGCAGCCTGCTCGAACGGCGGCTGCGCTTCGCCCGCGAGCTGATGCGTCCCGAGAACCTGCGGCGGCGGCTCGCCCTGGTGATCAAGGCGGAGCTGGGGCTGGCGATCGCGATCGCCGTGGTGCTGAGCCTCTGGCGCCTCAGCCGCCATCAGCTGCGGCGCCAGGAGGGGCGCCTGGAGCTGGGCCGCTGCACGCGGCGCCAGCGTTTGCGGCTGCATGCCCTGCAGTACCTCAGCCGTGGCCTGATGGCCACCGTGCTCACCCTGATCTTCGCCATGGCCGGGGTGGCCCTTTTCGCCATTCCCGGCCAAGTACCCCGGGCCCTTGATCTGCTGCTGGAGCCCTGGGGCATCACCGCCAAGCTGATCCTGGGCTGGATCGTGAACACCGCGCTGAAGGGGCTGACGGAGCTGCTGCTGCGGCAGTGGGCCGGCAATGTCGATGTGCCGGTGGCGCGGCGCGCCCGCGGCGATCAACGCTTCCTCAGCCTGCGGCTGGTGTTCCGGCGGTTGATCGATCTGGTGGTGATCTCCTCGGTGGGCCTGTGGATCCTCAGCGAACTGCCGGGGGTGGCCGAACTCTCCGGCAGCGCCCTGCTGGCCAGTGGCGCCCTGCTCGGCGCCCTGGCGATCGTGTTCCAGGGGCTGCTGCGGGATTTCGTCTCCGGGCTGGTGCTGCTCTTCGACGATCGTTATGCCATCGGCGACACCGTCGAGATCCATGACTTCACGGGCGCAGTGCTCGACATCGGGCTGCTCAGCACCGAGTTGCGCTGCCTCGATCAACGGGTGGTGGTGATTCAGAACAGTGAGTGCAGCAAGGTGGTGAACCACACCAAACTGCGCTCCGGGGTGGAGCTGCAGCTGGTGCTCTCCCACGCCGTGCGCCAGCTGCCACGGGTGTTGGCCCTGCTGGAGGCGGAGGCGACCCGGTTCGCGGCGGATCCCAACTGGGGGAGAGTGCTGCTTGAACCGCCCCAGCTGCGGGGGATCAAGGCCGTGACCCCAGAGGGCATCACCATCAGCCTGCTGCTGATCTGCCAGGCCGGCCAGCAGCAAGCGGCCGAACGGGCCCTGCTGGCCCGACTGGTGCAGCGACTGCACCAGAAGGCCATTCCCCTCGCCGATCGCAACTTGGTAGCTGAGTGATCAGTCTTGCGGACTGATTGCGATACGGACTGCTTGGGGTGGGAACTGCTTGGGGTGGGAACTGATCGCGGTGCGGATGAACTGGCCTGCGGATGGCCACCCCCCGCGGCAGCCATCCGCCCAGGGATTCGACCCAATCTCCCCGGCCAACTGCCGCGGCGCTGTCCCAACCCCACCGAGCCCCAGGCCCCACCTCGCCCGGTCCCTGCTTTTGCCACGCTGGATTCCACCGCTGGCGCCACAATCCTGAGTCCATGGCCCAAGCCACCTCCAACCTGCTGCGCACGATCGAACGGGATGGCCTGCACTGCGCCGGCCTGGTGCTGCTCGGTGGCGTCGCCTTCGGCGCCGGCCTGATCCGGCTGCTGGTGGGCCCGCTGCACCAGAGCAGCACCTTCAGCCTTGAAATTCTGGCCCAGACGGTGCTGCAACTGCTGGGTCCGCTGGTGGTGGCCCTGCTGGCCCTGACCCGGCTGATGCCTCACTGGTTGGAGCGGGCCCGCAAGCCCGGCGCCCGTGCCTGGTGGCGCTCGGTGCTGGCCGCCGTGGTGGTCGGCATGGTGCTGTTCAACCTGTTCCTAGTGGCGGTGCTGCTGACGGGCATGTTGATGACACCGCGGGCAGACCTGCTGGGTGAGTGGCGCGATCTGATGGCGACGCTCAGACCAGCGGCCCTGCTTGAAGCCATGGCACGGTCAGGGGGCTTTCTGGGCAGCACCGCCGTCCTCGGCCTCTGGGAGGGCCGGCGCGCCCTGCGGCGAGGTGAACTCTCCGCCAAGGTCACCGCCGATGCGATCCTGCACGCCATGGCCCTGGTGTTGGCCCTGAAACTCCTATGGATTCTGGCCCTGAGTCCCAGCCACTTCAGCAGCCGTTGAAGCGCTCCATACCCGCCTTGCCCTCCAGGGAGGGCTGGCTGTTCCTCGGCTCCGGCGTCGTGTTGCTGCTGGCCCTGCTGATCGGCGTCAGCCGCGAACAGCACTGGGGTGAGCGCAGCTTCCGGGTTCAGCTGCGCACCCTGCGGGCCGATGGTCTCAAGCCCGGCATGGAGGTGAGGCTCTCGGGCCTGCCGGTGGGCCGGATCACCGAATTGAGCCTGCAGGACGATGCCACGGTGGCGATCGAGCTGCGCATCGATGCGCGCTACCGGCGCCTGATCGGCCCGAAGAGCCTCGCGTACCAGAACCAGGAGGGGCTGGTGGGCGACAGCTACATCTCCATCACCCCCCAGCCCCTCACCGGATCCGCCTCCGAACGCCAGGCAAAGGACGGCCAGGACCTCAGCTTGGCCTATCAGCCCTCGCTGGATCTGCGCCAGGTGCTGCTCGATCTGGCCCAGACCCGCATTGATCTGTCGCGCACCCTGCGCCACGCCAGCCAGATGGCCAGCCAGGATCTGCCCGTGGCCCTCAGCGAGCTGCGCCAGACCCTGCACCAGACCAACCGGATGACGAGCCGGGAGCTGCCGCTGGCCCTCGGGGACTTCCGCCGCACCCTCGATCGGATCGGCCAGCTCTCGGGCACGCTCAATCGCGAAACCGCCAGCACCGCTCCCCGTCTGCGCCAGACCCTGATCGAGGCCAATCGCACCGGCGAGGGCGCCCGGCTGGCCTCCCTGCAGGCCCAGACCCTGCTGCGCGAGAGCGGCCCGGTGCTGATCCAGACGCTTCAGGAGATCCAGACCCTGACCGCCACCAGCAATCGGCTGCTGACCCTGCTGGTGGGCAGCAAGTTGCTGGACGCCGAACGGCTGAACGCCGAACCTGCCGCCCCGCCCGCCGCCGCACCGGTACCCCCCTCACGGGCCCCGCTGCAGCGGCCCTGAGCCACGGCGATCGCCATCGGCCTGCTTAATGTCGAAGCAACGGCAGCGCCGGGCCGCCGCGATCAAACACTGGGTGCTGTCCAGCGCAACGCCTTGATCACCGCATGGCGCCTCAGCCGCGAGCGCCCACTCGCCAGACTCGCGTTTCCCGGCCTCAGCGTCCCTGGCCTGACGCCCATGCCTCCCGTCCCCTGCCTTCGCCCTCGCCAGCGCCCCTGCACCGCATGTCCCCCACCAACTCCGGCTCCAGCAGCCTTTCCGCCCCCACCCCTGCGGCCGTGATGGACCCGGTCAACACCGCCTTGCCGGTGACGATCCTGACGGGCTTCCTCGGGGCCGGCAAGACCACCCTGCTTAACCACATCCTCACCAATCAGCAGGGCCTCAAAACGGCCGTGTTGGTGAATGAGTTCGGCGAGATCGGCATCGACAACGAGCTGGTGGTGGCCACCGGCGAAGACATGGTGGAGCTGAGCAATGGCTGCATCTGCTGCTCGATCAACGGTGAACTGCTGGAGGCCGTCTACCGGATCCTGGAGCGGCCCGAAAAGGTGGACTATCTGGTGGTGGAAACCACCGGCCTGGCCGATCCCCTGCCGGTGGCGATGACGTTCCTGGGCAGCGACCTGCGCGATCTCACCCGCCTCGATTCGATCATCACCCTGGTGGATGCCGAGAACTTCGGCGATGAGGTGTTGGAGGGCGAGGTGGCCCGCGCCCAGATCGTCTACAGCGACATGATCCTCTTGAACAAGTGCGACCTGGTGGAGGAAGCCAGGCTGGTCGAGCTGGAGACCCAGCTAAAGACGATCAAGACCGAAGCCCGCATCCTGCGCTCGGTGAAAGGGGAGGTGCCCCTGCCGCTGCTGCTGAGCGTGGGGCTGTTCGAGAGCGACAAAGTGGTGGCCCAGCAGAGCCATGACAGCTGCGACCACGACCATGGCGTTTGCGTGCACGAGCACGAGCACGAGGATCACGGACACGGGGATCACGGCCACGATCACGGGCATGCAGAGCAGGGACATGCGGAGCACGGACATGCAGAGCACGGGCAGGCGGAGCACGGACATGGCCATCACCACGATCACGGGCATGATCACGGCACCGAGCCCGACCACCAGGCCATCGAAGGATTTACCTCCCTCTCCTTCCAGAGTGACGGGCCCTTCGCCCTGCGCAAGTTTCAGAACTTTCTCGACAACCAGATGCCCGCAGGGGTGTTCCGCGCCAAGGGCATCCTCTGGTTCAACGAGAGCGAGCGGCGCCACATCTTTCACCTCGCCGGCAAGCGTTTCTCGATCGACGACAGCGACTGGCCTGCGGCCCCCAAGAACCAGCTGGTGCTGATCGGCAAGGGCCTCGACCATGCCGCCCTGCGCCGCCAACTGCAGGCCTGTGTCGCCAGGGATGCCGGCAAAGGATTCGGCTGAGGCCAGCCGCCACCTTTCCACGACCACCGTTCCACGGCCACGCTTCCATGGCCACGGTTCCATCGCCACGGTCCCAGGACGACGGTCCCACCGCCAAGCTCCCACCGCCACCACTTGCCCCCAGCGTCGCCGTCGCCCCCCACGCCCGAGCGACCCGCTCAAGAAGACGGTTGAGGACCCAGAAGTCTCCTTGCGTGCCAATCCCCCTCAGGGAGGAGTCGGCCATCTCTGCGTTCAAGCTGCTCTCTGGCGGCTGTCTCTGATCTCACGGGGCTTGCTGACTGCTTCAGAGAGACCACTGCTCCAGAGAGACCACTCTCCAGAGAGACCTTGGAAGGTCTTCAGCGTCGCGGGGGGGGAAAGCCCAGCAGCCCGATCCCGCCAGCCATGAAGTTGGTGGGCCCGGCCCCATCGGCTCCACCGGGAACCGACAACCACCGACCCGCCAAGGCCAGCCAATCCTGGTTTGCCCAGTTTGCCGTTCAGCCACAAGCTTGCCGCTGAGCCAACCGATACCGTGCAGGCGCCGCGCCGCGGGGATACTGGTCCCAACGGGTTTTCCGTCACTGAAGGCAGGGAGGTCTGGAGCAAGGTCCCCTGGGATCTGGTCTGCTCGGCCAATCCCGGCACTCTCCTGCCTGCCCTGTCCCACCGCTGGGATCGTGGCCAGCTCGGCCGCTCTGGCCAGGCTGGCCACGATCCCAGCTCGCCCATTCACCTCTCTTCTTGCGCTCGGCGCGGACCGCATCACCGTGATCAAAGCCCCCTCCCGCTCGCCTCTGCTGGCCCTCGCCGCTGGTTTTGGCCTCAGCCTGCTGTCAGCCCTGCCGGCCGCTGCCCATGGCCTGGCCACCGGCGGCCTGCTGGCTGGTGGACTCCATCCCCTGCTGGGCCTCGACCATCTGCTGTTGTTGGTGGGGGTGGGAGCTGCCGCCAGCGCCATCGATGGCTCCCTGCTGCTGTTCGCCCTCGGGGGCGCCCTCGTGGGCGGCGTCTTCGGAGCCTGCGGGGGCGGTTTGCCCCAGGCCGAAGTGCTCGCCGCCCTGGCGGTCTCGGCTGTGGGTCTGCTGTTGTGGCGGCACCGTCCCCAGGGGGCCGATCGCCCAGCCCACCTGGCCCTGCCGGGCAGCGTGATCGCCGCTGGCGTCGCCATCCACGCCCTGCTGCATGCCCAGGCGAGCACGGGCGACCTGGCCTGGTGGCTGGGATCCGGCACCAGTTCGGTGGCGGTGGTGGTGCTCTCGATGGTCGTGCTGAAGCGCCTGCCCGCGGTCTGGCTCTCGCGGCTGGCCGTGGTGCTGGGCGGGGTGCTGGGTGTCGGTGGCGGCCTGCTGGCCCTGGTGCCGCTGGGGTGAAAACCGGCAGCGGTGGCGGTGGCGATCGTGACACCGGATCCGCAGATCCCGGTTAGGTTAGGCCGACCTGCAAGAAGCCCATGAGTGAACTCGTTCTGCTTGCGGGATTCTTCGGCATCCTGGGCCTGATCATCTGGCTGGGTTTCGATTCCGACGATGACAACGGTGGTGGCGGCTTGATGCAGCCCACCCTTGTGCCGATTCCGGTACGCCGCCATCGTTGATCGGGTGGCGATCGCTTGGCTGGGCTGAGCCTCACCGCCCCATCCCAAATATTAAATAAAACTGGTAATTTGCCAGCTAGTCCTGGTTTTCAGCCCTGAACACCAGGTTTCAAGTTCGATGCTGGCAAGGCAGCGGCTCGAGAGATGGTGCCATTTCGCACAGTCATCCGCCTCATCGTCCCGTCCTGACGGCGGCTCTGAGCCCTAACTTCCGGTGAGTTCGTCTGCCATGGCAGCGCCGCAACTCCCCATGCCGATCAGCCCGCCTCTCCTTTTCAGCCGGTTGCGGACCCAGCTGGTTCGCCATCCAAGGGATGTTGGTCACCAACAGCCAGTTCGCCATCAACAGCCGGTTCAACACCAACAGCCCGCTCAACACCAACAGCCCGTTCAACACCAACAGCCGTGGCTGGCCCGAGGCGGTTCCCGGTCTGGGGCCTTGGCCAGCAGCCTGCTGGTGGGGGTGCTGCTCACGGGCTGCGGCCCGCAGCGGCCTGAGACCGTCAGCCTGGGGGTGTACTCCGGCCGCCACTACAACACCGACCAGCAGCTCTACCGGCAATTCGAGGCCCGCACCGGCATCCAGGTGAAGTTGCTGGAGGGCAAGGACGATGCCCTGATCGAGCGGCTGCGCAACGAAGGCAGCCGCAGCCCGGCGGATGTCCTGGTGCTGGTGGATGCCGCCCGCCTGGCCAAGGCCGCCGAGGCGGGCCTGTTCCGCCCGATCGATTCGGCCGCCTTGCGCCGCGATGTACCCGTCCACCTGCGTGATTCCCAGCAGCGCTGGTTCGCGCTCACCCGCCGCGTGCGTGCCGTGGTGGTCAACCCCGCTCTGGTGCCGCCGCAGAGCATCCGCAGCTATGCCGATTTGGCCAGCCCGGCGCTGCGGGGCAAGCTATGCCTGCGCAACAGCCTCAGCGTCTACAACCAGTCCCTGGTGGCCGACCAGCTGATCCAGCGGGGTGAGGCCGCCACCAAAGCCTGGGTTCAGAGCCTGGTGGCCAATGTCAGCCAGCCGTTCTTCACCGCCGACATTCCCCTGGCCCGGGCCGTGGGCAAGGGCCGCTGCGGCGTCGGCCTGGTGAACACCTACTACGTGGCTCGCATGCTCGCCGGCAAGGCCGGTGCCGACGACCAGGCCGCAGCCCGGCAGCTGCGGGTGATCCTGCCCGATCCGGCCCACGTCAACATCAGCGGCGCCGGCGTCACCACCAGCTCCCGCCATCCGCAGGCCGCTCGCCAGCTGATCGAGTTTCTGGCCTCACCCAGCGGCGGCCATGGCTATGCCGAGGCGAACAACGAATACCCGCTCACCGGCAGCGGCGCCAATCCGATCCTCAAGAGCTTCGGGCCGTTCCGCGCCGATGGGGTATCGGCCGAAGCGATGGGGGCGCGCAATAAAGAGGCCGTCAGCCTGATGCGGACCGCCGGATGGCAGTGAGCCGCGGCACCGCGAGCAGACCCAGCCTTGCCGACCGCCTCGGCACGGGGCCCAGCGGACTCGCGCCCGCCCTGGCCGGCCGCAGCACGCTGCTGGCTCTGGCACTGGCCGTGGCCCTGCTGGCCCTGCTGCCCGTGCTGGCTCTGGTGCTGTTCGCCGCCCAGGGTCGCGGCGAGGCCCTGGGGCTGGGGGCAGCAGGCCTGGAGCCGCTGGCCAGCACCTTGAGCCTGGTGATCGGCGTTGGCCTGGCCGGCGCGCTGCTGGGCACCGCCAACGGCTGGCTCTGCGCCAACTGCCGCTTCGGGGGGCGTCGCTGGCTGCGCATCGCCCAGCTGCTGCCCCTGGCCACACCGGCCTATCTGCTGGCCGCCACCCTGATCGATCTGGGCAGCCGCTGGGATCACCCGATCGGGGGCCGCGGCTGGGCGATCGCCGTGCTCACCCTGAGCACCTACAGCTATGTGTTTCTGCTGGCGACAGAAAGTTTCGCCAACAGCGGTCGCCGCCTGCTGGAAGCCAGTCTCAGCCTGGGGGTGGGCCCCTGGGGAAGCTTCCGCCGGGTGGCCCTGCCGATGGCGCTGCCCGCCATCGGCGCCGGCGTCGCCTTGAGCGCCATGGAGGTGGTGAACGACCTGGGGGCGGTCGAACTGCTGGGCGTGCCGACCCTGTCGGGCGGCATCCTGCAGCGCTGGCAGAGCCAGGGCGATCCCCAGGGAGCAGTGGGACTGGCGCTGGTGGCCCTGGTGCTGGTGAGTCTGCTGGTGGCGGCCGAACAGCAACTGCGGCGCCGCAGCCGCCGCTGGAGCCTGGGCGGCGGGGGCGACAGCAGCCAGGGCTGGCAGCTGCAAGGCTGGCGCGCCCTGGCGGCCCAGCTGCTCACCGCCCTGCCGCCCCTGGCCAGCCTCGGCCTGCCCCTGCTCTGGGCCGGCCTCAGCTGGGACCAGTTGCAGGGGGAATCGAGCGCCGAACTGGTGGGACTCAGCTTGCGCAGCCTGGGGCTGGGGCTGGGGGCGGCCCTGATCACCACGGCCCTGGCCCTGATCCTCAGCTTGGCCCATCGCTGGATTCCCTTGGCCGCCCTGCAGCGACTCAGCTTCGTGGCTGGCATGGGCTACGCCCTGCCGGGGGCGGTGCTCGCCCTGGCCCTGCTGCTGCTGGGCGGCCCGCTACAGCTCAGCCCCCTGCTGCTGCTGGTGTGGGGCTATGGCGATCGCTTTCTGGCCGTCTCCAAGCAGGGTCTCGATGCCGCCCTGGAGCGCATCCCCCCCAACCTGGATGAAGCCGCCACCGGGCTGGGTTGCAGCTGGAGCAGCGCGGCACGGCGGGTGCAGCTGCCGCTGCTGCGAGGGCCGCTGCTGGTGGGGGGCCTGCTGGTGTTTGTGGATGTGGTGAAGGAGCTGCCGCTCACCTTCGCCCTGCGCCCCTTCGATTTCGACACCTTGGCCGTGCGGGTGTATCAGTACGCCAGCGATGAGCGGGTGGGGGCAGCGCTGCTGCCGGCGCTGCTGATCCTGCTGCTGGGCCTGGCCGCCTCCCTGGCCCTGATGCCGGGCCTCGATCAGGCCGCCAGGGGCGCCGATTCCACCAGAGCCGGGGCCAGCAGCAGACCAGGCTGATCCCTGGGCACCACCAGCAACTGCTCCTGGCGGATGCGCGAAATCAAGCGGGTGGCGGTCACCCGGGTGGTGCCGATCAGCTCGGCGAGGCGGTCATGGGTGAGCCGGAACGGCAGGTCGCACCAGGGGCCGCAGCGGCGGCCCAGACGCCGCACCAACAGGCTGAGCAAGGCATGGAGCCGCTGCTCGGCACTGCCGAGATGGCGGATGCGCAGCAACTGCAATGTCCACTCATTGACCGCATCAAACCCCTGACCCTGAAGCGGTTCGGCCTCGCTGCGAAAGCTGAGGGGCGTCAACGCCTCCACGCACACCCCTTCACTACAGAGGCGATCGCCGCAGAGATGGTCGCCGCTCTGCAGGAAGGCCAGGGTCATGCCGCCGGTTTCCTCACAGGGACAGAACACTCGGGCCACGCCTGCGAGCACCTCGAGGGTGCTGCCGGCGGGGCGCAGCGCCGGATCAATCAACAACGCCTGCCCGGCGGCCAGGCGCACGATGGCCTGGGAATCGAACGACCGGCAACGAAGGCTCATGGGATCAGGAGAGGACAACGGAGAAACCGCCGCAAGGCCATCGCCCAGGGAGCGAGACCAGCGAGCGCCAAACAGCAAAGTCGACTTGACAGCCAAGGCGACTTGACAGCCAGGGCGACTTGTTGAGAATGTCTCGCAACATAACCGCCTGATCGGCTTTTTGCAAGCGATTCTCATTAGCGTGTGAGCAGGCAGGTCGGGAGCGGATTCCGCGTCGCCCCTTGGTGCCTGCGCCCTCAGCCCCCGGCCAGCCGAACTCAGATCAGCAGCAGGCGATCGATGAACTGCTTCCAGCTCAGGCCCCGCTGGGCCTGAGCACCGAAGAGGTGGTGCTGCTCCCGGGGCTCCAGGGGCGGCTGGCCGACGCTGCGCAGCAGCCGGTTCAGTTCGGCCGGATCGAGACAGTCATTGCCATCGCCATCAATCGGCAGCAGGTACTGCAGGAGCCGCTCCTCACCGGCACGCAGGCGCCGCAGCCGCAGCATCAGCTCACTGAACTCCACCGCATCAACGCGGCCGTCGCCGTCGAGATCGATCGCCGCCAGCACTGCCGCCAGCTCCTCACCCCCCACGCCGGGGCCCGCGGCGCTGCCCTCCAGTCCCCTGGCCAGTTCGGCCACACTGAGGCAGTGGTCGTGGTTTCGATCGAGCGACGCAAACAACGCCTCCAGCTCCGCCACCTGCGCCGGCTCAGCCTGGGCCACCAGCGATGGATAGCGATCCCCGGCCAGGGAGCCGCGCAACTGACGGCGAAAATCGAGCATCAGGCGGCGGGCGACATCAAAGCGGCGGCGATGCTCCTCCGGGGTGAGAATCGAATGCAGGCCCACCGGCACCAGAGCCGGCTGGGTCCGGCGCAGCAGCAACAGCGTCAGCAGGGTGGCGACGATGAAGGACACGGTGAGCAGCGGCAACGGCTGGGCCGCGCCCGTGAGCAGGCCCAGCAAGGCCGCCAGCGGCAGGGTCAACAGGCTGGAGAGCGCCGCCGCCCCCAGCCCGGCGAGCAGGCTGAGGCGATTGAGGGGATAGAAAATCCCGGCCACGGCGATGGCGGACAGCACGCCGTTGTAGCTCCACAGGCCCTGGGCCACGGCTGCGGCCGGCGCCCCCAGCAGCAGGCCGGTGACACCCCCCACCAGGCCACCGGCCAGGCCCACCAGGGCCGCCAGGGGGCTAGCGATCGCCACCGCCAGCAGCACTACCGCGCCGCTGAGCAAACCCGGTAACAAGAACACCTGGCCGAAGCCCCTGGGCAAGGCCTGCAGCAGGGCCAGCAGCGGGCCCCTCACCGCCTCTGGCTGGGTGGCCTGCAGCAGGCTCAGCTGGGGGTGAGCCAGAGCTGAAGCCAGCAGCAGCAGCGCCCAGGTGACCAGACAGAAGGGCAGGGTGAGCGGCGGCAGACCGAAACGGCGCAGCAGCCAGCGGCCCAGCCCATGCACCAGCAGGGTGGTGACGCCGGCCCCAACCAGCGTCAACAACACCCAGCCCAGGGAGGGAGCCGCCGAGCCGTGATCAGCCAGGGCCGCCACCGCACTGCCCACCAGGGCGCCGTTGAAGCCGTAGATGCCGTTGCGCCGCGCCTGGCGATCGGCGCCGATGGCCCGGGCGCAGAGGTGGGCCGCCACGATGCCCAGCAGGGTGAGCCCCGCGGCCCCGATCGACTGCAACGCCAGTGCCAGCAACAGCAGCAGACCGCTGAGTGGGTTGTTGATGAAGATCACCTGGCCGCAGCTGCGCAACCAGCCCACGAGCGTGTGCGCCAGGGGGTGATGGCCCCCCAGACGGGTGAGGCCGGGCAGGGTGCCGCTGCTGGGCAGGAGCCGCTCCAGCCGCGACGGCGCCGCAGGCTCAGGGGCCAGAAAGCCCTGCAGCAGCTCGTGGGCAGGCAGCGGGGGGGAACCGGGGGACATGGCACGGCCGGACAGAGAGCAAAAGCATGGGCCATGTCCAGCGCGGCTGCGTCGCAGCGAGGCATGACAACAGCGCGGCAGAAAAACCGTGGCCAGGCCTCGCTGGTGCTGGTGCTGGTGCTGGTGCTCGATGAGCTACAGCCGCTCCTCCAGCACTTCCAGCACGCCCTGATAGATGCCGAGCGACACCTCAGCCAGGGAATTGAGTGTGTCGAGATGGGGGTTGATCTCGCAGATCTCCCAGCAGCAGACACGCGGATCACGCAGCAGGGTGCGGTTGATCTCCAGGGCTTCATGGGCCCAGAGCCCGCCCAGCACCGGCGTGCCGGTGCCCTTGAACACCGTGGCATCCATGCTGTCAACGTCGAAGCTGACATAGATCAGATCACAGTCGGCGAGGTAGTCGAGGCAGCGCCGGGCGGCCGCCTCCCCACCGATGCGGCGCACCTCTTCGGTGCTCACAATCGGCAGTCCGTGGTCGCGGATCGTCGCCTCCTCCGCCGGTTCGGTGTCGCGGACGCTGACGTAGATCAGATCACGCAGCTGGATCGCCGGCGTGCCAGTGCCGGTGAGGCTCTGGCACCAGGACCACAATTCAGTGGTGTCCGCGGCCGGCGCGTTGATGGCGTGATGGGCGTTGTCGTGGCCGGTGGCCACCGCCAGCGGCATGCCGTGCATGTTGCCCGAGGGCGTGGTGTAGGGCGAATGGATGTCCGCATGGGCATCAATCCACACCACGCCGATGCGGCTGTCGGGATGGGCGCGGCGCAGGCCGGCGATCGTGCCGGCGGCGGTGGAATGGTCGCCGGCCAGTACCACCGGGAACAGGCCGCGCTCGCGGGTGGCGGCCACCAGCTCGGCCGCCTGCCCCATCACCTCGGCAATCACCTTGATGTGGCGGGCATGGGGGGTGCTGTCACCACCGCCGCTGGTTTCACTGGAGCGGGCCCGGGGTTGCTGCTGCTGACTGATCTCCTCGATCAGCTGATCGCGGATGCGGCGCAGATCCTTCTGGCGCTGGGCCGCCTGCTTGAGCATCTCGATGCCGGCGCCTGCCCCCGGGATGCCGGCGCCGAGATCACAATCCACCTCCACCAGGCCGATCCGAGCGCAACGGTTGCTGCTGCTGTAATGAACCAGCGTTTTCTTCAGGCGCTTGAGATCGGCCAGGGAGATGGCCAGGTCGCCATTGCCGAGCAACACATTCAGAAATTCGTCATAACTGATGGTGCCGCTGCCGTCCGCGTCATGGGACCGCATCAGGGCCTCGAGGCGCTGGGCATCGGGGCTGTCTTCGAACACCGAGAGCATCACCGCCATCTCCTCCAGGCTCAGGCAGCCGCTGCCGTCACTGTCGACCAGATCAAAGATTTCGCGCAGATTGTGGCTGAGATCGAAGCCCCCCTGGCCCATGGCCCAGACAGCGAATTGATGGCTGTCGATCTGGCCCTGCTGACGGGCCAGCTCCAGGAGCTCGGCACCGGCTTCGCTGGAGAGACTGCCGGCCAGGTTGGCCAGGGCCCGCTCAGTTTCCGCCACGGAAATCTCACCATCGCCATCGGCATCAAACAGGCGGAAAACCAGATCAAACTCGCGGCACTGCAGCTCGGCCTGGGCAGAATCCAAAAGAAGAGAAGCCATCAAGCCGGCGCTGGCGAACGAATCACAACCCCTGCTTCTATCCCACTGCCTGACCGCACTTAGGTTCGCGGTGAACACTTCGCCAGCCGATCGGAGTTCCCGCCTGAGGGCAACGCCGTCCAGGGCGCGCCAGCGGCAGCCTTGGCTCCCTGGGACACCAGGTCAAGGAACCTGCCAGAACGGAACGGTGCCAGCGCACTGGCCAAGCGACCGCTGAAGCACCCTCAGCAGGCTCCTAACGGGAAAGCCGCTGACCCAGGCTCCTGGCGATCGCCTCCGGCGGCAGCACTTCGATCGCACCACCGAGCTCCACCGCCGCCTTCGGCATGCCGTAGACAGCGCAACTGGCCTCGTCCTGGGCGATGGTGTGCCAGCCGGCGCGACGCAGCTCGAGCATCCCCTTGCCACCATCACGGCCCATGCCGGTGAGCAGCACCGCCTGTCCGGGATCGCGCCAGTGCTTCACCAGGCTGCGAAAGAACACATCCACCGAAGGGCGGTAGGGCTCCTCCAGCGGCTCGGCCTGATAGGCAAAGCGACCGTCCGCCTGAATCACCAGATGGTCGTTGCTGATCGCCACCGACACGGTGCCGGCCTGGGGGGTCATGCCGACTTCGGCGCCACGCACCGTCAGCGCAATCTGGCCATCGAGCCAGCTCACCAGCCCGGGGGCGAACTGGGCATCGATGTGCTGCACCACCACCACGGCATGACCCATCTGGCGGGGCAGAGGAGCGAGCACCGTGGCCAGGGTCTTGGGGCCGCCGGTGGAGGAACCGATGGCAATCAGGGGCGGACGGCGGCGGGCCACCGGGGTGGGCCCGGCCCCGGGGCGGGCCGGACGGGGCACGGAGCCGGATCGGCCCTGCAGACGCTCGATCGTGGCGATCTTCTGCAACAGCTGGCGGCCGCTCACCTCCGGCGGCTCAGTGAGAACGGGCAGGTTGACGACATCGAGGGCGCCGTAGCCCATGGCCTCAAAAATCTGCCCCGACGAGCGGCCCGCATCGGCGGTGACGATCAGAATCGGACATTTCGAGATCGCTTGCATGCGCTTGGTGGTCTGCACCCCATCCAGCAGGGGCATCACCAGATCCATCAGCACCAGATCGGGCTGATCGGCCACGAAGCGCGCCAGGGCATCCTGGCCGTCGCGAGCCACCCAGGCGACGCTGTGACGTCCCTCATGCTCAAGCACCCGGCGCATCGACGTGACCGCCAGGGCCAGATCGTTAACAATCGCGATTCTCAAGTGGCGCTGCTCAAGCGGGTCCGATCAGTTGATGAATGGCATCCAACAGGGTCTGGCCCTGAAAACTACTCTTGACAAGATAGTAGTCAGCGCCAGCCTCCATGCCGTGCAGGCGGTCCTGTTCGGCATCGCGGGAGGAGGAGATGATGATCGGCAGATGCTTGAAGCGGGGCTCTTTGCGCAGGGTCTGCACCAGGGCGATGCCATCCACTTCCGGCATCTCCACGTCTGTCACCAGCAACTGATAGTTGCCGTCGCGGATCGCCTTCCAGGCCTCCATGCCATTGACGACCCGATCGACGGTGTAGCCCTTGGAGCTGACCAGCCGTGCCTGCAGATCCAGCGCCACCGGGGAGTCGTCGGCGATCAGGATGCGCTGGCCTTGCTTGGCCGGTTTGCGGGCGGACTGGCTCTGCAGACCGGAGTTCTGCAGCAACGAATCGATCGAGCGCACCAGATCCACGGTGTCAACAATCAGAATCGGCTGGCCATCTCCCATCAAGGCGGCAGCGCTGACGTTGGCCACCTTGCCCAGGCGTGGATCAAGCGGACGCACCACCAGATCCTGCTCACCGAGATAGCGGTCAACGACAACGCCATACACCTTGGCATGGTCGCTGATCACTACCACCGGAATCGGGCCGTCGCTCTGGGGAGCCTCGGGGAAATGCATCACCTGGCGCGAGGAAATCAAGCCGATTGAAACACCATCGAGGAAGAAACACTCACGCCCCTCCATCACACTGATGTCAGCGGTTTCAATCGCCACAATCTGATCGAGTCGAGCCAGGGGGAAGGCATAGGGCTCTCCAGCGATCTCCACCAACAACGTGCGCACCACAGAAAGGGTGAGCGGCAGCTGAAAGTGAATGCTGGTGCCCTCGCCCAGCACCGAGGAGAAGCGCACCGTACCGCCCACCTCACTGGCCATCGAGCTCACCACATCGAGTCCCACACCCCGTCCCGAAACCTCGGTGACGGCTGGAGCGGTGGAGAAGCCCGGTTGATAGAGATGCTCGCAGAGTTCGGCCTCAGACAGGTTGTCAGCGTCGTCGGCACTGAACAGCCCTTCGGCCACCAGCTTCTGGCGCACTTCGGCGAAGCGCACGCCCATCCCATCGTCACTGATGGTGATCGACAACATGCCACCACGGTGCAGGGCTTCGATACGAATCGTGCCCCGACTAGGCTTACCAACTTCTAGTCGTTCATCCGGCGATTCAATGCCATGATCCACCGCATTGCGCAGGATATGGGTCAGAGGCGATTCAAGTTTGCGCAGAATGTCGCGATCCACCAGGGTGCCTTTGCCCACCACCTCCAGCTGCACCTGTTTCCCGAGGCTGATCGCCAGATCACGCACCATGCGCGGGAAGGCGACGATCGCATCGGAGAAGGGGCGCATGTTGGAACCGATCACTTCGCGATAGAGGCGATAGGAGAGGTTGGTGGTGCGCAGGGCATAGAGCTCCAGTTCCCCCAGCCGCTCGGTGAGCGTTTCACGGCATTCGCGCTCCTTGACGCGAGCCTTCTCCACCAGCTCGAGGCTGGTGCTCTGACCAGACTCGGTGAGTTGCAGGCGCAACGACTCAATCGTGGACTGCAGATCCTTCTGCCGATCCTTAAGCAGGCTGAGCGAATCGGCGAACGGTTGTAGCCACTTGGCCTCCACCAGCATTTCACCGGAGAGCGCCATGATGCGATTGAGATTTTCAGCCTCAACGCGCACCACCCGATCGGCAGCCGACGGCGTCGCGACGGCGGCCTCCAGCGCTACACCGAAAGGATTTTCAGGTTCAGCGGCGATGGCGCGCGGTGCCGGAGTGGAAATGCTGCCTTCCGGCAGTAACTGAATCAAAGAGTCGACCAGCTCATCGAGCTCCGGGCTGCGGGCCGCCAGCCATTCGCGAATTTCATCCGCCTGCAGCCGGCTGACATCCTGGAACAGATCCACGCAACGGAAACTGATGGCAAAAGCCTGTGGATCGAGCGAGGCTTCGGCATTCTTGACGGCAACGAAGAAATCTTCCAGCCGATGGGCCACCTTCACCAGGGACGGCAGCACCACAATGCCAGCCGCACCCTTGACCGAATGCAGCGAGCGCATCACCTGATCACAGGCCTCGCGTGACCTTGGCTGGGACTCCAGCAACAACAGCGACTGATTGAGAGACTCGACCCGTTCTTCAAGTTCTAACCGGAACAGTTCGAGCGGAGTCGCGTCGGAAAGATGGTCGCTCATGCCGGAGAGATCTCGATGGTCAATGCCTGGAAGATGCGATCGGGATCAAGCAGCGCCACCGAGCGGTTCTGCCACTGGAAAACACCACAGGTATAGGAGTGATCAGCATTGGTGATCACCACAGGTGCAGGCTTGACATCATCACGATTGAACAAGTAGATGCCATAAATCTCATCGATGGGGAACACCCACTTGCCCTCGGGGGCACCTGCCACCGCCATTCTGCCTGCGCCATGGGAGCCGACACTGGGCTGAACCGTGAGACCCAGCAGATTGGTGAGGGAGGCGGCCAGCATGATTTCACCACGTACATTCACCATGCCCAGAAACAGCTGGTTGGTGCGGCGTGGCACCGAGTGCACCACGAACGGAGCCGAAACCTCCAGGAACACGCCCACCGGCAAGGCGAACAATTCGGTGGCGAGGCGGAAGATCATCACCGAGAGGGATTGATCACTGCGCACCACCGAGCCATCGGCCGAGAGCGTGGAGCTCTCGGAGCCGCGTTTGGTTTCGGCCAGAACAGCAGTCCATTCCTGCAGATAATCGCTGGGCGGCAGACGCTCCAGCAGGCTGCGGCCTGCCGCCGAATACACCTGACAATTGCGGCAGTGAACGCAGCTGAGCAACTCCGGACAGGAGCGATCGCCGAAGACACCGATACGATTCCAGCAATCATTCAGCAGCGATGGCGATAGCTCCGTGCTGACCGGTGCGACCGGTGCATGCAGAACATCAGGGTCAAAGTCCAGGTTAGTTGGCGACATGGAAGCGGGAGATTTCCGTGCGCATGGACTGGGTGGAGTCGTCAAGCACTTCGAGAGCCCGGTTGGACTCCCGCAGGGCATCGGACGTTTGCTGCGAGCCCTGGCTCAACTGCTGCATCGCCTCACTGATCTGCTGGGCTCCCTGCGACTGCTCCTGGATGCTCTGGCCAACCATCTCGAACTTGGGTGTGAGGCCCTTGACCTGCTCAATCACCACTTCGACCTGATCACTGATCCGCACCACATCTTCCACAGCGGAGGTGACGGTTTTGCTGAAGTGATCCATCTCCATCACCCCGATTGACACAGCCCCTTGCATCTCCTTCACCATCTGCTCAATTTCGAGGGTGGCCACGGCGGTCTGGTCGGCGAGACGCCGGATTTCGCGGGCCACCACGGCGAAGCCGGTGCCATATTCACCGGCCTTTTCGGCCTCGATCGCGGCGTTGAGACTGAGCAGGTTGGTCTGGTCTGCCACCTTGGTGATTGTGGTGACGACGGTGTTGATGTTATTGGCCTTTTCGTGCATCACATCCAGCTTGGAGGTGATCGCGGCGGTGGCGGTGACCAGGTCGCGCATCACCTTCTCCATCTGGTCGAGATCCTGCTGGCTGTGGGCCGCCGAATCGGCCGTATCCACCGCCTGACTCTTGACATCGTCCATGGCCCGCACCACGTTCATCGAGGTGGCGGCAATCTGCTTAGCCGTGGCCGTCACCTCATTGGTGGAGGCCAGCTGTTCGGCCACCGTGGCCTCCAGCTGCTTGCCGGAGGCAGCGATCTCCGTAGTGGAAGTGGTGATCTGGATCCCGGAGGATTGGATCTGGCGCACCAGCAGGCTGAGATTATCCACCATCACGTGAATGGCGTTCTGCAGCTTGCCGAGCTCATCGCCATCCTGGGTGTCGGGCAGGTTGCGGGTGAGATCTCCCCCGGCCACGTTTTCGGCCACCGTGACCACTTCGGTGATGCGAGCACCGAGGGGCTTGGCAATGGTGCGGGTGAAATAGTTGGCGGCGAACCAACCGATCGACGGGGCCGCTACCAGGGCCACAATCGACCAAAACAGGGAGGTTTTGGCATCCTGTTCGCCGCTAATCGTCGCCTCAGTGCCGATCTTGTAGTTGAGATCGATCACCTTGAGTAGTGAATCTGACGCAGTAGTGAAAGAGCTGATCTCCTGGGCCGCAACGCCAAAGATTGCCCGCCCTTGCGGTGTGGTGGGGGCTGGAAACGAGGCATTACCGAGCACACTCACGGCCCGCAGCAGCTCCTTGTGACCGGACTCCCACTCAGCCCAGTCCTGCTTGAAGTCGGCATAGAGCCTCTGTTCTTCCGGCGTGGATGCGGTGCTCTCGTACTGCTTGAAACCGGCATTGATCTGCTTCCAGGCGCCATCGATACGTCGCAGCTGCTGCTGGCGGCCTGCCTCTGTTTCGCCTGGGGTAAGAATCGCATTTTCGGAGGCTTGAATCTGGGTCTGCCCTTCGTTGACCCTCCAGAGACCATCCACCGAAGGCAGACGGTTGGCCCCCAACTCTTGAATGTGGCCCCCTAAGGAGGTGGTGGTGCGCAGGCCCAGCAGCGCCACCAGCATTGCCAATCCCCCCATGCCGAGAAAAGCCAGCTTTAACTGCGCTTCCATCGACTGCTTCTTGACGCCAAGGGGTTCGCTCGACACGGGCTCTATGGAATTTCACTAGAGGTTAAGCGCCCGTGGCCCCGCAGCCCCACGCTCACGGGACGTTGCCAGCCTTGGCGAGCGGATGGTGTGCACCGCTACCAAATGGGCGCCAACCCACTCCTTGCTGCCCTTGGCTGCCCGGAGGGAAGGGCCCTTAAGCTGCTCTGATCCCGCTACCGCCTCCTCAAGCCCCGTGGCTGTGTCCAAGTCAATCGCTCCGAATGGCAAAACCGCCAGTGCCAATCCAGCGGTGCTGCTGTTGCTGTTCTCCGCCGGCGGACCGCTCTACGCGATGGAAAGCAAGGATGTGGTGGAGGTGATTCCCAGAGTTTCGCTACGGCCTGCGGTGAACCTGCCCAGTTATGTTTCAGGCCTGTTCAACTACCGGGGGGTGGTGGTTCCCGTCATCGACCTCTGCTTTTTGATCCAGAATCGCCCCAGCGGCCAGAACCTGAGCAGTCGCATCATCATGGTCACGGCCGGAGACAGCAAAGACAGAGATCAATACATCGGCCTGCTGTCCGAAGGTGTCACCGACACCATCAGCCGTCCCCTCAATGCCTTCCACGACATCGGCCTCAGTTCCGGCAGTAAGCCCTACCTGGGGGGCATGACCCTTGATGAACGAGGCATGGTGCAGATCCTGCATCTCAAGGTTCTTCTCGAACAGGTGAATCCCATCCGCGACCTGATCGGCTTTGACCAGTAAGCAGAAGCTTGACAGCAGCAATGTCGGCCGCTGGCTGGCGAGCCACAGCGGCATCAGTGCCAGCATCATCGGCAGTCACAGCCTCGAACGTGCCATCGGCCAGCGCCTCAAGATCACAGGCCTAGACAACACCGAGACCTACCTGGAGCTACTGCTGGAGTCCAGCCAGGAGCAACAGTGCCTGGTAGAACTGGTGGTGGTTCCGGAAACCTGGTTCTTCCGCGACCGCCAGCCCTTCATACAGCTGCGCAAGCACATGCAGGCGCTGATCGCCGGCGGCTTGCCGTCCCAGCCTCTGCAGCTGCTCAGCGCCCCTTGCGCCAGCGGCGAAGAGCCCTATTCCCTCGCCATGACCCTGCTGGACATGGGTCTGCCGGCCGATTGTTTTCGTATTGATGCGGTGGATATCTGCCGCCAGTCGATCCGCAAGGCCCGCCAGGCCGTCTATGGCAAACATTCGTTCCGGGGCGTGAGCGAAGCCGAAAAGGCCCAGAACTTTCAAACCACACCCCAGGGTCTGGCTCTGCATCCGGCAATCCGCAACATCGTGCACTTCAAGTGCGCCAACCTGATGAGCTGCCTGGCTGAAACCGCTACCCACTATGACGTGATCTTCTGCCGCAACCTCTTGATCTACCTGGAGGAAGCGGCCAGCCAACACCTGCTGCAATCCTTGGCCTCGCTGATGAAACCAGGCGCACTGCTGATCGTGGGCTCAGCAGAAACCGGCAAAGTACCTTCCAGCCTGTTCAGCCCCATTCGCGAATCCTTCGTCTTTGGCTTTCTGCGGCAAGACGAGCCGCCCGACTTGCCGCAGAAAGCCACTGCCGCCAGCCTCCCCGACCTGCCCAGCCGCCGCCGCGAGCGGCCAGAGCGGGCTGCTCGGCCGGCTTGCCAACCGCAAGCCCTGGAATCCGCAGCCAGGCGGGACTCCCTGCGCTCCGCCGCTGCAGCGGCAACAGCTGCTGCTCAGGCCGTGGAACGCAGGACCAACTTCAGCGACAAGCGTGGATCTGCCGACGAAGTGGACAAAGAACTGGAACAATGTCAACAGGAATTGGCGAGAAACCCCTATTCAGATGCCACCTATCTGCGGCTAGGACAACTGCTTGAGCGCCGTAATCAAACCGACGAAGCACTGGCTTGTCTGCAGAAGTGCCTCTATCTCAAGCCCAACTCCCGCGAGGCCCTCGAAGCGATGATCCAGCTCACCAAACAATTGGGCCAGGTTGAACGCAGTCGTCAATTCCAAGGACGACTGGCCCGAATGGTGCCATGAACGCCAGAGGCTGCCGCCGATACATCCCGGAACGGGCCAGTCGCCGCTGGATCGGCCTGGCCCTTGCCGCGCTGACGGCGCTGTTGATCCAGGTGTTGCCGATGCTGGCTGCTCCCGCCGCCCCAGCCGACAACCAGGCGGCACCCATGCGCCTGATGAACGAACCGCTCACCTGTGTGATGGGCGTCTTTCTGCAAGACTTGCGCGATTACAAATTCGCTGATCGCAGCCTGTTCGCTTCATTGCGGCTCTGGACTATCTGCCCCGCAGCGAAGGATTCACCACTCCAAGACATCACCGTCCACAATTCAAACAATATCACGATTAGCGAGGTAAACACGCAAAAAGTAGACAATAAATCGGGCTATTTCCAGGATAATAAACAAGTGTACTGGTCGGAACGCTCCTTAGAAGGTACCTTTTTCCATAATTGGTCTGCCAAAAATTTCCCCTTCGACCGCCACACCATCACCTTTGAGTTTGAAAGCGTCAGATCCGATATTTCGAATTTCGTCATAACTCCCGATTATGCCCATTCAGGCTACAATCCCAGCATCAACAATGGTGACTGGATCGCATCGGACTTCAACCTGATTGAAATTGAACACAGCTATGAAACCAACTTTGGCAAACCCAATAGTAAATTAAATGGCAAGGGAGTTTATAGCCGCATCAAGGTAGAAATCACCCTGCACCGTGCTCGAATCACGAGCTTTATGAAACTTTGTGCCGGCGTCTACGCGGCCGTGGCCATTGCCGGAATGGCTTTCCTGATGGATGTACGCGAACCAGATATCGTCAGTGGCCGCACTGGACTACTGGTGGGCTGCCTGTTCGCCGCCATTGTGAACATGCAGCAAACGGAGGCCACACTGGGCCTCTCCGAAGATGTCACCTTGACTGACATGATTCACATCATCTCCATAGCCTACATTCTGGCAAGTAGTCTACTGGCGATGACAGCCTATCTACGCTGCGAAGCCGGCAGGGAAGACTTCGCGCAGCGAATGGATCGCCATATTTATCTACCAATCTATATGTCAAGCTTTGTCGTCGTCAATGTCGTCGTGATTGCCTATGCCGCCATCATCGGCTGAACCCGGGGATGAGGCAGTTGATCCAGTGCGCTCCGCCGCTTTGTCCTCAAGCGCGCTCCGCCGCTTTGTCCTCAAGCGCGCTCCGCCGCGACACACCCCGGGCAGAGGGCGCGGACGTTGAGGACGCACTCCACCATGCGGAAGCCGTGGCCACTGGCCGCCGCCTCGCCCGCGGCGAGGATGGCCGGATTTTCAAATTCTTCGGTGCGGCCACAGCGCACACACACCAGGTGATGATGGTCGCGATGGGCGTCGCCAGCCAGCTCGAAGCGGCGCCCCCCTTCCGGCAGTTCCAACTCCTGCAGCAACCCCATCGAGCTGAGCAGGCGCAAGGTGCGATACACCGTGGCCAGGGACACCCGGGCCTGGGCCCCCAGCAGCCGCTGATGCACCTCCTCGGCGATGAGGTGACGGCCCTCGCCCAGCCCCTCAAATAACCCCAGCACCCGCTGGCGCTGGGGTGTGAGCCGCTGGCCACGATCATGCAGGCTCGCCCTCAGACCATTGGGACTGGCCTGCAGCAGCTCCGGAGACTGGGCCGGCAGCAAGCCAGCAGCCTGGGCCTGGAGGGCAGAACGGTTCTGGGAGGGGCCCTGGGAGGGGGAAGGCACCAGGACGTCCACTCAACTTCTCAACAGTAAAGCCTATTGAGAAGAGCCGCCAGGGTCCTGCGGCAGTGGCGCCGGCTGGCTGCCCGGGGCGGCCGCTCGCTGCAGGCGGCGCGCCAGCTGGTCGTCGAGGCTCACCAGGGCCGCGGCCAGGAGATCCGCCAGGGTCACCAGCAGGCGATAGCTGAGGGCCACCGCCAGCAGCGGCGCCTCCGGCAGGGCCACCCCCAGCCGCACCAACAGCACCGCCTCGAACACGCCAAGACCGCCAGGGGCGCCGGGCACCACCAGCCCCACGGTCCAGGCCAGGGCGAAGCCCGCCAGCCAGACCCCGGGCTCAACCGTGCCCTGCAGATCGAAGGCCCACACACAGCAGTAGAAGCCAGCGAAGCGCAGCAGCACAAAAGCCAGTTGCGCCAGCAGCGGTTGCCAGGGATAGGCCCGCAACGGCTCTGCGCCGCCACTCTGGTCCTGGCCCTGGCTCTGTTCCAGCTCCAGCGCCGCGCTCAGGCCCAGTTGCTGGGCCCGCTGGCGTTCGAGGCGCAGCAGCAGCGGATTGAGCCAGGGTGGCAGCAGCAACCACAGCGGCAGCAGCGTCAGCAGCCCCAGACCGTTCTGCCAGCCCCCAAGGGTCACCAGGGCCAGGGCGGCGACAGCCGCCAGCAGGGGATCCAGCAGGGTGACCACCAAAGCCATCGCCGTGCCGATGGGGGCCGCCAACGGCGCCTCGGGACCGCGCAGGGCCTCCACGCGAGCGGCCAGGTGCCAGATACCGCCGGGCAGGAATTTGCGCAGGTTGGTGCTCACGTAGAGGCTCACCAGGGGCAGCCAATGGGGCTGCAGGCCGCGCCAACGCAGGATCACGCCCCAGGCCAGGCCATTCACCACGACGCTGAGCACATTCAGCCCCACCCCCAGCAGCAGCCACAGCCAGCCCTGGCCATCGAGGCTGAGCTGCAGCAACTGGCGGCCGTGACCGAGCAGTGTCACCAGCACAAACCCGAGGCTGAGGCAGGTGATCCAGGGGCGTAGCCCGCCTGGCAGGCGGGGTGGGCGTAGCCCGCCCGGCAGGCGGGGTGGGCGTAGCCCGGCCGGTAACCGGGGGGAACGAAGCCAGCGGGGAAGGCGATCCGTCAACGCCGGGGCCGAGATTTCGCTGCGGCGATCGAGACGAGGCGAGCCGGCAACCGGAAACTGGGGCAAGGGCTGCCCAGCGCCAGGCAGCGACAGGCGCCCCTTCAGCCGGTCCAGGCGGCCGCGGAGGCTGGCGGTCCCAACAGCCCAGGACTGGCGCAGCTTCTGCATCGGGTTGGTCATGGCTGGTCCTCCCTGGCTCGATCGTCGATAGCCGGCTCTGGTCTCCCCTGATTCTTCCTGGCCTGCTCAGGCGCAGCTCGTTTGGGCCTCGCCTGTCTACGCCTTCCCTGCTCTGGGCTTGGCTGCTCTGGGCTTGCCTGATCGAGCCTTGCCTGCTCGAGCCTTGGCTGCTCGGGCCCAGCCAACTCTTGCCTCGCCTGATCTTGCCGCCACTGGTCGCCCGGCAGCGGATCCTGGTAGGCCGGCTCCGCCATCCCCTGGGCGTCGAGGGCCAGCTCCACCTGGTGGCGCACCTGGGCCAGGGACAGATCGTGCCGCTGAGCCAGGGCCACCAGATCGTCGTGCTCCGGCTTACAGCGCGTAGAGCCCCCCGGCAACGACGCCCGCTTCAGCCGCAGCGAGCCGAGGGGGGTGTCCAGCTCCAGGCTCTGACGCGGCAGACACCAGCGGGGCTGCAGCAGTTCCCGCAGCCCCAGCGTCGAGCTGTGGCGCCACCACACCTGGCGCAGGGCCGCCGCCCGATCGGGCGGCACCAGGGCCGTGAGCAGGAAGCCGTGGCGTCCTTTCTTCATCACGATCGCCTGGCTGAACACCTCCAGGGCGCCGGCCTGCCGCAGGGCCGCCGCCAGGAAGGCCAGATCCTCAGGCGTGGCGTCATCAATCTGGGCCTGCTGCTGCTGCACCAGCTCCTGCTGTTCAGCCGCCCCATCCGCAGTGCCAGGGGCGGCCTCAAGCGGCTGGGCCAGGATCAGCCGCAGCAGGTTGGGGCGATCCAGGCGATGGCTGCCCAGACCCACCCCCACCTGCAGGGGCAGGGCCGTCGGCGCCGGCCCGAAGCGCTGGGCCCAGCAGGCCATCAGGGCCAGCCCCGTAGGCGTGGTGAGTTCGGCCGCGGGGAAACTGCCGCTGCCGGCAAGGGGAATGGCCCGCAGCCGGGCGATCTCCAGCACCGCTGGCGCCGGTAGCGGCAGGACGCCATGGGCACTGGGCACGCTGCCATGGCCGGCGGGAGGCACGCCGCAGACCAGCGAGTCGATGCCGAAATGCAACAGGCCGGCACAGACGCCGACGATGTCGACCAGCGCATCCAGCGCCCCCACCTCATGGAACTGCACCTGCTCGGGAGGATGGCCGTGCACCGCCGCCTCCGCCGCCGCCAGCAGGGAGAACACCGCCAGCACCTTGTCGCGCAGGGGCTCCGCCAGCGGCGCCTCGGCCAGCTGGCGCCGCAACAGCTCCCAGGGGCGATGGCGCGGCTGGGGCTCCAGGGGCACCACCGTCAGGTGCAGACCCCGCAGTCCAGCACTGCGGCGCTGCTCCAGATCGAGGCGATAAAGATCAGCCAGACCCAGGGCCGCCAGGGGCTCGTGGATCACCGCTGGCGGCAGACCCAGATCCAGCAGGGCCGCCAGCAGCATGTTGCCCGCCAGACCGGTGGGACAGTCGACCAGGGCGAGGGTCATGCCGCCGGACTGGGCTCGGTGGGGCTGGGGTGACCCAGCCGCGGGGCCTGCAGCAGCAGGCGAGCGGCCTGCAACTCCAGCGGCTGGCGCTGAGCGCGCAGCAGCTGCTCCACCTCGCGCCGGGCCCGGCGTTGCTCCCGCTGGGCCGTCTGAACGTCATGGCCGGAAAGGCCCCAGAGGCGGCCCAACAGGGCGCGATCATCGGCGCCACCAACGGCCGCCTGGCTGTAGCAAAGCGTCTCAGCCGCCATGCCGGCCTGGAGCACCCGGCTCCAGCGACGCAAGTCCTCAAGCGACAGCTTGGCACTGGCCGGAGGCTCGAATTCGGTGCTGCCGCTGCTGCCCAGGCCCGCCCGCAGACAGGCCAGGCTGCCCACCAGCACCTGCCGCACCGGCAGGCCATCGGCCGCCGCCGCCAAGGCATGGCCGGCCTCGTGAATGGCGATGCGCCGCAGCCGCTCCTGGCCACCGGGCAAGGCTTCGGCCACGAGATTGCCGCCGCGGCCGCCAAAGCGGGCCGCATCGAGGGTGAGCGAGCCCAGGGCCAGGGCCGCCACCCCGGTGACGATCCAGGGCGAGAGCCCGAGGAGCGGTCCGGCCACCGCCAGCAAAGTGATGCTGAGTACCGCCACACCGGCAGAGGCGGGGGCCATCTCAGCGACCGGGCCGGCTGACCGCCTTGCCGTGGGCTGCCGGCCGGGAGGGGCCGGATTCGGGCGGACGGGGCCGGCCGCCACCAGCAGCACCCCCTTTTTCAGCACCTGGGGCGCTGCGGCGGCCTTGACCGCCGCCCTTACCGCCCCCCTTGCCGCCGCGATTACCGCGTTGGGCCACCGGCTCCAACACCTCAAGCGCCTCGAGGGTGAGCTGTTGCCCCTGGCGCCGCAGATCGAGGGAGACGAAATGACGCAGATGTTGCAGGGGAATCTCTCCTTTGAGCTGCAACTTGAAGGGCACGGGCCGGGAGCCATCGGCCCGGGGTTGCTGGCGCACCTTGATCACCAGATCGCCGGTTTCGGGGCGGGTGTAGATCAGCTCGCCGCGCACGGAGAAGTAATCGTCACCCTCTGGCAAGGAATCGGATCTGGTGTCTGCACCATTCGCTTCTGGAGCACTGGCTTCTGGAGCACTGACTTCTGCTTCACTGACTTCTGCCCCACTGGCTTCTGGAGCACTGGCTTCTGCACCACTGACTTCTGAACCACTGGCTTCTGGAGCGCTGGCTGCCGGGGTGTTGGCTGCCGGCGTAGGCCTGCTGAGAGCGGCCGAGGAAGTGTCTGGCGTACTGGCCGGATCCGCCTGGGCGAGGGTGCTGGGCTCCCACACCCCCACCATCTGCAGGTGCAGATGGCTCTCCTCACGGGTCCGCGGGTACACCACCCAGAGATGGGGTTCGGCCAGGTCGAGATGGCGACGCATCAGCGTCAGCAGCCGTCCGAGCACCACCGCTTCGATCTCGGAGCCATCGGCGGTGCGGATCACGCCGCGGGTGAGCTGCTCGGCATCGGCAGGAACGTACTGACCACGGACAACACCGATGGCCCGGTACTGCGTCGGTTCGGTGACCGGGGAGATGGGGTGCTGGCGCATGTCATCGCTGTGGTGGAACCCGCCGCTGAGCAGGAGCGGCTGCCGCCGCAGGGCCAATGTAGCCAGCGGCGGCGGTAGTCTCCGCCCGGACCGAGCCCGCCCCTCCTTCGTCTTGTTCGCCAATGGCGACGCCCAGCCGCAGCCGCCTTGGTCTCTGGTCCAGCCTCGCCGGCGCGGTCGTGCTGCTGGCCGCCGCGGGGGGCTGGTGGCTGGGGCAAAAGCAGGCAGGGCCCCACGGCGGCGATCCGCGCACCAAGCCCTTGCTGGCGGAAGCGAGCCGCCTGCGCCAGCGGCTTGATCACCAGGAGGCCAGCGCCAGCGAGCAGCAGCGGCTGCTGGAGTTACTGATCGCGCTCAACCGCAAGGACCAGGCCATCGCCCTGCTCGAGCCGCTGGCGGATCGGGAACCGGATCGCTGGTCCCTGCGGCTGCTGCTGGCGGAACTCCGCCGCGATCAGGGCGATCGCAACGGCGCCGAACGGGAGCTGCGCATGATTCTGAGCCGCAAGCCAGATCAGGTGGAAGCGCTGCAGCTCATGACGCTGCTGAAGTTGGAGCAGGGCCAGGGCGCGGCCGCCGAAGCCCAGGTGAGCCAGGCCTATCGCAGCGCCAGCCAAGGGGACGCCAAACCGGAAGCCATGGGCCTGGGACTGCTGCTGGCCGAGCTGCAACAGCGGCGGGGGCAGCACGTCCAGGCCCAGGTGACCTACACCCAGCTGGCCGCCCAGTTCCCGCAGGACCAGCGGCCGCTGCTGGGGCTGGCCCTGCTGCGCCACCAACTGGGGCAACACAAGGCCGCCCAGGCCACCCTGGCCGCGGCCCGTCAGCGCAGTCGCGACCCAGCCCAACCGGATCCGATCCTCGACAAACTGGCAGCTAGCTGGGGATTGGAGCCGCTCAGGGCGCCTTCACCTGGGACGTCACCGCCGAGGCCCCCGGCGCAGCAGCCGGTGCCGACTGGGCGTCCAGGTCCTTGAGGGCCTGATCGATCGCCGAACTCGGGGGAGTGGCGTCGTCCATGGCGGAACCGCGCCGCAGCTTGTTCATCAGATCGATCGGATTGGTGGAATCGAGAATCGAACCACTGCCGGGTTTGCTGGTGCCGTCGTACACCTGCCGCTCCATCGGTGAGGTGCCCATGGTCTGGCCGTAGCCCGCCTGCTGGGCCCGGACCGGAGCCCCGACGGACGCCAGCAGCAGAGCGACCCCAAACCAACGCAGACGCCGCTGCAGCAACGGCAAGCTGGGCCTGGTGGCTGGACGGAAGGACTGGGAAGCCATGGGCGGCGTGCCGTTGCAGGCTCACGATCGTGAACTGGATGTTAGGAGACCTGGGCCGGAACCCAGCCCGAAGCCAATGCGGATTGCCACCTGGAACGTCAATTCGGTGCGCACCAGGCTCGAGCAGGTGACGGCCTGGCTGGCGGCGCAGCAACCGGAGGTGCTGTGCCTGCAGGAAACCAAGGTGAGCGACGAGCTCTTCCCCCAAGCCGCCTTCGAGGCGCTCGGCTACCAGTGCGCCATCAGTGGCCAGAAGGCGTACAACGGCGTGGCGATCCTCAGCCGCCTGCCGATCGAGGCGGTGCAGATCGGCTTTGACGCCCTGCTGCCCGACGACGCCGAGAGCTGCAGCCTCAGCGAACAGAAACGGGTGATCAGCGCCCGCATCGAAGGGCTGCGGGTGCTCGATCTCTACGTGCCCAACGGCTCGTCGCTCACCAGCGAGAAATACACCTACAAGCTCGCCTGGCTCAGCTGCCTGCAGCGCTATCTGGCGGTGCAGGAGCAGCAGGGGGAGCCGCTGGTGATGCTGGGGGACTTCAACATCGCCCTCGAAGCCCGCGACATCCACGACCCCGAACGCCTCAACGGCGGCATCATGGCCAGCGACGCGGAACGCTCGGCCCTGCGACAGGCCCTGGGAGATCGGCTGAGCGATGGCTTCCGCATGTTCGAAGCCGACAGCGGCCACTGGAGCTGGTGGGATTACCGCAGTGGCGCCTGGGACACCGGCCGCGGCTGGCGCATCGACCACATTTATCTCGATGAGGTGCTGCAGGAGCTGGCCACCGGCTGTGTGATCCATAAGGATCAGCGCGGCAATCTCCAGCCCAGCGACCATGCGCCGGTGGTCGTTTCGATCGCCTGGCCGCCCGCAGACGACGGGGAGGACGAAACAGCGGGCCTAGGGTGAAGCGATCCACCCCCCTTGGCGGGGACGTCTGGACCCCCCGCCGGGCAAGGCACCCGGCAGGCCATTCGGCCGACCTCTCTGAGCGTCCCGCGAGGAACCGCTCCTTTTGACATTGTCACTCCAGGCCTCGAGCCTGCCGCAGCTTTGGTGTGGGCTGGCCCCAGCCGCCACCAAGCCGGTTCAGACCGCCCTGATCTACTGCGAAGGCCAGTTCAACCATCTCGACGGCAAAACCGCCCATGGGCTGGTGCGCCACTGCGAGGCGTATCGCATCGCCGCTGTGATCGACAGCCACGGCGCCGGCCAGGATGCCGGCCTGGTGCTCGACGGCGTGGCCAACGGCATCCCGATCGTCCGGGATCTCGAGGCCGCCCTGGCCCTGGAGGGGGAGCGCCCCCAACTGCTGATCTACGGCATGGCCCCGGCCACCGGCCTGATGAGCGCGCCGGAGCGCCAGGTGTTGCTGCAGGCGATGGCCGCCGGATTGAATCTGGTGCAGGGGCTGCGCGAATTCCTCAACGATGACCCGGAGTTCGCCGCCGCGGCCGCCCGCCATCAGGTGACGATCCGGGATGTGCGGCGGGTGCCGGCCCTGAAGGATCTGCGTCTGTTCAGCGGTGCCATCGCCACGGTGGGTTGCCCACGCCTCGCCGTGCTCGGCACCGATGGCGCCATCGGCAAGCGCACCACCGCCACCCGCCTGGTGCAGTCCCTGAACCAGGCCGGCATCAAGGCGGTGTTGGTGAACACGGGCCAGACCGGCCTGATGCAGGGTGGCCGCCACGGCATCGCCCTCGATGCCATCCCCTCCCAGTTCTGTTCCGGAGAGGTGGAGGCGGCCGTGGTGCAGGCCTGGCAGCAGGAGCAGCCCCAGCTGATCGTGATCGAAGGCCAAGGGGCCCTCAGCCATCCCGCCTATCTCTCCTCCGCCTTCATCCTGCGCGGCTGTCAGCCGCAGGCGGTAGTGCTCCAACACGCGCCGCGACGGCAATGGCTCAGTGATTTCAGCCACGTGGCCATGCCCACCCCAGCCAGCGAAATCCGCCTGATCGAAGCCTTCTCCCCCACCCGGGTGATCGGCCTCACCCTCAACCACGAGAACATGGACGACGCGGCGATCACCACCGCCATCGCCCTCTACGAAGCCGAGCTGGGCATTCCGGTCACCGATGCCCTGAGCCGTCCGCCGGAGCGCCTGGTGCAGATGGTGCTGCGGGCCTTCCCCGCCCTGGCGCCTGCCCTGGCGGCGGCTGGTTGAGGGGCCCCAGGCTGGAGATCCGTCTCGATCGGCTGGATCACAACGCCCGCACGCTGCGCCAGCAGCTGGCCCGCCTCGGCATCGCCATCACAGCGGTGAGCAAGGCCAGCCTCGGCCTGCCGGAGATCGTGCGCACCTGGACGGCAGCCGGGATCGACTCGATCGGCGACTCCCGCATCGAAACCATCGAGGCCTTGAACCGCGCCGGCATCACCACGCCGATGCTGCTGATCCGCTCCCCCATGCTCAGCCAGGTGGAGCGGGTGGTGGCCCATGCCACCAGCAGTTGCAACAGCGAACCGGTGGTGTTGCAGGCACTGGCGGCAGCAGCCCGGAGCCAGGGTCGCCGCCATGGGGTGCTGCTGATGGTGGAACTGGGGGATCTGCGCGAGGGAATCCTGCCGGCCGATCTGGAGGCCGTGGCCCAGCTGACCCTGGAGCAGCCTGCCCTGCGGTTGCTGGGCATCGGCACCAACCTCGGCTGCCAGCACGGCATCGCCGCCGATCCGCGCAACATGGCCGAACTGTCGGCCCTCGCCACCGCCCTGGAGCGACGCTTCGCCGTACGGCTGGAGATCGTCTCCGGGGGCAATTCCAGCAATCTCCCCTGGCTGGCCGCGGGCCATCCCCCCGGCCGCATCAACCATCTGCGCCTGGGCGAAGCGCTGCTGCTGGGCCGGGAACCACTGGCCCGCACGGCCCTGCCGGGCCTGCACACCGAGGCCTTCTGCCTGGTGGCCGAAATCATCGAGGCCAAATGCAAACCCTGTCGGCCCTGGGGCCGACGCGGCCAGACCAGCTTTGCGGCCGTGGCGGCCCCAGCCCAACGGCCGCGGGCCCAACGACAACGGGCCTTGCTGGCCCTGGGGATTCAGGATGTGGATCCCGCCGGTCTGAGCGCGCCGGCGGGAATCACGATCGTGGGAGCCAGCAGCGATCACCTGGTGATCGAGGCTGACCGGCCCCTGGCGGTGGGCGAGGAGCTGCGCTTCGGCCTCGACTACAGCGCCCTGCTGCGGGCAATGACCAGCCCCTTCATCCAGCGCCATTGCCTGCAGGGGCACGGACTCAAGCGGGATGGTCTGCAGGGGAAGGGACTGCAGGGAGATGGCCTCCAGGAGTCTTCGCTGCTGGGCAACGCGCTCGCCAGCAGCGCCCGCGTCTGAAGCCTGGACACCAAGGCCAGCTTCAGCCCATCAGGCTCTCAAGGCTGAGATCGGGACGGCGCAGCAGCACGAACAGGGTGCCGGCTGAGCCATGGCAGACCCGGAGCTGCTGATCGAGCACGGTGATGTCGAGCCAGGCGGGAAAACCCTGCTTCACCTCCCGCAGCAGTTTCAGACGGCCGCTGCCGAACTGGGGCCCCAGCCAGCCGCCCCGCAGGAAGCGCACGCTCACCCGTTGCACCGGCCGGGCTGGCTCGCTGGCGCCAGCCGCTGCTGGCTCCAGCCCAATGGCCGCCTGCACGGCAATGCCGGCCAGCGAGCCGAGCGGACCGGAGAGTCGCAACAGGTTCATGCCCAGCCCGCGGTCTGGATCCAGCAGCTGCAAATTCTCAAGCCAGGGCGCCACCGCCAGATAGGGCAGGGAGCTGCTGCTCCAGCGCAACTCCCAGACGCCCCGCAGCAGGGCCTGATCGCGAACCAGATCGGCGGGCTGCTCCAGCTCGAGCTGTTCAATCAGGCCGCGCACCCGCTCGGAGGCACCAGCCGCTGAGCGGCCGGGTCCGGGCGGGCCCAACTGCTTCAGCAGCTGGATTCGGGTCGATTCGCTGCCGGATGGGAGCGTTGACATCCCGCAGGCTTGTCATAGGCCAGAACGACCGTAGCGAGCGGCAGCCGGATCCAGTCGCCGGCCGGCCGGCGGAACGACGAACCGCGGCAGCCTGGCCGCCAGGACTGTGGCCCCAGGGAGCGCCAGGTGGGCCCAGGGCCAGCCGAACGGTCAGCCCCCCGCCAGAAAGCGGCCCAGCAGCGCCAGCTCCCGATCCCGCGGCTGCATCAGGCCCCAGCGCACATCATTGGGGGCAGTCGCGAACAGACGCACCATGGCTCCCACCAGCTCGGGAACCGTGAGGGTATTAGCGAGAAAGCCATACCAGAGCTCGTCGGGCATGGCGAAGAAGGTGGCGAAGAAATGGCGCAACTGGCCCTCCTCAAAGCGCATCAACTTCTCGAGACCGAAGCGATACAGCGCGTGCTTGCGCCGCAACGGTGCCGGCCATAAAGCCTCCCACCCCGCCGCCGCAATCGCCGCCGCATCGCACTCAGCCTGACGCTGACGGGCCAGGGCAGCGGCGAGCGCCGCCGCCAGGCCGGGGGCACGCCGCAACAGGCCACCCACCAGATACCCCGAAGCCGGATGCACCATCGAAGCGGAACCACCGAAACCGAGCAGCCGCTGGCTCGGATCCGGCAGGGCTGGATTCATCGGGAACAGGCAAAACTCCTCATGCTCGATCCGCGTCACCGTGACACCGCGGTGAGCCAGGCGCCGCTCCAGGCGTTGGCGCAAGCTGGCGAATGGCAGCGGCGGCGCCAGGGCCAGGGAGGTCTCCTCCACAAAAAAACGCCCGCCCCCCAGATCCATGGCATAGAGAAAGGTGGGCGGTTCGCTGCTGCGTTCCCGCTCGCTGAGATGGTCGCTGCGGTAGTCCATCAGCACGAATTGATCGGACTCGATCGGCGGCGCACTGAACTGGCCGATGATTCCGTAGGCCGCCTGGCCCGCCACCGGACCGTCATCAGGGCGGCGCACGAACACCGGTTGATGGCCACTGGCGTCAATCACCAGGCGAGCCCGCAGGCTGGTGCCAGCCGCCGTCATCACCGTCGAGCCGCTGTCGTCATGGGCGATGGTGGCGGCCAGGCCCTGCTGCCAGCGCACCCCAGCCGCGCCACAGGCCGCCAGGCCATGGGCCTGCAACGCAACCTTGTCGAACAGGCCGTAGTCGTGGCCGTGCTGGGTGGGCTCACGACCAAACCAGCTGACGCAGTTGGACCAGCGATGGGCCAGCAGATGGCCCAGGCCCAGGGCATCCACCTCCGGTCCCCAGATGCCATAGGTGTTGGGCCAGACAGCGGCCGGATCCCCCGGTGCCAGACAGATCACAGCCAAGGCATGCTCCCCCAGCGCTGCAGCAATCGCCAGGGCTGCGGGACCGGCTCCGATCACCAGCACGTCCACCGTGTCGGCAGGAGCAGGCGGTGGCGAGCGAAGCGGGAGCGGAGAGCTCGGGGGAACGGCGGACGACAGAGGAAGACTGCGAATCAGGGCCGAGACGAGGTTAAAGCGTGGGACAGAGTTTCGGCTCAGGACTGATGCTTGCCGGGCTTGAAGGTGATCAGGAAACCGCTGATCGCCAGCAGCAGGACGCCCAGACAGAATTTGATCATGCTGTCGCCATTTTCGATCGGCAACGAAATCATCGATTTGAAGCCCGAGACAATCAAGGCCACCACCAACACCTTCACCAGCTTTTCCTTGAGCTGATCAAGGCTGCGAATATCCAACAAACCTCCACCATCCGGCGAATCACTCTGATCACGATAAACATCGAGCTCAGAAATCAAAAGCTCATACATGCCATATCCGAAAATAAGCAGCGCAACTCCAATCAGATAAAAATCAATCCCCGACACAACCCCGGCCAGCACAACGCTCTCCTTGACATGGTAAACATTGGCACCAAAAAAGATAGAAAGGGAATGATAGATATCTTTCGTTCCTATCGCAAATGACAACAAGGAGCTGGCAAGACTCATCACCACAGGAACAATGGCGATCAGACGAAAACGCCAGAGCAAAGCCTCAACAATGAGCTCAAGACGCTTTTGCAGGCGTGGGTAAGCAGCCTTGTTGGAGCGCGACATTGCTGCAGCCAATTTGCATTAAAACTAGAGACCGCCCCACCCACCAGAAGGTAGCAACCGCTACTTTTACAGGGATGTCGGTGGAAACGGGCACCGAGCAAAGGCACCACATACCGACCTTAAAGCGCAAGGAGGGCTGACGGCCACAGGTTTCCGCTAAAAAAAGCACGGAGCCAGGAGAGCACCAAGGGCGAACCCATCCGTCGCCGAAGCCCCCCGAGCCAGAAACACCTAAAGACCCCAAACAGAAAAAGCAAGCTATATCCTACCCTGGCAATGACAAAGCTAGATCGCCAAGGCTGATCTAACGTCTTAAGAAAGCTCGGCGCTGTTGCCGCAACACCATCACCAACAACGCCGAGATGTCGTGCATTCGCGCCTGCATGCCGGCGCGGATCGACGGAAACTCGGCGAACGGCAGCCAATTCACCGCCGCTGTTCAGAACCTGGCCCTGGCCCCAACGCTATTGCCTTTGTAGCGGGGCGCGCCTTCATGGAGCTGGATCGCGCCGATCCAGGGCCAGGCCTTAATGGCTCCAGCGGTGTCCGGCTCCAGCCTGGTTCAGACCGACCCTGTCGCCCAGCGGCGGCGCAGGAGAGCATGGACCCTGGAGGCACACCCCCAGGAGAGCAACACGCCGGAGCCCCCATGGCCGTAGTTGTGAACGATGCCTTGAGCATCCAGCTCCAGACGAACCGCTCCCTTGCGGAATGGCCGCAGACCGACGCGCAAATCGGTTCGATCCGCCGGCCCAAGACCCCGCAGCGCCGGCAGCCAGGCACCCGACTCCTGCAACATGGCCTGCAGTAGGGCTGAATCCGCTGGCAGATTCAGGTCACTGACATGGGCATTGGCGATCCCACCGACAACCAATTGATCGCAGCCACGCGGCAAGACAAAGACAAAGTGCTCGTGCTCATCGCCGGCGACGAGACTGGAGCAGTGGGCTTCGTCCATGATCGGAAACAGGCTGCCGTCGTTTGGGAAGGAGAACCAGGCGCCCCGCACCGGAAACACAGCGGCGTCAGCCACCAGGGTGCTGGCCCCCAGTCCGCTGCAATGAACCAGCTGGGCGGCATCGTGACGCGCCAGCAGTGGCTGAGGATTGGTCAGCTCCTCGGCTTGCAACTGTCTCGACACCAGGACTCCCCCGAGAGCCTCAATTTCGCTGATCAACCAAGGAAGATAGGCACCCATGTCAATCATCGGAGCCAGATAGGAATAATGGCTGCGGATGGTCACACCGGGGCGTACATCACGTTCCGGATTGGCCGAGACTTGCAGACCCAGGACAAAGCGCTGCAGACGATCAATTTTGCGCTGTGAGTCCCGGTCTTCAGCCAGGGGCCTCTCGCTGTAGAAATGCACACGGCGCAGATGCACACCAGCCTCGCTGACGGTCTGCAGGCGCCTGAAGACATGGTAACTAAAGCGGCTCCACTGCTCCTGCTCGGGCAACTGCAGAGCCACACCTGCATCATGGTGACCACAGACGGCATGGGGCATCTCCCACAGGGCACCGGCCACCATGGAGGTGGTCTCCTGGGCGAAGTGGTCGGCGATGATTGTGACGCGAAAGCCTTTTCTGAGTAGATAACAGGCCACCGTCAAACCGCTGACGCCGCCGCCAATCACAACGACACCAGGTGGAGATTTCAATCGCATCGCTTGGGTCGGTGATGGTGGGGAATGCCGATCCAGACTGGTATCGTTCCAAGCGGGGAGGCCCGCTGGTATGAGCTATTCCCAGCTGGTTGGATCACGGCTGGGACGGAAGCTGCTGAACTCCAGACTACGCTGTAACAAATCCTGGGTTATCACACAACAAATGCTATTGAGCGGCAAGGAAAAACTATTGCCATCGCGATCAAAGGGACCTTCCACATAAGATCCAATTCGTTCGGCGATCAGAAAGCCAAGAAACAGCACGATCCCGACCCAAACCTGATGAGCATGATGGAAATTCATCAATAAAGCCAGGCCGTAGAGCCAGGTGATCATCCGAACAAATATGTCATAGGAAGGAGGTATCGGCGTATTGCGAATTCGCTCAAGAGCACCAATGGCGTTGTGATCAAATTTGGTCCCATCCAGGAGCTGCATGCGCCCGAAACCGTCCACCCAACCATCGCTGTGCAGCCGCTGAATCGCCCGAGCCTGTTGGCGGCAGAGTGCCTGCAGGGAGGTATCCGCTGGCAGATTCAGATCCGCCAGCAGCGCCGTGACAGCCTCGCGTACATCGGCCCGCCAGAAGTTGCGCAACTCGAAGTTGAGCAGCCATACCTTGGCCACCTGATAGTCGAGCAGCTGCCGCCCCCGCTCCGTCGCCAGTTGCTCCGAAGGCAACAGGCCCAGCAGCAGATCGCGCCAGATGCGGCTGCCATTCATGATCATGCCCCAGAGCGCCCGCGCCTCCCACCAACGACTGATCGCCTGGGTGTTGCGAAAGGCGATGAAGATCGAAACGGCGATTCCGATCACGGAAATGGCCGTCGGCGGCAGGGGCCAGCGGCTGGCTACCGACCCGCCCAGGACCACCACCACGACAAGAATCCAGACGATCAGATCCAGCCGCATGCGCCACAGCAATTGCAGCAGCACCTTGTGGTAATCCCGCCATCGGGTCCGGGGGGGATCGCCATGGCCACCGACCCAGATCGGTGCCATCATCGATCGGCGACAGGCTTGACATGCGGCCCTGACACGCCCTCCCAGCCGCTGCCAAGAGCCTGGCCAGCAGGTCGTCCTCCCGCAGGGTGCTGGGCTGGCTTCAACGCCCTGGCCATGAGCCTGAATTCATCAGGGGCGAATGTAGTGGCCTTGCTGCAGATCTGCCTGGTGGCGATCCGCTGGAGTTGGCTGCTGCCAACAGTCGTGGCGAGGGTGACGGGCTGTGCTGTGTCTTGAGGCAGGAGCTTCGATGCCCTGGACCAGAGCGATCCCGATGTGGTTGTCGCCGGCGTTCGCAGCCGCCCAGGATCCCGAACACAGCCACCAGCAGCAGGCACCAGGCAGGGATTCAAACCCCGCGCCCCACCCGGGAGCCAGGGATCGCTTGGAGGAAGCTGATCCGATCGAGATTGGTGGCAACAGCACCGGTCTTGGGAACAGAGAAGGAGCAAAAGCGCGCTCAAGGCAGGGAAATCCATCAAGCCAAAACAAACTCATCCAATCAAAAATGTGAGCCTAAGGCGAGCGAACATCCCAGTCAATTCCCAACCTTGCGCAGATCGAGACCAAATTCTGCCGATCCTTACAAACAAGTCCAAGCCTTAATCCCATCACCAAAGACAACCCGCCGGAGACATACAACCACACCAGGGATAACTTCTGCGGCGAAATTGATGATTCAGCGTCAAGCCAAGTCTGGTCACAATCCGAGCCACTGAAGATCATGAGGTGATGGTGATCTTGGCTGATCTTGATCAGTTTGGTCCGTTGCAGACGCCAGCGACGTCCAGACCAAGCCTTAAGCTTAGCGGTTGAAGCCTCATCATGTGAGTATGGACCGGTTGCGGAAGATGTTTGCCGTCGTCGCCGACGGCAACGGCACCACCAGCGCCGCCAGGATCCAGCAACACATTCTGGGCAGCGGCATCCAGCTTGATGATTTCCGTTTGCGCACCACCATGGAGCGCCTGCGGACCCTGGGAGAGAGCCCGATCAGCTTTGAGGCGTTCGTGGCCCTGGTGAGCGACGAACTGATGATGGTCAACCGGACCTTTAACCGCGAGTTGGTGATCCCCGACTGGCAGGAGTTCTGCCACGACATTGAATTGGTGTTTAACCGCATCGCCGGCGATTGCAGTGGTCATAACGCCAACTACATCCCGATTCTGCGGGATGCCGATCCCGACAAGTGGGGAGTAGCCCTCTGCTCCGTCGATGGCCAACGCCTGGAGATTGGCGACGTTGATACCTATCATTCGATCCAATCAGTATCAAAACCGATCACCTATGCCTTTGCGATCGAAGAGGAAGGCACCGATTTTGTGCATCAGTTCGTAGGTGCTGAACCATCAGGACGCCCCTTCAACTCCCTCGAGCTCTTGCCAGACTCGCGACCGTTCAACCCCTGTGTCAACGCCGGCGCGATCATGACGGCCGGCGTAGTGGCCTCCAGCCGAACCGAGCAGAACGCCCGCGAGATCACCGAAGAGATTATGAAGCTCTGGGCTGCCTTGAGCGGTGATTTGGCGCCCGTGCGCTTCAGCGAGGAGACCATGCTCTCGGAACGGGATACGGCCGACAACAACTTCGCCATCGCCTACCTACTCAGAGGTGGCAGGGGCCTGCCCCGAGGCGTGGATCTGCACAAGATGCTCGATCTTTATCTTTCCTGTTGCAGCATCGAGATGACCGCCTCCCTGCTCTCGGTGGCTGCGGCCACCCTGGCCAATGGTGGTGTTTGCCCGATCACCGGCCAGCAGGCACTCTCGACCGAGGCCGTGAAGAAATCACTCTCGGTGATGCAGGCCGCCGGTATGTATGACAACGCCGGCGTCTTTACACTCGAAGTCGGGCTGCCGGCCAAATCAGGGGTGTCCGGGGCGGTGATGACCGTGGTACCCAACCTGATGGGATTCGCCACCTTCTCGCCACGGCTCGATGCCTACGGCAACTCGGTGCGTGGCGTGGCGTTCTGCCGGCAACTGGTGGAGCTGTTCACCTTCCACATTTACGACAGTCTCTCGGGGGGACGTTCAGGTTGCAAACGGGATCCGCGCGCCTCCCAGCACAATCGCAAACAACGGGACCTCGGCGATCTGCGCTGGGCCGTTTCCCATGGCGATCGTTATGCCATCAAAGTCCGCGATCTGCTGCTCGAATGCATGATCGCCATCACCCTGGCGGACGGCGAAATCGAGGAGCCCGAGATTGTCATCATGGCCGAAACCTATACCGAAATCATGGGTCACCAACCCCAACCGGGGGAACTGCAGGCGATGGCCGAGAGCCGCCAAAGCGAGATTGAGGCCGTCGGCAGCTCCGGGCCGTTCGAGCAGTTGCTGCAACGCCTCAGCCTTGAACAGGCCCAGCTCGATGACAACGTCCGCGAACTGATCCTCGAAGCCGCCTTCCGGGTGGCCTGCGCCGACGGCATCATCGAGCCCGAAGAAGATCATCAGCTGCGCGGTATCGCCAACGCTCTCGGCATCAGCGAAGGCGTGCTGGAACTGGAGATCGCCCGCTTCCAGCGCCAACACCCCCCACAGAGCGCGGCCGCCGCCAACGGAGCTGCAGGCCGTTCAGGTTCGGCCTGCCTGCCCTGAGGCCAACGGCAGCTCAGCAGCCGGAGCCGCACCCCGGGCTGAAGCAGCGAAGTTCAGCCGCTGGATGGATATCGCCCTCAGGGGTGAATGGGTGTTCAGCCCTGCCAGCTGCTTCAGCCTGGGTCTTCACCTTCTGCCAGGGACTCGTCATCAGCCGCAGCCATTTCCTCAGCCGCAGCCTTGTCCTCAGCCGAGCTGGAGCCTTCAGCAGCGCTTTCGGCTGCGGCCGTGATCTCGACGTCAGCCAGGGCCAGCTCCGCAGCTGAGGCATCCCCAACAGAGACCAGCTCTCCGACAACGGTGGCTTCAGCCTCCTCCTCCTCAGCCGCCGGTGGCACCAGCACCACTTCAGTGAGCCGATCACCCGTGTCGAGGCGCTGCAGACGCACGCCGGTGGCCGCCCGGGACTGTTGCGGAATGGCGTCGGCCTTCATCCGCACGATCACGCCCCGCTCACTCACCAGCAGCAGCTCCTCACCGGCCCCCAGCACCTTGAGCCCCACCAGCACATCACCCTCGCGGCGGAACTTGATGGCGCGCAGCCCCATACCGGCCCGCTTCTGCAGCCGGAACTGATCCACCGGCACCCGCTTGCCGAGGCCGCTGGCACTGGCCACCAGCACCCAGGGACCCTCACTGGCGGCGACAATTTCGTCGGCGCCATCGCCGGCTTCGCCTTCCTCCTCGGCCTGCTCGGAACTGGCCACCCGATCGGCGAGCTCCGCCGGCAACACATCCATGCTCACCAGCTGGTCTGCCTCGCGCAGATTCATGGCGCGCACCCCCCGGGCCGTGCGCCCCAGCGGCCGCAGCTCTTCATCACTGAGGCGGAAGTGGATCGTCATGCCCTTGAGCGAGCCGATCAGCACACTGTCGCCGGGCAGAGCGAGCCGTACCCAGCGCAGATCATCGCCGTCTTCCAACGAGATGGCGATCAGACCATTGGAGCGGATGTTGCTGAAGGCCGAAAGGCGCGTGCGTTTCACATAGCCGCCGCTGGTGAGCATCACCAGTTGCACGTCGTCTTCGAAGGCACTCACCGACAACAGCGAGGTGATCGCCTCCTCCCGCGGAATCGGCAGCAACTGCACGATCGGCGTGCCCTTGGCCGCCCTGCTGCACATCGGCACCCGATAGGCCGGCAGGGAATACACCACACCGCGATCGGAGAAGAGCAGCAGGGCATCGTGATCGTTGCAGCTGATGAACAACTTCACCGCCTCTTCGCCCTGACTCTTGGTGCCGGCCTTACCGCGGGTACCACGACTGGTGGCCTCAAATTCATTCACCGGCATCCGCTTCAGGTAGCCGTTCTCGGTGAGCATCACCACCGAGCGCTCATTGGCGATCAGATCGATGTCTTCGAGGCCACCTTCGAGATCAAGGATTTCGGTGCGCCGGGGGGAGTCGTAGCGACTGCGGATCGTCTGCAGCTCCTCGACGATCAAGGCAAACACCCGTTCCCGATGGGCCAGGATGTCCTTGTAGTCGGTGATCTTGGCCTGGAGATCGTCGTGCTCAAGGCGAATCTTGTCGGCCTCCAGGGCCGTGAGCCGCCGCAGCTGCATCTGCAGAATGGCATCGGCTTGAAGATCGCTGAGGCCGAACTGATCCACCAGTCCCCGTCGGGCTGTGGCCGTGTCGGCGGCGGCACGGATCAACACAATGATCGCGTCGAGATTGTCGAGGGCGATCAGCAGACCGAGCAGGATATGGTCGCGCTCTTCGGCCTTGCGCAGCAGATAACGGGTGCGGCGTTCAATCGTCTCAACCCGGAAGTCGAGGAACACCTCCAACATGCGGCGCAGGGTGAGCACGATCGGCTCACCATTCACCAAGGCCAGCATGTAAGCGCTGAAGTTGCTCTGCAGTGGGGTGAGCTTGAACAGATTGTTGAGCACCACCTGGGGATAGGCGTCGCGGCGCAACTCGATGACAATGCGCATGCCATCGCGATCGCTTTCGTCGCGGATGTCGGCGATACCATCGAGCTTCTTGTCGTTCACCATGTCGGCGATACGCTCGATCAAAGCCGCCTTGTTGGTTTGATACGGCAGCTCGGTGATGATCACCGCATCGCGATCGGGGCGCCCCTTGGCTTCAACCGTCTCGATGTTGGCAACACCCCGCATCGTCACCGAGCCACGGCCGGTGCTGTACATCTCGCGGATGCCGCGTCGGCCGAGGATCTGGCCGCCGGTGGGGAAGTCGGGCCCCGGAATGATCGATGTCAGCAGGCGATCATCGAGGTCCGGATCGGCGATCAGGGCCAGCAGGCCATCGATCAGCTCGGTGAGGTTATGGGGAGGGATGTTGGTGGCCATACCCACGGCAATGCCGGTGGAGCCGTTGAGCAGCAGCTGCGGAATCCGCGCTGGCATCACGGTGGGTTCCTGCTGGGACCCATCAAAGTTGTCGATGAAATCGACGGTTTCGCTTTCGATGTCCTCGAGCAGGCTGTCGGTGGTGAGCGCCTGCAGCCGCGATTCGGTGTACCGCATCGCCGCCGGCGGATCGTTATCGACCGAGCCGAAGTTGCCGTGGCCGTCCACCAGGGGCATGCGCATCGAGAAGTCCTGGGCCATGCGCACCAGGGCGTCGTACACCGCCGTATCGCCGTGGGGGTGGTACTTACCGAGCACCTCACCCACCACACGGGCGCATTTGCGGTAAGGCCTGTCGCTGGTGAGCCCCAGCTCGTACATCGCGTACAGGATGCGCCGGTGCACCGGCTTGAGGCCATCGCGGGCATCGGGCAGGGCCCGACCCACGATCACGCTCATCGCATACTCCAGGTAGGAGCGCGACATCTCGTTACGGAGATCGGTCTGGATGATCCGGCCGTCGGATTCACCGGGTCCTTTGGGTTCGTTCGAAGAGCCGGTAGGTCCGGTGGGATCCGCCATGCATGACCGCTATAAGCAAATCGCAGTCTACCGAAGGCATCCACAGCCGGCCCGATCGACCGCAAGCTGGAGTCCATGAAGGACGACACGGGCGATCTGGGGCCACAGCGCAGCCAGGCGGAACGGCTGCCAACCCGGAGCGAAGCGGAGCTGCAGCAGCGGCAACGGAGCGGGCAGTTGCGGGTGCGGCTGGCCGCCGACTACCGGCAGCTGGTGCGGCAGCAGGGCCTCAGCCAGGCCTATGACCAGACCGATGTGGTGGTGGCGGCCAACGCCGAGTTCACCGATCAGGCGAGCCTGCACCTCAGCCTGGGCACCACCGATCCACCGATCCGGCTGCGCGATCCCCAGCTCGATGGGGTGGCCGCCCTGGCCGGAGGCGCTGGCAGCGATCTGGTGTTGCCGATCGCCGGGACCCGCGCCGATGGCCAGCGCCACGGCGGCGCCCAGGTGCTGGCCGCCCTGCTGGCCGGAGCGAGGGTCGAGCTCAGCGCCAGCGGCGATGTCAACCCACTGCAGCCCCGTCGCGAACTCCACACCCGGCTGAGCCTGGAGCAGATCGGCATGGGCCGCCTGCTGTTGCATCGGGCCATTGGTGAGAACGGCCTGGTGGCCGTGAGCAGCGCCGCAGGCCTGATCCGCAGCCCCTACGGCCCGCTGCTGGGCCCCTGGGCCAACGCCCTCTACACCTGCGGTGGCGCCGACAGCATCGGCCTGGCGATGCCTGGCCTGAGCCTGCTGGGGCCGGGATCACCGGTGTTGGTGGGCGGAGCCATCGGCTGGGTGGTTGGCAGCGGCAGCGCCCACCAACCGCAGCCCCGCCGCCTGGCCAGCGGCCACGCCCGCTCCCCCGGGGCCGTGGCGGCGGTGAGCGTGGACCTGCAGGACCTGGACCCCCGCTGGCTGCGGGCGGCCTATTTCGAAGGCCATGGCAGTGGCCTGCTGGTGGCGATCGCCGCACCCGTGCCGCTGCTAAATGGCACCATCGCCCGCCAGGCCGCCGCCACGGACGAGGAGCTGGAGGCACCGGTGCTCGACATCTCGATTCCAAGACGGATCAAACCCAGCTTCGGTGCCGTTACCTACAGCGCCCTGAAGGCGGGCTCGATCCAGGTGGAGGACCGCCTGATCCCGGCGGCACCGGCCCATAGCCCGCGGCTGGCGACGGCGATGGCCGCCGAGCTGGTGGCGCGTCTGGTCGACGGGAGCTTCCCGCTGCGGCTGCCGCTGCAACCGCTGTCCCAGCGACCGGGATTGATCCCCCTGGAGGCCTGATCCGGCGGCTGGGGCTGGGGGACGCGACCGGGAAACGGCCGTAAGCTCCGCCCAGCCCAATCTGTTCCCATGGCCGAGACCCCTTTTTCGCCGGAATCCGCCGCCGGAGAGCCAGCCTCTGGCGAGGCCCCCTTCCCTGGCCGTGGTGAAGACCGCTTCAACGCCCGTGGCGAAGGGCCCTTCGCGGCCAGCGGCGACGACGACAACAACGCCGCCGATACGGCTCCGGCCCATGGGGCCGACACCACAGAAGCCGCAACTAGCGACCCCGCCGCCGAGCCGACGGCTGAGCCGACCGCTGAGATCGGCAGCGATGACGCAGCGACGACAGCCCCGGCCGAATCGGCCGCACCCCAGCCGGGCCAGGCTCAGCCCTCCCTGGCCGCGGCAGCCGCTGCGGCACCAGCCCCCGCGGCCGAACCCGCCGGGATCGCCACCACGATCGCCGTGCCGCCCCTGGAGACGGCCGCCAGGGGCGAGGGCGACGGCGGTGAATGGGAAATGCTGGTGGCCAAGCTCAATAGCTGGTTCAGCTCCGGCGAACTGGCCAACCAATGGCAGAAGATCCGCGGCCCGCTCAAAGGCGTGGCGATCCTGTTCGGCGTGCTTCTGGCCCTGCGGCTGTACGCCACCGTGGTCGGCACCATCGATGGCATCCCTTTGGTATCGGGGCTGCTGGAGCTCACCGGCCTGATCGTGCTCGGACAGTTCGGCCTTACCAAGATGGTCAAAACCAGTGAGCGGGAGCAGGTGCTGGCCAACTGGCATCGGCGCTGGCAGGCGTTCGTCGGACGGGACTGAGGCGCCAGGGACCAACGGGGGTGAACGGCGCCGATACCTGCTCTGCTGCGGTCCGGTTGATAGTTTGTCCCCACTGCGTCTTCTCTCCGGTGAACCTTCAGCTCGGTCGTTCCCGAACCGTCCGCCGCGCCTACGGCATCGATGAGATCGCTCTTGTCCCCGGCGGTCGCACCGTGGATCCAGCGGTGACGGACGCCAGCTGGAGCCTGGGCGGCCTCAGCCGGGAGATCCCGATCATCGCCAGCGCCATGGATGGCGTCGTCGATGTCGGCATGTGCGTCGCCCTGGCGCGACTCGGCGCCCTTGGGGTGCTGAACCTGGAGGGGGTCCAGTGCCGCTACGACGATCCCAATCCGGTGCTGGATCGGATCGCCGCCGTCGGCAAGGAGGATTTCGTGCCGTTGATGCAGGAGCTCTACAGCCAACCGGTGCGCGAAGACCTGATCCGCCAGCGCATCGCTGAAATCAAGCAACAGGGTGGCATCGCCGCCGTCAGCGCCACCCCGGTGGCGGCACTGCGCTTCGGCAAGGCGATTGCCGAAGCAGGTGCGGATCTGTTCTTCGTGCAGGCCACGGTGGTCTCCACCGAACACATCGGCCCCGAAGGCCAGGAAACCCTCGATCTGGAAACCCTCTGCCGCGAGATGGGGGTGCCGGTCGTGCTCGGTAACTGCGTGACCTACGAGGTGGCCCTGCAGCTGATGCGGGCCGGGGCCGCCGGCGTGATGGTGGGCATCGGCCCCGGCGCCGCCTGCACCTCCCGCGGCGTGCTCGGCATCGGCATTCCCCAGGCCACCGCCGTGGCCGACTGCGCCGCCGCCCGTGATGACTACGAGCGTGAGAGTGGCCGCTATGTGCCGATCGTCGCCGATGGCGGCATCGTCACCGGCGGCGACATCTGCAAATGCCTGGCCTGCGGTGCCGATGCCGTGATGATCGGCTCACCGATCGCCCGGGCCGCCGAGGCCCCCGGCCGCGGCTTCCACTGGGGCATGGCCACACCGAGTCCGGTGCTGCCCCGTGGCACCCGTATCAAGGTGGGCACCACCGGCAGTCTCGAGAAGATTCTGCGGGGCCCCGCCAGCCTCGATGACGGCACCCAGAACCTGCTGGGCTGCATCCGCCCCTCGATGGGCACGCTCGGAGCCCGCACGATCAAGGAGATGCAGCAGGTGGAAGTGGTGGTGGCCCCCTCGCTGCTCACCGAGGGCAAGGTTTACCAGAAGGCCCAGCAGCTGGGCATGGGCAAGTAGGGGAACCCAGGTAAGTCTCACCTCAGGACGAGCCCGCCTCAGGCCGAGATGCAGCTAGCCTCAGGTTGTGGGGGCTTCGGCTCGCACACTCCTCACACCCCCCGGCCCGGCGCGTCCGGGCTTTTTGTCTTGATGTCTGGAAGCGCACCAACGCCTTAAGGCCTGCAACACCATTGGCAGGTCTGTTGGTAGCACCGGAACGGCGTTGCTAGATTCGCCGGAACCTAACCCCCAGAAAGGATGTCCAGCAGCGCAGCCGCCGTCACCGACGCTTCCTTTGATCAGGATGTTCTGAAAAGCGAGGTGCCCGTGCTGGTGGACTTCTGGGCCCCCTGGTGTGGCCCCTGCCGCATGGTGGCGCCGATCGTTGACGAAATCGCCAAGGAATTCGAAGGCAAGATCAAGGTCTTCAAGCTCAACACCGACGAAAACCCCAATGTCGCCAGCCAGTACGGCATCCGCAGCATCCCCACCCTGATGCTGTTCAAGGGCGGCGAGAAGGTTGACACCGTCGTCGGTGCCGTGCCCAAGACCACCCTCTCCGGCACCATCTCCAAGCACCTCTGAGCCCCTTCCCTCTCGCGGCCTCCAGCAGCCCCCGCAGCCCCCTCCAGGCCTTGGCCGAGCAGCTGCAAGGCCATCCCCAGCGGCGCCTCATCGAGCATGCCGTCATCTCCCTGCTGGAGGTGGCGCGCGCTGAAAACGAAGCCGATGCCTGGAGGTTGGTGAGCGGCTGCCTGGCCGACATCAGTGAAGCTCTGGAAGTGTTCCGGCCACGGCGCACAGCCCGCAAGATCACCGTGTTCGGATCGGCCCGCACCCAGGTTCAAGATCCCTGCTACGTGCTGGCGGAACAGGTGGCCCGCCTGGCGGTGGAAGCCGGTTTTGAGGTGATGACCGGCGGTGGCGGTGGCGTGATGGAAGGCGCCAACAGCGGCGCCGGCCGCGAGCACAGCATCGGTCTCAATGTGGATCTGCCTTTCGAACAGCATGCCAATCGCTTCGTGAGCGCCAGCGAAGGTCGCCTGCTGTTCTTCCGCTATTTCTTCACCCGCAAGCTCTTCTTTCTGCGCGAAAGCGATGCCCTGCTGGTGCTGCCCGGCGGCTTCGGCACCCTCGATGAGTTGTTCGAGTGCCTCACCTTGATCCAGACCGGCCGCACCCCGCCCATCCCCCTGGTGCTGCTGGCTCCCGCCGGCGACGACTTCTGGTGCCAATGGAAGCAGAGCATCCACCAGGTGCTGGCCGAACGGCAGCTGATTTCCCCGGAAGATGGGGACCTGATCGTGGAGGCCAGCTGCGCCGAAGACGCCGTGGCCCACATCAGCCGCTTCTACCGGGTGTTCCACAGTGCCCGCCCCGGCGAAGACCGCACCGAGCTGCTGCTGAATGCGCCGATCCCGCGGGAGCTGCTGCCCCAGCTGAACCAGGACTTCGCCGACATGCTGGATGAAGGGGCGATCCAGGCCGGTGAAAGCGTCGATGACAATGGCCTGATGGTTCCCTGCCTGCGGCTGCGCCTCGACAAACGACGGGTGGGTCGCCTGTACCAGTTCATCGACCATCTCAACGGCCTCGACCTGCCCGCCAGCCCCGCGCTTGATCGACCGGCCACACGGATTCCCCAGGGAGTGGTTTGCCCATGAGCCGCATCGGCCTGATCGACTACGGCATGGGCAATCTGCATTCGGTGCAGCGGGCCTTTGAGCGCCTCGGCGCCGAGATCATCCCGATTCAGAACGCCGCCGCCATGGAGCGCTGCGCCGCCCTGGTGCTGCCGGGGGTGGGCGCCTTCGATCCGGCGATGGAGCGGCTGCATCAGTGCCAGCTGGTGGAGGCCATCCAGGGGTCCTGCGAGGCCGGTCGGCCCCTGCTCGGCATCTGCCTGGGTCTGCAGCTGTTGTTCGAAGGCAGCGACGAGGGCCAGAGCCCAGGCCTGGGCCTGCTGGCCGGCCAGGTGAAGGCCCTGCCCCGGGTGCCCCAGCATCCGATCCCCCACATGGGCTGGGCGCCGCTGCTGCCGGGGATGGCCAGCCCGTTGCTGGGCAGCGACGACCGCGACGCCTGGGTGTACTTCGTGCACTCCTACGCCGCCGCCCCTGTGCGAGTCGAGAGCGTCACCGCCTGGGTGGACTGGGCCGGTACCCCGGTGACGGCGGCCATCTGGCAGGACAGCATCGCCGCCTGCCAATTCCATCCCGAGAAGTCGGGGCCCGTCGGTGTGGCCATGTTGCAGCGCTGGCTCGACTGGGTGGCCCAACGGTGAGCCTGCGTCTCAGTGGCGGGCGTCGCCTGCAGAGCCCCCCCGGCGAGCTGGCCCGGCCCACCGCCGCCCGGGTGCGCCAGGCGGTGTTCAATCTGCTGGCGCCGGAGCTGGCCGGCTGTCGCTGGCTGGACCTCTGCTGCGGCAGTGGCGTGATGGCCTGCGAAGCCCTGCAGCGGGGGGCCTGCCAGGTGGTGGCCGTCGAGCAGGACCGACGCATCGCCGCCATCGCCCGGGCCAATCTGGCGATGGTGGCCGGCGGCCTGAGACAGCAGCATCCTGCCCCAGCCATTGAGGTGGTGCAGGCCGAGGTGTTGTCCTGGCTGCAGCGGCCCCCGCGGGGCGGTGCTGGGCCAATCGCCAGAACGCCCGAAGCTGGCGCTGAAGCCGGCGCCGGGGGCCGCCCAGCAGGGGCCAAGGGGAGGCACCTTCAGGGAGAGACGCCAGCCCTGGGCTCCCGTTGCTTTGATCTGATCTACGCCGACCCCCCCTGGCCCGCCGATCTGCACAGCGCCATCGCCGCCGCCGTGGCCCGAGGCCATTGGCTCAGCGCCGCTGGCACCCTGGTGTGGGAGTGCCCGAGTGGGCGGGTGCCAGCACCGCCAAGCGGCTGGCGGCTGCGGGACAGCCGGCGCTACGGCGGCAGCACTGTGGTGCTGCTGGAGCAGGTGCCGCCGGACGCGGGCGGGCCTCCAGCAGCGGAGACCACGGCCTTGCTGGCGTCGAATCGCTGAGGCAAAGGCTGGGCCTGAGACCAAAGCTGAGGCTGCCAGTACGCTTTGCAGCGCAACACTGTGCTATGCAGCGCAAAACCGAATTGGCCCTGCAGGGCCGCTGTTGCCCCAAAAATGCACTCAGATGGGCTGGGTTACCCCAAGAGGCGCCCAGGCTGGGTGCGGCGTCTCTGGATCGCTGGCCCTGCAGGCGCTGGAATTAATCGGGCTGGCCTGGCTGGTTGCTGCAGAGCGCTGCTGCTGGCTGACCGACACAAGTCCGAGACCCCTTGCAACAGAACGGGTCTCAGTCCATTGGGTGGGCAGGGAGCCGTGAGAGCTTGGGGTTCCTACACCAAACCAATCCCTCGTGGATTCCCACGCCCGGCTGCATGCTGAAC
>JAPLIB010000143.1 GCA_026389335.1 Cyanobacteriota bacterium | reverse complement strand
CGGGATGCGCTCACCGACCACCTTGAGAATTAGGCTCACCGCCTGCTCGGGCGTTTCAGCCGGCAGGAAATAAAAGTCGGTGTTCGCCCCATCGGCCGGAGGCCGTAGATCCGGGATGGTGCCGGCATTGATGGCATGGGCAGTGGTGATGATGCGGCTGCTGGCCGCCTGGCGGAACACCTCCGTCAGTCGGGCCACTGGCAGGGCGCCGCTGCTGATGGCATCGGCGAGCACCTGGCCCGGCCCCACCGAAGGCAGCTGGTCCACATCACCCACCAGCAGCAGGGCTGCCTCGGGGGGGATGGCGGCCAACAACGAGGCCATCAGCGGCACATCGACCATCGAGGTTTCATCCACCACCAGCAGGTCGCACTCCAGCGGCAGCTCGGCGCCGCGGCGGAAGCCATGGGCGGCAGGGTCGTACTCCAGTAGGCGGTGGATGGTGCGGGCCTCCAGGCCCGTGGCCTCGGCCATCCGCTTGGCGGCCCGGCCGGTGGGGGCGCAGAGCTGGATCCGTAGCTTCTTGGCCGCCAGGATGCGCAGGATCGCGTTGATCAAGGTGGTCTTGCCCACCCCAGGGCCACCGGTGATCACCAGCACCTTGCTGGCGAGGGCCTCCGCCACGGCGGTTTTTTGACTAGCGGCCAGCTCCAGGCCCAGGCGTTGCTCCACCCAGGGGATGGCCTTGGCGGCGTCGATCGATCCCCAGGGTGGAGAGCAATGGCCCAGCTCCTGCAGGGCCTCGGCGATGCGCCGTTCATCGCGGTGCAGGTGGGTCAGGAAGATCGCCGGCTCGCCCGCCAGGGTGTCGCTCACCACCGAGCCTTCGCTGAGTTCCAGATCGAGGGCGGACTGGATCACGGCGGGCTCGAGGGGAACCCGGTTGGCGGAGCCTTCTCGATGGGGAGGTGGCTTTGGTGAAGCGCCGCCTGGCTCGTCTGTCTGAGCTGAGCCCTCTGTTGTCTTCGGTTCGGCCGGTGGCGACGCTGCTGGGCGTTCGACCGACAGCAGCTCACCAGCGAGCTTGAGTAACTCGGCAGTGGGCAGCCCGCAGTGGCCATCGCCGGTGGCCTCCAGCAAGGCGTAATTGATGCCGGCCCGCAGGCGGATCATGGCGTCGGGGGCGATGCCGAGCCTCGCGGCGATCGCATCGGCGGTGCGGAAGCCGATGCCGCGGATGTCGCGGGCCAGGCGGTAGGGGTTTTCGGCCATCACCTGCACGGCGTCATTGCCGTACGTCTTGAAGATCCGCACCGCTCGCGCCGTGCCGACACCATGGCTGTGGAGAAACACCATGATTTCGCGCACCACCTTCTGATCGGCCCAGGCGGTGGCGATCCGGCCGGCGCGCACCTGGCCGATGCCGGGCACCTCCCGCAGGCGCTCGGGCGCCTGCTCGATCACTTCGAACACTTCCACCCCGAAGACCGCCACGAGCTTGCTGGCGTAGATCGGGCCGATGCCGCGGATCATCCCCGAGCCCAGGTACTTCTCAATGCCTTCGGCGGTGGTGGGCGCTGAGGCGCGCAGAAAGCTGGCCTTGAACTGCTGGCCGTGTTCGCGGCTGTTCACCCAGGTGCCGCTCACGGTGACCCATTCACCGGCGCTGATCTCAGCGGCATGACCCACCACCGTCACCAGATCGCGGTGGCCTCGGGCTTTGATCCGCAACACGCAGAAGCCGCTCTCGGCGCTGTGGAAGGTGACCCGCTCGATCGAGCCGGCCAGCACTTCGGTGGGTTGCTGGCTGGCCTGGGCCGGATCGGTGGGAGTCTGGTGTGGCAGGGCGGAAATGGCCTGTGGGCTCACCTATGCATGGTTCAGCCTGGCAGCTGCCGCTCTCGGTACCCACCTCCAACCCAAGGCCGATCTGGGAAGCCGGTTCGCCTGCAGGCTGTTGCTGCTGCTACCAGTGGGTGGCGAACGCCCAGGCCTCCTCGTTCGAATCGAAGTGCTCATCGATCTCAAGGTGGCGTTGGCCGTGGTGATCCACCAGGCGGTATCGCCGTGGTTGGTAGCTGCTGGTCATCGGCAAGGAGGGGCCATCGGGTCTGGGTTCAGCTTGGTGGGGGGGGGGTGAATCGGTTCGGATGATGGTGGCGATCACCACTGGGAGTTGCAAGGTGTCCAGCCCGCCTTGCGTTTCTCCTGCCAGAGCTTGAGGGCCTCCGCCCGGTTCAGCTCCCGGCGTGACTTCAGCAACGGGATCTCCTGATCGGGAAGCAACTCGCGAAGATGCTTTGAGGACACTGCCCCAGAGACCCGCTGTGTAGGTGGGTGGTGGTGATGGAACGGGGATGCTGAACAGCAGTTCCCGCAATGGATCCTGCGCCAGGCTCAGGGCGGTTCAAGATCTGGCGGGATGGCGCTCTGCAGCCTTAAGCTACTGATTGTTGTAGAAGATCTGGATACGGTTGCCGTTTTCGTGATTTACGTAGAGGCCCTGACCATCCCCTCTCCAAACCCCACCACTTGAGTCAAAAGCATGCTTCAGAGCCTGCTTGTCATCACACGGAGTTGAAGAAAGGAAATTCGTAACAGATCCATCAGATGACTTAATCGTGGTCTCCCAGGCCGAAGCCCTGTCTCGGTAGCTATTTCTTACCAGGCAAGAAATCGGCCTATCGTTATTAAATCGACAGTATGCGGGCTCGAAAACACCACTAGGGCTTGCCTTTGCGGGGTCTACCAATGAGGCCATAAGGATGACTGAAGATATTGATCTCATGAGCAGCTGATTCGGAAGAAGATGAGGCTTGATGGGTATCTTCTTCACGGGATCACCACTCAGATAAAAATCAGTAAGATTGTCGCTCAAAATCATCCGCACGGTCTTAGGGTTCGCGAACCTCGTGCGCAGGCTGACCTCGCGAACTGTTGCCAACCAGCCGATCCGGAAGCAAATCCTACTGCTTAACTAGCTAATGCCAAGGGTGAATGAGGACAAACCTTCGCCGGATGAGCTTGATCCTCAGCTCCAGCAACAGACTCATGAAGATCGATCCTGGGGAGAGCTTCATGTGGGGATAGTCCTCAGCCAGCCTCCTGGGTGGGGGTAGCCGCCGGCTGGCAGCAGCTGTCATGTCCCTGTTGGCGCCCAGCCCCGTTGCCTCACCATGTCGTCGGTCCAGCCCTGGCACCGGTGGGTGAGGTGCTCGCCATGGGCGATCAGCCCATGGTGCAGCTGGCAGGTGAGCAGCGGGATGCAGTTGACGCCGGCGTGGTAGCGGAACTGGCAGGTCATGCAGACCTTGCGGCTGCGGGTCTCGAGCAACACGCCCTCGGCGAGATAGGGCCACGCCTCGATCTCCTCCGCTCGGGAGGGCTGCAGACGGGAGAGCGGGACCGGGACCATGGCGATTCTTGCGGGCGTACACCTGTACTAGCAGGGATCGGGCTGGCTGGCCATCTTCCGCCCGGTGCTCAATGCGCTGGTCTTTGTGCAGGAGGCCGATCGATGCTGCAGGAACTCGTACTCGCCATCGGCATCCCGCTGCTCCTGCTGCTGCTGCTGCTGGCGGTGCTGGCTCTGGAGCGCTGGGCTGATCAGCTTCCTCCCTGGTTGCAGCGCCTCTCCAGGAGGCCTTCCGTGTTCTGGAACATCGGATGCGGGCTGATCATCGGCCTGTCGCTATTGCGCTGGCTGCTGCGACGCTGATGGGTGCATCACCTCAATCTTGGCCGGCAGCTTCCGGTCGGGGGGAGGTGCGGACGACACAACCGCCGTGAACCCCCAGAGACCGGAGTGGATCGGCAAGGACTTCCGCCTCGATCGCACCCCCAGGGCCGCCTCAGCCAGTGCTTCTGCCACTGGGAGCAGCAGCAGCTCCCCCCGCAGGCCCCACTGGCGCCGGGGTCACTGGCACACCGTCTTGCATGGCGAAAAGCGCCACAGGCGCCGGATGCAGTGGTTCAAGCCGGTGTAGGTGGGGGTCAGCTGAGTACTGGCTCAACACCCAGCTCCAGCTGCTGATCCGGTGGTCGGGTGACGGTGATCTGCTCAACGCGCACCAGCCTGGGCTGCTCATCGGCCGCCGCCTCGTAGCTGCCCTTCACACGCACGGCAGCATTGAGCATGGCGATGATCTGGCCGTCGTAGAGGGGCTCATAGATGCAGCGCATGCCGCTGCTGGCGCCCCGCCCACGGATCTCAAAGCGACGGGCATCGAGATCCACCTCCCGCACCACGCCCTCGAACTCACCGTTGCTCCTCTGGCGCCGGCTGCTGGGCGTATTCAGGCTGCGGCCAAGGACCTGGCGGCTCTGCTTCGTGAGCGCCTGGATTGGACCCAGCTCTTCGCTGGCCTGCGGGCCGCTGAGGAATAGTTCGCTGATCGCCTTGTTGCGGGCGGAGGGCGCCAGGCGCCGGGCCGCCACCATCACCGTGTCCCGCACGGCTGGATCCGGGAACTGCTCATAGATCGCTTCACTGATCTGGCCGTCTTCGATCAGGCGTGGAATCGCCGGCAGGCTCTGCACGGCCGTCTGCACCGCCCGATAGAGGTCATCGCTCACCCCCGGCAGCACTGCTTGGCCGTCGGCGCCTACATCCCCTGGGCGAGGCACCCGCATGCCCACGACCAGGCTGCCGTAGGTCAACCCCGCCAGCTGGGGGTCCAGATCGGCCGGCCAGCGAACCTTCTTTTCTTCCATCCCGGCGATCGCTTTGGCGACCTTCTGGATCTCCCCCCTGAGCTCCTTGAACACCGTCGTCACCAGCGACACCGGTGGCTCACGGTGTGCGACCCCAGGGCCGCGGTAACGGGCGATCAGGTCAGCATTTTCGGCCAGCAGGGCATAGGAGAAGTCCTCGCGGTAGAGCTTGGCGAGCATCTCCAGGTAGGGCCCGCTGATGGTCTCCGGCTCCTGTCCCATGCGTCTGGCCAGCTCCCGAGCTGCCTGAAGCTCCTGGTGAATGATGCGGGCCTTGGCCTCTATCGCGTCGATCCAGCCGCCCATCAGATCAGCCTCAACACGCCTTTGCGGTGGCTGTGGTGGAGCCCTTTCTCAAAGGCCACTTGGGGACGCAGGGTTTGCAGGAGGTCCACGAAGTCCTGGGTCAGGCTGTTGATGGCTGGCAGCATCTCGATCTGGTAGCGCTGAAGCAGCTCTGGTCTCTGCTGATAGAGCATCTGTCCTGCCCACTGCTGATCATCGGGAAGATTGCTCAGTTCCAGCACCAGGTTGATATTGCTGGGATCGTTTTTGTCCGTCACATAGCTGCCATCGAGCACAACGGGAGGAATCACGGTGAACCGCGGCGCGAGTTCAGCCACGATGAACTCCTGCAGCAGCGCAGTCAGGCGGCGGCGGTTGTCATTCCAGGTCAGGTCCACCTCAACCTCCTTGATGGTGCACAAGTGAATGCCACCAGGCAGCAGGCCAAACCGATCGAACGCAGGGATCGGCATCCGCTATCCAACGATTGCTGCCTCGAGGCCCAGGGCACGATCTGCTGCCCCCATAGCGGACACAGCCCCTTTGGCCATGCGGATGGGATAGCCGGGCATAGACGTCCTCGATTTCCCGCTTTATACACAGCTTTGTTGCCTAGCGGAACCTACTGACAGGGTTTCTGCAAATCCTGGCCGATAGAGACAGCTGGGAGTAGCGCAGGCGACACATAGCAAGCTCCTGCACCCTGGCCTGGGCTTCCAGCACTTTCTTGATCGGAGAGCAGGGTCAGGGCCTCGGCCTGCGGCACGTAGTGCGGCTGAGCGCTGATGCAGCTGCACCGTGACGCGATCTGGTGGGCTGGGACGGGGTAGAAAAAACACGGTTGGCAATCGCAGGCCAGCAAGCGCCAGCGCGGCCAGCATCAAGGGCCGGCCGCAGCGCTCACAACAACCAATGCCCCGGGTGTCTCATTCCCTGTTTCGGACTGGCCTGCGGAGCCCTTGCGCGATCTTCCATCCAGAAGGAGGGCAGCATAACTACTGCACTGATGAGGCACCAGATCAGACTCGCGCCGAAGGGTGGACGCTTTCTTGATTGGCCCAATTGTCTGATTGAGAGCGATGGGAGCCCTTCCAGCACAGGAGATCCTGAACTGCTGGCTCAGCTGAAGGCATGGCGACTTTCAGGGCTGACCACCAAATCCGGCGACTTGTGAAGGGGGTCTTGACACTACCCCTGGCATCGAGCGTGAAAATCCGGTGCTAGACCTTGGAACCCGCAGGGGCTGGCCTTTCAGCATAAGAACGGCCAAGGCTTGGGTCTACCTCCCTGAGCCTCCCCATGCGGCCTCCTGTTTATGACTCTGTCGCCAGCTCATGGTCAGTGATTCCGGGCTTCTCGCATCATTCGATCTACCGTATTTCAGTCAGTCCTGCTACACGCGTCAGCGAAGGTCGCAAGGCGTGTCACGCCTTCTCGCATCCATTGGGATGCGGCTGAGGTGGAACATCAACGTCTGCGCCTGAAGAAGAGTTTCAAACGATGGCAATCCAACCAACACAAGCGGTGCTCCACAAGGTGGTGACCACAGCAACCGGCCCCGATGGCACCTCCTACAGCGTGGCCTACGTCTTTGATGCTGATCACGACCGGCACATGGTCTTTGCGACCAGCTCTCACTTTGGGGATTTGAGGCTTTTGCCATTGATGAAGGAGCACGAGATCAACCTGACCAGCGGTAGCCCATGCCTGGAGGTGCTGCCACTTCGTCTGCAGAGTGAGGAAGTCCAGCAACACGTCGCTGAGCAACTCTTCCAGCTTTCTCTGGAGTCTTCGATCCTCGCTGAAAGCTGACTTTGCTATGTCCTGATTGATGCGATAAGGCCCCATCTCAGGAGGAGCCTTATCGTCGCTGCCATCAATCCGCTGTTGTTGACTGCTGCTGCACCAGAAAGGCCTCAATCCAGTCGTGATGGCACTTCTGGCAAATCCGATCGGCGATGGTGACGGCTGCATCGGGCACCTGGAAGCGTTTGCGGAAAGCCCGGGTGAGGCTCTCCAGCAGCGGCCGGGGCAGAGCCCGCAGAGTGCCGTGAAGGTGCTGGATCGTCTCGGCAGCGAGAGGAGCCAGGCCGGGGTCGGCCGGAGCCGATGGGGACGGAGTGGGCGCCACGGTCGGTGTGTGCTCCTGAGCTGGGGAAGCTGCGGAGGGAGGAGGAGTGCTGGGCGCCGGGCGACTGACCGGGGGCCGCTGCTCTGCTGACCGCTGCGGCCCCTCCCCTTGGCCAGGTGCGCCGCTCACCTGCCGCTGCTGTTTGTCATACAAGGCAAGCCCGAACGGGTTGCCAAAGGTCATCAGCGCCCGTTTCATGGCGTCGGTCTCGGCCTCCTTGAGGGCGGATTCATGGGCCTGGCCCAGATCCACGTCGATGCCGTGGCCGGCACCGCTCCCTTCTCGGATCAGGGGCGGCAGCCCACCGGCGTTGACGGTGACGCGCACTCGGGCGGTGTAGGTGACACCCCAGCCGGGCTTTTGGTCCCGACCGATCGGGCGTTCGGCTTGGTTGACGCAGCGCACGGCGATCGTCTGACGCTGCCAGCCATCAAAGCCAAAGATGCGGTTGGCCTCAGCGATCGCGACCCAACCTTCCACGTAAGCCACCTTTCCGCGGCCCTGCTCCCGCTGTCGGACGTTGGCGCGATCGAGGGGAGCGGAGAGGGCAGCGAGCTGCTCGGGAGAGAATCCGCTGGGCTGGGCCTGAAGGGCTTGCGGAGCCGGGGCTGATTCCGGGGCTGCAGTGGTCTCTGCCTCGGTCCGATCAGTGGAGCG
>JAPLIB010000049.1 GCA_026389335.1 Cyanobacteriota bacterium | reverse complement strand
GGGCGCGCTCCTGCCGCTCGCGGATGGTTCGACATCCTCGACGACTGGCTCAAGCGCGACCGCTTCGTTTTTGTGGGGTGGTCCGGTCTGCTGCTCTTCCCCACCGCCTATCTGGCACTGGGTGGCTGGCTCACCGGAACCACCTTCGCCACCTCCTGGTACACCCACGGCATTGCCAGTTCGTACCTGGAGGGTTGCAACTTCCTCACCGCCGCCGTCAGCACCCCCGCTGATGCGATGGGCCACAGCCTGCTGCTGCTCTGGGGCCCTGAAGCCCAGGGCGACTTCGTGCGCTGGGTTCAACTCGGTGGCCTCTGGCCGTTTGTCGCCCTGCACGGTGCCTTCTCGCTGATCGGCTTCATGCTGCGTCAGTTCGAGATTGCCCGTCTGGTGGGCATCCGTCCTTATAACGCCATCGCCTTCTCGGGCCCGATTGCGGTTTTCGTCAGTGTTTTCCTGATGTATCCGCTGGGTCAGAGCAGCTGGTTCTTCGCACCATCTTTCGGGGTGGCAGCGATCTTCCGCTTCCTGCTGTTCTTGCAGGGCTTCCATAACTGGACGCTGAATCCTTTCCACATGATGGGAGTGGCCGGCATTCTGGGTGGTGCTCTGTTGTGTGCCATCCACGGCGCCACGGTGGAGAACACCCTGTTTGAGGACAGCGATCAGGCGAACACCTTCAAGGCGTTCGAGCCCACGCAGGAAGAGGAGACCTACTCGATGGTCACCGCCAACCGCTTCGCGCGCCTATGACTTTGTGTCCCAGGAAATCCGTGCTGCAGAAGATCCTGAGTTCGAGACGTTCTACACCAAGAACATTCTGCTGAACGAAGGTCTGCGCGCCTGGATGGCTCCTGCGGACCAACCGCACGAAAACTTCGTTTTCCCTGAAGAGGTTCTGCCCCGCGGTAACGCTCTCTGATTGATCCTGATTTAAAGACAATTTCCTAAAGGCGCCCTCCGGGCGCTTTTTTTTGTATTTACATCCCATGGGGATGCCTTAATCCCTGGCCGCGTCAGTGGCAGGAGGTGGTGATCAGTGGGCTGAAGGCTCTGCGTGATCAGCAATGGCACGCACAAGATGCAAGCAAGATGCAAGGAATCGCCAGGTCTTGCTAGGGGGGCTCCCGTGCGCTATGGCATGACGGTCTTTCGCCCGGATTTGTCCGCTGTCAAGGTGAATGCTGAATTCAAGGCCGCTCGTGAGCGTGTGATTGATACTCTTAATGGCTTGTTGAAGCTTTTGGCCAGGCGTTTGGTTGATACTGATCTTGGCAGCCAGCAACCAGTGGGCCCCCATCTGCTAAGCCATGAAATTAGTTCTTCTTCTCGGATTCCTCTCGGCCCTGGTGTTGCAGTCTGTCGCCTTTGCTCAGCCTGTGGCTGCTGCGGCTTCTGCCAGGCAGGGCCTGATTGTCTATCTGTACAGCCCACCTGGCCTGGCCCGTTGCAGCGTGCCCAGCGCTGAGGCTGCTGGCGCTTCTTTCGCTTCTGTCTCGCTGCAGCATCTGGTTGGCAGGCTGCAGGCGTCTGGCCGGTCTTCGCCGCTCCAGATTTTCACGGACATCAGCGCCCAACAGGATTTTGTGCTGCTCCAGAGTTTTAGCCAGCCCAGCCTCAATCCTGATGCCAGTTCCGAACGTAATGGCTGGAATCGAGACTTTTTCACCGATTCCAGTGACTGCCTGGCCAAGGCGAGATTGTTTGAACTCCCTTCGACGTTTCTGCTTGGCGATCGTTCTCTGAAGGTCCGGCCGGACTCGTTGGTGGTGATTCAGCATGTGGACGTTGATCCCAAAAAGCGTGAGCTGTATCAGCCCTATTTTCAGCAGCTCGCTCGGGCTCTCAAGGGTCAATCGGGATTCGAGGGATTTCAGGTCTGGACCTGGAACTCTCGGCCTAATCACTGGACCGTCATCTCCGTGTGGCGTGATATCCATGCCGTTGAGGCGGCGCAGCATCGCCCTGCGTTGGTGGCGGTATGGGACCAGATCTTTGCCAATGCGGCTTCACCTCGCAATTGGAGCAACTACCGTCGTATCGACATGAATCCGTAACGTCCGCTACCCAGTCGGGTCTTGGTTGTGGTCGTCCCCAGCTCTGCCCAGGGACCGCGGGATCAGGATCTTGAAGCGGTCGCAGCGTCGGGGTTGCGCTCGCTAGCTTGATTCAGTTCTGTTAGCAGTGATGTGGTGTGTGTGTGGCCTTCGGGTCGTCCCCCGCCGAAAGCATCGCCGGCTGACACCATCCCCCAAGGAGGAGGTGCCCGTGAGTTCCAGTTGTTGCATGCAGGGTCTGCTGATCGCGGAGAACGCCGGCTGATTTCGGCGCTTGATTCCTGATCACTCGGTTCCGCGACAGAGCGGACCCGGCGAGAGCCCCCGGTCCCGTCAGGGATCGGGGGCATCGTTTTGCGGCCAGTCGCGCTTCAGGCGGGTCAGCAGGCTCTGCAGTTGCCCCGCGAGTTCCGGCTTCGAGGGACCCTGGCGTTGCAGCACCACCACCCCATCGACCACGGCGACAGGCACGTAGTCCAGCTGCGGTTTGCTGAGCCATTGCAGGCTCTCGCGCAGGGCCTTTCGGTCGCGGCCGAAGGCCTTGCCATAGCGCTCCAGCCACTGCAGATCCACCGCCACCCAGTCCACAGGTCGCGCTTCACCGTTGCGGTTGAGGTAGGCCGTGGCCTCCGGGAAGCGCACCAGCACCGGGCGCTGCGCCAATTGGGGGACAAGGTTGGTGGGGGCGCTCACGCTGGCCTGGTCGGGGATCACGGCCAGGGCCTGGCGGGCCCATTGACCATGGCGCCACTGCGCCACCGGGTTGGCATAGACCCAGGGATGAAGGCTGTCGGGGATCGCGAAGGAAAGACTGCGGTTGGGGTTGGCCAGCAGGGCAAACAGCAGCGACAGGCCGATGCAGCCCTGCCAGAGGCGCCTGAGGCGACGGGAGGCGTACAGCTGGGGGTGCCGTTCCCACCAGCAGAGGGCCCCGACGAACAGCCCCGGAACCACCAGCAGGGCGTAGCGGATGTTGATCGAAAGTGGGTTGTTGCTCCCCTGGGCCAGCAGCAGCCCCAGCAGGGGCAGTCCCATCAGCACCCAGGCGTCTGCGGATATCAGTGGCAGGAACAGCAGCGGCAGCCCCTGAGCGGCGAGATAGCGCAGGCTGTCCAGGGGGGGATGCACCAGTTCCCGCAGCAGCACCGCCGGCTGCTGCAGAGCCTGCCGCAGCACCTCCAGGCTGCTGGCCCTGCTGGTGCCAGGCACGTACTGGCCAAAGTTCTCGATCATGAAGCGCCGGGAATTGTCTTCGCTGAACAGCGGCATCAGCAGCGTTGTCACCAGGAGCACCCAGCCGCCGCCGTAGAGGATCAGGCCGAGGGCCAGTGGCCAGCGCTGCGATTCACGCCACCACAGCCACAGGCCGACTCCCACCAGCAGCACGCCGGTGTCCTCGCGGATCAGCGGGATCAGCGCAGTGCTCAGCCCCACCAGCCATGGCCATCGGCGGCGCAGACCGAACACCAGGGCAAAGAACAGCAGCGGCAGCTGGCAGAGGTCGGTGAAGTTGCCCCAGGTGGGACCGACCACCGCATTGGCAGCGAAGAAGGCCAGGGCGAGGGTGGCGGCCAGGGCGGGTTGCAGGCGGTCCAGGGCGAGCCGGTAGAGCAAGAGCCCCGCTGCTGTCATCAGGCCCACCTGCACCAGTGGCAGAGCCAGGCTTCCCAGCAGCCCCACCAGGGGAATCCACAGGGCCAGGATCGGGGTGAAGTGCTGGCCGAGGCGGTGGTAACCCAGCTGGGGCAGCTGGCCGCTGTGCACCACGTTGGTGGAGAGCTGGGAGGAGAGGGTGCTCTCAAAGGGGTGACCGTGCAGCCCGTTCCAGAGCACCTGCAGAAAGATCCCCTGGTCGTAGGAGGCGGTCAGCGCCTGCAGCTTCCACCACTGCAGCAGCAGTCCCACCAGGGCGAACAGCGTCGCGGCCACCACCACGGTGCGCTCAGGGGTCAGGCGGTTGGGGGCCGGAACCATCGGTGATCGCGGCAAAGAGCAGTTGCGCAGCGGTCGTTCCATCTTTGAAACACTGTGCCTCAACCGTTGGCGCTGGTTCGAGCCCCACCGGGGATGAACTGCGGCGATGACGGGGGCTGCTCCCTCCTGGCGCCTCTATCCGCAACATTTTTGAGGCGTTTGCGCTGCAGTTCGATCGCGTGTAGCGCAGGGGACTGCTGAAAAACTTCAGAAGGCCTGACCAGGGTTCTGCCGGCCGTGGACAAGCCGATGATCATTGGGTTCCCCGGTGGCCAAGAAGTACTCAATCGTGGCTGAGACAGGTTTTCAACAGTCTCTTAGGAGTTTGCAGAAAAACCATCTCGCAGCATCAGTTTTCCACAGCTACAACTGATTTCTTCCTGTTTTCGGTCGATCGTTGGCTGTACCTCCCAGCAGAAGGCTCGATTTCGGCACTTTTTCGTGAATTTGTCTCGTG
>JAPLIB010000170.1 GCA_026389335.1 Cyanobacteriota bacterium | reverse complement strand
CGCTGCGGCTCGATGGGTTCTGGTCGATCACCGAGGGGCTGGCCGCCCTGGCTCACGACATCAGGGGAATGCTGGAGCTCCTGGGCTGGCGAGAACTTGCTCAGCCACAGGCTTCTGGGTAACTTCTAATGAGCCCTGGGCCGTATCCACCTGGAACCAGACATCCACCAGCGAACGTTGCTCCCCCTGACTGTTGCGATAGCTCCCCAGTTGACGCTGTTGGTTGCCCTGAGCATCGTTAATGCTGGTGTTTGTGTAGGTCAGATCCAGGCTGGCGATGCCCGCCTCGGCGAGTGAAAGCCATTCACCGGCATCGAGGAAGCCGTTCGAGTTGCGATCCCGCCAGAGCTGCAGACGACTCCAGTCGGCGTCCTGGCTGTCGACGCAGCCATCACTGTTGTTGTCGAACTCCCTGAGCGCTTCGAAGCCGTTGGCGGCGAGACTTCCATTGGCCAGGCGTGTCTGGTTGCCGAATAATTCGTGCCCCTTGTCGATGAGCTGGTTGCCATCGCGATCGCATGCCAGCAGCGCATCGTCAGAGCCCACCCAACCGCTGCGTTCGGCATATCGGTTGCCATTGTGATCGAAATGGATCGCCCGCGTCTCCAGGGCCAGCGTTTCGATGCCATCTCCATCGAGATCGAGGATCAGCGGGCAGGAGTACGAGGCGGCCATGGCCAGTCCGGCGCGAATGAAGCGCACCGAATCCAGCAGGCTGGGTATTCCGGGCAGGAGTGTGATCGGTAGAACGGTTATCTCGATCAGATTGATTGTGCGCTGGATCACCCAGCTGGCAAGGGCGGCTTGATCGGGATCTACCCGCTCCAGCTTGGCGACCAGATCGGTCAACAAGGTGTTGGCGTTCGCGATCCCGGCAGCGTTGTTCGCTGCCGTTGCCCAGCCCTGCTGAACCATGTTTTCGAGCTGGTTCACCATGCCATCGATCACGGCCGTCATCGTCGTGGGCACACTCAGCAGGTCGGTGCTGAACTGTTTCAGCTGCTCCAGGATCTGATCATCCAGGGGGTGACTCCGGGCCATCACCTCCTGCATCAGCATCGATCCGATCAGCGTGCCCAGATCCCATTTGAGTGTGGTGGCATTGGCCAGTGGCAGCAGACCGATGCCGGCGATCAGCATTTTGATCCCGTCGAGCGAGGACTGGGGCGTTTGGAGTTTGTTGATTCCACCGATCAGAAGGGCAACAAGGCCCTGGGAGGAATCGGCGATGTGGAAGTAGTCGGGTTCCTTGACATAGCCCGTGCCGTAGTCCAGCCCTTCGACCAGTTCCTGCTTCATATGGGCATCGACGACTGTCGCGATTTGGTGCTCAGGATCCAGCAGGCGGAGGCTGACGCCACCGACGTGGCCGTTGCCGAGACGGGCAACAATGTCATCGCCGCGGTAGTAATGGGTGCCGTTGATGGTGGCGGCCACGGCAGGGTTGTAAGTGCGGAATTGGCGCAGGGCCCACTCCCCACCCAGCGAATTCCAGGTGGTGAGGTTGATCTTGCTGCTGTCGAGCCGTGGGTTTTCTATGGCGAAGTCATAGGCAGCGAATTGGGCCAGAGCGCCGCCGAGACTGTGACCGGTGATGTCGATGCGGCTGGCTTTGGGTAGGAGGACTTTGATTAGATTTTGAATTTCATCAGTGCTATTGTCGTATTGAGGCCAGCCTTTCTGGGCGTCAGTGGTGATGTCCGCCAGGTTGCCTTCGGTGCCACGAAAGGCAACGATGTACTCGTCGGTGCCATCCTTGCGGTATACGCAGAGATAGAGGCCGGCCTTATTAGTGAGGATCTGGCCAGTATCGCTATAGCCTGTTGGGGTGCTTTCGCCATAGGCGGCAAAGGCAGCATCGAGCAGAACGCGGGGATCCGGTGCCATGGGTTGCCAGGGATGGGGTTGGTGAGTTAAGACTTGGGAGCGCTATTTCTTCGCGCAGAGATTCGCCATCACCAGGATCCGGCCGCCCTCGTGGGGGCTGGAGCGCTGGTCGAGATGCTCCTGGAAGGCGTAGGCCAGGCGGCAGCCGTCGGCTGATATTGCCGGCTTGCTGACGAAGCCAGTCTCCAGACGCTGGTAGAGGCCATTGGGCTGCACCAGATATGCGCCGGCGGTGCCGGGGGAGCCATCTCGATTGAAGCCTTTCGTGGTGATCACCAGGCCATCGCGGGCCTTGAGGAACAGAATGTCGCCACCGTCTGAATTGACCCAGGGGCCTGCTGGCACTTTCACGGCATGGCCAACTTGTTCACTATCGAGATGCCAGATCGTCAGGCCATTGGTGCGCTGCCAGCGCCTGCGCTCCTCGTGGCTGAGGTTGATGTCGTATATCAGATACCCTTTCTCGGGATGCCAGTCGGTGATTGCAGGAAGAGTAGGTAAATCGACTTTGATGCCTGTGTCATGCCGCTGTTCTAATTTCTCTTCAAGACGGCTTACGGAGTAGCCGCGTTGAGATCCGTCGACACCGAAGTCGAGAAAGCCATCCCCCGGTTTCAGTTCCACCCAGTTGTGCCGGAGCAGGGGAGGGGGCGTGGGGTAATTCTGGCAAGTGTAGTTACTGCCATAGCTGAAGCCTTTGACCAGCTCCCGGCTCCCTAAGTATTCAACTTTGCGGTCAGGGAATCGGATGCGGTAGTGCTTTGACAGCCGTGCCGTTGGTGCTCGCGTGCCCAGCATGATGCTGTTGCCATTGATGCAAAAGCTCTCAACCCCCTTGAACAAGCGTTGCGGTGGACTTTTCAGATCCCAGGCATAGAGTGAAGAGGCTGGATCTTCTTTGGTGCCCCAGCCAATGAACACCAGTGTGTCATTGCCAATCCAGTCGATCCTCTGTCCAGGCACAAGGCCGCGCAGGATTGTTTTGGGATAGGGCGTGGTGTCGGGTTTCGGCGTTGCCGTCAGAGTTCGCAGCAGCCTGAGTGGCAGGACGCAGCCTGTGGTGGTCATCATCAGCAGGATCAGAGCGAGAGCCGTTTTCATGCCGCGGCCGTGGAGGGCAGTTGAGGGTGAAGATGTGGGCCGGATCGGCAGCTGCTGCCAGTGTTCCCAGCGGCCGTCATCACGGCTTGCGCCCGCTCTGCGGATGCGCTCCCTGCTGCGTGCAGATGGTGCCATCGCGCCTTTAGTTCTGTTCGAGATGGTGGCGGTAGAACCAGCCTTTGACCAGCTCGGCGCTGACGACATAGGCGATCAGAATCAGCAGCAGCCAGAGCAGAAACACAGGCGGTAGCGGTACGAAGCCGAGCAAGCCCCCCAGCGGTGTGCTGGGCAGCAGCAGGGTGGCGATCACCACCACCACCGTGGCCAGCACCAGGGGACGGGAAGGGGAGCTCTGCAGCAGGGGGCCTCGGGTGCGTACCACCAGCACGATGGCGGCGGCGGAAATCACGGATTCCATAAACCAGCCGGTGCGGAACAGCTCCACATCACTGCCCAGCACCCAGAGCAGTACGGCGAAGGTGAGGTAGTCGAACACCGAGCTCACCAGGCCGAAGCTGAACATGAAGCGGCGGATGAAGGGGATGCTCCAGCGGCGTGGCCGTTGGATCCAGTCCGCATCCACCCGGTCGCCGGCGATCGTCATCTCCGGCAGATCGGTGAGCAGGTTGGTGAGCAGGATCTGCTTGGGCAGTAGTGGCAGGAAGGGCAGCAGTAAGGAGGCTCCCGCCATCGAAATCATGTTGCCGAAGTTGGCGCTTGTGGCCACGAACACGTATTTGAGCGTGTTGGCAAAGGTGCGCCGTCCCTCGCGGATGCCAGCCGCCAGAATCGCCAGATCGTTTTCAAGCAGAACGATGTCGGCCGCCTCCTTGGCCACGTCAACCGCGCCCTGCACCGAAAGGCTCACATCGGCGGCATGCAGGGCCGGGGCATCATTGATGCCATCGCCCATGTAGCCCACCACGCTGCCGCCGCGGCGCAGCGCCCGGATCAGCCGTTCCTTCTGATTCGGCTCCACTTCGGCGAATACGTCGCATTGCTGGGCGCAGATCGGCAGGGCCGCATCGCTGAGTTCCAGCAATTCGGCTCCGGTGATCACCTCTGGATTGGCCAGCCCGGCCTCCTTGGCCACCCGCGCCGCCACGAGGGCGTTGTCGCCGGTGATCATCTTCAGCCGCACCCCCAGGCCCGCCAGCTCCTGCACGGTGGCAGCGATCGCCGGCTTGAGTGGATCGCTGAGGGCCAGTAGACCCAGAAAGGTCATGTCGCGCTCGGATTCGGGCTCGATCACACCATCGAGGTCGTCGTCGCCGGGCTGGCCGTGGCGTAGCGCCACCCCGAGCAAGCGGTAGCCAGCGGCGCTGAGGGCGTGATAGCGCGCCTCGATCGAAGCCCGCAGCGACTCGATTGGTACGAGGTGGCCATCGGCGAGTGCCGCTGTGCTGCAGACGGCGAGCACCTTGGCGAGGGCCCCCTTGGTGATCAGCAGCGGCTGCTGGCTGCCGGGCGGCAGGGCCAGGATGCTGAGCCGTTTGCGGCCGAAGTCGAACGGCACTTCATCCAGCTTGACCCAGCCGCTGAGCCTGTCGCCAGCGTTTCCCTCTTCGCCAGCGCCAACCAGTTCGGGAGCAGCTAGTGCGGCACCTGCAAGCTCGGGGTAGGCGAGTTCGGGCCCATGGCGACGGATTGCCGCATCAATCGGGTTGGCGAAGCCTGTCTCGAGGGAGGCATTGATGTAGGCATAGTGCAACACCTTGGCGCTGGGATGGCCATCGGCACCCAGGGCCATGCTGATCTGCGCCGTGCCTTCGGTGAGCGTGCCGGTTTTGTCGGCGCACAGTACATCCATGCTGCCGAAGTTCTCGATCGCCGCTAGCCGTTTGACAATCACCTGCCGCTGGGCCATGCGGCGCGCCCCGCGGGCCAGGTTGACGCTGATGATCGCCGGCAGCAGCTGGGGCGTCAGCCCCACTCCCAGGGCCAGGGCGAACAGAAAGGAGTCTACGACTGGCCGATCGAGGTAGACGTTGAAGGCGAAGATCAGCGCGATCAACACCAGGGTCACTTCCAGCAGCAGATTGCCGAAGCGGCGCACTCCGCGCTCGAACTCGGTTTCGGGTGGTCGCTGGCGCAGTCGATCGGCGATGGCGCCGTAGGCCGTGCTGCGGCCGGTGTGTACCACCAGGGCCCGGCCTGTGCCACTCACCACATGGGTGCCCAGATGCAGCACGTTGGTGCGCTGGGCCAGGGTGGCGTCATTCGCTTGTAGGCCGGGGTGCTTGGCCACCGGGAAGCTCTCGCCGGTGAGGGCGGCCTCATCGAGGCTGAGATCGTGTTCTTCCAGCAGGCGGCAGTCGGCGGGGATGCCGGCTCCGGCGGAGAGCACCACCACGTCTCCCGGCACCACATCACGCACCGGCAAACTGGTTGGTCTGCCATCCCGCAGCACCTTGGTGCGCACTTCCACGGTCTGAAGCAAGTGCTGCACGGCCGAAGCGGCGCCCACTTCCTGCCAGAAGCCCAGCAGGCCGCTGATCAACACGATCAGCAGGATGATCACGCCGTCGGTAGGCGAATCCAACAGAAATGACAGGCAGGCCGCCACCGCCAGAATCAGGATGATCGGGCTGCTGAACTGACGCAGCAACAGCAGCGCAGTCCCCGACTGGGAGGCCTTGGCCAGGCTGTTGGGACCATGGCGAGAGAGCCGTTCCCTGGCCTGATCGCTGCTCAGTCCTTCGGGGCTGGCCTGCAGCGATTCGAGCAGGGCGTTGAGGGGGATGGCCCAGTACCCGGGCCCCTGGCTGACCGACACAAGTCCGAGACCCCTTGCAACAGAACGGGTCTCAGTCCATTGGGTGGGCAGGGAGCCGTGAGAGCTTGGGGTTCCTACACCAAACCAATCCCTCGTGGATTCCCACGCCCGGCTGCATGCTG
>JAPLIB010000030.1 GCA_026389335.1 Cyanobacteriota bacterium | reverse complement strand
GAGGCCAAGACCTCAGCAAGCGGTGCAGAGGCAAGTCCCACTCCGTAGACATCGGCCAGGGTGATCCAGCCGCTGGCTCAGGCTGCTCCCAAGATTTGGTGGCTCGCGGGGCTGGGGGCTACAGGCAACAAACTCCTAGCAACAGAAACTGCTGTTTCGGCGCAGCCCAACCCAACCGCGACAGGATGCGATCCAGGGATATCGGCTGCCCGCAGGGCGCCTGATAGCGAATCGAGAGCGCCTCGATCCCTTCCTCCGCCAGAAACTGCATCAGGTGGTGCAACAGGCGGGTGCCGATCCCGCGGCTACGCCAGCTGGGATCCACCATCAACGAGACCACCGCAGCAGCAGTCGCCCCGGCCCGTTCGGCAATCACCAGACCCACCATCACCCCATCCGCCATCGCCGATATCCCCAGCAACTCGCCGCGCAGTGCCTGCAACGCCGTCGAACCTGGCGCCAGCGAGGGATAGGTAAGCGCGGCATACGGGGCCAAGGTGGCAGCCGTGAGCTGAAACACCCGCTGATAGCGCAACATGCTCGCTGTCGGCTGAGGCAGCCCCAGCCGCGGCACCGCCTCACCCTGGTAAGGCGATCCGCTCGGCTTGCTCGGCTTGATCCGTATCAGTCGGTCCTGGTGCGGCAGTTTCACCAGACAGTCGATCTCCTCATCCAGCAGCCCCAGGGCCCGGGGATGGCGCACGCCCTCCAGCACCACCAGATCAAACAGTTCATCGATCGGTTCCGGCAGATCGAGGCTGTGCAACACCGCACCGCTGTTCAGATCGATCACCCGCAGACCGCACTTCCCCTCCGGCAGCCCCTCCGCCTGCAGCCGTTCCTCCAGCGGCAAACCGGTGAACTGAGGCGACCGTAATTTGGACAGGCCCACCAGCGCGCAGTCGCCGACAAAAGCCAGCCCCCGCACAAAGCCCGGCAACCAGCACAGCGGCTTGAACACGCCTTGATCGATCCAGCCCAGCTCACCACTGCCGGAGTTGAGCAGCCACAGCCTTCCTGCGTGCCAGCGGGGCGAATGGGGCATGGTGAGGCCCCGCGCCGCGATCTCAGCGCTGGGGAGATGGATCAGTACGCCGCCACCCTGGCGTTCCAGCCGCCAGCTGGTGGGTGAGTTGCCGCTGCTGCAGGCCGTAACCCACGTAGGTTCGCCATCCTGCAGGGCCACCCCATTGAGGTGACAGCGATCCTCAGCGGCGATGGCATCGATGAACGGGGGCTGCCACAACGGTTCAAAGCTGCTGCCCACACCCAACCGCGCTAGGCAGCTGAACAACGTATTCACGAACAGCGGCTCACCGGTGCCGTCGAGCACCAGTTCATGGGCATTCACTTCGCCCGTGAGGAAACTGGCGGCCGGCACATACAAACGATCAGCTCCCTCATGCTCCTGGCCGGGTGCCAGCAGATTGTCGAAACGCCACAGGTGACAACGCCCCGCCAACCAGAGGCTGTTGCCGGCTGCGAACAGGCCCATCGGCCGGTCGTAAAGCCGTTCCTGCAGCTTGAGCTTGGCCTGCTCATCCGTGCCGATCATCAGCAAGCGATTGGCGCGGTAGGTGGAGAGCACCAGCGCGATGTTCTGCGCTTGCAGCCACCGCGGCAGCCCGGGATCAAAGCAAGTCATGGTGCTGGTCATGTCAGGGATGGATCGAGAACCTGAGCTCGCTTGAGAGCCGCTGCGGCGCCAGCCTCATCCCCCATGCTGTTCAGCAGACCCGCCATGGAGCCGTGACCGAGGGTGTGGTCGGGATGGGCCTGCAGTAACCGCTCAAGACAAGCGCGCGCCAGGGCCTTCCGGCCCTGGCTGCGGAGCATGGCAGCTAGCTGCAACAAAGCGCCACTATGGCTGCGGTGCTGGCACAGGATGCCGCGGAAGATCTCGATCGCTGCTTCCACCTCCCCCTGCTGCGCGAGCGCCTGGCCCCGTTGCAGCTCCGCGCGATGGGGGTGTTCCAGTCCGTTCCGGGGGCGTAAGGCCAAGGGAGCTAAGGCGTGAGCCCGGCGAAAACACTGCAGAGCCTGCAGCTGATCTCCCCGCTGCCGCAGCAACAGGGCCAAAAAACTCAGGCTGTGGTGATCAGCGTCGTCATGCTGCAGAGCAAGGCGAAAACCCCGTTCCGCCTGAGCGCCCTCGCCGCGCTGCATCGCAGCAATGGCGGCCTGCCGCTCCTGATCTGCCGGGGTGTTCAGACCCATGCGCCAGTGCTGCGGTGAGAGCCGCTGCCAATCCGCCAGCGACTCCAAAGGCTGTTCGGATTGCTGAACCAGGAGCGGCGACAAGGGGCCGGGAGGTGCGATACAGACATCACGCAGCCGGCGATACACCACCGCCCGCTCCTGGATATGCCCGCTAAGCCGACGCTCCTCGCTCACGTAGCCGTACACCTTGCGCGACCAGTGCTGACGAAGACCCACGTCCTGCACAAGCTGCTCAAGGATCTGAACCAGTTCCTCCGGCGAGGAGAAGGCGAGGGCCACCCCCTGCTCCGCCAGCGATCGATACGGCCCATGGTTCTGGAGAACCGGCACCACGCCAGCGGCGGCGTATTCCAGAAATTTCACATCCGAGCGACAGGCGTTGTAATCGGTGGGAAGGAGCGGTGCCACGCCAATATCCAGGGTCTGCAGCCATTGGAGATGGTCCAGCAGCGAACCAGGCCGGTGCAGTTGCCACTGCTCAGCTGACAGAACCGCAAACGGCTCGGCGAGCAAAGGCTCCGTCATCAACGCAAGCCGCACCTGCGGATGACGGGGCAACCAGTCGATCAGAGCCGGAGCAATGCTGCGAAGATCGTCGCGGTGGCCGATCGAGCCGCCCCAGCCGATCGTCACGGTTGCGTTCAGGTCACCCGGTGGCAATGGGCGCGGTGGTGGGATCTGACTGAGGTGATTGGCGAACACCACAGAGCGACGGGACTGATGAGCCAGCCGCTCCGCCAGGCCCTCCGAACTGAACTGACAGCCATCACAGGTCTGCAGCAGCGCCTGGAAGAGTGCATGGCTGCGCGGATCCTGCCAGCTGGCGGCAGCAGGATTCCAGGGCTGCACATCGGGCAGATAGTCATTCAGCTCCACCACCGTGGGCCTGCCGAGCAGACGACGCTGACGGATCAACCGCAGGGCCTCGACGTCCAGCGTCATCGTGAGCACAAGCACATCCGCTGCCAGGGCTGCAGCGTCGCGAGCGACAGCATCGGGATGCAGCTCAAACACCTCGAAACCCGGCAATGCGGCCAGGGCCGCCGCCGGCTGATGCACGCGGTATTGCGGATCGCCCTGAGAGCCGAAACTGCCGACAACAACGATTCGCATCACCAAATGGAATTTCCTCGCTGAAACTGAGCTGGCATCGGGAGTTCAAGGATGACACCGCCTGGCTGCTGCCTAGCCAGATCCTGGGGCGTTGCGCCAGCTGGAGGGGGCCTATAGGTCGCGGGGAAGAATCCAAATGGATGATACCAACCACGGGGAAGAACACCCAGTCGACAAAACTGGTCGCCGATCAAAATAAGATTCCTGTCCTCGAATCAGTCTCTCTCCAAAATACCGACTATCCCATCAATACCAACATTTCCGCCTTGAGTGGCTTTATATCTGAAGCGATCGCTGAGTGGCCGGCAGACCACCTGGAGTCAGGTCGTGCGGTTCTTGACGACGGTTGATCTTGGTTTGATGCGGTGATGACTGCCGGTTGCCGCCACGTGGCGGTGTTGTGGAAAGCATCGCTGGACTGGGGCTGGTTGCCGATCCAGCCGGGGCGGCATCGGCCCTGGTGGGGACATCGCTGCAGGGGCCCGCCAGGGCCATCACTCGACTGAGCGGGGCAGGACTGCTGGCCCTGGGGATCGCCTCCTGGGTCGCACGCCGGACACCCATGGCTCCGGCCAACACCAGAGTCGGCTGGGCCTACCTGACCGACAACCTGCTCCCCTGTCTCGTGCTCGCTGGGTGGGCTGACGTGACGGGAGGCCATCGCCTACGGCTGGTGACGACATCCTCCTGCATGGCCTGCTTGCAACAGCCCTGCTGGTTGCATTGGTGGCCCAACGACGCTCTTCCACGCAATCTTGAGCGCTGTTGGCTGGATATGACGCCTGGCCTTCCTCGGCATTGGGCGCCTGAAACTGGAGCTGAGCTCCACAGCACAGCAAGACCCAAGACCAGATCGCCCCAGGACACCGCAAGGAGAATCACTCGAGCAGGCGGCGCGCAGGAGGGTGATCGACCGCAACATGGGACAATGTCCCAGGCTTTTGCGGCTACGGCAGCAGAAGGTCTGGAGGGGTGGTCGAGTGGTTGATGGCTCCAGTCTTGAAAACTGGCGAAGGGAAACCTTCCGCGGGTTCGAATCCCGCCCCCTCCGTTTTGACAGGATCCGAAGAGATCCGCAGAAACCCTAAAACCATTGCGGCGTAGTCGATCTGCGCTTTTGGATCGTCCGGGCAGATCCGCTGAAAGCCCGTTACAGCCGCTACGGATGACGGTATTTTTGACGGTATAGCCAGCCGGGTCCGGGTCTATACCGTCACCTGGCTTGTTGAACCGCCGACATCCCCTCCCACGCCAGCGTTCCGGCGCTGTCCGTCATGCTCAGTGACAAGGCGATCCAGGCCATACGGCCCGACCCGGACCGCCCGGGCACCAAGCACCACGACCGTGACGGCCTCTACCTCTGGGTGGCGCGCTCCGGCTCCAAGACCTGGCGCAAGGACTACCGCTGGCAGGGTGCACGGCGCACCTTCACGATCGGCGCCTACCCGGCCATGCGGCTCGCCGATGCCCGCAAGCAGGCCCTGGAGCTGAACACCTGGATCAAAACCGGGATCGATCCACGCTCCCAGGCCCCGGGCCAGCAGCGCAAGCAGGTGCAGAACAGCCGCCGTCCGTTTGCCCAGATCGCTCAGGCCTGGTTTGAGCACCACAGCGCCAGCTGGAGCCCCCGCTATTGCAGAGATATGCGAGAGAAACTTAATCACTTCGTGATACCGGCACTGGGTCAACTGGATATCGAGGCGATCAATCGCAGCGACATTGAAACCCGTCTGCTCGCGCCCATCCTCGCCAGGGGTGCCCATGAACAGGCCCGCCGCTGCAACGACGTCACCCGTCGCGTGATTGAGCACGCGGTTGACCTCGAACTTCGACAGGACAATCCCGCCGTCAAAGCCCGCAAGGTCATCGCCGCCACCCGCGTCACCCACTACCACCGCATCAGCTGGGTGGAGCTGCCCGAGCTGCTGGAGATGATCGATCGCTTTGAGCGGCAGCGCCTGGCAGAGCGCAGCAGCCTGATCGCTCTGCGCTTGATGATGCTCACCCTGGTGCGGCCCAGTGAACTCCGGGAAGCCCGTTGGAGCGAAGTTGATATCGACGGTCGTCAATGGATCATTCCCGCTGAACGCATGAAGACCCGCGTTCGTCACATCGTGCCGCTCTCATCGCAGGCGCGGTTGTTGTTTGACCTGCAGCGGCCGATCAGTGGCCACACCGATCTGGTCTTTCACACCCCCAATCACCGCGGTAGCGGCGAGCTGCGGGTGATGAGCAATGGCTGCCTCTCGATGCTGCTGCGGCGCATGGGCTTCCAGGGGCGGCAGACACCCCATGGTTTCAGGGGCTTCGGGCAGACCAACTGCATCGAGCAGCTCAAGATCCCCAGGGTGGTCACCGAAAAGCAGCTGGCCCATGCCGATGGCAACAGCGTCAGCCGCGCCTACGACTGGGCCGAATACCTCGAGGAGCGCTCCTACATGCTGCAGCGCTGGGCCGATCTGCTCGATCAGGTGGCCGTCGCTGGCGCTCTGGCGCCGGTCTCAAAGCTGAGCGCAGAGATGGCTGCTCAACCATCAGCGCTGCAGGCCGCCTGACGCTTCGAGGTGATCCAGGCCTCCAGCTCCTGCTGGGACCAGGCCACCGCCCGCGGGCCAATCACGATCTGCCTGGGGAACTCGCCTGTGGCGATCAGGCTGTAGATCGTGGTGCGTGAAAGGCCGACCCGGTGGATCACCTCCGGGAGCCGCAGCAGTCGATCAGTTACGGATGTCATGGCTGATGGTCTGGGTCTCAGGTGCGTGGCTTGGATTGGTTGGGTGCCTTTCAGTTGCTCTGGTGCAGAAACGCCACCACTGCGGGATCCCAGAGGATCTGCTGGAGGCGCTCTCCCCGACTGCAGAGCGGCAGGGTGACGCCCCAGTCGCTGCCGGCTTCCGTGAGCTGCCAGTCGTCCTCGTCGTTGCGCAGCTGCAGACCACAGGCGGCCAGGCTGCGGTTGGTATCGCGGATCGTGCGGCCCAGCCGCTCGGCCAGTTGCTCTGCATCCAGGCGTGCCTTGACTGGTTGATCTCCCAGCTGACGGGGCCGATGACCCGAGGCCGCAGGGCCGCTGCCTGCCAGCACTTGCTGCAGCGGAGCGAGCTGCAGGCCGGTGTTGGCCTCAATGTCCATCAGCGCCGCGGCGAGGGCATCGGCGTAGCCGACGCCGGTGAGCTCGATGATCTCTTCGGTCAACCGCAGCAGCTCCTTCACGGTCTGGTTCTGCAGTCCTTCCGGGGCTTGCTGGTGCTCCCTCGATCGACCCGCAGGGCGTTCCAGGGATGGGAGCAGCTCATGGATGAGCCAGTGCCGCATCCGCCTCGCCATTGGGCTGTCGCCCATCAGCAGGAGGCGTAGCAGGCCGGCCTCATTGATCAGGGCCAGGGTGAGGCCTTCGCTGCCGGGACCTTCCTCGGAATGGAGGCAGTGCTCCTCCTCCTTCAAGGTGGCCAGGGCCCTGGCGATCGGGTACTGGGCCAGGGCGGTACAGACATCGGCGGCGACGAACCAGGCCTCGCCGCGTTGATCGGTGCTCACCCGTGCGGTGCCCTTCGAACGCATAGGGCACCAGAGCGGTCGTGCTGTTCATGGCTGAAAAGACGAGGGGACGGTGGGGATCGGGGCGCTGTGGCGTATCGCGATCGCCCCGGCGGGCAATGCCGCAGATGCCGCCATCGGGTTGTTCGGTGGCAGCACCAGCGGCACCGCCATGGGCCGCAGCGGTGCGGGAACCGGACCGGCGAGGACCAGCAGGATCGTGCTGAGCTGCAGGAACACCACCAGCAAGAGCAACCGCAGGAGTTGCTGCAGGGTGCTCAGCCGCACGGTGGTGGTGACCCGCCGGCGCGTGCGGCAGAAGGCCGGCAGCTGGGTGGAGGGGCGACGGTTGACGCCGCCAGGGCGGAGGTGCTCCATCAGAACGGCACCTCGTCGTAGCCGGCGAACTCGTCGTAGCCGCCAGCGGCCAGGGCCGCTTCCGGCTGGCTGTAGCCCTCCTGCTCCTGGAAGCCCTGGGTGGGATCGCTCTCCTGGTACGGCACGTAGTGCACCACCTGGGCGGCCCGGGGAATGAGAGTGATGCCCACTCCCTCCGGGCGGTCCCAGGCGTGGATCACGTACGCGATCACCAGCCGGCTGCCATTGCCGATGGCGGCGCCATTCCAGGGCTGTTTACGGGCATCGATCAACCGCGGCCCGGGCGCCTGGGAGCCGTCGCGGCGGACCAGCTGCTGTGCCTTGAACTTCACCACCATCAGCTGGCTGGGCTGCTCCTTGTCGGGCTTCCACGGTTCGCCCTTGTCGCTGCGGCGCTTCTTGCTGCCGTGGGCTTCCACAAACTGGCGCTCCAGCGTCTCGAGGAATCCCTGGCTGGTGGGCTCAGCCAGAGGGAGCCGCAGATCGACGGACCAGGCCAGCGGCTTCTCCTGGTCCATCTGCGCCCTGGGTTCAACCAGGTGGGCCCAGCGCACTTCGGCCTGGGGGGAATAAAAGGTTTCAGTGGCCATGGTGTTAATCGAGAGGAGGAAGGGGATTGAGGCCGGCGCCGAGCCGCATCAGGTGATGGGCCGCACCGCTGGCGGAAAGGTTGTGGCGTTCCATCAGCTCCCGCAGCCGCTGATGGCAGTCGCCGTAGACCATCACCTGCACGTAATGGCGCTCCTGGCTGATCTGGGGGCGCTCGCCGTAATTGCGTGATCGGCGGTTCCGCCGCGTGGCTGGCGTGCTGTCGCTCATGCCCCATCCCCCGCCGGTTCTGGCGTTGCTTCTGGCGGTGCGGGGGGGAGATCGGCGAGCTCGCGCTCAAAGCGATCGACGAAATCCTTATGCCGCTGCTGGCTGATGTAGCCGGCGATCGCCCGGGTTTCCTTGGGCACCTTGAAGTGATGGCGGAAGGCGATCTGGAACTGCCGCCTTGCCTCCACCGGCCGCAGGCAGCGGATCATCTCCAGCAGCGTTTCGCGCTCTTCTTCTGCCAGGGGCCGCAGGGACTCCTCCGTGCCGGGGGCATCCGGGGAGCCAGGGCCGATGGTGTCGGTGGCGGCTGCTGCGTGGGCGGGCTTGGTCGACTCGGTTGCTACGGCTGTTGCCGATGCCGCAGCCGCAGTGGGGTCTGGTTCCGTGACCGGTGTGGCAGGCACCGCAGGTGAGCCCTGCTTCGTGGCTGGGGATGCGGGGGCTGGAGCAACGGGTGGCTCTGGCGCCGGCTCGGCGGCCTGGGCCTGCAGGGGTTCCTGTAACGCCGCCTCCGTTACGGGCGTAACCGCCGTAACGGCAGTCGCAGCCTGGACTGCGGCGACCGGCTGTAACGGCTCAGCCTTAGGTGGCTGAGCCTGTGGCGCCACAGGAAGGACCGGGATGCCCAGCAGCTGTGCCAGCAGCCGTGCCGCCTGGGTGAACTCCTGCTCGGGGTCGCCAGCTTCAAGCCGCACCTGGCTGCTGAGTTGATCGCCGCCGCGGTGCATCACCGTCACCTCGAGCAGCGGCTGGCCGTCGTCATCAAGACCGCGGCAAGAGGTGTAGGCAAAGCCGAGCCGGAAGGCGCCGCGGGCGGCCTCAACCACCGCCGGCAGGCTCATCTCCCTGGCTGGAGTGACTTCGGACTGGAAGCGGGCGAGGGCCTCGGCCAGCTCGCATTCGGCGATTCTTTGGTGCTGGAGCAGAACTGCAGGATCCGCGGTGCTTTGACGGGAACTGGGTGGTGGCCCAGCAGCGGGTGGTCCCGCTGGGGTTGTGGGTGACATGGCTGTGGCGGCGGGACCGTTGCCCGCTCTCCTGGCACCTTAGAGGCTCAGTAGTCTGAGCCGCAACTGTTGACTCAGTTTTGCTTCATTGCTGCATGCGGCTTCTGTTGCTGGGCCTCCAGTTCGCCGCTCCAGCTGCGGATCCAGCGTTCTGGCAGCCACTCCCCTTCCCACAACTCGGCCAGTTCCTCTGGGCCGTAGTCACGGAACGAGGCGAGCACGGCCCGCAGCCCCTTGCGCTGCGCTGTCGGGGCCTGTCTTGCCACACCCTGCAGGGTCTCGATCGGATCGAGGCCGCGGGCGCTGGCCTCCTGGGTGAAGGCCTG